>JASCNZ010000042.1 GCA_029959905.1 Microbacteriaceae bacterium PS02344
GCGCGACCTCCCCCCCCGCGCGCGGGCCCCGCCGCGAACCCCGACGCCCCCGCCGGCCACCCGGGGGGGCCTGCGTCGTCCTCAGGCGATCAACTCTCCACCGGACGGCGGCGGATCACGAGACCCGCTCCGGCGAGCAGCGCCAGGATGCCGAGCATCCAGAGCAGCGTCGCCTCGCCCCCGGTCGCCGGGAGCGTGTCGTCGCCGGCATCCGCCGCGCCGTCGCCGTCGCCGACCGCGCCACCGCCGGTGCCGCCTCCGGTGCCGCCGTCACCGCCGCCCGTGCCCGGGTCGGTCGGGTCGGCCTGCGCCACCACGGTCACCGCGCTCTGCGCGACGGCCGTCGTGCCGTAATCGTCGGTCACCGTGTACACCAGCGTGTACGCGCCGGCCGAGGGCCCGACCATGCGAGCCGTGCCCGTCGCCCGCACCAGCTCGACCTCGATGCGGTCGGTGAGGTCGAGCCCGTTCGCATCCGTCGCCGTGATGCCGGCGCGCTCGTCGAACTCCTCGCCCTCGACGACCGTGCGCGTCGGCGGCACGCCACCGAACGTCGGCTCGACCGCCGTGACCGTCACCGTGCGCTCGACCACCGTCTCGTTGCCGGACAGGTCGACCGCCCGGTAGACGAGCGTGGTCACGCCCGGCTTCGTCGTGTCGACCGTGCCCGTGACGGTGATCGTCGCGGTCACGTCGCCGTCGACCTCATCGGTCGCGGTGACGCCCGCGAGGGGCTCGAACGGCTGCCCCTGCGCGACCTCGGACTCGGCGGGGAGGCCCGCGAACTGCGGTCCCTTCTCGTCGTTCACCGTGCGGGTGAGCGTCACCTCGTCGACGACCGTGCGGTCCATCGTCTGGTAAGTCGTGAGGGTGAGGGCCTCGGGCGTCACGTCGACGTCGGTGTACTGCGGCTGGTTCGACTGCGCCTTGATCGCCGCCTCGGGGGAGGACGCGTCGAGACCGTAGAACTTGCTGCCGCTCGATGAGTTGCCGGTGACGTACAGCACCTGCCCCTCTTCGGCGGCGAGCGTCACGCCCGACTGCTCCTGCGCATCGAGGTCTCCCACGGGCGTCGTGCCGTCCATGAGGTAACTGCGCGTGTAGATGTGGTCGTGACCGGCCAGCACCAGATCGACGCCCAGCTCGCTGAACACCGGGGCCAGGGCGGCCCGGCGCTCCTTGACGTCCTGCTCGACCGAGTGGAACGCCGCCGAGTACAGCGAGTGGTGCATGATCACGACGACCCAGTTCGCCTCGGCGCCCTGCTCCTCGACCACCTGACGCAGGAAGGCCGCATGGTTCTCCTCGTTCACGCTGCGCGCGTTGGTATTGATGTTGAGGTAGAGCACGCCGTTGTAGGTGTACCAGTAGTCGCCGCCCGCACGCCCCGCCGTGCTCTCGTACCCGTGGGTCGCGGAGCGGTTCGGCGTGAAGAAGTGCGAGTTGAACTGATCGGACTGGTTGTCGTGATTGCCGATCGTGGCCTGGAAGGGCAGCTGCTTCAGCAGCTCCGGCGCGATCAGCGAGGCGTACTCGTCTTCGGAACGGTGCGTCTCGACCTGGTCACCGCCGCTCACGATCATCGAGGCGTCCTTCTCGTACTGGTCGATCTGTCCGAGTGAGGCGGCCCAGCGGTCGCGGTCGTTCTGCCAGCTCCCCGAGGCACCGAGCTGGGCATCCGTCAGGTACACGAAGCTGTACGACTCGTCGAACGTGCCGGTCCACAGCTCGTACGAGCGCGACCAGCCCATCTCGGCGTTGCCGACCCGGTACAGGTACGACGTCTTCTCGGCCAGGGAGTCGATGACGACCTGGTTCGAGAAGCGGCCGTCGCGGGCCTGCGTGGTGACGGCGTCGATCGTGCGCGCCTCGGCGACCGGGAACCCGGCGCCGGTGCGGGCGGATGCCGGAGCGATCTGCACCTGCGCGGGAACCTGGCGGTCGGTGTAGAACGTCAGGTTGCGCTGCGTCTCGTCGGATCCCACGTGCAGCAGCACGTCGGAGATCGCGGCCGGGGCGCCCTTCGCGGCGAGGGTGAGGCTCTTCAGCTGCACGAAGACGTCGGAGCTCGTCGCGTTGGTGTTGTGCACCTGGATCGCGATCGTGTTCGTGCCCGCCTGCAGCGCCGACGCCGGCACCGTGAAGGTCCCGGTGAGCGGTGCCGAGCCGTTGCCGCCGGCGTAGACCATGTTGCCGGTCGCTTCGTCGACGCGCTCGTCGGCGAAGCCCGCGACCGTGGTGCCGTTGACGAACACGCGTGCGGCGTCGTCGTACGCGAGCTCGCCGTTCAGCTGCGTGATCTGCGCGAGATCCGCGGCATCCAGGTCGAACGTCGTGCGGAAGAAGAACGTCTCGACGTTCGTCGTGCCGCCCGGCTTGTACTGGCTGACGAGGGTGGTCGGGGTGTAGCCGCCGCCGAGGTCGGCGAGGACGCCGCCCTTCGCGCCGAAGCTGCCCGTTCCGGTCTTCCACGACGAGTCGTCGAAGTCCGCCGCGGTCCAGGCGGTCTTCGTGGCGAGCCCCGCGGCGGGGTCGTCGGCTGTGTCGTGGAAGCGCCACGGGGTCGTGGCGGTGACCACGGGAGTGCCGTCGATGTCGGACGGCGCGGGGATGGTCGGGGCCGTCGGCTCCTGCGCGTCCGGTCGCGTCGGCAGGGCCGGCTGCTCGGGGTCGACCGGGTCGACGGGGCGCAGAGCCACGTCGAACACGTGCATGATGCCCTTCGTCACGTCGGTCGGAAGGGTGACGCTGCGCACCGTCTTCGTCGCGTCGAGCGGCACGACCGCCGTCGCGAAGAGGTTCGGCTTCGCCGTGTCGGAGCCGCCGCTGAGCGTGTTGCGCTTCGTGAGCGGCACGAGGCGGATGTTGCCCGGCTCGGCGCCCGTGTTCGTCCAGTCGGTCAGACGCACGTCGACCTTCTTCGTCGACCCGTCGGAGTACGTGACGAGAGCGGTGCCGCGCGATGGTCCGTTGGTCGCCAGACCGAGGAACGAGATGCCGGATGCCGCGACATCGCCGAACTCGAGCACCTGGCCGTTCGGGATCCAGTGGTCGGCCTCGCCGGCCACCGTGTCGGGCCACGTGAACTCGACCCCCGTCTTGCCGAGGGGGAGCTTCGCGCCGCCGGTCACACCGGCCTTGGCCAGGTCCTCCCGGGAGAGGCCGATACCGCCGGCATCCAGTCCTCCCATGTTGACCGCGCCGTCCGACGTGATGCCCACGGAGTTGCGGGCGTCGCCGCCGTCGCGGAACGACGGGGGAACGTCGTCGGCGCCGGTGCCCCATGAGCCGGGCGCCGCGCCCATCGTGAAGTCGAGCGTTCCGCCCGCGCGGGCGAAATCGGCGGGCAGCCACGACGCGGTCTGCGCCTGGCCGTTCACCGACAGCCCGGTCGTGTAGCGGCGATCGTCGCCGGCGCCGGGGGCGTCGATCGTGATCGTGCGGTCGGACCCGATCGACGTGATCTCGATGTGCTCGAACATGGGCGCCGAGACCAGCAGGTCGGCGGTGCCCCAGATCGCGGGCATGAGCCCGATGTTCGCCCACACGTACCAGGCGCTGAACGATCCGAGGTCGTCATTGCCGGCCAGGCCGTCCGGCGCTGTGGTGAACAGCTCGTCGGCCGCGCGGTACAGCGTCTCGGTCGTCTTGTGCGGAGCCTGCAGCCAGTTGTAGACCCACGGGAGGCCGAAGCTCGGCTGATTGGCGATGTACGCCGCATCGCTGAAGGCGCCCGCATCGAGGTCGCGCAGGATGCTGTCGAGCTGGGTGGTCGCGGCATCCTTCCCACCGCGCAGCGCGATGAGGTCGGCCATGTTGTGCGCCACGTTGAAGCCGTACTGGTAGCCCGTCGACTGCTCGAACTGCGCGCCCTGCGTGGTGAGCGACGTGTTCATGAAGCCGTTGCGGTTGCGGGCGTCGATGTGACCGCGTGCGGTGTTGAAGACGTTCTTCCAGTTCTGCGAGCGGGTCGAGAAGCGCTCGTACGCATCCTGGTCGCCCAGGCGCTGCGCGAGCTGCGCGATCGCGAAGTCGTTCGTCGTGTACTCGATCGTGCGCGACGTCGCCGCCCCGCCCTTGTCGCCGTCGACCCAGCCGTGGATGCCGTACATCACGGCATCCGACCGCCCGGTGTTCGTCATCGGCAGGGTCTGCGTCGCGACCATGCTCTCGAGCGCCTTCGCGCGGTCGTAGTCGGTCGAACCGAAGTCGTCGGTCGCGGCCACGATGTTCTGCAGCGAGTCGCCGCTCATCTTGGTCTGGACCTGGTTGTACGTCGGCCAGCTCGTCCACTTGCCCGACTGCGACACCATGTCGACGATCGACTGGTTGATGTCGCTCGCGCGCTGCGGGAAGAGCAGGGCGACCAGCTGCGACTGACCGCGGTAGGTGTCCCACCCCGAGAAGTTCACGTAGAAGTCGCGGCCCTGCTCGACGGAGCGGATCTGCCCGTCGTAGCCGGTGTAGCGCCCGTCGACGTCCTGGAAGGTGTTCGGGTGCAGCAGCGCGTGGTACAGCGAGGTGTAGAACGTGATGCGGTCGCGGTCGGTGCCGCCGGTCGCGTCGATCGTGCCGAGGGCCTCGTCCCACGTCGCGCGGGCCTGCGCCCGGGTCTCGTCGAAGCCGAGGGTCTTCGTCTCGGCCTCGGCGTTCGCGCGGGCGCCGTCGACCGACACGTAGCTCAGGCCGATCTTCGCCGTGACGTCGGCGCCGTCGGCGAAGGTGAGGTACGCGCCGGCGCCGTGCTTGGCCGCCGCGCTCGCCGTGGTGCCGCCGGCCTGCACGCCCGCGGGGGTCCACGTGCCGAACGACTCGACGGGCTGGTCGAAGGTCGCCGAGAAGTGGGCGGTGTACTGCGAACCGCCGTTGCAGACGATGTTGGCCTTGACCGAGCCGGAGAGCTCGCCCGTGGCGGGGTCGTAGGCGATGTCGGACGCGTGGACCTGGTTGTTCGACCCGCCCGCCTCGAAGAGCAGGGTCGAGGTCTGGGCGGTCGCGTCGAACGAGTAGCGGCTGACCGCCGTGCGGGTGGTGCTCGTGAGCTCGGCCTGCACGTTCTCGAGGTCGACCGCGTAGTACCCGGGTTCTGCGGTCTCGTTCTCGTGCGAGAAGTCGAGGAAGTAGTCGCCGATCGCGCTCGCCGGGTTCGAGGGCAGCGCGCCGTCGGTCAGCGCGCCGGTGAAGGGGATGACCGGGAAGTCGAAGCCGCCGAAGTTCGACCGGCATCCGGTGCCAGACAGGCGGGTCATGCCGAAGCCGCGCAGCTGGTCGGCGTTGTACTCGTAGCCGCCGTACTGCTGGCCGTTGCCGGTCTCGAACGTCGTGGGGCTCGACTGCACCATGCCGAACGGGACGGTGGCCCCGGGGAACGTGTTGCCGTAGTGGTCGTTGCCGCGCGCGTTGTTCGCGTCGTTCATCTCGGTGCCGATGAACGGGTCGACGGCGTCGAACGGGGTGAGGGTCGACACCTCTTCGGCGTAGGCCGCGGGCGTGACGAGCACGCTCGATGCGGTGAGGGCGGCGATGACGCCGGCGGCCAGCGCCGCGCGACGTCTTCTCATGTGTCGGCTGGGGGCAGCCGAACGCATGGGGGGCATGCGATACCTCCGTGTGGTGGGGTGGGGGATGCGCCGCCCGATTCTGACAACGCTGTCAGGAACACTATGGAGGTTTATGGACGCGGTGTCCAACAACAGGTGAACACCCGGTGTCGCCCGGCGCTGTGCCACCCGCGCGCGAGGAGATCTCACGTTTCGAAGGAGTGGATCGCGGAAGCGAGCCTTCGTAGCGGGAGATCTCCTGCGCGGCGGGACGGGGGTGCCTGCTTACTGCGCGGTGTAGCCGCCGTCGACGAGGTGGTAGCTGCCGGTGATGAAGCTCGCCGCGTCGCTGGCGAGGAACACGATGAGGTTCGCGACCTCGTCGGCCTGGCCCAGACGGCCGATCGGATGCTTGCTCACGAGGTACTGCTTGGCCTCGTCGCCCATGGTGGCGAGCAGCGGGGTGTCGATGAAGCCGGGGCCGACCGAGTTCACGCGCACGCCCTGTGCGGAGTACTCCAACGCCGCGCTCTTGGTCATGCCCACGACGCCGTGCTTCGCGGTGACGTAGGCGGGGGAGTTCGCGAAGCCGACGCTGCCGAGGATCGACGCGACGTTGATCACCGAGCCGCCGCCGTTCTCGAGGATCGAGGGCAGCTGTGCCTTCATGTTGCGGAACACGGCATTGAGGTTGATCGAGATGACCTTGTCCCAGGCCTCGTCGTCGTACTCGGCGGTGGGGGCGGATGCTCCGCCGATGCCCGCGTTATTGATGCCGATGCGCAGCGGGGCGAGCGTGTTGGCCAGCTCGACCGACGAGGCGATCCAGGCGGCGTCGGTCGCGTCGCCCACCGAGGCCTCGGCGGTGCCGCCGGCTGCGCGGATCTCCTCGACGACGGCGTTCGCGTTGTCGGCGTTCAGGTCGTTGACGACCACCGCGGCACCGTTCCGGGCGAGCAGGAGGGCGACGGCGCGCCCGATTCCACTGCCTGCTCCGGTGACGATCGCGGAGCGGTCGGAGACGTCGTACTGGGCCATGGGTGGGCTCTTTCCCGGGCGGGCACGGTGCCGGGAGATCTTCTCGGACGGTCCGTCCTTCTCTTCCACCCTACGCCCGCCGGACTGAACTGGATTCAGGTGCATGTATTTTTCCCGAGGTGCGCCTCGGTCGCCGGGTGCGTCGGGCGCCGGCGATACGGGCCTGGCTCGCCGGCACACTCACGGCTGTGTTTAGTGGCGTTTAGTGCCACGGTGGCGCCGCGTACCGGAGCAATAAAGTAGCTGGGGTGCGGAGCGGCGTAAGACTCTCGTGCACCCTTGACACCGTCGAACAAAACCGGTTTACTACCTCTCAGGCGGTTCGGTCGTCCGAGGCCGCCCACCACAGCAGGAAGCCGTCCCGAGGCATCCGAACGAAGGAGTTTCTCGCAATGAAGCGTTACGCAGGTGTCCTGGCCCTCGCCGCCCTCGCCCTTCCCCTCGCCGCGTGCGGCTCATCCGGTGGCGCACCGGGTGCCGACGCCGGTGAGCTGACGTCCGGCCCGATCACCATCTGGTACTCCACGAACGAGCAGGAGATCGCCTGGGCAGAGGCCGTCGTCGAGGCGTGGAACGCCGAACACCCCGACGAGCAGGTCAAGGCCGCCGCGATCCCCTCCGGCAAGTCGTCGGAAGACGCGATCGGCGCCGCCATCACCGCCGGCAACACCCCGTGCCTCGTCTACAACACCGCCCCGGCGGCCGTGCCCGCCTTCCAGAAGCAGGGCGGCCTGGTCAACATCTCGAAGACGTTCGACGACGGCGAGTCCTTCGTCACCGAGCGCTCCGGCGACGCCGCCGACGGCTTCCGCTCGCCCGACGGCGACCTGTACCAGGTGCCGTGGAAGGCCAACCCCTTCATGCTCTACTACAACAAGGAGGCCTTCACCGCTGCCGGCCTCGACGCCGAGAACCCCGAACTCGCGACCTACGACGACGTGCTCGCCGCGGCGAAGGCCATCAAGGACGCCGGTGCCGCCGACTTCGCGCTGTACCCGCCGGCCTCCGGCGACTACACGAACGCGCTGTTCGACTTCTACCCGTTCTTCCTCGCCAACTCGGGTGGCACTCAGCTGGTGAGCGACGGGAAGGCCGCGTTCACGAGCGACGAGGGCATGGAGACGCTCGAGTTCTGGAAGACGCTCTACGCCGAGGGCTACTCGTCGGCCGAGGCCTACAGCGGCGACGCGTGGGCCGGCCCCTTCGCCGACGGCGTCGCGGCCATGGGCATCGCCGGTCCCTGGGGTGCGGCGGCCTTCGACGGCAAGGTCGACTACGGCATCGTGCCGCTGCCGACCGCCGAGGGCACCGCGGCCGAGGAGACCTACACGTTCGGTGACTCGAAGAACGTCGGCCTCTACACCTCGTGCGAGAACAAGCAGACCGCGTGGGACTTCGTGAAGTTCTCGATGAACGCCGAGAACGACCTCGCGCTGCTCGAGACCACCGGACAGTTCCCGACCCGTAGCGACGTCGATGCGGTCGCCGGCGACTACCTCGCCACCAACCCGGTGCTGTCGACCTTCGCCGCCTCGGTGCCGCTCACGGTCGACGTGCCGAACGTCGCCGACGCGACGGAGATGTGGCAGACCTTCCGCGACGCGTGGGGTCAGGCGGTGCAGGCGGGCGAGGGCGACCTCGGTGAGACCTTCGGCACCGCCGCCGACAAGATCGACGCTCTGCTCGACGCGCAGGGCTGATCGACCGATCGGTCGCCCAGGCCGATCCACCCCGGGGTGCGCGTGTCATGGCGCGCACCCCGGATCCCCTCCGTCGCCCGAACGCGGAGGCCTCATGCAGCAGTCCGGCAAAGGAGCCACGCCATGAAGCGCATCGCCGCGTTCATCGCCTTCACGATCGCCCTCGTCCTCGGGTCGTCCGCGGTCGTCGCGGCCCCGGCATCCGCCGCGCCCGAAGACGACGTGGCGACGGTCATCGACCGCCTCGAGGAGTACTACCTCGGACAGGGCGACGAGATCATCATCGCCAACGGCATCTACCTGGCGCGCACCTCCGAGGCACTCGACTACGTCGCGTCGCAGAACGCCGACGGCTCATGGTCAGACGTGAACTACGCCGACCGTACGAGCTCGGCGAACGGCAGCGTGTGGTCGGCGTACACCGCGCTCTACCGCATGCTCGCGATGACGCAGGCCTACAACGACCCGGAGGCCGCGGGCTTCGGCGACGCCCGCCTCGTCGACGCCGTCGGCCGGGCGCTGCTGCACTGGGACAAGGTCGACCCCGGCAACACAAACTGGTGGGAGACCGAGATCGGCGAGTCGATCGCCATGGGGCGCATCTCGATGTTCCTGGGCGGGGAGTTGAGCCCCGAGGCGCTCGCCGTGGCGCTGAAGCACAACACCGGCAAGCTCGATCCCGTGGGCGCGAACGGCGCCTGGCGCACCTCGAACTACATCTTCGAGGCCCTCTCGACCCGCGACATCGCGAAGGTCAGGGAGGGTTTCGCGACGATCGTGGCGACCATCGCCGTCGACCACTCCGGCACCGTGCAGGAGGCCGTGCAGCCCGACGGCAGCTTCTGGGCGCACGGTGCGCAGCTGTACAGCGAGGGCTACGGCATGGTGCTCTTCACGTATGCCGCGCTCTGGTCGGACGTCGCGCGCGGCACCGGCCTCGCGTTCACGCGCGACCAGCTCGACTCGATCGCCTTCTACTTCGTGAACGGCACCCGCTGGCTGATCCGCGGTGAGATCGGGATGCTCTATCTCAACTACCGTCCGCCGAAGACGATCGGCGGCATCACGAGCCACGCGTCGGAGTTCATCGAGCCCCTGCAGCGCATGGTGCGGACGGATGCCCTCTACGCGACCGCCTACCAGGCCGTGCTCGACGGCGTGCTCGGCGAGACCGAGACGAACGGCGTCACCGGCAACAAGTACTTCTGGCGGTCGGAGTTCTCGTCGCACCTGCGCGACGACTACGGCATCTTCACCCGTCTGAACTCGTCGCGCACCTTCGGCGCGGAGCTGCGCACGTCGTACCGCGACGAGGTCGGCAACCCCGTCTACTGGAACGCGATGGGGTCGACGGCGATCCAGGTCGACAACCGCGAGTACCTCGACCTCGGCCCGTCGTTCGACTGGTTCCACTACCCGGGCGTCACGGCGCCCGATGAGAAGCGCACCGAGCGCGGCTTCGAGAACCGGGGCCGCAACGGCGACGGCGGCTCGTTCACGGGGGGCGCCTCGAACGGCGAGTTCGGCGTGAGCGTGTTGACCCTCGACACCGCGGGCACGACGGCGCGCAAGGCGTACTTCTCGTTCGACCAGGGCATGGTCGCGCTCGGCGCCGGTATCGCCTCGACGAGCAACGCCGCGGTGCACACGACGATCAACCAGGCCGTCGCGAAGCCGAACGCGTCGGTCGGCGGCGCCCCCGTCGCCGCCGGGACCGACCGGCAGGACGCCGGTGGCGCGACGTGGGCGTACAACGACCAGGTCGGGTACGTCTTCGGCGCGGATCAGAACGTGAAGGTCTCGAACAAGACGCAGTCGGGCAGCTGGGAGGGGCAGGAGGCGCAGAGCCACGACGCCTTCTCGCTGGTCGTCGACCACGGCGCGAAGCCCACGGCCGGCACCTACGACTACACCGTGCTGCCCGCCGCCACCCCGGCCGAGGTCGAGGCGTACGCCCAGGCGCCGACCGCTCGCACGCTGCGCAACGACACCGAGGTGCAGGCGGTGCGCGATGCCGCAGCCGGCATCACGATGGCGGCGTTCGCCGCGGCCGGCTCGCTCGACCTGGGCGACGGCCGCACCCTCGCGGTCGACCGGCCTGCGCTCGTCGTGCTCGACGAGCGGGGCGAGGCGCCGGTGGTGAGCCTGTCGAATCCCGATCGTGGCGGTCTGCGGGTCGGCGTGACCCTCACCGGTGGCGGGCAGGCGCGGCACGGCGTCTTCGCCCTCGGGTCGGGCGAGAACCTCGGCAAGACGGTCACCGCGGCCCTCGTCGACGGCCCTCTTCCGGCGACTCCGACGCTCGCCGCGAGCAGCACCGCAGCCGGTTCGTCCGTGGCCGCGCTCGGCGACGACGACCCGTCGACGGTCTGGCGCTCCGAGGGCACCGGCACGCAGTGGGTCGCGCAGACCCTTCCCCGCGGATCGTGGGTCACGAAGGTCGCGATCGATTGGGCGCCGGATGCCCCCGCCACCGACTTCGTCGTCCAGACGTCGCCGAACGGCCTCGACTGGACCGACCGCGCGAGCGTCACGGGTGCGACCGGTGGGGTCAGCGAGGTCCCGATCGCCCCCACCGCGGCGGAGCGCGTGCGCGTGGTGCTGCTCGACGCCGACGCAGCGGCGTACGGCATCCGTGAGCTGTCGGTGTCGTCGAGCGTGAACCTCGCGATCGACGCCGGCACCCGGGCCTCCGGCTACGCGGGCTACAACCTCGTGTTCTCGCTCGCCGACGGCGACCCGAACACCCGCTGGCGCGGCAACAACACCGACAGCGCCTGGGCGCAGATCGACCTCGGTGCGTCGAAGCCGGTCTCGACCGTGCGGCTGTCGTGGGAGGCGGCGTTCGCGAAGGCCTACCGCATCCAGCTGTCCGACGACGGGCGCACCTGGCGCGACGCGTACACGACCCCCGCCGGGGGCAGCGACGGCGGCGTCGATGTGATCACCCTCGACGGGCAGACCGCCCGCTACGTGCGGATGCAGACCGTCACCCGCGCGCTGAACTACGGCCCCTCGCTGTGGGAGTTCGAGATCTTCTCCGACCGGCTGGTCGCCGACGCTCCGGTCATCCCGGCGGCCAACGCGAACCTCGCGCTCGGACGTCCGACGACCGCCGACAGCGTGCACCAGAACAACGCCACCATCACCGGTCCGAAGGCCACGGACGGCTCGAAGTCGACGAAGTGGTCGTCGGCCCGCGCGGTCGCCGAGCACTGGTTGCAGGTCGACCTGCAGAGCGTGAAGTCGGTGTCGCGTGCCGTCGTCGCGTGGGAGTCCGGCACCTCGAACGACTACCGGATCGAAGGGTCGGTCGACGGGGCGACGTGGCAGCCGCTGGCGCGCGTGCAGGCCGCACAGCCCTCGCTCACCCACACGCACGACTTCGCTCCCGCGGAGGTGCGGTACGTGCGCCTCACCGGGGTGCCGGCGACGCAGTACGGACTCAACATCTGGGAGTTCGAGCTGTACGGCGGCTACACCTTCGAGTGCGCCGCGCCGGTGTCGGGCGTGCGCGACGGGTCGGCCGTGGCCGCCGCCACCGTCACGCCGCTGCAGCCCGGAGACACGTTCAGCGCGGTGTCGATGGACGAGTCCGTCGCCACGGTCGCGGGTGCGGCCCGGGTGTCGGGCGACGGGCGCGTCGAGGTCGACCTCGCCACGCATCGGCCGGGTCGCACCAGCATCGGCATCCGCCACGCGGGCGGCAGCGAGATCGCCTGGTGCACCGTGACCGTCTCAGCAGACACCGCACGCCTGCAGGCGCAGATCGACGCCGCGAACGCGCTCGACAGCACCGCCTACACCGCCGACAGCTGGGCGCCGCTGCTGCCCGCGCTCGAGGCCGCGAAGGACGTGCTCGGCCGACCCGGTGCCCCGCAGGATGAGGTGGATGCCGCGGCCGCCGCGCTGCAGGCCGCGCTCGCCGGACTCGTGCGCAACGATGCCGCGCCCAGCGCTCCGCGGGATGTGCGAGCGGTCGCCTCGGCCCGGGTCGTCGACGTACAGTGGTCCGCCCCCGAGAGTATCGGCGGCTCGCCGGTTTCGGCGTACGAGGTCACCGTGGGCGGCATCGTCGTGACGACCGCGGGCGAGGCGCTCGCGGCATCCGTCCCCGACGTCGCTCCGGGCGAGCATGTCGTGACGGTGCGGGCGCAGAACGCCGGCGGCTGGTCGGAGCCGTCCGCCCCGATCACGGTCACCGTCGACCCCGACGTGGTCGTGCCGGTGGTGCGCGTCGACGGCTCTCCGAAGGTCGGCGGCGCTCTGGTCGCCACGGGCACCGGGTTCGAGGCCGGGGTCGAGTACCGCATCCAGCTGCGGTCGACCCCCGTCGACCTGGGCACCGTGACCGCCGAGGACGACGGCACGATCGCCTTCCGTGGCACGGTTCCGGACGACGTCGAGGCGGGTGCCCACACGCTCGTCGTGATGCAGGCGGATGCTGACATCGCGTCGACGCCGGTGCTGATCGCGGCCGCCGACCCCGGCGCGCCGGGCGGACCGGGTGCGCCCGGTGGGGGCGGTGCTCCGGGTGGTGCGGACGGTGGCTCCGACGGTGGTTCGGACGGCGACCTGCCCGCCACCGGTGGCGACCTGACCTGGCTGCCCTGGACGCTCGGGGTCGCGCTGCTGCTCATCATCTCGGGCATCGCCGTGAAGGTGCGCCGCGGTCGCGTCGACTGAGGTGCGGGGGGGGGGGGCCCCGCCCGCGCCCCGGGGGGGGGGGGGCGGGCGGGGGGGGGGCCGGCCCCCGGCCGGCCCCCCTTCTGCGTGCTCGCATGCAGTGCCTGGGCATGCAGAAGGGCCGCCCCCGGGAGGAGGCGGCCCTGGTGGATGCTCAGACGCGGGTGAGCTCGGCGACACCGATCGACGAGTCGGCCATGCCGTAGAACACGAAGGTGCGGCCGCCGATCTGCTCGACCGCCGTGGGGAACACGACGTTCGCGAGGGTGCCCTGGGTCTCCTCCGCCGTCTCGGGGGCGAGCAGCGGTTCGGCCGAGCGCGCGATCACGCGGCGCGGGTCGTCGGCGTCGAGCAGGATGGCGCCCGCCGAGTACACCGAGCCGTGGGCGAGCTCGAAGCCCTTGGGCGTGGCGCCCGAGACGCCGTGGTGCAGCAGCAGCCACCCCTCCGGCACGCGCACGGGCGACGGGCCCGCACCGATCTTGGCGCTCTCGTAGGCCATCTCGGGGCCGGCGATCATGGCCGACTCGCGCACGTCGGTGAGTGCCGACACGTCGCGGGTGACGGCCTCGACGTCGATGTAGCCGATCCAGATCGAGGGGCGTTCCTCGGTGATACCCGCGGGCGGGCGGGATCCCTCGCCCGGACGCAGCCAGTCGAGGTCCCACATCGGGCGGTGCAGCAGCGCGATGCGCGGAGTGCCGTCGGGGCCGGGCACCAGTTCGGGGAAGAACACGATGTCCTTGTTCGCGAACAGGTTGAGGTCGGTGCCGAGCTCGGGCTGGTAGGCGAACCGGATCGGGCCGAGGCGCTCCCAGGTGACGGTGTCGCGCGAGACGGCGAGAGCCGGCTTCGGGCCGAGGGGGCCGTACGCGATGTACGTCATCACGTGCAGGCCGAGCGGCTCGAGGAACGTGATGCGCGGGTCCTCGACGCCGCCGTTCTGGCGTCCGTGCTCCCACTGCTCGTCGGGCGACAGCACGACACCGAGGCGCTCCACGCCGACCGGCACCCCGTTCTCGACGACCACGCGCGCGCGGGCGATGCGCGAGACGTTGCCCGCCGCGACGACCCGCGGGTACAGGTAGAGCTCGCCGTCGGGGCCCCAGGCGGTGCCCGGGTTGAGCACCCCCTCGGCCTCGAGGGGGTCGTCGGTGCGCGCGGTCATGATGGTGCCGACGCGGCTGAGGGCGTAGGGCACCGAGGGGGTGCTCTCGGCCGTACGCTGCGCGGCGGGGGAGGGAGACGATGTCATCGCTGTGCCTTCGGGTCTTTCGGTATCGGGTGCTCAGCCCTTGATGGCGGAGCCGAGGTTGGCGGAGGTGAAGTGCCGCTGGAAGAGGAGGAACAGCACGACCACCGGCACCGCGAGCACGCAGGCGCCCGCGAGCACGGCGCCCATCGGGTTCTCGAGGAACGAGCCGTTGGTCTGCGAGAAGTTCGCGAGGCTCACGGCGAGGGTCTGCTTCGAGGCGTCCTTGGTGACGAGGAACGGCCAGAGGAACTCGTTCCATGGGCCGATGAAGGTCACCAGCATCGCGGTCAGCACGGCCGGGCGCACGAGGGGCACGGCGATGAAGAGCAGGATGCGCAGCTCGCTCGCGCCGTCGATGCGGGCGGCGTCGAACACGTCGCGCGGGATCTGCAGGAAGTACTGCCGGAAGATCAGCACGGCGACGGAGTTGATCGCGAACGGGAGGATCATGCCGATGAAGTTGTCGGCGAGGCCGAAGTACCGCACGACCATGACGTACAGCGGAATCATGAGCAGCTGGAACGGGATCGCCTGCACGAGCAGCACGAGCGCGAACACGAGGCCGCGGCCGCGGAACGACAGCACCGCGAGCGCGTAGCCGACCAGCAGCCCGAACACGAGCGTGCAGGCGACCACCCCGGCCGTGAAGATCAGCGAGTTGAGGAGCGAGCCGAGCAGGTTCACCGACTCGTTGATCTCGACGAAGTTGTTGAAGCTGAGGTTCTCGGGCAGCGGCAGCAGGCCGAAGAGGCTGGTGTCCCGCTTGCGCTGCAGCGCGCCGATCACCATGTAGTAGAACGGCACGAGCGCGGCGAGGGCGCCGACGAAGAGCAGGGCGAAGCGCAGGGTCGGGAGCACGCGGCCGTTGCGCGGCGTGCGGGTCTCGCGCGCGTCGGGGGAGGTCATCGGTTCTTGCCTTCCGTGATGCGGCGCGACACGAGCGAGACGATCATCACCGCGATGACGAGGATCATGCCGATCGCGGCGGCGATGTCGGGCTTCCCCTGCTGGATGCCCTGCTGGTACATGAGCAGCGCCGGGGTCATCGAGGCGTTGTTGGGGCCACCGCCGGTGAGCAGGTACGGCTCGGTGAAGATCTGGCCGGTGGTGATGATCGACAGCAGCACCACGAGCGAGGTGACCGGGCGCACGGCGGGGAGGGTGACCGAGCGGAAACGCTGCCAGCGTCCGGCGCCGTCGAGCTGGGCGGCCTCGTGCAGTTCCTTCGGCACGTTCTGCAGGGCGGCGAGGTACAGCAGGATGTAGAACCCGAGGTTCTTCCAGGTGACGTAGACCGCGATCAGCGGCATGATCAGCCCCGAGTTCGCGAGCCATGACGGGTCGGGGGCCAGCGAGCCGAGCATCGAGTTGACGACGCCGTTGCCGTTGAAGAGGAAGATCCACACCGCCAGGGTGGCGACGGATGCCGTGACGTACGGGATGTAGTACGAGATGCGGAAGAAGCCCTTCCAGTGCACCACGGCGTCGAGTCCCGACGAGAGCAGCAGGCCGAGCACGACCGTCAGCGGCACGTTGATGACGAGGAAGATCAGCAGGTTGCCGAAGGCCTGGCGCACGATCGGGTCGGCGAGCACGGCGGCGAAGTTGTCGAAACCGACGAACGGATGCTCCACCGCGACGCCGGGGGCCGTGAAGTAGAAGTCGTGCACCGACATCCAGATGCCGAACCCGAACGGGATGAGGAAGACGACGATGACGAAGAGCGTGTACGGGGCGCTCAGCAGAAGGCCGAGCGGGTTCTCGCCCAGCCAGCGCTGCAACGCGCCGGAGCGTCGTCGGGGTCGCGGGGTGTCCTGCTGCGCTGGTGCCGCACTGCCCATGGCGATTGTTCCTCACTGATACGACCGTCCGCCGCTCCGAGAAGGGTGCGAGACCCGCACGGACGGCGCTGACTCGTCTTAGTAAACCGGTTTTGATGGGAGGCTGCAACCTCATCGACGGCCGGGCTCACATCGCCGCCACTCCGGCGGCTCGGCACACGAGAGATCGAGCTAAATCGGGCTAAACGGTCGGTTACACTACAGACCATGAACGCCTCGATCCCCGAGAGTGCGGGCGCCGGGCGCACCGCCTCCTCCCCCCGCGGCGGCGCCAGGGAACGCAAGATCACGATCGGCGATGTCGCGGCGCGGGCCGGGGTGTCGAAGAGCGCGGTGTCGTTCGTGTTCAACGGTCGTTCCGGGGTCGGCGAAGAGGCGCGCGAACGCATCCTCGAGGCGGCGCGCGAGCTGGAATGGCGTCCGGATGCCCGGGCCCGCGCCCTGTCGCGCAGTCGTGCGCAGGCGCTGGGGCTGGTGATCCGGCGCGACCCCGAGCTGCTCAGCACCGACCCGTTCTTCCCCCAGTTCGTCGCCGGTGTCGAGAGCTTCCTCTCGACCGTCGGCTACGCCCTCGTGCTGCAGGTCGTCGACGGCGAGCAGGCCGAGCGCGAGGCGTACTCGCGCTTCGCGCACGAGGCGCGCGTCGACGGCGTCTTCCTCACCGATCTGCGCGTCGAAGACGAACGTCCCGCCGAGCTCGCGGGGCTCGGTCTGCCGTGCGTGCTGCTCGGCACGGGTGCCGGCGAGGGCACCGAGCCCATCGGACTCGACGACGCCGCGGGCATCCGTCGTGCCGTCCGCCACCTGCACGCTCTCGGGCACGAGCGCATCGCGCACGTCTCGGGGGCCGACCGGTACGTGCACTCCCGCGTGCGTCGCGACGCGTGGGCGGGTGAGCTCGCACAGCTCGGTCTGCGCCCCGGCGCGGTCGTCGAGGCCGACTTCACGGGCGCCGCCGGTGCGCGCGCCACCCACGAACTGCTCGACGACCCCGAACCGCCCACCGCGATCATCTTCGCGAACGACATCATGGCGATCGCCGGCATCTCGGCCGCGATCGACCGGGGCGTCCGCGTGCCGCAGGATCTGTCGGTCATCGGCTTCGACGACATCCCCCTCGCGCCCTACGTCATCCCCCCGCTGACGACCGTGCGGCAGGACGTGTTCCAGTGGGGCAACGCGTGTGCGCGCGCCCTCGTCTCGATCGTCGAGGGGCGCGAGCCCGGGCCGATCGACCTCCCGCCCGTGGAGTTCGTCGTGCGCGGCAGCACCGGCCCGGTGCGGGGGCAGGCGGATGCCGTGGCCGAGGCATCCGCATGACGCCGCTGCCCCGCCTCGTGGCGTTCGACCTCGACGACACCCTCGCCCCGTCGAAGAGCGCGATCGATCCGCGCATGGGGGCGCTGCTCGTCGCGCTCGCCGCACGCGTCGAGGTGGCGATCATCTCGGGCGGACAGCTCGGCCAGTTCACCGCGCAGGTCATCGACCGCCTGCCCGAGCCGGATGCCGCGGTGCTCGCGCGCTTCCACCTGCTGCCCGCGTGCGGCACGCAGTACTACCGCATCGGCGCCGACGGCATCGAGACCGTGTACGCCCTCTCGCTCACGCCGGCTCAGCGCGCCGACGCCGCGGCCGCGCTCGAAGACGAGGCTCGCCGCCTGGGGCTCTGGGAGTCGCAGACGTGGGGCGACATCATCGAGGACCGCGGGTCGCAGGTGACGTTCTCGGCCCTCGGGCAGCACGCCCCGGTCGACGCCAAGGCCGCGTGGGACCCGACCGGCGCCAAGCGCAACGCCCTCAGCGCGGCCGTCGCCGCCCGGCTCCCCGACCTCGAGGTGCGCTCCGGCGGTTCCACTTCGATCGACATCACCGACCGCGGCATCGACAAGGCCTACGGCATGCGCAAGCTCGTCGAGCAGACCGGCATCCCCCTCGATGACATGCTCTTCGTCGGCGACCGCCTCGACCCCGCCGGCAACGACTATCCCGTGCTCGCGATGGGCGCGCGCTGCCATGCGGTGACCGGGTGGGAGTCGACGGCGGAGTTCCTGGAGGAGCTGATCCCGCAGCTCGGGTAGGGTCCGGGGCATCCGTTCTTTCGATCGATCAGGCCCCCGGGGCTGGGGCTTCACGCTCGGGGCTTCGCTGGCCGAGAGGGAAGACCTGGCTGTGTTCCTCGCCATCGACGTACGAGACGAGTTCCACCTCGTCGACCGTCTCGGCGATCGGATGCTCGAACTCCCGCACGCGTGCGGAGGCGATCGTCGCCCAGTCCGCAGGTGACAGCGTCTTGCCGTAGACGATCGACATGTGGAAGGTCCAGTCGTCGAGGGGCAGCTCGCCGAGCCGACGCATGTCCGTCGCATCGAGCAGCTCGGTCAACGAGGCGTAGGCGTCGAGGAGGGATTGGGTGCGGGCGAGGCGGAGGATGAGGATCTGCCACGGTTCCGGGAACGCGTCGACGGCTTCGCCGATGACCTCGACCGGTTGCTGCGCGGAAGCCCAGCGGCGGATGAGTGCGCTCAGCTCCTTGCGGCGCTCCGGCTCGTAGAACGCTCGGAGCGTCACGTGACCGGTGTGCGGGTGCGGGAGCGATCTCTGAGCCAGCGCCTGGTCCTGCTCTGAGGCGTAGAAATCAGCCACTCCCGCCCTCGGTCGGAGCACTAGATACTGCTGCCCCTTGAGGGATTCGAGTTGTTCCGGCGTGTTCATGAACGGTCGGCGCATGCGTTGACGCTACTCGCCCCGCTCCGCAGTCTGCACGGAGGTTACACGTTTGCACGGGGTTCTCAGCCGATCTTCCGTGCAGGCGTGCGTGGTCCGTGCTGTTCGCGTGACGACCGCACGAGAAACCCCTTGACACCGCATCCCAGCGGGCTTAACGTACAACCAAATGGTTGCACAACGAGAACTCAGCGAAGCGGAGGTGGACCGTGTCTTCCATGCACTGGCCACATCGACGCGGCGCGACATCCTGCGCCGCACGATCGAGGGTGAGCAGTCGGTCTCGACCCTGGCCGCCGCCTACGATATGTCCTTCGCCGCGGTGCAGAAGCACGTCGCCGTGCTCGAAGCGGCCGAGCTCGTCGTCAAGCGCGCCGAAGGACGCGAGCGGCTGGTCCGCGCGAATCCCGAGATGATCGCCCGCACCCGGGCTCTGCTCGCCCGCTACGAAGAACTGTGGCGATCGCGCATCGCCCGTCTCGACGACCTGCTCGCCGAGCCCACGGATGTCGCATCGCCGCCACCCGCGTCGTCGACGGCTGCCCCTCCCACGAAGACCACCGACAGCACCACCCCGACCGCACGAACCGAAGAAGGAGAATGATCATGCCCGTCACCGACGTCGTCACCGATGCCGAGAACCTCACCATGACGGTCGTCGCCGATCTGGCGGCCCCCGTCGAGCGCGTCTGGGACGCGTACAGCGACCCGCGTCAGCTCGAGCGCTTCTGGGGGCCTCCCGGATGGCCGGCCACGTTCACCCACTGGGATCACACGGTGGGCGGCAAAGCCAACTACACGATGACCGGACCGCGCGGCGAGAAGGCCTCCGGCACGTGGGAGTTCGTCGAGATCGACGCTCCGCGCAGCTTCACAGTGCTCGACTCGTTCGCCGACGAAGAGGGAACGCCCAACCCCGACCTGCCCTCGATGCGCATGACGTTCACGTTCGAGGCGACGGCCGACGGCACCCGCATGGTCAACACCAGCTACTTCACCTCGGCCGAGGCGCTCGAACAGGTCGTCGCGATGGGCGCGATCGAGGGCACCAAGCTCGCGATGAGCCAGCTCGACGCCGTGCTGCAGGATCTTCGCGACTACGCCCAGGGCAAGGGCACACAGGTCGAGTTGCTCGACGACACGCACGTGCGCATCACCCGCCTCATCGAGGGGCCGCGCGAGCTGGTCTGGCGGGCCCACCACGACCCCGAGCTCATGAAGAAGTGGATGCTCGGACCGGACGGGTGGGAGATGACGGAGTGCGTCGTCGCGACCGAGGTCGGTCAGCGCTACCGCACCTCGTGGGCGCCGATCGGCGACACCGAGGGCGAGCCGTTCGGGTTCGAGGGCGAGGCGCTGCTGATCGATGCTCCGCGCCGCTCGGTCGACACCGAGAAGATGCAGGGCACTCCGGGGCCCGAGACGCTCAACGACCTCAACCTCTACGAGGAGGACGGGGCGACGCTCCTCACCCTCTATATCGAGTACCCCGACCGGGAGACCCGCGACATGATCCTCGCGACGGGAATGGCCGACGGCATGGAGGCCTCCTACCGTCGCCTCGAGAGCGAGCTGCTCGCGGTCTGACCGGGCACGGCTCTGCGGACGCGGCCCCCGGCGGCACCCACTCAGGACCGCCGGGGGCCCACCGCTGCCGCTTCCGCGACGCTGCGGTCCTGAGTTGTGGCGGGGGTCAGTGAGGCAGCCGGCCGGGCGGACGAGACAGTGCGACCGGGGACGCGGACGACGCGGATCGCCGCCCGCCGGGATAAAGTGGCGACACGATGAGGATCACGCGCCGCACTCTGCTGCTCGGCGCCGGGGCCGGTGTCGTCTCGGTGCTTCTGGCATCGTGCACGCCCGAACCGGAGCCGACGCCCACGCGAACCCCGACCCGTACCCCCGAGCCGGGGCCGTCGAACGGGGTGCCGCGATCGGCGGGCAGCATCCGCTCCACCTGGACCACGGATCAGTACGCCTTCGGTGCCGTCAGCTTCGTGCCGGTGGGAGTCGGCGCCGACACCCGCAGCGCTCTGGCGCGTCCGGTCGACGACCGCCTGTTCTTCGCGGGCGAGGCCACGGACGAGGATGCTCCGGGCACCATGCGCGGCGCCATCGCCTCGGGTGAGCGCGCGGCCGACGAGGTTCGGGATGCGGGAGACACCGGTGAGCGCATCGCCGTGATCGGAGCCGGGCTGGCCGGCGCCACGGCCGCCGCGCGCCTCGCCGCCGCCGACTACCAGGTGACCGTGATCGAGGCGCGCGACCGCGTGGGCGGGCGGCTGTACTCCCGCGTCGACGTTTCCTGGCCGGTTCCCGTGCAGTTGGGCGCGTGGCTCTTCGGAGCCGACGACGCCGACCTCGTCGACACCCTCGAGTCCGAGGACGTGGGCATCGTCGACCTCGCCGGCGTGCGCTGGCGCGGACCCGACGGCGACGTCGAACCTCCCACCTCCGAGCCGCTGACCGCAGCGATCGCAACCGTGCGAGACGCGGCGGACGACACCTCGGTCGCCGATGCCCTCACCGCCGCCGGCATCGACGCCGACGACCCGTCCACCGCCGCTCTGCTCGCCCTCCTGGCGACCGCGTCGGGGGCGGATGCCGGGCAGCTGTCGAGCTGGTTCGCGCCGCCGTTCCCCGCCGACGAGCCGCGCGCCGCGCGCGACAGCCTGCTGCCCTTCATCGAGCACACGCTCGACGGGGTGCAGGTCGGGCTCAATCAGCCCGTGACCCGCCTCGCGTACGACGACACCGGCGTGAGCGTGCGCATGGGCACCGGCGAGGCGCTGTCGTTCGATCGGGTCGTCGTGACCGTCCCGCTCGGGGTTCTGCAGGAGCAGGGCATCGAGTTCGACCCTCCGCTGCCGTTCGCGAACCGCGGCGCGATCTCCTCCCTCGGCATGGGGTCGGTGGAGACCGTGTGGCTGCGGTGGGACGAGCCGTTCTGGGATGCCGAGGAAGCGATCTGGCACACGGTCGGGGGGGAGTCGGGCATCCGCACCTGGATCAACCTGCGTCCCGCGACGGGCGAGAACGTGCTCGTGGGCATCGTCGGCGGTGACGCCGCCGCCCGGTTCGCCGAACTCGACGACGACGAGGCGTTCGCCCAGGCGATCGAGGCTCTCGGCCCCTATCTCGCCTGACCGGCCGACCCGACGAGCTCGTCGATCGGCGTCCCCTCGCGGGCGGGGTCATCTCCCGGCGCGCCCGGGGCGGCGTCGCCCGGATCGTCCCGCAGGCGTCGGGGCAGCGGCATCCGGCTGATGAGCACGAGCGCGGACGCGACGACTGCGAAGGTCGCGAGCGCGATGCCCGATGACACCAGGAACTCCGCGGGTCCGCTCACCTGTCGAGGGTCGAGGAAGTAGTACGGGTACCAGCCGATCAGCGGTCCACGCAGCATCGTGAACCCGCCCCACACCAGCGGGTAGATGAGTGTCGACGGCACGACCCGCCACGGCACGATGCGATGACCCGGGGCGAGCGCCCAGGCGGCGGCCGCGCAGGCGGGCAGGTAGAAGTGCAGCACCTGGTCGGACCACGGCACGTCGATGCGGATGCCCCGCAGCCCCGCCTGCCATACGAGGATCGCGAACACGATGCCGGCCGTGATGGTCCAGGTGAGCACGAGGGCGAGGACGATCGTGAGCCAGCGCGGATCGCGGGCGCGGCGGAGCGCGAGGATGCCCGCGATGGTCAGCACCACCACGAAGGCGACGTTCGACTGGTTGGTCAGGTACGCGAAGAAGTTCTGGCTCGCGATCGTGTGCGAGGCGAGCCCCCACGCCAGACGGTGGATGAGGGCCACGAGGCAGAGGGCGGCGGCGCTGAGACGGAGCAGACCGAAGACCGTACGCGTCTTCACTGCTGCGTCACCGGCCGATCTCCCATCCGCCGAGTCTACTTTTCGTCGAGCGGGAGTCCTCCGAGCGCGGGTCAGCGAGC
The DNA here is from genome assembly GCA_029959905.1 of Microbacteriaceae bacterium PS02344. Lineage (GTDB taxonomy): Bacteria > Actinomycetota > Actinomycetes > Actinomycetales > Microbacteriaceae > Microbacterium. The sequence goes on from JASCNZ010000042.1 coordinate 22,733, forward strand.
CCGGCGGGTCGACCAGACGGCGAGGGCGACGAGTGCCGGCTGGAAGAACAGACGCACGAAGCGCTTCATGTCGGTGTCGAGACCGAACCCGTCGCGCTGATGCATCCACTGCGACACGTTGCCGGGGAACACCGCGACGAAGAACAGGCCGACGATCGTGCCGACGAGGCTCCGCCGGCGACGCGCGAAGAGCAGGGCCGCACCGAGAGCCACCTCGACGACCCCCGACGCCACGACGGTCGTGTCGGGGTCGAGCGGAAGCGACTCGGGAACCTGCGCCTGGAACTCGTCGCGGGCGACCGTGAGGTGCGAGACCCCGGCGAACACGAGGGATGCTCCGAGGAAGATGCGGCCGATGGTGCGGGCGGTCGTCGACATGAGCCGAGTGTACGCCGGGAGGTGTGGCTCGTGCGGGCGGGGGGGGGGGGGGGGCGGGGAAATTGCAAACATCGGGCGCCCACCCGCGCCCTGCCCGAGAGGCCC
>JASCNZ010000043.1 GCA_029959905.1 Microbacteriaceae bacterium PS02344
CCCCCACCCCGCCCTTACCCCGCCCTGCCCCGCACTCACTCAGGACCTCAGCTTCCGCGGGTTCTGCCCCCGCCCGCTATGTCTCCCCCCCTGCCCCGACCACAACTCAGGACCAGGGGGGCTGAGCCCCGGCTCCCACCCGAGGTTCCGCGGTCTCGGCCTGTGAACGCCGCGGCTTGTCCTGAGTTATGGCGGGGGACTCGGGAGTGAAGGGGGAGGAAAGGTGCGGCGAGGAGTCGAGCGCGTGCGGGGTGTCCTGAGTTGTGGTCGGGGCGGCGGGGCGAGGTGCTCATAAAGTCGCCCTTGCCCGATCGAGCATGGCGCGCTAGCCTCGCACGAAAGCGGTTGCGAAAGCGCTTACGCAGCGCCGGCACCTCGCTGATCGCCCTCCCCTCTGCAGTGCCGCCCCGGGGAGTCGCGTGACACCACTCCGGCACGACACCACACGACGATGACGTTGAGAGGTCTCCGATGCAGAGAAGAACCATGCCGTCCCCGAACTCCGCTCCGCGGACGGATGCCGTCCCGCCGGGTGCGCGACGGCGACGAGGGGTCGCCGCGGCCGCCGTGGTCACGGCCATGATCGGCGCGATGTTCGCCGCCGCCCCGGCCGTGGCCGACGAGCCGTTCACCGAGGTGATCGACTTCGAGGAGTACGAGCGCACCCCGCTGAACGGTCAGGACGGCTGGACGGCCTCGACCGCCCCGAAGGTCGTCGCCGACCCGCTCAACGGCAACAACCAGGTCGTCGAATCGGTCGGCGGGGGGCAGCAGGCGTTCCGACAGATCCCCGCGATCGCGGACGGAACGACCGGAACGCTGTTCTTCCGCTTCCTGCGGACCGGCACCGTCGACACCTCGTTCGGGCTCACCGACGTCGACGCCCCCAATGACTACGTCAACAGCCGCGCCTACGTGAACAACCAGAACGACGACGTGCTCCGTGTGCGCGACGGCGGTGCTTTCGCCTCCGCGGGCGTGTGGGGCAAGGACGCGTGGCAGTGCGTGTGGATCGTCGCCGACAACGCCACCGACAAGGTGGCCGTCTACAGCCAGGGCGGCCCCTACGCCGAGCGCACCCGCCTCCCCGAGGGCGCCGAGAAGCAGTTCGGCTTCCGTCAGGCCGTGAACGGCGATCTCGACCGGTTCTTCTGGAAGAACGGCGCGACGAGCAACGGCCGCCTGCTGCTCGACGACGTGTCGGTCGACAACACCGGCGAGAACCTCGCGATCGCCACCGGCAACCCCGGCGACTGCGCCCCGGGCGAGACGGTGCAGCAGCCGTTGCTCAACCCGCTGCCCGACCCGGCGCTGTCGACGCTGGGCATCGAGGTGACCGAGCTCGCCCAGCTGCCCGAGTCGAGCACGACGCCCGCCACGCAGGATCAGCGGCTCGTGCGCCACAACCGCATCACCCACCTCGACGAGGTGCCCGACGGCTCCGGCCGACTGATGGTGCCCGACAACAACGCGATCCTCTACCTCGTCGACAAGGAGTCGGGCGAGTACGTGCCGTACCTCAACGTGCGCGACCAGTTCGTCGACAACTTCCACAACAGCGCCGGCCTCGGCACCGGTCTCGGTGCGGCCGAGTTCCACCCGGACTTCGCCGAGAACGGCCTGTTCTACACCGTGCACACCGAGGGCACCACGGCGCTCACCGAGGACACCCCCGACTTCCCGGCCTACGGCAACACGCAGTTCCACAGCGTGATCACCGAGTGGAAGGCATCCGACCCGTCGGCGGCGACCTTCGAGGGTACGCACCGCGAGGTCATGCGCATCCCGTTCGGCGGGCGCGTGCACACGGTGCAGCAGATCTCGTTCAACCCGACCGCCGACGAGGGCAGTGCCGAGCACGGCATCCTGTACATCCTGGTGGGTGACGGCGGCAACGGCGTCGGCAACGGCAACCCGCAGGATCTCTCGACGCCGCAGGGCAAGGTGCTGCGCATCGACCCCACCGGCGACGACAGCGCGAACGGCGAGTACGGCATCCCCGCCGACAACCCGTTCCTGGGCGAGGACGGCGCTCTCCCCGAGATCTACGCGGTGGGCCTGCGCGACCCGCACCGCATCAGCTGGGACCCCGAGGGCGACCACACCATGTACCTCGCCCACATCGGCGAGTGGCAGGTCGAGTCGATCTACGCCGTCGAGCCGGGCGACAACTTCGGCTGGTCGGTGCGCGAGGGCTCGTTCCTCGCCGAGAACCGCCAGATCTTCCCGCTGCCCGAGAACGACGCCGAGTTCGGCTTCACGTATCCGGTCGCGGCATACGACCACAACCGCGACCCCGGTCAGACCGGTGATGCGGGCGTGGCCGTGAACGGCGGGTTCGTGTACCGCGGCGACATCGAGGCGCTGCAGGGCCGGTACCTGTTCACCGACCTCGTGCGGGGCTGGGTGCTCTCCACCCAGGCCGACGAGATGGTGCGCAACGACGGCGACATCGAAGACCTCGCCACGATCGAGCAGCTGCGCGTGTTCGCCGACGGCCAGGAGACCACGTTCCAGGACCTGGTGGGCGACACACGCGTCGACCTGCGCTTCGGATCGGATGCCGACGGCGAGCTGTACCTCGTCTCGAAGGCGAACGGCAAGATCTGGAAGGTGACCGGTGCCCGCGAGGCGGGTCCCGCATCTCCGTTCGTGCTGCCGGACCTGGCTCCGAACCTGGTGACGCACTACGACTTCGACCACCCCGCGACCGACGCGAAGGTCGAGCTCGACCAGGGCCTCTCCGGTACCGACATCTCGCTCATCAACGGCGGGGTCGAGCAGCGGGTGACCGACCGGGCGTACCCCGGGGCGGGACGCGCTCTGCAGACCCAGCAGATGAGTCCGACGACGGCATCGAACGATGACTGGAAGGCCGGCGTCTACGACGCCTCCGGGGTCGATTCGCTCGACGCGTTCGCCGGCGCCGAGGAGGTCTCGGTGATGGGCTGGTTCAAGCCGACCGGCGACCACCCGGCGCCGAACTCGAACACCACGAACCCCGACGACGTCTACAACGCCATCGGCCTCGCGGGCGTACTGACCGGCACCTCGGACGGGCACGCCGTGCGGGCACTGCTCGAGGTCATCACGGTCGACGGCGAGCTCAAGCTCGTCGCCCTCGGCCGCCGGGTCGACGGCGCGGGCTCCTGGACCTTCGCCGCCGACCTGCCGTGGGACGAGATCCTGAAGAAGGGGCAGTGGGTGCATCTCGCCGCGACCTTCGACTTCGCGGGCGGCGAGATGAAGCTGTACATGAACGGCGAGGAGCTCGCCGGGCGGTACACGGCATCGAACCCCTGGGGTGCGGGCGCGACGAGCGACACGACCCCGGCCGGCATCAAGATCGGCGGCAGCTTCCCGCAGAACACGCGTGAGGCGAACCCGTTCCACGGCCGTATGGACGATGTCATGCTGCTCGACACCGTGCCGACCGCCGATCAGGTCGCGGCGCAGTACGCCCTGTACGGCGCTGCGCCCGCGCAGCCGCCGGTCGACCCGCCGTGCACGCCGACCGGCCTCGAGATCGCCGACGTCATGTCGGCAGACGATTGGGCGCCGCGCACTCCCGCCAAGTGGGAGTTCCCCGGCGACCAGGTCGTGCTCACCGAGGCGGGCACCAACCCGAACGACGGCATCCGCCGCCCGTTCGAGTACGCGGTGCTCACCGAGGGGCCCGAGCTGGGGTCGTTCGATCTGAACGCGCAGGTGCGGCTCGACGAGAAGGCGTCGGTGAACAACCGCGACGTCATCATCGTCTTCGGGTGGAAGTCCGACACGCAGTACTACTACGCGCATCTGTCGAAGGACAACACCATCTATCCGCACAACGGCATCTTCAAGGTCGACAATGCCGACCGGGTGCGCATCGACGACCAGTGGGACGGCACCGTCGGCGCCCCGCCCGCGGTCACCGATGAGGAGTGGCACGATGTGCGCGTCGTCCGCTGCGCCGACACCGGCCAGGTGGCCGTGTACGTCGACGGTTCGGATGCTCCACTGATGACGGCGACCGACACCACGTTCCCCACGGGGCGGGTGGGCTTCGGCTCGTTCGACAACTTCGGCCGCATCCGCGACCTGACGGTCACGACGACGGCGCCCGACGAGGTCGCCCCGACCGCGACCGTGAAGACCGAGGCGGGAGCCACCGTCGGGCGCGACGGCGTGTACAGCCAGGTGTCGTTCAAGCTGCACGATGAGGGCGAGGTCGACCGCGTGTTCCTGAACGGCGTCGAGAAGGACCTGACGGACGCCGTCTGGTCCGACCTCAACGGCGTGAAGCCCGGGGTGTTCGGTGCGGTCGAAGGAGCGAACACCCTGGTCGTGCGCGACGTCGCCGGCAATGAGGCGACGGTCGAGTTCACGCTCGACGCGACGGCGCCGACCGTGACCCTGAAGCCCGACCCGAAGGGGAAGGCGGGCGACCGGGTCTTCACGACGGTGTCGTTCAAGCTCTACGACGCGATGAAGATCGACCGGGTCGTGCTGAACGGCGTGACGACCGACCTCAGCGACAACGTCTGGTCGGATCTCAACGCCGTCAAGGCCGGGAAGTTCGGGGCGGTCTCGGGTGAGAACACCCTGGTCGTCCACGACGTCGCCGGCAACACCACGACGGTGAAGGTCACGCTGAAGTAGCGGACGCCGCGACTCCGCGACCGTCGAGACCCATCGCCCCGTCGGAGGGTGGTGGGTCTCGGCGCGTGCGGCGTCAGCCCGCGACGTCCGGGCCGATCCACTGGGCGAGCTGCAGGAGGTTGCCGCACGTGTCGTCGAGCACTGCGGTGACGACCGGCCCCATCGCGGTGGGCGCTTGGGTGAACGTCTCGCCGAGGGCGGTGAGGCGGTCGTATTCGGCCTGCACGTCGTCGACGCCCAGCGTGCAGTACGGGATGCCGTCGGCCTTCAGGGCCGCGGTGAAGGTCTGTGCGGCGGGGTGGTCCTTCGGTTCCAGCAGGATCTGCGTGCCATCGGCGCGCTCCGGGTCGACGACGGTGAGCCACCTGTTCTCGCCGAGCGGCACGTCGGACGCGACCTCGAACCCGAGGCGCGAGGTGTAGAAATCGGCGGCGCGCTGCTGGTCGTCGACGAAGATGCTGACGGTCTGGAGCTTCATGGCTGAGCCTTTCTCACGGGTGTGGTGCCGGAGAGTCCGGCCTCCCCTCAACAAGTCTGCGCGTGCGTGTCAAGAGCAGGCATCCCGCGGCGCCGCCCCCTTCTCCGGGGAATACTGGCGGCGGTCGCGGCGCTGGCATCAGGGTGACCCTCTATTCCTCCGCCGAATTCGGCGCGCTGCAGCTGTCCAACCGTGTCGTCATGGCACCCCTCACCCGCACCCGGGCCGACGAAGACGGCGTGCCGACCGACGTGATGGTCGAGTACTACCGCCAGCGCGCCGGCCAGGGACTCATCATCACGGAGGGCACGTGGCCGGCCGTGGAGGGGAAGTCGTACCCGGGCCAGCCGGGAATCGTCACGCCGGCGCAGATCGAGGGATGGCGACGGATCGCGGATGCCGTGCACGAGGCCGGCGGCACCATCGTGATGCAGCTCATGCACGGCGGTCGCATCTCGCACCCCGAGATCTCGGGCGTCGACCGCGTGGTCGCCCCCAGCGCGGTGGCCGCGCCCGGGCAGACGCACACCCCGTCGGGCAAGGCCGACCTTCCGGTGCCCCACGCACTCACCGCCGATGAGCTGCCCGCGGTCGTCGAGCAGTTCGCCCAGGCCGCCCGCAATGCGATCGCCGCGGGTCTCGACGGCGTGGAGGTGCACGGAGCGAACGGCTACCTCGTGCACGAGTTCCTGTCGCCGGTGTCGAACGTACGAGACGACGAGTACGGCGGATCGCCCGAGAACCGCGCCCGCTTCGCGATCGAGGTCACCCGAGCCGTCGCCGCCGCCGTCGGCGGTGAGCGCACCGGCATCCGCCTGTCGCCGGCCCACGGCATCCAGGGTGTGATCGAAGACGACGACGCCGACGTGCGCGCCACGTACACGGCGGTCGCCAACGGGCTCGCCGCCCTCGGGCTGGCGTTCGTCGACGTGCTGCAGGCCGATCCGCGCGGCGAGCTGGTGCAGAGCATCCGCGCGTCGGCGAAGGCGCCGCTGATCGTCAACTCCGGCTTCTCGGCCGAGACGACCCGCGAAGAGGCCGAGGATCTGGTGGAGGAGGGGTGGGCGGATGCCGTCGCCGTCGGGCGCCCGGTCATCGCCAACCCCGACCTCGTGGCGCGGTGGCAGCACCGTACCGAGCTCAACCCGCCTCGCCCCGAGCTGTTCTACGGATTCACGGCCGAGGGGTACACCGACTACCCGTCGCTGGAGGAGTCGCGCTCCGCGTAAGCGCGACCTCGCGAGGGGTCGAGACACGCCGCCTGTCGCTCGCGCGACACGACGCGTCTCGGCCCCTCGCTGCGTTTTCGCGTGTCCGCCATTGCTCGCCTGGCATATCTCTAGCTAGGCTAGCGACATGGAGAAGAGCGTCTCCCGGCGATGGGCCGGACTGGTGTTCATCAGCATCGCGGTGTCGCTGATCATCGTCGACTCGACGATCGTCAACGTCGCGATCCCCGCGATCGTCGATGACCTCGGCATCACCTCGACGGAGGTGCAGTGGGTGCAGGAGGCCTACACCCTCGTCTTCGCCGCGCTGCTGCTCGTGTTCGGCAGCCTGGCCGATCGCTTCGGACGACGGCGGCTGATGCTCCTCGGCGTCGTCGTCTTCGCCGGGTCGTCGGTGCTCGCCGCCTCCGCGCCCGACGGCGAGTTCCTCATCGCCGCGCGCCTGGTGCAGGGGATCGGCGGGGCGATGATCCTCCCCACCACGCTCTCCACCATCAACGCCACCTTCCGCGGACGCGAGCGGGGCATCGCCTTCGCCGTCTGGGGATCGACGATCGGCGGGATGGCCGCGGTCGGCCCCCTGCTCGGCGGATGGCTGACCACGGCGTTCTCGTGGCGGTGGGCCTTCGGCATCAACATCCCCCTCGGCATCCTCATCGTCGTCGGCGTGCTGCTCACGGTCGGCGAGACGCGCAGCGAACGAGTGCAGCGCATCGACGTGGTCGGTGCACTCCTCTCGGTCGTCGCGATGGGCAGCCTCGTCTTCGGGTTGATCGAGGGCCGCACCTACGGGTGGTGGACCGTCGACGAACCCCTCCGCGTCGGCGACTGGTCGTGGCCGTTCGACCTCTCGCCCGTGCCGGTCGCGTTCGCCATCGCACTTCTCGCCCTCGGGGTGTTCGTCGTGCGGGGCATCCGCCGTGAGAAGGCGGGCCGACCGAACCTGCTCGCGCTGGGGCTGTTCTCGATCCCGTCGTTCCGCAACGGCAACATCGCCGCGACCATCGTGTCGCTCGGCGAGTTCGGCATCATCCTCGCCCTGCCGCTCTGGCTGCAGTTCGTGCTCGGATTCGACGCGCTGCAGACGGGGCTCCTCCTGCTCGCGCTCGCCGCCGGGTCGTTCCTCGCCAGCGGCGCGGCCGGGGCGACGAGCGGACGGATCCCCGCCGTATGGGTGGTGCGCGCGGGGCTGCTCGCCGAGATCGTCGGCGTCGCCGGCGTCGGCTTCGTCATCGCTCCGGACGCCGCCTGGGGGATGCTCGTGCCGTTCCTGTTCGTCTACGGCTTCGGCGTCGGCCTCGCCACCGCGCAGCTCACCGGCGTGGTGCTGGCCGATGTGCCGGTCGACGACAGCGGGGCGGCGTCGGGCACCCAGTCCACGTCGCGCCAGCTCGGCGCGGCCCTCGGGGTCGCGATCCTCGGCACGGTGCTCTTCACGAGCACGGCCGGCCTGCTCGGCGCGTCCCTCGACGAGCGGGGTCTCGCGCCCGCGCAGCGCGACGGCATCGTCTCGGCCGTGGTCGACAGCGCGGGCGGGGCGATCGCGGGTCTCGATGATCAGCCCGGCGGGGCGGAGATCGCGGCGGATGCCCGTGAGGCGTTCTCGACCGGCACGCGCTACGCCGTCTGGACCGCTGCGGGCCTGCTGGTGCTCGGCCTCGCGGCCACCGCCCGCCTCGGCGGGAGTGCGTCGCGGCGCGAGGACGAGGGCTCGCGTCCCGCCCCGGCATCCGCCTGATTCCCGAGAGCGCGCTTGCTGCGTGAGGGGTCGGAATGCGCTGCGCGGTGCCCGCGACATGCGGCGCGTCTCGACCCCTCACGGGTCGCGCGCGGGCGTGCGCATAGCCTGAGAGCATGGCTTTCGCGTTCGTGCTTCCGTCATCCCGTGTCCACATCGAGGCCGCGGGTGCGGCGGATGCCCGTCCCGTCGATGCCGACCGCGCGGCGGCGGCCCTGCGCGCCGACTTCGAGCGCTGGTCGCGGTGGGGTCTCGGCGTGGGGGCGTTCGTGCTCGCCGTGCTGGGGGTGTTCTTCGCGATCGGACTCACGAGCACGATCGCGATGCTCGGCGGCGTGCCCGGGCCCCTCGACGTCGTCGTCATCGTCGTGGCGGCGGTGGCCGGCGCCGCCGGGATCTGGATGCTCCTCGCCCTGTGGCGCTCGGGACGCCGCCTCCTGCGCGCGGCGTCGTGGTGGACGCGCCTGCCCTACGTGACCGGGGCGCGGCAGCGGCGTGCGTCCGGGTGGATCGAGGCTCGCACCGTGAACTTCGAGGGGCCGATCTTCGCTCGCCTCACGACGGTCAGCCTCGCGATGCTGCTGGGCGTGCTCGGGGTGTCGGTCCTCGCCTACGAGGCGGCAGAGGGTCCGACGTCGCTCACAGCCGCCGCGGTCTCGGTGGGCGTGATCGCCCTCGTCGCGGGGTGCGTGCAGGCGGGCGGCGTGATGAGGATCGTCTCGGCGGTGTCGGAGCGCGACCCGCTGTGGGTGCGCATACGCTCGACGTTCCGTCGCGCCGACTGACCGCGGACGCACGCCGGTCACGCGTGAGGGGCCACGACCCGCCGTGCATCCGTGCCCGGACGCCGTGTCGTGACCCCTCGGGTCGAGCGCGATCAGCCCGCGGCGGGCGCGATCTCGTTCGGCGTCACGTCGAGCTCGGTCGTGGCGAGCACCTCGCCCGTGGTGAGGTCGACCGCGTGCACGCTGTTCTTCGCCGGCTCGGTGACGTAGGCGATGTCGCCCGCGACGACGATCGCGGGGTGCGGGTCCTGCCACTCGACCGGGCTCTCCCACGGGTCGACGACCGGGTACTCCGCGGTGATCTCGCCCGTCTCGGGGTCGAGCACGTGGATCGAGCCGTCCGCCGACAGGATGTAGGCCAGGTCGTCCGGCCCGCGCACCACGTCGCGGAACGTGTATTCGACGCCCTCGGGCAGGTCGACGACCTCGTACGTCTGCGCCGCCGTGTCGATGAGGGTGACGGCGCTCAGCAGGTAGCCCTCGGCATCCGGGTCGTTCTTGTAGTCGCCGACGACGATCGGGCTCGTCTCGCTGACGTAGGCGTTGCCCATGCGGCCGTACGGCTGGTCGGGAGCGGAGAGCTTCGTGATCACGCCGTCGGCGTAGAGCAGCGCGCCGTCCTCGCACCCGAACACGACGGCCTCGTCGGCCGCCGTGCCCTCGCCGTGCACGCCGGGGCACTGGTCGGAGGCGGCGATCTCGGCGCCCGAGGCATCCTTCACGACGATGCCGTTGCGGCCGTCGGCGTTGCCGACAGTGGTGAGGAAGGTCCCGTCTTCGAGCAGCACCGATACGCCGTGATGCGCCTCGACACCCTCGATCGTGTCGGTTTCGGGGAGACCGTCGGCCGAGGCGAGATCCGCCGTGTCGAAGATCGTGGTGTCGCTCGTGCCGTCGGCGTAGAGGATGGTCTTGCCCGCATGCCGCACGACGTGACCGGGGGTGTCTGCCTCGAACACGGTGTCGGTCAGCTCGGCCTCGTCCGAGGATCCGGCGGCGGTGTCGAGCAGCTGGAAGCCGTCGCTCATCGTGACCATCACGTGGCGTCCGTCGCCGGCGGCGTTGAGACGGGTGAACGGCTCCGACTCGAAGTCGGCGACGGTCTCGAGGGTCTCGCCGTCGAGCACGACGATGCCGCCCTCATAGGCGACCGCGACGCGCGCGCCCGCCTCGGCGGCGGTGTCGGAACCGGTGGTGGGGGCGTCGTCACCCGCGGTCGTCGATGAGCAGGACGCGAGCGTCACGGCGGCGCCGACGGCCACGGCGGCGAGCAGGGCCCGGCGCAGGGGGGTCTTCTTCATGGTGCTTCTTTCTGTGGGGAAGGGGCCTCAGCGGGTGAGGCCGGAGGTGATGCGCTCGGTGTTGACGCGCATCATGGTCAGGTAGTCGGGGGCGCCGCCGTCGGCATCGGTCAGCGACTCGGTGAAGAGCTCGACGACCTCGACGTCGATCCCCGCCTCGCTCGCGAGGGCCTGCACGAGCCGGTCCGGCGACGACGATTCGGCGAAGATCGCCGGCACGCCGGTGGTCTCGATCGCGGTGACGAGGTCGGCGAGGTCCGATGCCGAAGGGGCGGCGAGCGTGGTGCCCCCGGGGATCACGGCCCCGATCACCTCGAAGTCGAAACGGTCGGCGAGGTACCCGAAGACGTGGTGGTTGGTGACGAGGGCACGGCGCTCGTCGGGGATCGCCGCGAAGGCATCCGTCATCTCCGCGTCGAGGGCGGCGACCTCGTCGCGGTAGGCGTCGGCGTCGGCGGCGAGCTGATCGGCATCGAGGCCGTCGATCTCGACGAGCGCCGGTTCGAGCGCGTCGATGACGTCGAGCATGCGGGCGGGGTCGGTCCAGAAGTGCGAGTCGGGCATGCCGGCGGCGTCGCCCTCGGCGTAGTCGAGCACCTCGATCGCGTCGCCCGCGACGAACGCGGGCACGTCGGCCTCGATCGCGCCGTCGAGATGCTGCTGCAAGCCCTCCTCGAGTCCGAGTCCGTTCGACACGAGCAGGTCGGCGGTGCGCAGGGTCGCCGCCTCCTGCGCCGAGATCTCGAAGGAGTGCGGGTCGGCGTTCGGCTTCATGAGGGTGACCACGCGCGCCTGGTCGCCGACGAGCTCGCCCACGACGTCGCCGAGGATGTTCGTAGACACGACGATCAGCGGCCGCTCGTCGGCGGGGGAGGCGCACGCGGTCAGGGCGGCGGCCGTCGCGGCGGCGACCGCGGTCAGGGCGGCGACGCGGAAGACCCGGGCGGCGGGGGTGATGCGGAGGCGGCGCATGTCAGCGTCCCGTCTCGGCGACGAACGCCGGCTCGACGTCGGTCTCGAACGAGCGCGCGATGCGGGCGCCGTCGGCGTAGTCGATCTCGTACAGCAGGTGCTCGGCCGGGGCCGACAGGTACGCCCGCTGCTGGTCCGCGATCAGCGTGGGCGCCGTGCCCGCAGCGAGTGACGCGGCCACGAGCGGTGCGGTCTCGGCGAGCAGCGCGCCCGTCGCGCCGTCGAGCACGAGTATCCGTCCGTCCGCGGCGAGGGCCAGCAGGTGGCCGTCGGCGTCGTCGACCGCGGTGACGTGCACGAGCGGCGTGGGTGCGGTCAGGAGGGTCCAGGTGCGCGCGCGGGTGTCGAGGAGGCGGATGTCGGTGCTCCCGGCGAGGCCGGCGACCGTGGGGCGGCCCTCGCGGTTGTCGAAGGACGTGACCGCGCCGGTCGTGCCCGCCGGGTAGAGGATGCGCTCGACGACGAGCTCGCCGGCATCGACGTGTGCGAGCAGCGCGCCGTCGGCGCATCCGATCACCGCGCCGACGCGCGTCGTGATCGTGCCGGCGGCGTCGACGCAGGGTTCGCGCAGTCCGATCTCCGCGCCGTCGGAGGAGTGTCCGACGACGTCGGTCGCGCCCCCGTCCTGCGGTTCGGTGACGAGGGCGAACGACCCGACCGGAACGACGAGCCCGTCGTGCGGCTCGCGCTCCAGACGGAACAGCTCGCGGACCTCGCCCTTCGACAGGGCCTCGGTGTCGAGCAGCACCGCATCGCCCGACCCGGCGAACGACACCCCGGTGCCGCCCGTGGTGGAGCTGTTCGTCGTCGCGACGGAGGCCGCGCCCTCGCCCTTCACGGCGCCGAGCAGTGACGGAGCCGCGCGGTAGTAGTGGAAGTGGTCGACGTGGTCCCACGTCCAGACGCCGCTGTCGACGATCTCGATGCCGTCGCCCGTGTCGGCGAAGAGGTAGCGGCCGTCGGTGGTCATCGCCGTCGGCGCGGCGACCTCGCCGAGGTCGGTCACGCTCTCGTCGAGCAGGTCGAGGTGGTGCACTGCACCGTCGGGCGAGATCGTGGTGAGGCCGAGCTGCGGTTCGGCCACCTCTTCGGCTCCGGCGACGGCGCCGTGGCCGTCGCCTCCGGCGGACGACGGCGATGCGGAGGGCGCGGAGGACGAGGCGGATGCGCAGGAGACGAGGGCGAACGAGAGCACGCCGAGAAGGGCGACGGGGGTGAGACGGGAGGGCACGCGGTGCTTTCTGGATCAGGAGCGGATGGAGACGGACGGGGCAGTGGCGGGTGTCTCGGCACCGGCATCCGGGGCGACGGGCGCCGCCGTCGCCGGGTCGCGGAGCGCCGAGGATGCGGCGGCGGAATGCGCCTCGGTGTGCGCGGCCGCGCGGATCGCGGTGAGCGCGGCTCGCAGCGCCCAGGAGACGAGCGCGATCGCGATGGCGGCGGCTGCGACGGAGGCCCCCGCCGCGGTCGCGGCGAACCACGACACGAGCAGCCCGACGGCGACGGCGAGGATGCCGAGAACGGCGGCGAGGAGCATCCGCGTGGGGATGCGCGTGGTCCACGATCCGGCCGCGACGGCGGGGGCCAGCAGCAGCCCGACGACGAGCATCGATCCGACGGCCTGGTAGGAGGCCACGACGGCGAGCGTCACGAGACCGACCAGCGCGGCCTGCGCGAGACGCGGGCGCAGCCCGAGCACCTGGGCGATCCGGGCGTCGAGGGCGAGCGCGACGAGGGGGCGGTGGCAGAGCGCGGCGACCCCCACGCCCACGGTGGCGGCGACGGCGAGGAGCACGAGGTCGCCCGGGCCGATCGCGAGGATGTCGCCGAAGAGGATGGCCGTCGCGTCGGTGGCGAAACTGCCCGAGTGGGAGATGATGATGACCCCGAGGGCGAGCATCGAGACGAAGAGCAGTCCGATGCTCGTGTCGTACGAGAGGCGCGCGCGACGCTGCAGGGCGCCGATGCCGACGCTCATCGCGACCGCGCTCAGCGCGCCGCCGACGAGCACCGGCAGCCCCAGCACCGTCGCCAGCGCGACGCCGGGGAGCATGCCGTGGGCGAGGGCCTCGCCGAGGAAGGCCATGCCGCGGATGACGACCCAGGTGCCCACGACCGCGCACAGCACGGCCACGAGGGCGCCGCCGAGCAGGGCGTGCTGGAAGAAGTCCAGGGCGAAGGGGGCGAAGAGGTCGGTCACGAGCCACGAGCCTAGACGCAGTTGAGAATGATTATCAATTCCATAAACTGGAACCATGCCGACCGAGATCACCGCCCCCGCTGCCGCGCGCCTGACCGCCGCCTGCGTCGCCTACGACGGGCGCGATGTGCTGCACGACGTCGACCTCGTCGTCCGTCGCGGCGAGTTCGCCGTGATCGCCGGCCCGAACGGTGCCGGCAAATCGACCCTGCTCGAAGCCGTCGCCGGCACGACGCCGCTGCGCTCGGGCGAGCGGATGCTCCACGCCGCCGTCGCGTTCGTGCCGCAACGCGCCGCGGTCTCGGCGCGGCTGCCCGTGTCGGTGCGCGATGTCGTCACCGTGGGCACCTGGGGGCGCGGAGAGCGCCGCCCCCCGCGCGCCGAGATGCGCGCCCGGGTGGATCTCGCGCTCGCGCGCCTCGACATCGCCGCGCTCGCGTCCCGATCGTTCGCGACCCTCTCCGGCGGCCAGCAGCAACGCACGCTCCTCGCTCAGGGGCTGGCGCGCGCGGCAGACCTCCTGCTGCTCGACGAGCCGACGACCGGTCTCGATGCGGACAGTGGCCGGCGCATCCGTTCGGTGCTCCGCGAGGAGGCCGCACGCGGTGCCGCGGTCGTGTGCGTATCGCATGACGCGGCCGTGCTGGACGACGCGGACCGCGTGATCCGCGTGCTCGACGGACGAGTGGTCACGGTCGCGTGAGGGGTCACGACATGCCGTGAGCTCGCGTGCGGATGCGGGGTGTCTCCACCCCGCACGGACCGCGGGAGCGCGTGGCTAGCGGGGGAGCGGGCCGACTGTCGAATCGCCCTCGATCAGCACGCCGTCGACCCGGTGCACCCCCGGGGTGAACTCGCCGCCGTCGATCGCCTCGGCGAGGTACTCGGCCGCGCGCGTGCCCACCTCGCTGAGCAGCGGGTCGATGGTCGTGAGAGCCCGGTCGTGCTGGTCCATGAGGCCGGCGAGGTTGTCGAAGCCGACGATCGCGACGTCGTCGGGGATGCGCAGACCCGCCTGCCGGAACACCTCGGATGCCGCGACCGCGATGGTGTCGTTGCCGCAGAACACCGCGTCGAACGGCTCACCCGAGGCGAGGAGGTCTTCGGCGGCGCGCCGCCCCCAGGCGCGCGACCAGTCGCCGTGGAAGCCGCGCCCTCCGACGAGGTCGAGTCCTTCGGCCGCGAGCACCGACCGCAGCCCGTCGGCGCGTTCCCGGGCCGACTGGTCGTCGAGCGAGGCGCTGAAGTGCGCGATGCGACGGCGACCGAGGCTCAGCAGGTGGCGGCCGGCGAGCTCGCCGGCGACGAACCCGTTGTGCAGGAACGACACGTCGGCCGGGTCGTCGGAGAGCCCGTACGCGTACACGACCGGCACGGTGAACCCGTCGGTCACCGATCGCATCGCCGTGCCGCTGCCGTCGCCGACCACGAGCAGCCCGTCGACCTTGCGCGCCCGGAACTTGCGCACCGTCGCGGCGATGAGCGCCCGGTCGAGCCGCGAGTCGGCGACGAGCACCGACAGGTCGCGGGCACCCAGCGCGGTGGTCGCGCCGGTGAGCACGGGCATCGTGAAAGCGCCGGGGGCGTTGAGGGTGAGCACGCCGATCGTCGCGCTGCGGCCCTGCGCCAGGAACTGTCCGAGCGCGTTCGGCTCGTAGTCCAGGCGCGCGGCGGCCTCCATGATCCGCTCCCGGGTCGCATCCGACGCCTTGCCCTGACCGCGCAGCACCTTCGATGCGGTCGACACGGACACTCCCGCGATGGCGGCCACGTCCTTGAGGGAAATCGCTTTCTTTGACATCGCAGATCGATTGTATCGATGAGCGGTCGCGGAGCTCACCGGCGCGGCCGGATCTCCAGCACGATCGTCGAGACGATCTCGGCACCGGCAGCGATCCGCACCGACCCCGTGCCCGCGGTCGCCGTGCCATAGCGGTCGGATGCCGGCTCGATCCCGACCGCATCGACCGCACCCCACCACGGGAACCCGGTCGATCCGCGGCGCTCCTGCCACACGTACAGACGGGGGAGGAGGGCCGCATCCCACGTCATGCGCACGTCGAGGCCGGCGGATCGAGACCGCACCTCGACCGCACCCGCCGCGCCGTCGAGGTCGGCGAACGCCCCTCCGGGGGCGGCGACGACCGGCACCTCCGCGTCGCCGAGCCGCACGTCCGCGTCGTCGAACAGGGTGCCCGCGAATGCCGGATGCTCGACCCAGACGATGCGGGCCTCGTCGGGTCCCTCGTTGCGCACGCGCGTCTCGACGGTCACCCGCTCGGGTGCGATCGACACGCAACGCTCGACGTGCAGAGGCAGGGTGCGCAACAGCACGCGCGCGACGACCGCATCGGCTCGGCGGCCGAGCCGCCACGTGCGCCACGCCGCCTCGCCGTGGAAGGGCTGCTCGACGACGGCATCTGGCGAGGGGTCTCCCGCGGCGGGCACGAGCACGTGCCAGCCGCCGCGGTACCGGCGGTGCCACTCGGCGCTGCTCGCCGTCATCGACCAGGCGTCATCGGGTTCGTCGGCCCACGGCGTGCGGGCGAGCAGCTCGACGCCGTGGGCCCGGATGCCCGCGATGCGGCCGCCGTCGGGCGCGATGACGACGCGGATGCCGTGGGCGTCGAGCACCTCGGTACCCGCCTGCGCATCGGCATCCGCTCGCGCAGCGCTCATGCGGGTGGTCACTCGGCGAGCCGCAGCACGAACAGCGCGTCGCCGGGGAACTCCGGCTGCTCCAGGCGCACCCCGCGGGCGGAGACAGCGGCATCGGCTCCGGCATCCGCCGCACCCTCGACCGCGACCGCCGACCAGTCGGCCGCGTCGATCCGACGTCCGGCGAGGTCGTACAGCCGCACCTCCGACACCGCCGCCGGGTCGACGCGCAGCGTCAGCGGGAACGCCGTCGGTGCGTACACCGCGAGCGTCGCGCCCGTGCGCCCGGCGACCGCTCCGGATGCCTCGGCGACGAGCACCTCGCGGTCCTCGCGCAGGTCGAGCATCTGCTCGGCCTCGACCACGCGGCGCAGGAAGGCGACGTCGTCGGCTCCGGGGAACGCGAGGGCGGCCGAGAACGGGAACGGCAGGCCGTGCACAGCTTCGGCGGTGAAGGCGCTGCCGCGGCGGTGCCAGCTCCACACGCCGTGGGCGCCGTATCCGAGCCCGGCGGCGGCACCCGCGACGATGCCGGTCCAGCTCGCCCGGCGCACGTCGGCCTGCGAGTGGCGGGCGCGTCCGGCGAACCGCCCGAGCCCCTCGTAGCAGGGTTCGAGGTTGATCGTCGGACGCTCGACCGCGAGGTCGTCGTAGTACCGCACGAGATCGCGAGGCAGAGTGTCCCAGTCGTCGTTGTGTCCGGGCTGCAGGCCGTGCAGGTCGAGCAGCGGCCCGTCGGCCAGGGCCTGCGGCATGCGTGCGGTCGGGGTGCTGTGCCAGGTGACGAGGGCGTCCGGGGCATGCGTCCGCACGGTCTCGGCGGCGAGCGAGTAGCGCGCGAGGGCGGTCTCGTCGTTCAGGTCGTCGTCGCCCGACACGATCCAGATCGGGTCGAAGCGGGCGAAACGCTCGACGGTCGAGCGCACGTGCTCCACGGTCTGGTCCGCGTCGAGCACCAGGTCGGGGGTGAGGCCCGCGCCCCACGTGCCTGGTACGAAGTTGTTCCACAGCAGCACGAGCATCGGGGTGAATCCGTGCTCGACCGCTTCGGCGAGGCGGCGCTCGGCGCGCGGCCAGTACTCCTCGTCGCCGGCGGAGAGGTCGAGGCGACCGTCGATCACGCGGTAAGGCGACAGCCCGCCCTCGGAGCGGTCGTGCTCGATCGGCAGCACGCTGATGAGCAGACCGTTGAAGCCCTGCCGCCGGCGGAGGGCGAGGTAGTCCGACCACTCCTCGTCGGTCGGGCCGATGAACGCGGCCCACGTGGTGTCGGCGAGCAGGAAGGTCGGGGCTGCGTCGCGGAGCAGGGAGCGGCGCGAGGGCGCGAGGGACCAGCGGGGCATGGATCGTCCAGACGTGGGGAGCGGAAGGAGGAAGCGGGTCAGGGGGCGATGAGGGCGCCGTCGGTCGAGCGCACGCCGGCCGCCCAGGCATCGTGCCCCGAGAGCGCGGCCGGGTACCGGGCGGCGGCTGCCTCGTCGACGTCGACACCCCAGCCGGGCTCGTCACGCGGGGTGAGCCACCCGTTCTCGATGTCGATCATGCCGGGGAAGACCTCGTGGGTGGCCTCGTTGTAGACGTGCCCCTCCTGGATGCCGAAGGCGGGGCTCGTGACGTCGAGGGCGACGGCGGCGGCCACGGCGAACGGCGAGGCGTCGCCGGGGGAGTGCCACGCCGTGCGCACGCCCTCGATGTCGCAGAGCACCGCGAGACGTCGGGCGGCGCTGAGCCCGCCGACGTCGGAGATGTGGCAGCGCAGGTAGTCGACCGCGTGGGTGCGCACGAGGCGCGCGGCCTCGGTGAACGACGTCGCCAGCTCGCCGACCGCGATCGGCACCGACGACGCCGCGGCGACCTCGGGCAGGCGGTCCCAGTGCTCGGGTGCCAGCACGTCTTCGATGAAGAACGGGCGGTACGGCTCGAGGTCGCGCAGCAGCGAGACCGCCTGCCGCGGGATGAGCCGCGAGTGCACGTCGTGCAGCAGGGCCACGTCGTCGCCGAGCAGCTCGCGCATACGGGCGAACAGCTGAGGCGTTCGCCGCAGGTACTCGTCGACGCGCCAGCCGCGGGGGTTCTTCGCCCACCCGTACTCGCCGATCGTGGGCGGGGCGCCGTAGTGGCCGATGCCCTGCTGTCCGCTCTGCACGCGGATGTGCCGCAGGCCGGCCTCGCGCAACTCCTCGGCGTGGGCGGCGGTGGCCTCGGCATCGGCCCCTTCCGCGTGCAGGTACACGTCGGCCGCGGCGCGCACGCGCCCGCCGAGCAGCTCGTAGACGGGCATGCCGGCGCGCTTGCCGGCGATGTCCCACAGCGCCATGTCGATGCCCGAGAGTGCGTTGTTGCCGACCGGCCCCTCGCGCCAGTACGACGAGAAACGGATCAGGCGGGTGAGGTCCTCGATGTCGCCGGGGTAGCGCCCCACGAGCAGCGGACGCAGGTGCTCGATGTACGCCGCGACCGCCTGCCACCGCTGCGTGAAGGTCGCGCAGCCGAGGCCGTAGAGCCCGTCGTCGCTCGTGAGCACCTTCACCACGACCAGCGGGATGCCCTCGGGGGCGGTGACGATGGTGCGGATGTCGGTGATCCGCACGTCGTCGCGCGGCTCCCACGGCTGGGCGAAGGTCGGGGCGGGGACGTCGATCATCGGGGGTTCCTCAGGGCGATCGGGGGAGCGGACGCGGTGCCGTCGTGGATCGACTCGGTCGGGCGGAACCCGAGCACGGTCGCCGCGACGCTGGTGTCGATGAGGCTCTCGGAGCCGTCGATCGGATGCTCGATCGGCACTCCGGGGGCGTGCGCGGCGAGGAGTGCCGCGGTGGGTTCGTCGAGCAGGATGTCGTCGGCGCTGAGCCCGGCCACGAGCACCCCCGTGACGTCGGCCTCCAGGGCGCGCAGCACCGCGCGGGCGGCATCCGCCATCGTCAGGTACGCCCACCCCTCGCGCGCCATGCTCGCCGGATCGGCGGCGACCTCGGCGGCCGCGGCGCGCAGCACCTCCGGCCACTTCACCAGCGGGAACCGCAGGGCCACCACGTCGATGCCGTAGCGGCGGTGCGCGTAGCGGGCGGTCTGCTCGTCGACGCCCTTCGACAGCGAGTACGCGTCGGCCACATCGGGAGCCGTGTCCTCGCGCAGCGGGAACGACGGCGGGAACGCGCGATGCAGGTTGTTCGGGTAGCCGAGCGCGTTGATGCTGCTCGCGATGACGGCCCGGCGGATGCCGCGCTCCCCGGCCTGCTGCAGCACGTTGAAGGTCGAGTCGGTGTTCACGCGGAACACCTCGTACGGCGTGCCGAGGGTCGGGTGGGGGATCGCGGCGAAGTGCGCCACGGCATCCGCCCCGTCGAGGGCCGCGGCCACGTCGGCGACCGAGGTGGTGTCACCGGTGAGCACGCGGTCGGCGGGATGCGGCGACGCGTACGACAGCGAGAGGGCGGTGACGTCGTAGCCGGCGCGCACGAGGGCGCCGCTGACCGCGCGACCGATCTCTCCGTCGGCGCCGGTGACGAGGACGCGGGTCATCCCTTCACCCCGCCCGCCATGCTCGCGCCCCGAAGGAACTGCCGCTGGAAGAGCAGGAACAGCACCACCGGGATCAGCAGCGACAGGAACAGCGCCGCCATCTGCACGCTCAGCTCGGTCTGCGCTGCCAGACGCGGCAGCGCCACAGACACCGGCTGCTTGTCGGGGTCGGGCAGCACGAGCAGCGGCCACAGGTAGTCCTTCCACGATGCGACCACGGCCAGCAGGCCGACCACGCCGAGGATGGGGCGCGACAGCGGCAGCACGATGCTCCACAGGATGCGCAGGGCACCCGCGCCGTCGATGCGGGCGGCGTCGTAGAGGTCGGCCGGGATCGACTCGAGGAAGCGGGCGATGATGAGCACGTTGAACGCGGTCGCGGCGGCCGGCAGCCAGATCGCCCACGGGGTGTTCAGCAGCGAGACGCCGAACACCGGCAGCTCGCGCACCGTGAGGTACAGCGGCACGAGAGCGACGATGCCCGGCACGAAGAGGGTCGCGAGGATGGCGCCGGAGAGCAGCTTGCCCCACCGCGGCTTCAGTACGGTGATGACGAACGCGGCGGTCGTCGAGACGATCAGCGTGGCGACCGTGGCGCCGAGGGCGAGCACCGCGGTGTTCAGCAGGTAGTGGCCGATGCGGCCGCGCTCCCACGCGATGCCGATGTTCTCCCACTGCACCACACCGCTCGAGAAGAACGCGAACGGTTCGCGGATGAGGTCCTGCGTCGGCGAGACGGCGGCGAGCGCCAGCCACACGAGCGGGCCGAGCCCGGCGATCACGAGACCGGCGAGCACGAGCGCCTGGGCGATGCCCAGGGTCACCCGCACGACGGGACGGCGTCGGTCGGAGTCGGAGATGTTGGTGCGCGAGGCGGCCGCCTCGGGGCGGGGGCGGCGCAGCGGCGTGCGGGCGGGGGCGCTCATGCGGCACTCCAACGACGGGTGAGGCGGGTGTAGAGGAAGGCGACGATGCACAGCACGGCGGCGAGCAGCACGCTGAGCGCGGTGGCGGCGCCGTAGTCGACGCGTACGAAGGCGTAGTCGTAGATGGTCATGAGGAGCGTCTTGGTCGACCCGAGCGGTCCGCCGCCGGTGAACAGGAACGGCTCGGTGAAGATCTGCATGGTGCCGATGACCTGCAGCAGCAGCATGGTGCCGATGATGCCGCGCATCTGCGGCAGGGCGACGTGCCAGACGCGGCTCCAGATGCCGGCGCCGTCGAGCTCGGCGGCCTCGTACAGTTCGGTCGGGATGCTGGTGAGCGCGGCGATGTAGATGATCACCGCGGTGCCCGCTCCGGCCCACGTCGTCTCGAGCACGATGGAGGGCATCGCGAAGGCGGGGTTCGTGAGCCAGGGGACCGGGCCGATGCCGATCGCGCTGAGGATCGTGTTGAAGACGCCGTCGGACGAGGGGTCGTAGAAGAACTTCCACAGCAGGATGGCGACGACCGGGGGCACCATCACGGGGAGGTAGGCGAGGGCGCTGAAGTACCAGCGGTGGCCGCGCAGCTCGGCGATGAACACGGCGAGGGCGAGCGGCACGGGGAAGCCGAAGAGGATCGCGAGCAGCGTGTAGTACACGGTGTTCATCGCGGCCTGCGGCAGGTTGGGGTCGCTGAGCACGTAGGCGAAGTTGTCGAAGCCGACCCACTCGGCGGCCTGGCCGGGAACGACCTCCTGCACGCTCATGACGAGCGACGAGACGATCGGACCCCACGAGAAGTAGAGGTAGACGAGGATCGCGGGGGCGGCGATGCCGAGGGCGACGAGGCCGGGGCGCATCCGGCGCCAGCGCCGGAGTCCGGTGGCCGGCCGGGGCGCGTGCCCGCCGGTGGGCTGTTTCTGGTACATCGGTCCCTCCACGGGGATGATCGGGGCGGATGCCGGAGCATCCGCCCCGATCGGGGTGTGTCAGCGGGTCAGGCGGCCCTGGACGTCTTCCTGGGCCTTCGCGAGCAGGGCGTCGATGTCGGCGCCCTCGTCGGTCAGCACGGTCTGGATGACGGTGTCGAGCGCGCTGTAGACCTCCTGCGCGTTGTTGACGGGCTCGGGCACGACCGGGATCTCGGTCGAGGCGTCGAGGTACGGGGTGAAGTTGTCGGACGGCACGTTGATGTAGTCCGCGATCCACTCGAAGTACTGGTCGTACGCCTCGGTGTTCACGACGGCGAGACCCGGGAGGCCGGTGACGGAGCCGGCCTCGTTCGACGCCTTGGCGTCGGCGACGGCGGTCTCCTCGTCGAAGTAGCGCTGCAGGTAGAAGAACTCGATCCACTTCACCGCGGCGGCCTTCTCGGCATCCGTGGCCTTCGGGTTGACGATCTGCACGCTGCCGCCGGAGAGGGTGCCGTTGGGGCCGCCGTCCTGGGGCATGCCGCCGATGCCGAAGTCCTCGGCCGGCAGCTTGAGGTTCTGCACGACCCCGTAGTAGCGGTCGCTCGCGCCGATCATCATGCCGATCTTGCCGGCGGCGAAGTCCTGACCCTGCGCATCCATGTCGTACAGGGTGTTCGCGGGCAGGGTGCCGTCTTCGAACTGCATGTCGCGCAGCAGGGCGAGGGCGTCGGCGGAGGGCGCGTCGTCGAACGTGGCCTTCGAGCCGTCCTCGTTCTCGACGGTGCCGCCGAACGAGTAGGTCATGCCGGTGAACTGCCATCCGCCGGTGTTGGCGGTGGTGAGCACCGAGAACCCGGCGGCTCCGGTCTTCTCGTTGATCTGCTTCGCGGCTTCGCGCACCTCTTCCCACGTCGTGGGCGGGGCGTCGGGGTCGAGACCCGCGGCGGTGAACAGGGAGCGGTTGTAGACCAGGCCGAACGAGTAGGCGTTGGTCGGCACGGCGTAGACCTTGCCGTCGTCGTCGGACGCGAGGTCGAGGATCGACGGGTTGAGCGAGTCGAGCAGGCCCTCGTCCTTGAGCGCGTCGGTGATGTCGGCGGCCTGGCCGCGGGCGATGAGGCCCTGCGGCTCGGTCAGCGGCACGCTGAGCACGTCGGGCAGGGTGCCGCCGGCGGCGAGCGCCTGGAACGTGGTGGCGTCGTACCCGGTCTCGACCGCCTCGAGGTCGATGTCGGGGTTGGCCTTCTCGAACGCCTCGACGCGCTCGTCGAAGTACTTGCGGTCTTCGGGGCGGTCGGACGACGGGCGGTCGCCGATCTGGATCGTGACCTGGCCGCCGTCCGAGTCGGCGGGCTGGTCGGAGGACGCGCAGCCCGCGACGCCGGCGGTGAGGCCGCCGAGCGCGAGCAGAGCCGCTGCTGCGCGGATGCGATTCGACATGGGAACTCCTTCGTTCGGGTGCTGAGTATCGGGAAAAGCGATTGCTCTACCGATGTCTACCAGGTGCGCGCCCGGTTCGTCAAAAGCAATTCTACGGATGCTCCGCGTCGGGTTTGGCCGCGGAGACAGCGCTTGACACGCGCGTACTTCGCTCGCAAGGATGCCGGAGGGAAAACGATTTCCCGATTTTCGCGATATCCGGCTCGAAGAGGAGACACCAGTGAGATCACGAACGCACCTGCCGCGCCCCGCGCGACGTGGGCGAACCCTGAGCGCGGGGGCGGCATTGCTCGTCGTCGGCACGCTCGCCCTCCCGTCGGCGGCGGGCGCCGCCGCCCCCCCCCACGCGGGGGCGCACCACCCCGGCGGGGCGGCGGGGGCCCTCGCCGGCCCCCCCCGCGCACCGGGG
>JASCNZ010000044.1 GCA_029959905.1 Microbacteriaceae bacterium PS02344
GACGGGGGACGCGCGAAGGCCTGCCCCGTGCGAGACGGGGCGGGCCTTCGGATGCCGGATGCTATGCGGTGAGCGTCGGCACCTCGTAGCGACGCGGGGTGCCGAACCGGTGCGCCGAGATCGACACGGCCTGCTCGCGCAGGAAGGTCAGCATCTCGATGCGGCCGGCGCTCAGCACCGGGTTGCCGTACACGGCGACGGCCGGCGAGCCACCCGTGCGAGCGGCGGTGTCGGCGAGGTCGCCGCCAATCAGGCGGATGCGTCCGCCGGTCTGCGCGAGGCGCGCGGCACGAGCCGTCCAGACCGTGTCGTTCTCGACGGCGACCGTGACGCCCGCGGCGCGCAGCCACGAGGTCACCGATGACGGCAGCTCGCGGGCGGTGCTCACGGTGATCGACGCGCTCGTGCGCAGGCCGGCGGCGAGCACCCGGACCGCGTGCAGCGGCGCGGCGTCCTCGACGCGGACCGTGACCGGGACGGCCTGGTAGCGCAGGGCGTTCTGCTCGGTCTCGAGGCCCGTCGCGTCGACGACCGCCCCGAACTCGGCGTTCCACGCGGCGACGTCGGTCGACAGGGCGCCAGACAGCCAGGCGCGCTCGTCGTCGGAGACGTCGCCCGCGGCTCGGAGCGCCGCCTTCGACAGGGCGTCGGCGGGAGCATCCGCCGTCACGGGGGCGTCGACCCAGTGCGAGAGACCGATGAGGTAGCTCGGGCCACCGGCCTTCGTTCCTGCACCGACGGCCGCCTTCTTCCACCCGCCGAACGGCTGGCGCTGCACGATCGCGCCGGTGGTGCCGCGGTTGACGTAGAGGTTGCCCGCCTGCACGTTCGCGAGCCACTGCGCGACCTCGTCCTCGTCGAGCGAGTGCAGCCCCGAGGTGAGACCGTAATCGATCGCGTTGACGAGGGCCGTGGCCTCATCGAGCGTCTTGGCGGTCATGATGCCCAGCACCGGACCGAAGTACTCGGTGAGGTGGAACGGGCTGCCGGCGGCGACACCGTCGCGGATGCCGGGGCGCCAGTACCGTCCGGCGTCGTCGAGCTTCTCGGGCTTCAGCACCCAGCTCTCGCCCGACTCGAGGGTCGTGAGGGCGTGCAGCAGCTTTCCCTCGGCCGGTCCGATGAGCGGCCCGATGCGGCTGGAGCCGTCCCACGGCGCGCCGACCTTGTACGACCCCACGGCGTCGATGAGCTGGCGACGGAACCGCTCGCTCTCGGCGACCGTTCCGACGAGGATCACGAGCGACGCCGCCGAGCACTTCTGGCCCGCGTGGCCGAACGCCGAGTAGGCGACGTCCTTCGCGGCGAGGTCGAGGTCCGCGCTCGGGGTGACGATGATGGCGTTCTTGCCGCTCGTCTCCGCGAGCAGCGGCAGGTCGTTACGGAATCCACGGAACAGCTCGGCCGTCTCGTACCCTCCGGTGAGGATGACGCGCTCGACGGCCGGGTGGCTGATGAGCTGCGTGCCGAGCTGGCGCTCCTCGAGCTGCACGTACTGCAGCACCTTGCGGGGCACGCCCGCCTCCCACAGCGCCTCGACCATCACCGCGCCCGAACGCGCGGCCTGCGCGGCGGGCTTGATGACCACCGGCGACCCGGCGGCGAGGGCGGCCAGCGTCGAGCCGGCCGGGATCGCGACGGGGAAGTTCCACGGCGGGGTGACCACCGTCAGGCCGACGGGGCGGTGCTCCGCACCGGGGATCTGCTCGGCCCGCTTCGCGCTCTCGGCGTAGTAGTGCGCGAAGTCGATGGCCTCGGACACCTCGGGGTCGCCCTGCTCGAGCACCTTGCCGGCCTCCGAGCCCATGACCTCGAGCAGGTCGGCGCGGCGCGCCTCGAGCACGTCGCCCGCACGGTGCAGGATCTCGGCGCGGCCCGCCGCACCCAGCGTGCGCCAAGCCTCACCGGCGGCGACGGCCTCGTCGATCACGGCGTCGAGGGCCGCGGCATCCGACAGGGTGTGCGTGCGCACCGTCTCGGCACCCAGCGTCGACGCCTGCATGCGCGAACGGATGCCGTCGCCCCACGCACGGTTCGCGGCGAGGCTCGGGTCGGTGTCCGGAGTGTTCTCGAAGCCGTCGCGCGGGGCCGGGGCCGGAGCCTGCGTGCGGTCCTGGGTGCGGTTCGGCCCGGGGACCTCGGTCGGCATCGAGGCGATGGAGGCGCGGAAGCGATCGCGCTCGCGGGCGAACAGCTCGGGGTGCGTGTCGAGGTCGAACACGGCCGACATGAAGTTGTCGGTCGATGCCCCCTCTTCGAGGCGGCGGATCAGGTAGGCGATCGCGACGTCGAACTCGGCCGGGTGCACGACCGGGGTGTACAGCAGCAGCGAGCCGACCGTGCGGCGCACGACGGCGGCCTGCGCGGAGGCCATGCCGAGCAGCATCTCGAACTCGATGCCGGCGGTGGCGCCGCGCTGCTGCGCGAGCAGCCAGGCGAGCGCGATGTCGAAGAGGTTGTGGCCGGCGATGCCGATGCGCACGTTGCCGATGCGGTCGGCGTGCAGCGCG
Source organism: Microbacteriaceae bacterium PS02344 (assembly GCA_029959905.1). Classification (GTDB taxonomy): domain Bacteria; phylum Actinomycetota; class Actinomycetes; order Actinomycetales; family Microbacteriaceae; genus Microbacterium. The sequence continues at coordinate 2,511 of JASCNZ010000044.1, forward strand.
TAGTCGAGCACGGCCTTGTACGAGGCATCCGACGCCTCCTTGCTGTGCCAGGTGGCGAGCGGCCAGTCGTGCGACTCGGCGTCGACGCGCTCCATGGGGAGGTTCGCGCCCTTCACGACGCGCACCTTGATCGGCGCTCCGCCGTCGGCCACCCGGGCCGCCGCCCACTCCTGCAGGCGGATCATGGCGCCGAGGGCATCCGGCAGGTATGCCTGCAGCACGATGCCCGCCTCGAGCCCGCGGAACTCGGGGCGCTCGAGGATGGTCGTGAAGACCGCGATGGTCAGATCGAGGTCCTTGTACTCCTCCATGTCGAGGTTGATGAACTTGCCGCGCTTCACGGCGATCGCGTACAGAGGGGCGAGGGCGTCGACCGCGTGCGCGACGGCGTCGTCGAAGGCCCACGGGCTGTGCGGAGCGACGGTCGACGAGACCTTGATCGAGACGTAGTCGACGTCGTCGCGCTCGAGCAGGCGACGGGTACCGGCGAGGCGGCGGGCGGCCTCCTCCTCGCCGAGGATGGCCTCGCCGAGCAGGTTCACGTTGAGGTGCACGCCGTCGGTGGCCTTGATGCGCGAGATGGCCTTGCCGAGCTTGGCGTCGGTCGCGTCGACGATGAGGTGGCGCACCATGCCGCGCAGCACGCGACGGCTGATCGGCACGACGATGCCGGGGAACGCCGGGGCGAGGGCGCCGCCCAGCTTGATGAGGCCGCGCAGGGCGCCCGGAAGGAACGCGGGGGTGAGCGGCACGAGGTCGCGGAGGTTGGACGCTGCGACCTTCAGGTCTTCGGGGCGCACGACGCCGTCGACGAACCCGACCGTGAAGTCGAGCCCGTGGGGGTCGCTCAGCACACCGGCGAGGCGCTTGGCGGCGGTGTCGGCGGGCACGTCGCGGCTCTCGACGAGCCAGCGCTGCACGAGCGCGACGGCGTCGTCGACGAGTGCGGCGAGCTCGTCGTGCCCGGTGGGGACGGCCGCGGCGCCGGGGGCGCTCGGGGCGGGAGTGGTCTGCGTCATCGGGATCCTCTGCAGTTCGGGCGCGCTCGCGCGCGTGCGTGCGTCGTGTCTCAGTGTGCGCCCGGGCATCCATTATGAAAAGCGAACGTTTACGATGTATACCGTTCGGCTTATTCGATGAGTGAGAGGGTGGGGATGTTCGAGCTGCGCCGCCTGCGCCTGTTGCACGAACTACGTCTACGGGGCACGATCGCCGACGTCGCCGCGGCGCTCGCATTCAGTCCCTCGACGGTGTCGCAGCAGCTCGCGCAACTCGAACGCGACGCCGGTGTCGCGTTGCTCGAACCGGATGGCCGCCGGGTGCGGCTCACCGCCCAGGGGCGGCTCCTCGCCGATCACGCGGCCCGCGCACTCGAGCTCGACGAGGCGGCTCGCGCTGAGCTGTCGTCATCGCAGCACGCTCCGAGCCGGGTGCGCATCGCCGTCATGCCGACGGCCGCCGAGGCTCTGGTGCCGGTCGCGCTCACGCTGCTCGAAGAACGGATGCCGGGACTGCGACTCGAGATGGTCGAACTGCCGCCCGAGATCGCGCTGTTCGAGCTGCAGGCCCGCGCCTTCGATCTGGTCGTCGCCGAGCAGTACCCGGGTCACTCGCGCGAGATCAGCGAGGGGGTCGACCGCACGCTGCTCGGCCGCGATCCGATCAGACTCGCGGTGCCGCGCGACGACCGCGCCGGCGGACTCGCCGATCTGCACGACCGGGCCTGGGTGCTCGAGCCGCAGGGGGCGGCCGTGCGACGGTGGGCCGTGCAGCAGTGCCGCGCCGCCGGGTTCGAACCGGACGTGCGCTTCGAGGCCACCGACCTCGTCTCGCACGCGCGCCTGGTCGCGGCCGGCCATGCGGTCGCGATGCTTCCCGACCTCGTGTGGACCGCGGGGCGGTCGAGCGTGCGGCTGCTCGATCTGCCGGGGTCGCCCGTGCGCGAGATCTTCGCCGCCACCCGGTCGTCGTCGCGCGACAGCGCCGCGGTGGTCGCCGTGCGCGATGCCCTCGCCGACGCACTCGCCCGGCACGACCCGCGCTGACGCATCCCTGCCGTGTCGACGGTGAGACACCAGCCGCGTGGTGAGACATCACCTGGCGCGTGGTGGGTCACGGCATCCGTGGTGTGTCGCCGACGCCAACGAGAGGGCTGTCACGGGTGACGCGCATTGTCAATCCCGTCGCCCGTTCGCAGAGCGGGTGCGAGGGTGGCACTCCACCGACCCACAGATGAAGGGAGATGCCATGAGCGGCACCGACGACATCAAGAACAATGCCGAGAAGCTGGCCGGAAAGGTCAAGGAGGGCGTGGGCAAGGCGACCGACAACGAGCGCCTCGAGGCCGAGGGCCACGCGGACCAGACCGACGCCTCCGTCAAGCAGGCGGGCGAGAACGTCAAGGACGCCGGCCGCAACGTGAAGGACGCGTTCGACCACTGACCGCGCCGGGCTGCGCTCCTCGCGCAGCGGCGCCGGACATGGAGAAGGCCCGCCACTCGGGCGGGCCTTCTCTTCCGGCTCTAGCTGCGTCGGCTGCCGCTGATCGATCGGATCAGCCACGCGATGACGGCGATCGCGAGGAGCACCAGACCCACCCACAGGAGGAACTGCAGCGACTGCACGAGTCCTCCGGTGATCGCGAGGATCACGGCGATGACGATGACGATGATGAGGAGGATGTTCATCGTTCTTCCCTTCTCTCCGAGGCGGGCGCCCCGATTGCTGTGACTGTCAACGTAGCGATCGGAACGGCCCGCGGCAGAGGGGGTTGACGAGGACACCTCGGCGATGCCATGAGGAGGGATCATGCCCGGAGGGCGTAACAACTCGCTGAAGGACCCCGAGCTCTACGAGGAGCTCCGCGACGACGGGGCCTCGAAGGAGAAGGCCGCGCGCATCTCGAACGCCGCTGCGCGTGACGGACGGAAGAAGGTCGGCGCGCGCGGCGGCAAGAGCGGCGACTACGACGACTGGACCGTCGACGAACTGCGCACGCGCGCCAAGGAGCTCGGCATCACCGGGTACAGCGGCAAGCGCAAGGCGGAGCTCATCTCGATGCTGCGGAACCACTAGGCGACCCGAGTGGCGCGCTTCGGCATCGAAGAGGAGTTCGTGCTCCTCGACGAGGACACCCTCGTTCCCCTCGTCGTCGTCGACGGCATCCACCAGCGGCTGCAGGGACCGACCGGTGGCGGCCGCGTGATGGCCGAGTTCCTCACCTCGCAGTTCGAGTGCGTGACCGATCCGCTCGTCACGACGGGAGAGGCACGCGCCCAGTTGCGCACGCTCCGCGGGCTGATGAGTGCGCAGGCCGCCCCGGAGCATGCGATCATCGCCGCCACCGGCACGCCCTTCGCGACCACGCGGCGCGTCTCGATCTCGCCGTCGCCCCACTACGACGTCGTCGCGGCGCAGCTCGCCCACATCACGCGAGGGCACGAGGTGAACGGCCTGCACGTGCACGTCGAGATCCCCGACGACGACGAACGCGTGCGCGCCCTCAACCGGGTGCGCGGGTGGCTTCCGGTCCTCTCGGCCCTCACCGGCAACAGCCCGTTCATCGAGGGGCTCCCGTCGGGATACGCGAGCTGGCGGAGCATCCTGATCCGTCGCCTGCCGACGTCGTGGTGCCCGCCGCTGGTGGCCGACATCGCCGACTACCACGCGCACGTCGACCGCCTCATCGCCCTCGGCGCGATCGCCGAGGCGTCGTCGCTGGGCTGGGCCGCCCGGCTCTCGGATCGCTACCCGACCGTCGAGGTGCGCGTGAGCGACACGCAGCTCGACGTCGACGACACACTATTCGCCGCGGCGCTCACCCGGGCGATCGTGCTGAGCGACGACGAACGGGTGGCCCCCGGGGCGATCGACGGCATCGACGCATCGCTCTGGATGGCGGCGCGCTACGGCATGGATGCGCGCCTCGTCGACCCCACGAGCGACGGCGTCGCGGATGCCTGGGCGATCGCCGAGCGCATGCTCGACGCCGCGGGCCCCGTGCTGCGGGAGCACGACGACGCCGAGTTCGTCACAGAGCACCTGGCGCGGATCCGGGCCGACGGCACGGGGGCGCAGCGTCAGGAGAGGGCCTACGCCGAGGGCGGCCTGGCCGGGCTCCGGGCGCTGTATCGGAACGGGACGGCGGCGGAGGAGGAGGGGTAGTTCCGGAGGCGGCGGCGCAGGGCATGCGGCGCGGGCGGCACGCGTGGCCCGCGCCGATGGCGGAGGGTCCGCGCCAGCGAGCCCGGCGTCGGTGGCCGGGAGTAGGGTTCGCCTGTGAGTTCCTTCTCCCGCACGCAGCGCCTGGTCATCTCGATCGCGGTGCTCGCCTCGTTCGTGACGTTCCTCGACGGCACGGTCGTCAACGTCGCTCTGCCCGCGATCAGCCGCGAGCTCGGCGGGGGCATCACCACCCAGCAGTGGGTCGTCGACGCGTACCTCATCACGCTGAGCGCGCTGATCCTGCTCGCCGGCTCCGTCTCCGACGCCTACGGTCGCGTGCTCGTGATGCGGGTCGGACTCATCGCGTTCGGTGTCGCATCCGTCGCCGTCGCCGCGGCGCCCGACCCGCTGGTGCTCATCATCGCGCGGGCCGCACAGGGGGCCGCGGGGGCGCTGCTCGTGCCGAGTTCGCTCGCCCTCATCACCGCGACCATGCGGTCCGACGTGCAGTCCCGCGCGATCGGCGTGTGGACCGCGTTCACCACGGCCGCCCAGCTGGTCGGGCCGCTGCTCGGCGGGGTGTTCGTCGACTACCTGTCGTGGCGCTTCGTCTTCCTCATCAACGTGGTGCCCATCGCCGTCACACTCGTGCTGCTCTCGCGTCTGCGGCTCGACGAGCATCCGAGCGGACGCGGCGTCGACTGGTGGAGCGGCGCGCTGTGCGCGACCGGTCTCGGGGCCGTGGTCTTCGCGCTGATCGAACAGCCGAACTACGGATGGACGTCGCCCGTCATCTGGATCCCGGGCGTCGTCGGCGCGGCGCTGTTCGCGTGGTTCCTGCTGCGGCAGCGCGGCTCGGGATCGCCCCTCATGCCGCTGTCGCTGTTCCGGGTGCGCGACTTCGGCTGGGGCAACCTCGCCACCCTCTTCGTCTATGCGGCGCTCTCGCTCAACGGTTTCGTCGTGGGCGTGTACCTGCAGCAGGGCGCGGGGCTGAGCGCGACCGCCGCGGGGCTGGCGAGCCTGCCGATGACGGTGCTGATGATCCTCATCAGCTCGCGCGCCGGTGCCTGGGCCGGGCGGTGGGGCCCGCGCATCTTCATGACCGTGGGGCCGGCGATCATGGCGGTGGGCGCGCTCATGCTGCTCACCGTGTCGGCCGACTTCGACTACTGGTGGCAGGTGCTGCCCGCGATGATCGTGATGGGCCTCGGACTCGCGCTCACCGTCGCACCGCTCACCGCGGCGATCCTCGGGGCGATCGACCAGGAGCGCTCGGGCATCGCCTCGGCCGTCAACAACGCCGTCTCCCGCGTCGCGGGCCTGCTGGTCGTCGCGATGCTGTCGACGATCGTCGGCGGGTCGCTCGACCTCGGCGGCTTCCACAACGCGGCGTGGGTGACCGCCGCGCTGCTCGTGCTCGGGGCGCTCGTGTCGTGGGTCGGCATCCGCCGAAACCCCGCCGAGGACTCCGCCCCGGCCACTCCTGCCGCCGCCTGATCTCGCAGAACGCAGTCTGCACGAAGCACGCAGATCTGCACGATCTCGCAGAGATGCGGCCAATAGGCTGCGAGATTCTGCCGATCTGCCAGAACTCGCGGGCACACAGCCCCCGCGACAGGATCGATGCGGCACGACCGAGGGGGCGTGCCGCATCGATCCCGCGGGTCAGGAGCGGTGGCGGCGGCGCAGGGCCGTGACGCCGGCCGTGGCGGCACCGGCGGCGACCAGGCCGCCAGCAAGGGCCAGTAGTCCGACGGGCACGGGGCCCCCGGTCGCAGCCAGGTCATCGGATGCTCCGGCCGAGCCCGCGGCACCACCATCGGCACCGCCCGCGCCGCCGTCCCCGTTGCCGGCTCCCCCGCCAGGGGTGCCCGGGGTGCCGGGGGTCCCGGGGGTCCCAGGCGTGCCCGGGGTTCCGGGATCGACCGGCGTGCCGGGGTCGGCAGCGGCGGCGACGGGTGCACTCTCGACCGCCGCCGCATCGAGTGCGGTCACCACCCACGTGTCGCCCACCGCGGCAGCAGCCACGGCATCCGCTCCCGCCGCATCCGCCGGCAGCGAGAACGCGAGGTCGGCGGCGCCACCGGCCCACACCGTGTCAACGAGGGTGCCCTCACCGGCGACGATCTCCTCGGGCGTTCCCGTGCCGCGGTAAATCGCGTACTGCCGTGCCTCCGTCGCGTCACCGGCCCGCCAGGTGAGGCGGCCGTCGGCGACGGCGGCGCCGGTCGGTGCCGCGACCTCTCCGTCGGACAGCCACGGCTTGGCCGGCACGATGGTCGGATGCGCGAACGCCTCGGCGCGGAGCAGCTCGATCGCGCTGTTCTTCGCCTGGTTCTTCGGCTGCTGATCCGCGGGGAGCGCCGCGAGGTCGCTCGGCTTCATGTCGTTGTAGCTGAAGAGCACGCTGCCGTCGATGCCGTCGAGCTTCTGGTTGAAGCGGATCTGGTTCGGCACCTCCTCGGGGTTCATCCAAGCGGCTTCCCACCCGCCGTTGTTCACGTGCTTGTAGAGCGCATGCCCCACGTACACCTGGGTGCGGCTCTCGGCGGCGGTGTCGCTCCACCACTGCGCGAGTTCGCCGTACGGCGCGGCCGCCTGGTCGAAGCTCCAGTAGATCTGCGGGGTGACGTAGTCGATGAGCTCGTCCTGCACCCAGCCGCGGGTGTCGGCGAAGACCGCGCTGCTGTAGGTCTGCGACGAGCCGGTCGGGGTGTTCGACCCGGCGGGGTTCAGGGCCTTGTGCTCCCAGATGCCGAAGGGGCTGATGCCGAGCTGCACGGCCGTGCCCGCTCCGGCGTTGTGCGCGTCGACCGCGGCCGCGACCTGCTCGACGAGGCCGGTGATGTTGTCGCGGCGCCACGCCTCGATGCCGGCGGCGGTGTCGGGGTAGTCGGCGGTGAGTCCGAACTCCTCGAAGGTCGCGCGGTCTTCGCCCGCCTGGCCGAAGAAGACGTTCACGCCGTCGACCGTGATGCGGTACGGGTAGAAGTAGTCATCGAAGTGGATGGCGTCCACGTCGTAGTTCTCGACGATCTCGGCGACGGAGGCCGCGACGTACGCCGGGACCTCGGGCTGGCCGGGGTCGAGGAAGAGCTTCTCCTCGAACGACAGCACCCAGTCGGGATGCTGCACGGCGAAGTTGTCGTCGGCGAGGATCCCCGCCTCGTTCAGTGCCGCGATGTAGTCGGGGATGGAGAGGGCCTTCACCTCGTCGGCGGTCATTCCGAGCGCGGTGAGGATCGCCGGGGCCGTCATCTTCGTGTTCGTGACGCGGTAGGGGTTGAGCCAGGCGTGGAACTCCATGCCGCGGGCGTGGGTGGCGTCGACCATCTTCTTCAGGGGGTCGTATCCGGGGTCGGCGCCCTGTGGTCCGCCGAGGAACTCCGACCACGGGTTGAACTCCGAGGGGTAGTACGCGTCGAGCAGCGGACGCACCTGGAAGATCACGGCGTTCATGTTCCACGACTCGAAGTCGTCGAGCACGGTGGCGTACTTCGCGTCGAAGTCGGCGGCATCCGTGGGCTTGCCGAAGTTGAGATTGCCGATCGTGCCGACCCAGGCACTCGAGAAGCGGCGGTTCTCGGCCGCGAGCGAGGTGGGGATCGAGACCTGTTGTCCGGAGCCGGGGTAGGTGTAGACCGGATCGGTGCCGTAGCCGTAGGCGCCGGCGGCATCCTTCACGAACTTGTAGAGCGGCTCCTCTTCGGGAGCAGCGGCGGCAGCGGCGGTCGGGATGCCGAGCAGCAGGGCGGCGGCGGTCGCGGCGGCAAGGGTTCTTCTCGACATCGAGTCCTCGTTCACGTCGGTGTTCACGGCGATAATCATTTCCACAACGCGCATTGTTAGTGGAATTAACTAACAGCGTGCCACAGCATCCGCGAGAAGGCCAGACCCCGCTCACCCTCCGGTACGACGAAGGGGCCCCGACCATCCGGTCGAGACCCCGTGCCGAAGGCGTCGTCAGGTGACGGGGCTGAGCGTCTTCGCGATGTGCGTGTGCACCGCGGTCAGCCACGAGAGCAGGAACTCGGTCGTCGACTCGTCGGTGACCTCGCCATCCTCGGTGATGAGCCCCTCGCGCATGTGCACGTAGGCCTCGGGCTGCGCGAGTTCGGGCGATGCGAGGAACGAGAGGATCGAGCGCAGGTGCTGCTGGGCGACGGCGGTGCCGATCGCGCCGATCGATGCCCCGATCACCGCGGACGGCTTGCCGGCGAAGCTGTTCTGCCCCCACGGGCGGCTGGCGGTGTCGAGGGCGTTCTTGAGCACGCCAGGCACCGAGCGGTTGTACTCGGGGGTGATGACGACGATGCCGTCGGCGGCCTCGATGGCCTTCTTGAAGTCAGCAGCCTCGGCGGGGATCGCGCCGTCGTTGTCGGCGGAGTAGAAGGGGAGATCCGCGAGGGGGATCTCGGTGAGGTTCAGCCCGGCCTGCGGGGCGAGCTTGACGAGAGCCTTCGAGAGGCGGCGGTTGATCGAGGTCGACGAGATGCTGCCGATGAGGAATCCGACGTTGTAGGTGGTGGTCATGCGCGATCCTTCCGTTACATGCAGATGCATACACATCTAACCACCCCCACCCCCTCCCGTATTCCTCCCGTCGGCTACTGTCCCCCTATGCCCTCCCCCTCCCCTCGGCGCTCCCGTCGCATTTTCTGTCGCCCGCCGCAGCGGCGAGCGACAGTTTGCGCAACGGGAATGGTGCTGGGGGCGCTGGGGCTCGTGGGGTGCGGGGTGGGTGGTGGGGCGGAGATGCCGGGCGGGACGGGGATGCCGGGCGGGACGGGGATGCCGGGCGGGGCGCCGGACTACCAGCTCGGCGGCGCATATGAACCGGCGGCGGGCGTGCGCATCGTGGGGCGCGATCGCGGCGCGGAACCTGCGACGGATGCCTGGTCGATCTGCTACGTGAACGCCTTCCAGACGCAGCCGGGCGAACGCGATCTCTGGGACGACGACCTGCTTCTGCAGCGCGACGGGGTGCCGGTGTTCGACCCCGACTGGCCGGACGAGGCGCTCGCCGACACCTCGACGCCCGAGAAACGCGAGCGCATCGCCGCCCTCGTGACCCCGTGGATCGAGGGCTGCGCAGATGCCGGCTTCGACGCGGTCGAGTTCGACAACCTCGACTCGTTCACACGGTCGGACGGCGCGCTGAGCCTCGACGACAACCTCGCTCTGGCGACCGTTCTCGTCGACGCCGCGCATGCCGCGGGGCTCGCCGCAGGGCAGAAGAACGCGGCCGAACACGCCGAGGCCCTGCACGGGCGCGCGGGCTTCGACTTCGCCGTCGTCGAGGAGTGCGCGGCGTACGAGGAATGCGACGCGTACACCGACGTGTACGGCGACCAGGTCGTCGACATCGAGTACACCGACGACCTGCCGCGATCCTTCGCCGAGATGTGCGCCGACCCGTCGTCGCCCGCATCGATGGTGCTGCGCGACCGCGACCTCCGCACCCCCGACGACGATGGCTATGTATTCGAGGGGTGCGTCGGCTGAGGGCGTGCCCGCGGTCGGGCCGGGAACGAAGACGCAGAGACCGAGGCGTCACCGTCGCCAGGATGACGCCGTGCCTCGAGGCGCTACCCTGGGCGGCATGTCAGCCGGAATCAGAGTTCTCGCGCGCGTGATCGGCTTCTTCGGCCTCGGCACTCTCGCGGTGCTGCACGCCGTATGGGCGAGCGGGTCGCCGTGGCCCGCGCGCAACCCGCGCCGCCTTGCCGAGGCGGTCGTGGGGCAGCGGATGACCCTGCCCCCTGCCGCGCCGACCGCCGTCGTCGCACTGGGCTCGGCCGCCGCGGCAATCGCTTCGGCCGGCGGATGGGGGCACGGACGAATCGTGCGCGGCGGCATGCGTGCCCTCGGCTCGGTGCTGCTTCTGCGCGCGGCGCTGGGCGGCCGCGCCGCGCTCGCCCTGCTCGGCATGCCGCGGCCGCGTGAGCGGTTCCTTCACCTCGACCGCCGCTGGTACCGCCCCGCCGCAGCCGTTCTCGGGGTGTCGCTCTGGCTGAGCGCCGGTCGACGCTGACGCGTGCCCGCGGTCGGGCCCAGCTCGTTGTCAACCCGCAGACGGGACGGCGCCGGATGCCCCAGGCTGGAGCCCCCGACAGGAAGGACTCTCATGAGTGACGACAGCACACCGGGCCCGAGCACGTACCCCGATCAGCGCAGCCCGTACGACGCCGCCGCGGACGCGGCCGCCGAGCCCTCGGGCGACGACAAGGTCTTCACGCCGGACGACGGCGAGGACGCCGGCCCCGACGACACCGACGGTCTCGACCCGAGCCCCAGCCTCCGCCGCTAGCCCCCCTTCCCTTCCCCATCCCCCCGTCCCCCCTTCCCCCCTTCCCCCCGCCCAACGCACGGATGCGGGATCGAAATGTCAGGCTCAGGGCCCTTGGAAGAAGACATATCGATCCCGCATCGCGGGGTCCCGGCGCGGGGCCGGGGTGGGGGTGCTCAGATGCGGTCGTCTTCGACGACCGTCGTCGTGCCGCGGGTACGGCTGCGACGCGAGACGAGCAGGATGATGCCGATGATCGCCGTGATGGCGCCCGCGGCCATCAGGATGTAGCCGACGAGGTCGAGGTTCACCCAGTCCACCTGCACGTTGAGGGCGAACGCGAGGATCGCGCCGATGACGAACAGGACGATTCCGGTTCCGATGCTCATAGCGTGTTCTCCTTCCGGCGTCCCATGACGCCGTCGACCCATGGTGGCGCTCCCACCTCGCTCACAGGAAGGGGTTGACACGGCGGCATGGAGCATCCGGGCCGTCTCGTCAAGTCCCTTCAGGGGGCGGCTGCGCGCGCGCGAGACTGCGGCAGATCGATCCGACAGGAGCTCGAAATGTCTGCATCCGCCCCCGCGCTCGACGCCGTCATCGGTGCCGGAGCGCCCCCGATCGGCGACGACGCCGTTCGCCTCACTCCGCGCGGTCCGCTCAGCGCCGCCGTACTGAACCGCCTCACCGACTCGGCGCATGCCGGCGTGCGCCACGGCATCCCGCTGGCGGTGCAAGCCGCCGACGCGCTCGACGCCGCCGACGAGATCGTGCGCGACGACGACGTGCAGTTCGCACTCTTCCTGCTCTACGCGTCGTCGTACGGCTCGCTTCCCCAGCTCGACGCCGAGCTCGAGTGGGACGCCGAGCTCATCGAGGCCCGCCGCGTGCTCGAAGCGGGATTCGAGAGCGAGCTGCGCGCGACCGTGCCGATGCCCGCGCTTCCCGAACCGACGGTGGATGCCGTGGGCCGCGCGCTGTTCGCGCTCGCCGCGGCCGACTCGGGGCCCAGCCTGTCGCGGTTCATCGCGAAGAAGGCCACCCGCGAGCAAGCGACCGAGATGCTCGTACAGCGCTCGGTCTACACGCTGCGCGAGGCCGACCCGCACTCGTGGGCCATCCCGCGGCTGACCGGCCGGGCGAAGGCCGCGCTCGTCGAGATCCAGTCCGACGAGTACGGCAGCGGGCGCCCCGACCGCGTGCACCAGAACCTCTTCGCGGCGGCGATGCGCGCCGCCGGCCTCGACGCGCGCTACGGCGCCTACGTCGACGACGTGCCGGCGCTCACCCTCGCGTCCTTCAACCTCATGTCGCTGTTCGGCCTGAACCGTCGCCTCGTCGGCGCCATCGTCGGCCATCTCGCCGCGTACGAGATGACCTCGTCGATCCCGTGCCGGCTGTACGCCGACGGGCTGCGCCGGCTCGGGTTCGACCAGGACGTCGTGGAGTACTTCGACGAGCACGTCGAGGCGGATGCCGTGCACGAGCAGATCGCCGGACGCGACCTGGCCGGTGCGCTCGCCGAGGACCGCCCCGAACTGCTCGAGGACATCTTCTTCGGTGCCGCCGCCTGCCTCACGGTCGACGGTTGGATGGGCGGGCACGTGCTCGACGCCTGGACCGCCGGGGAGTCGTCGCTGCGCGGCGCGGGGGCGGCTGCGACCGCCGGGGGCACGTCATGAGCGCCGACCGCGAGCGCGCGACGGTCACGCCGTACCCCGACGGCCCGCTCCTGGTGCGGGGCGACATCGAGCTTCGTCGCGCCGACGGCGAGGTGATCGAGACGACGCGGCGCACGGTCGCCCTCTGTCGCTGCGGACTGTCGACCATCAAGCCGTTCTGTGACGGGACGCACAAGGCGTCGGGGTTCCGCACCGACGACGAGCTGCTGTAGTCCCGACGACAGCGGCGGAGCATCCGCCCGCCCCCCTCCACCCGCACGGAACTTCCTCACCTGCACGGAGGAATGGACGGATGCCCCGTGCATCCGTGAGAAGTCCGTGCAGCCGGCCGCGGGGCCGGGTCCGCGGCGGACGGAGCCGAACCAGACGGCACCCCGGGCCCGGGCCGGTGCCGGGGCGCACGGCGCCGGGGCGGACCGCATCCGGGGCCGGCGGCCTCAGCCGGCGAGGGCCGCCAGGTGCCGGTCGAGCACGGCGGCGACGCGGGCGGCCTCGTCGGGCTCGCGACTCCAGAGCAGCTGCAGCGCGAGGCCGTCGAGCAGGGCGTGGAGGCGGTCGGCCTCGGCCTCGGCATCCGTCACCGCGCCCGCGGCGCCCGACCGGGACAGCTCGCCGAGCGCGAGAACGCACACCCGCCGCACCCCGTCGCTGAGCTGTCGCACCGAATCCTGCAGCGACGCGTCGGTCAGCGCGAGACTGCCCAACTGCACCTGCACGATCATCTCGGCGCGCCGCGTCTCGTCGAGGGGCAGTACCTCCTGCAGCACCGCGCGGACGAGCGGCAGCCCTTCACCGGAGTGAGCGAGGATGCGGTCGCCCACCGTCGCCTGGATCCGGTCGAGGCAGAACGAGCGCAGCGCGGCCTGAGTCGGGAACGCCCGGCGGAGCGACGCCGTCGCCAACCCGGCCTCGTCGGCCACCTTGCGCACCGAGAGTCCCGCCAGCCCTTCGCGGGCGAGCACCCGCCATGCCGCATCGCCGATCTCGCGGTCGCGCTCGGCATGGTCGATCAGTCGGGGCATCCCCTCACCGTACCGGCGCCGCCTGGGCCGCCGGCTTCTTCGGCCACAGTGTGTAGCTGATGGCCCAGATCAGGTCGATCGCCACGATGATCCCGAGGATGCGGAAGAACCCCAGCAACTGCTCCGTGCGGGCGGGGTCGCCGACCACGAGGATGAGCCCCCCGAGGATGCCCGCGGCGATCGCGGCCGCCAACAGGGTGCGCACGACGTCCTTCCAGCACGCCGCCGTGTACGCCCATCCGGTGAGCGGCGCGCGAGGCGGGGCGCCGTCGAACCGCGTCGCGAACTTGGCGTCGAGCCACGCGATCATGCGATGCCCGTAGGCGACCGAGATCCCGATGTAGAGCGCGGCCAGACCGTGGTGCCACGACGCCGTGCCCCCGCCGATCAGATCGACGGCGACGAGGGCGAGCAGCACGAGGTCGATGACGGGTGCGGCGATGAGCAGCGCGACTCCGAGCCGGGGCTTGCGGGCGATGTAGCGCAGCGAAAGTCCGGCGACGAGGGCGAGCCAGAACCCGATCTCGCAGGCGATGATGGCGGCGAGGATCATGGGCGGATGCATCCGTTCGTGGTCATGCACCCAAATTAGCACGACCGTGCTAAAACGATCACCCGTGTACTCATCTGCAGCCTGCACGGGCGATACACGGATGCACGGAGGATCCAGGTGTTTCTCCGTGCATCTGTGCGAAGTCCGTGCAGATGGGCGGCAGCAGCGGGAGGAAGACCGGCCGAGCCAGGCGCAGAACCGTCGGGAGCCAGACGCAAGTACCGGGTCAGGCGCGCGGGGCCGCCGTCGAGGCGCGCACGATCAGCTGCGAGTTCAGGGTCGCGACGTCGCCGAGGGCCGCGCCGCCGATCGCCTGCAGCAGCAGGTCGACCGCGAGCGCCCCGCACCGCTCGATCGGCATCTGCACCGTCGTGAGACCCGGGGTCACCGCGCCCGCGAGATCGATGTCGTCGATGCCGACGATGCTGATGTCGTCGGGGCACGCGACACCGAGCTCCGACATGCCGGCCTCGAGGCCGAGGGCGACGAGGTCGTTGTAGGCGACGACGGCGGTCGCCCCGCTGGCCGCGGCGAGCGCAGCGGCGGCGCGGCCCCCTTGGATCGAGGCGGCGTGGTGGCTGAGCCGGGTGAGGCGGATGCCGTGTCGCTCGCAGGCCCGCGCGATGGTGTCGAAGCGCCGCACGTCGGCCCACGATCCGCGCGGGCCCGACGCGTAGGCGATGTGCGCGTGCCCCAGCGCGACGAGGTGCTCGACGGCCTGGGTCGGGCCGTACTCGGTGTCCATGACGACGCAGGGCACTCCGTCGATCACACGGTTCGCGATGACCGCGGGCGTGCGGCCGATCAGAGCGCGCACCTCGTCGTCGGGCAGTCGGGGGGAGCACAGCAGGATGCCGTCGAGCTTGCGGGCCTGCTCGATCTGCTCGCGCTCGCGACGGAGGTCCTCGTCGGCGTCGAACAGCACGATGCGGTGGCGGCCGTGCCACGCCTGACCCTGGATCGCCTTGAGGAGCATGCCGTACACGGGGTTGGCGACATCGGGCACGAGCACGCCGATGGTGCGGGTCGCGGCGGCGGCCTGTCCGCCGACGTAACCCAGGTCGCCGGCGGCTTCGAGCACGCGACCGAGCGTGTCGGGGGCGAGGCGGTCGGGTTCGCCGAAGGCGCGCGAAGCCGTGGCGATCGAGACGCCTGCGCGCTTCGCCACGTCGGTCAGTGTCGCCGCCATGTGCACCCCTCCGGTTCGCCGCAATCCTATGGCACGGCGCCGTGCATGAAAGAGAGTTGACAAGTTTGTACAAATCGCTCACACTGATTTTCATGATGATCAACGCCGATCTCCGGATCCTCGGCCGCGCCACTCCCGCCGCGGTGGCCCCGACGGCCTCCCCCGCCGGCGCCGGCATCCTGCACCTCGGGCTCGGCAGCTTCCACCGCGCTCACCAGGCCGTGTACACGGCCGCGGCTCTCCAGCAGCAGCAGGGCGACTGGGGCATCGTCGGCGTCGCCTCCCGCTCCCGTGCCATCGTCGACGGCCTGCACGCGCAGGACCTCCTCTACTCCGTCGCCACCATCTCCCCCGCCGGCACGAGCCTGGCGATCCCCGGCGTGCACACCGACGCCTTCGTCGGCACCGAGCAGCCCGACCGCGTCGTGGCGCAGCTCGCCGATCCCGGCATCCGCATCGTGACCCTGACCGTCACCGAGAACGGTTACAACTACTCCGCCGCGACCGAGCGCCTCGACCTCGACGACGCCGGCATCCGCGCCGACCTCGCCGGCGCTGCCCCGCGCACCACCATCGGCCAGCTGGCCCGCGGCCTGCAGGCGCGCGCCGCGAGCGGCGCACCGGTCTCGGTGCTCAGCTGCGACAACCTCGCGTCGAACGGCACGCACACCGAGAAGCTCGTGAGGGAGTTCCTGCAGGCGCTGCCGCACGGCGAGGGCGACGAGACCCTCGCGTTCCTCGACGCCGCCGTGACCTTCCCGTCGAGCATGGTCGACCGCATCGTTCCCGCCACCACGGCGGCGCTGCGCGACGAGGTCGACTCCCTGCTCGGCGCACGCGACAGCGTTCCCGTGCCTGCCGAGCCCTTCACGATGTGGGCGATCGAGGACCGCTTCGCCGCCGGTCGCCCGGCGTGGGAGGCGGGCGGCGCCGTGTTCACCGACGAGGTGGGTCGCTACGAGCAGATGAAGGTACGGCTGCTGAACGGCACGCACTCCCTCATCGCCTACCTCGGCGCCCTGCGCGGCGCCGAGACGATCCCGGCCGCCGTCGTGCAGCCGCCGATCGCCGCCGCCGCCCGCGCCCTCATGCGCGGCGAGTACGAACCGTCGATCGAGATCCCGACCGGGGTCGACATCCGCGCCTACGAGGCCGAGCTCTTCGAACGATGGGCGAACAGCGCCCTCGGTCACCGCACGAGCCAGGTCGGCTCGGACGGATCGGTCAAGCTGCGCCAGCGCATCCCCGAGCCGGCGCTGCTCGCCCTCGGCCAGGGGCGGATGCCCCACCTCATCGCTCTCACGGTCGCCGGGTACCTGTCGTGCGTCGCCCCGCTCGCCGGCTTCGAACCCGGACCGCACGCCGCGGCGATGACCGACCCCGCCCGCGAGCGGCTCGCCGCGTTCGCCGGCACCGTGCGCGGCGGCGCCGAGCTCGCCCGCCGCGTGATCACCGACCTTCAGCTGTTCGGCTCGGCGCTGGCGCACCAGGACGCGTTCATCGCCCGCGTCGGTCAGCTCGTCGACACCATCCACCGCAGCGGTGCCGACGCCGCCCTCGCCGACGCCACCTCGGCCGCCGAAGAGGGCATGCTCGACACACGCACCCCCACGAAGGAGACCCGCTGATGAAGTCGCTCGTCATCCACGGCAAGGAAGACATCCGCTGGGAAGACCGGGACGCCCCGGAGCCGAGTGACGGCGAGGTGCGGCTGCGCGTCGGTTTCGTCGGCATCTGCGGCTCCGACCTGCACTACTACTTCCACGGCGCGAACGGCGAGTACACGATCCGCGAACCGCTCGTGCCCGGCCACGAGCTCTCGGGCGTCGTCGACCTCGACCCCTCCGGCCGCCTCGCCCCCGGCACGCCCGTCACCGTGCATCCGGCCCGCTACGGCGCCTCGGTGCCCGGTCTCGAGGAGCGCCCGCACCTGCGCCCCGGCGGCGACTACCTGGGCAGCGCCGCCGCAGACCCGCACCGCCAGGGCGGGGCATCCGAACTGCTCATCGTCGAGGACCACATGGTGCGCGTGCTACCCGCGGGCCTCCCCCTCGAGCGCGCCGCTCTCGCCGAGCCGCTCGCCGTCGCCCTGCACGCCGTCGGCCTCGCCGGCGACGTGAGCGGCCGGCGCGTGCTGGTGATCGGCGCCGGCCCGATCGGTCTGCTCGTCGTCGCGGCCGCCGTGCACGCCGGTGCCGCGGTGGTCGGGGCGAGCGACGTGCGCGCCGAACCGCTCGACCGCGCGCAGGCGCTCGGCGCCGGCGAGGTCTCTCTCGTGGGCCGCGACACGATCGACCCCGAGTCGTACGACGTCGTGTTCGAGTGCTCGGGCGTCGGCGCCGCGCTCACCCAGGCGGTGCGCGCCGCGCGCCGTGCCGGCACGGTCGTGCAGGTCGGGATGCTGCCGAACGCCGAGATCGGCGTGAACCTCGCGCCGATGCTCGCCAAGGAGCTCACGATCCGCGGTGCATTCCGCTTCTCGACCGAGATCGACGACGCCGTGCGTCTGCTCGCCGAGTCGGATGCCCTCGACCCCGTCGTGTCGCACGTGATCCCGGCATCCGATGCCGTGCGCGCCTTCGAGCTGGCCCGCGACTCGTCGGCCTCGGCGAAGGTCCTGCTCTCCCTCTAGCGTCACCCGCCGCCCCGCGGCACCCCATCCGTTCCCCGGTCCGAAGGAGTACCCCATGTCAGACGCCCAGACCACGGCCCCGGCGGTCGATCCCGCCGAGAAGAGGTCGATTCGCGACCTCGTGCGGGCCGCCATCTCGGGATGGCTCGGCACCGCGCTCGAGTTCATGGACTACCAGCTCTACTCGCTGGCAGCCGCACTCGTGTTCGCCGACCTGTTCTTCTCGTCGGAGAACCCCGCCGTGGCCGTCGTCGCCGCGATGGCGACCTACGGTGTCGGCTACGTCGCCCGCCCCGTCGGCGCGTTCTTCTTCGCACGCCTCGGCGACAGGACCGGCCGCACGAAGGTGCTGTTCTACACGATCCTGCTCATGGGCCTCGCGACCACCCTCATCGGCGTGCTGCCCACCTACTCGCAGGTCGGCATCCTCGCCCCGATCCTCCTCGTGCTGCTGCGCATCGCGCAGGGCTTCGGTGCGGGCGCGGAGATCTCGGGCGCGGGCGTCATGCTCGCCGAGTACGCCCCAGCGAAGCGCCGCGGCATCATCGCCTCGCTGGTCGCCCTGGGCACGAACTGCGGCACGCTGCTCGCGTCGGGCATCTGGGCCATCCTCCTCGTCACGTTCAGCGAGGACGAGGTCATCGAGTGGGCGTGGCGCATCCCGTTCATCGCCAGCGCGGTCATCATGCTGTTCGCGATCTGGGTGCGCTTCAACCTCAAGGAGACCCCGGTCTTCGAGGAACGCGACGACGTCGTCGACGGCAAGGCCCTCTCGAAGGAGGAGACCATCCGTCTCGCGACCGAGACGGGCGACATCCGCACTCTCGAGTCGATGCAGCGCAAGCCCTGGAAGGCCTTCTCGATCGCGCTGCTGCTGCGCTTCGGTCAGGCCGGCAACTCGGGCATGATCCAGACGTACCTCATCAGCTACATCACCGTCGTGCTGCTGCTCGACCGCTCGATCGGCGTCAACGCCGTGATCGTCTCGTCGCTCGTGGCCTTCATCACCGTGCCGCTGTCGGGCTGGCTCGGCGACCGGTTCGGCCGCAAGCGCATGTACATGGTGTGGGCCGTCATCGCGCTCATCGTGATCGTGCCGACGATGCTCATGATCAGCAGCAAGGACACGGCGCAGGTCTTCATCGGCTACGTGGTGCTGCACAACCTCGCGGTGATGAGCTTCGCGTCGCTCGAGAACCTCACGCTCCCCGAGATCTTCGGCGCCCGCAACCGCTACACCTACACCGCGATGGCCCGCGAGATCGCGGCGATCGTCGCCACCGGCGCCGGTCCCGTGATCGCCGCCGCGTGGGTGTCGGCCGTGACCGGCTCGTTCATCCCGATCATCATCATGCTCGTGTTCTTCACGCTCTGCGCGCTCGTCGCGTCGATCTGGATGCCCGAGGTCGCCGGTCGCGATCTGACCGACCCGCGCGACGCCATCTGACCCGCACACACCACCACTCAGGGGCGGTCCGCGACACCGCGGGCCGCCCCCTCTCTTCGAGGAGGACGACATGGCCATCGCCCACGTCGACGTCATCATCACCAGCCCGGGGCGCAACTTCGTCACGCTCAAGATCACCACCACCGACGGCATCGTCGGGTGGGGCGACGCGACCCTCAACGGGCGCGAGCTCGCCGTCGCGTCGTATCTCGCCGACCACGTCGCCTCGACGCTCGTCGGCCGCGACGAGGACCGCATCGAAGACACCTGGCAGTACCTGTACCGCGGCCCGTACTGGCGCCGCGGCCCCGTGACGATGGCGGCGATCGCCGCGGTCGACATGGCCCTGTGGGACATCAAGGCGAAGAAGGCCGGGATGCCCCTGTACCAGCTGCTCGGCGGGGCGAGCCGCGAGGGTGTGCGGGTCTACGCGCACGCCTCCGGCACCGACTACGCGGCGCTGAAGAACGCCATCACCGGCTACCAGGAACTCGGCTACACCGCGGTGCGCGTGCAGACCGGCGTGCCGGGTCTCGGTCAGATCTACGGCGTCTCGAATGCCGGACCGGGTGTGCGCTACGACTACGAACCCGCCAAGCGCTCGGGCGACCGTCCCGCCGAGGAGACGTGGGACACCCGCAACTACCTGAACCACATGCCGGGCGTGTTCGCGAGCATCCGCGAGGATTTCGGCACCGACCTGCGCATCCTGCACGACGGGCACCACCGCATGTCGCCGATCGAGGCCGCGCGCTTCGCGAAGGACATCGAGCCTTACGACCTGTTCTGGCTCGAGGACTGCACCCCGGGCGAGGACCAGACGGCGCTGCGCCTCGTGCGCCAGCACTCGACGACCCCGCTCGCGATCGGCGAGGTCTTCAACTCGGTGTACGACTACCAGACCCTCATCACCGAGCGTCTCATCGACTACGTGCGCTCGGCGGTCACCCACACCGGCGGCATCACGGCGATGAAGAAGCTCCTCGACTTCGCGGCGATCTACGGCATCAAGTCGGGCATCCACGGCCCGACCGACATCTCCCCCGTCGGCATGGCCGCCGCCCTGCACCTCGACCTGGCGATCCACAACTTCGGCATCCAGGAGTACATGCCGCACAACGCGCAGACCCTCGAGGTCTTCCGCACCTCGTTCACGTTCGACCAGGGCTTCCTGCACCCGAGCGACCAGCCGGGCCTGGGCGTCGAGCTCGACGAGGAGGCCGCGGCCGGCCACGAGTACACGAAGGCGTACCTTCCGGTGAACCGCCTGCTCGACGGCACGGTGCACGACTGGTAGCAGCACGCGCATACGGCGGCCCCCGGGGCCCCCCCCCCCGGGCGCCGGGGGCGCCCGGGGGGCCGGCGCCGGGGGGTTGGGGCCCC
>JASCNZ010000045.1 GCA_029959905.1 Microbacteriaceae bacterium PS02344
GTGCGGGGGTGAGGGGTGCGGGGTGCGGGGTGCGGGTGGGTGGTACCGGGCAGGTGGCCGGTTGCACGGAATATGCACATCTGCACGGAGAGCTGGCGGGGTTCGTCGTGCAGGTGTGGGAGGTCCGTGCATCCGTCGGGCGGGAAACGCCCCGGGGTCGGGAACGGGGCGGATGCTCGGCAGCGGGCGGATACGGTGGACGGGTGACCCTCCTCGCCGTGATCCTGTTCCTCAACGCCGTCTTCAACGCGGTGGTGTGGCCGCAGTTCCTGCGCCGCGTCGCGAAGGACCCCCGGGCGCGCGACGCGAACGGCAAGCCGACGCCGTTCCTCACCGTGCACATCGTGCTGATCTCGATCGCGCTCGTGCTCGCTCTGCTGTCGCTGATCGCCGGCATCGCCGCGCTCGCCGGCGCCCTCTGATCCGTCCTCCGCCCTCGTCTCACGGTCCGCTCGCGCCTGTGGCCGCCCTTCCCCGCCCTGCCCCGCCCTGCCCCGCGCACAACTTCGGAGTGCCGAGAAGACACGCCGGCATGAAGCATCCGCCGCCGGCGTGTCGTCGGCGAACTCCGAAGTTGTGCGGGGCGGGTGGGTGCTGCAGCCGCGAACTCCGAAGTTGTGCGGGGTGGAGCGCTGCAGTGGCGGATGCCGGGGCTACTGCTCGTACTGGCGGGCGTGGGCGGCCCAGTGCGCCTCGGTGGGGAGGGCGCGCAGAGCCCGGTTGGCGACGGCCAGCACCGCGGCGATCGCGCACAGGGCCGCACACACCAGGATGGTGTTCTGGCGGCCCGCCCAGGCGAGGCCGAAGCCGGCGATCAGCGGCCCGAGCGGCATCGCCCCCATGCCCAGCACGCCCGCGGCGCTGTTGGCGCGCCCGAGCAGATGACTGGGCGTCGCCACCATGAAGTAGCCCATCATGCCCGCGTTCAGGGCGGGTAGCAGCAGCACCGCTGCACCCAGCACCGCGACGATCGCCCATAGGTCGGTCGCGAATGACAGCCCGACGGCGGCGGCCGCGACGACCGTGAGCGCGGTGATGGTGAGTGTGCCCGTACCCACCCGCGAGACGAGGAATGGCGCGATGACCGCCCCCACGAGCATGACGAGGCCGACGCCCGCGCTGAGGGTGCCGATGAGCAGCTCGGGGTACCCGGCCTGCTGCAGCGCGTAGATCACGGTCGTGATCGCGGCGTTGAACCCGAGGTTGATGATGGTGATGATCGCGAGCACCCCGCCCAGGTCGGGGCGCGAGAACAGCCAGGCGAACCCTTCGCGCAGCTCGGTGAGCGCCCTGCGGCGCGAGGTCTGGGCGGGGTCGGCCGGGCGGGCGCGGTCCGCGGTGTGGGTGGAGTCGGCGGTGTGGGTGGAGTCAGCGGGGTGAAAACCCAGATCGGATGCGGCATCCGCGGTGTGTCGCGTGGCGACGCGCCGAGCATCCGCCGTCACGTCTGCGTTTTCGGCGCCCGCCGGGGTCGCGACCCCATCGGCCGCCGTCGCGGCGGGGAAGGGCACCACCGTGGAACGGGTGAGCAGCCAGGCGGTCGCCGCGGCGAGGGCGTGGCACAGGGCCATGACGAGACCGACCAGCCACCCGCCGACGCCGAGGAGGAGGCCGCCGAGGGGGCCGCCGGCGAGCTGCAGCGCGGCATCCCTTCCCTGATTCGCCGCCTGTGCGCGCCCCATCGCCTCGTCGGGCACGATCTCCTTGATGGCGCTCTCGCCGGCGACGTCGAAGAGTCCGTTGCGGGCGGCGAGCAGCACGTCGATCACGAGCAGCACCGAGAACGTGAGCGCGTCGGTCCACGCGAGCACCGTGAAGGCGACCGAGAGGCCGACTCCCAGCAGCGACCCGACGAGCATCAGCATGAGGCGGCGGTGGCGATCGGCCAGGATGCCGCCGACCAGCGTCGCGAGCAGGCGTGCGACGAGCCCCGCCCCCGCGATGATGCCGGCGAGCGCGGGATCATCGGTGACGATGAGGGCCAGCAGGGGGATGGCGAAGCCGAACAGCGCCGCGGCCAGGCCCTTGCTGGTGTCGCTCACGAGCCAAAGGAGGTAGCGCGTGTTGCGCCAGAGGCGGTGCGGGGCGGTCACGGTGGTCATGGCTCGATGGTAGATGCGCAAGTACAGTTGCGCAACTAACCTTGCGCAAAACTTCTGGCGGATACACTCGGGGCATGGCGGGCGACGAGAGCGGCACGGACGCGGAGTTCATGACCTCGGCGATGCTCAAGGCCTACGCGCATCCGCTGCGCCGCCGCATCATCCGCCTCTTCTCGCGGCACGACCATCTGCGCGCCGCCGACATCGCGGCCGAACTCGACGTGCCCGCGAACAGCGTGAGCTTCCACCTGCGGGCGCTCGCCGACGCCGGCCTGATCTCCGAAGCGCCCGAGCACGCGCGCGATCGCCGCGACCGGGTGTGGGCGAGCATCAAGGGGCCACTCAGCGTCGGCGGACCCGAGCGGCCCGTCGCCGACGAGGCCCTCGGCGGGGCGGTGCTCGCGGGCATCGTCGACGAGCACCGCGCCCTGCTCGAACGCGTCGCCGCCTGGGCTCCCGAATACCTGACCGGTCGCACGGCCGAGGTGCACGGCAGCTTCACGCAGCGCACCATCCGCCTGACCGAGGCCGAGTTCGAAGTGGCGATGGAGAAGGTGAACGACGTGCTCGACGCCGCGCAGAAGGGCCATGACCCCGAGGACCCCGCCGGTCGCCACTGGCAGATCGACCTGCTCGCCGCCGACGACACCATTTAGCGCCGGCCTTTGCCCACCCGGAAGTGGTGAGGAGATGGGCGGGGCAGGGCGGCGGGTAGATTGGCAGGGCACTGTACAAAACCGGGAGGGCGACGGATGACACGGCTTAACGACGGGTGGGGCGACGAGCGCCTCACCGCGCGCGACAAGGGCATCCCCGAGCGGGCGATCGGTCTGACGGTCGACGAGTTCCTCGCCACCGAGCCCCGGCTGTCGGAGTTCTGGACCCCCGTGATCGCGCTCGACGACTCCGCCATGCGCAACAACCTCTCGGTGATGGCCGCCTGGACCGAGGCCCGCGGCCTGCAGCTCATGCCGCACGGCAAGACGACCATGGCGCCCGCGCTGTGGCAGCGGCAGCTCGACGCCGGATGCCCCGGCATCACGCTCGCGACCATGGGCCAGGTGCGCACGGCCCGGACATTCGGCCTCGACAGCGTCATGCTCGCGAACGCGGTGGTCGACGCCCGTTCGCTGCGCTGGCTCGCCGGCCAGCTCGCCGACCCCGGCTTCCGTTTCGTGAGTTGGGCCGACTCCCTCGACACCGTCGACGCGATGGAGCGCGCGCTGCGCGAGGCCGGCACGCCGCGCCCCGTCGACGTCTGCGTCGAACTCGGCGCCGAGGGCGGACGCACCGGCGCCCGCAGCGTCGAGGCAGCGATCGAGATCGGACGCCGGATCGCGGCATCCGACGTGCTACGCCTCGCGGGCGTGGGCGGCTACGAGGGCGCGCTGGGCCACGACCGGTCGGATGCCGCGCTCGCCGCCGTGCGCCGATACCTCGCCGACCAGCTCGTCGTGCACGAGGCGCTCGGCGACCTGTACGACGAGGGCGACGTCTTCGTCACCGCGGGTGGCAGCGCCTACTTCGACCTCGTCGCCGAGGTGTACGCGCCGGCCATCGCCCGCGACGACCGCACCCGCTTCACCCTGCGCTCGGGCGCGTACATCGTGCACGACGACGGCTTCTACCGCGGCATCTCGCCGCTCGACGCGACGCGCACCGGAACCGACGAGGGGATGCTCCGCTCCGCGATGCGCGGCTACGCCCGGGTCGTCTCCCGCCCCGAGCCCGCCCTCGCGCTGCTCGACGGCGGTAAGCGCGACTTCCCGTTCGACGAAGGACTGCCTGTTGTGCACGGCGTCGCCCCCGACCTCGGCAGGACGCTTGCGCCGACCCCCGCAGCATGCGTCACCGCCATGAACGACCAGCACACGTTCCTGCGTGACGCCGACGTCTCGATCGGCGATGTCGTGGCGCTCGGCCTGTCGCACCCGTGCACCGCCTTCGACAAGTGGCACTTCCTGCCAGTCGTCGAGTCGGCCGAGTCCGACCGCGTCGTGGAGCTCGTCCGCACCTTCTTCTGAGGCGGCTGCTCGTACTTCCGTGAACGTGCCCGCTGAGCGGGTCGGCCGCCCCGCGTACAGTGGGCAGGTGCCGGAGTTCCCCTACAGTCGCCTGCGCCGGTGGCCCGACGTCGAGGCCGAGAACCTGCAGGCGCACGACGCGACCGATCGGCTGCTGGTCGACCGGGGCGTCGCGCTCGCCGCGGAGCGAAGGATCGGTGGCGAGCAGATCGCGGTGATCGGCGACGAGTACGGCGCGATCACGCTGGCGTTGACGGATGCCGGATTCCGCGGCATCCGCGTGCATCAGGACCTCGCGACCGGACGCCGCGCTCTCGCCCGGAACGCCGAGGAGCTGGGCGTCGAGGGGTTCGCGTCGCACGAACTCGACGGCGGGCTGCTCGCGGATGCTCGTCTGGTGCTGCTGCAGCTGCCGAAGGCGCTCGCCGAACTCGAGGAGATCGCGGATGCGGTGGCCCGGTGGGCCGCGCCCGATGCGGTGCTCGTCGCGGGAGGCCGCGTGAAGCACATGACGCTCGCCCAGAACGAGGTGATCGGGCGGAGTTTCGGCCTCGTGCAGCCGCAGCGCGCCGAACGGAAGTCCCGGCTGATCGTCGCGAGCGAGCCGCGGGAGGTGCCCGAACGGCCGCCGTTCCCGGTGGCGGCGACGCACGACGGGGTCACCATCGTCGCGCACGGCGGGGCGTTCGCCGGGGCGCGCCTCGACATCGGCACGCGGGTGCTGCTCGATGCCCTGGGCCTGAGCGGCGCCGATTCGTTTGCGACGAGGACCGGGAACGGGGCCGCTCGACGCAGCACCGATGCCGCCGACGGGCGATCTCGCACGGTGCTCGACCTCGGTTGCGGCACCGGTGCGCTCGCCGTCTCGTACGCGCGCGCCCATCCCGACGCGCGGGTGATCGCGACCGATCGCTCGGCGGCGGCCGTCGCCTCGGCCCGGGCCACCGTGGAGGCGAACGAGGTCGCCGATCGTGTCGACGTCACGCACGACGACGCCGCGTCGGAGATCCCGGACGGCTCTGTCGACGTCGTGCTGCTGAATCCGCCCTTCCACCTCGGCACGAGCGTGCACACCGGTGCGGCGACGCGGCTGTTCGAGGCATCCGCTCGCGTGCTGAGGCCCGAGGGCGAGCTGTACACGGTGTTCAACTCGTCGCTCGGCTACCGTGCCGAGCTCGGACGCCTCGTCGGCGCCACCGAACAGCTGCACCGCACCCCGAAGTTCACGGTCACGCGCAGCATCCGCCGCCCCTGACGCCCACCCGCCCGCGCTTGCGCTCGCGTCGGCTCTTTCGTGAGGGGTCGAGACACGCCGTATGCGCATGCCGTGACGCGGCGCTTCGTGACCTCTCGCGCAACGTCGAAGCATGCGCGTGAATTAGGAAACCACCCGTGCAATCGCCCGGTCAGGCCGCGATTCCCGAGGCGTACCGGCAGGCCGGATTTGGCGCTGACCGGCCATTTCGCTACGTTGGTCTGTGGGCCTGACGGTCCGAAGACCAGTCCGCGAACGCGTCCTTCTTTCGATCTGCTGTGCTGCGAAGAGGCGTGTCCGTACGGTCGATGTCCTATCGCGGTGGATCCGAAATCCGCCGCCCGCGCCGCCACAGCAGCCCTGTCGAAACGGCCTCGAGGACATCACCCGGGCGTAACCGAAGCAGGCTCGCCGACCCGAGGCGAGCCGCGGGGGAAACGTGTCCGAAACCGCACTCGAAGCGCGCCATCTGTTCAAGGTGTTCGGGAAGAATCCGAACGCCGCCGTCCGCCGGTTGAAAGCCGGCGAGACCCGCTCCGCCGTCGCCGACGCAGGAACCGCTGCCGTCATCGACGCGAGCTTCACCGTGAACCGCGGTGAGATCTTCGTCATCATGGGCCTCTCCGGTTCCGGCAAGTCCACCATCATCCGCATGCTCAACGGCCTCCACCCCGCCACCGACGGTTCCGTCACGGTGGGCGGCGACGCCATCACCGGCATCCCCGCGTCGCGTCTGCGCGAGATCCGGCGTGACCGCGTGTCGATGGTCTTCCAGCACTTCGCCCTGCTGCCGCACCGCACGGTCGCCGCGAACGTCGCCTACCCCCTCGAACTCAAGGGCGTCGGCAAGGCCGAGCGCCTGGCGAAGGCCGCCGAGATCCTCGGCCTCGTCGGCCTCGATGGTCAGGGCGACAAGCTCCCCTCCGAGCTCTCCGGCGGAATGCAGCAGCGCGTCGGCATCGCTCGCGCCCTCGCCGCCGACACCGAGATCCTGCTCATGGACGAGGCGTTCAGCGCCCTCGACCCGCTCATCCGCCGCGAGATGCAGGAGCAGCTGCTCGAACTGCAGCAGAAGTTCCAGAAGACGATCGTGTTCATCACGCACGACCTCAACGAGGCCATGTTCCTCGGCGACCGCATCGCCGTGATGCGCGACGGCCGCATCGTGCAGATCGGCACGCCGGAGGACATCCTCACCGACCCGGCGAACGATTACGTCGAGCAGTTCGTGCAGGACGTCGACCGCGCCCGCGTGCTCACCGCCGGCAACGTCATGGAGCGCCCGCGCCCCGTCGTCGCCGAGACCGCCGGCCCCCGCACGGCGCTGCGTCAGATGCGCGACGCCTACATGTCGGCGACCTACGTCGTCGGCCGCGACCGCCAGCTCGTCGGCATCGTGACCGACCGTGATGCCGTGAAGCTCGTGCGCAAGGGCACCGCGACCCTGCGCGACATCATCAAGCCCGTGCCGCAGAGCGTGAGTGAGGACGAGGTGCTGATGAACCTGTTCGTGCCCGCCGTCGAGTCGCCGCTGCCGCTCGCGGTGACGGACGCCGCCGGCCGACTCGTCGGCGTCATCCCGCGCGTCACCCTGCTCGCCGCGCTGGGCCCCGGCCCCGGGGCCACGGGTGAGCTGACCCTTCCGCTTCTGCCGATGCCGCAGGCGGAGATCGACGCCGTGCTCGACGACGGCTGGACGGCCGAGCCGACGGACGGGGGCGCCACAGCCCCCGGATCGGATGCTTCGATCTCTGGGGAGGTGCGCTGATGGACGGGTTCCGCATTCCCCTCGGCTCGTGGGTCGCGACCGGTGTCGACTGGATCAGGGACAACCTCGACGGACTTCTCAGCGGCATCTCGATGGTGGTCGGCGTGCTCGTCGACGGCCTCACGCGCGCCCTGCTCAGCCCGCATTTCGCGGTCATCATCGTCCTCGCGGCGCTCATCGCCTGGCTCGTTCGTTCGTGGCAGCTCGCGATCGGCACCGTGATCTCCTTCGGCCTGATCGTCGCCATGAACCTCTGGGTGCCGGCGATGCAGACGCTCGCGCTCGTGCTCGTCGCCGCGGTCATCGCCGTGGTCATCGCCATCCCCCTCGGCATCTGGTCGGCGCGCAACGCCACCGTGCGCGCCGTGCTGAAGCCCATCCTCGACTTCATGCAGACGATGCCCGCGTTCGTCTACCTGATCCCGGCGATCGTGTTCTTCAGCATCGGCGTCGTGCCCGGGGTGGTCGCGACCGTGATCTTCGCGCTGCCCCCCGGCGTGCGGCTCACCGAGCTCGGCATCCGCGGGGTCGACTCCGAGACCGTCGAGGCCGGGCAGGCGTTCGGTGCCAAGCCGGGGCAGATCCTCCGCGGCATCCAGCTGCCTCTCGCCATGCCGACCATCCTGGCCGGTGTGAACCAGGTCATCATGCTCGCGCTCTCGATGGCGGTCATCGCCGGAATCGCCGGTGCCGACGGCCTCGGGAAGCTGGTCGTGGAAGCGATCTCGACCATCAACATCGCGAAGGGTGTCGAGGCCGGACTGGGCGTCGTGCTCATCGCCGTGTTCCTCGACCGCGTCACCGCGGCCCTCGGCACGCTCGGGCAGAACCCGGCGTCTTTGCTCGGAGTGCTCGCGCGCCGTCGCAACGGCGCTCGCGCTGACACGGCATCCGGTTCGGCTGCAGCCGGTGCCTCCGGCGATGCATCCGAGGCGTCGGCGCAGGCGGAGCGCGAGGCCGCCTCGCCCCGCCGCGCGCCGATCACCACAGCCTGACTTCCCCTCCGCGGGATCGATATGTCACCTCCCGGGGCTCGGGAAGCCGACATATCGATCCCGCAGCATCACCACAGCAATCCATACGTAACGAGAGTGAGACACACATGAAGAAGAAGTTCCTGGCGATCGCGGCACTCGGCGCCGCGGCATCCCTGACCCTCGCCGGCTGCAGCAGCGACGGCATGGGCGGCACCGGATCCGGCTCGAGCGGCGAAGGCTCCGGCTCGGGCGACAAGGGCACGATCACGCTCGGCTACCTGCCGGCCTGGACCGACGGCCTCAGCACCGCCTACCTGCTGCAGGACCAGCTCGAGAAGATCGGCTACACCGTCGAGATGAAGACGCTGACCGAGGCCGGACCGCTCTACACCGGCCTCGCCCAGGGCGATGTCGACATCTACCCGTCGGCCTGGCCCGAGCTGACCCACAAGTCCTACATGGACGAGTACGGCGACAAGATCGAAGACCTCGGCGCGTACTACGAAAACGCCAAGCTCACTCTCGCGGTGCCGGAGTACTCCGAGCTGAACTCGATCGAAGACCTCGTCGGCAAGGGCGCGGACTTCGACGGCAAGATCTACGGCATCGAGCCGGGTGCCGGTCTCACCGCGCAGACCCAGAGCATGCTGCCCGAGTACGGCCTCGACGGCGAGTACGAGCTCGTCACCTCGTCGACCGCCGCGATGCTGACGCAGCTGCAGTCGGCCACCGATGCGCAGCAGGACATCGTCGTGACGCTGTGGCGTCCCTTCTGGGCCAACGACGCGTTCCCCGTGAAGGACCTCGAAGACCCCCAGGGTGCGATGGGTGAGGCCGAGAGCCTGCACTTCCTCGGCACGAAGGGCTTCGCCGACGAGTTCCCCGAGGCGGCGGAGCTGATCGAGAAGATCAAGCTCGACGACGCCCAGTACGGTTCGCTCGAAGACCTCGTCGTGAACGAGTACGGCGAGGGCAAGGAAGCGGAGGCCGTCGCGGCATGGCTCGAGGAGAACGGCTCGGACTTCGACTGGGTCGTCGAGTGATCTGACCTCCTCTCTCCCCCTTCTGCTCCCGTCGCACTTCGTGTCGCTCCGGCCCGCCGGTTCCACAGGAAGTGCGACGGGAGCGTCGGTTCCGGGGAGCGCAAGGGGGGCGGTGACGGGGGAGCCCCCGGCGTAGCCTGACCGGGTGGACGGGTTCGCGGCGGTCGACTTCGGGTTCGCCCGCGAGGTCCTGCAGCGGGGCATCGCGGCGCTGTACCTCGTCGCGTTCGTCTCGACGCTGAACCAGTTCCGGCCGCTGCTCGGCGAACAGGGACTGCTCCCGGCGCCGGCGCTGCTCGACTGGGTCGCGCAGAAGAAGGAACGACGGCGGATGCTGCATCCGACGCTCTTCGCGCACATCCGCTACACCGATCGGCGTCTGGTCGGCCTCTGCATTGCCGGCATCGTCGTCGCCGCGGCCCTCGTCGCCGGCATCCCGCAGCTCGGTCCGCCCTGGGTGCCGATGCTGTGCTTCCTCGCCCTGTGGCTCGGGTACACGTCGGTCGTCAGCATCGGGCAGACCTTCTACTCCTTCGGCTGGGAGATGCTGCTGCTCGAGGCGGGATTCCTCGCGGCGTTCCTCGGTTCGAACGATCAGCCCCCGCCCACAATCGTGATCGTGCTGTTCTGGTGGCTCCTGTTCCGGCTCGAGTTCGGCGCCGGCATGATCAAGATCCGCGGCGGACGCGAGTGGCGCGATCTCACCGCGCTCATGTACCACCACGAGACGCAGCCGATGCCGGGTCCGCTCAGTCGTCAGGCGCATCTGCTGCCCGCCTGGTTCCACAAGGCCGAGGTGGTCGGCAATCACGTCGCGCAGCTCGTCGTGCCGTTCTTCCTGTTCGCGCCGCTGCTGTCGATCTGGGTCGACGGTCCCGTGCCGCAGATCGTCGGCGCCGTCGCCGCGCTCATCGTGATCGCGACGCAAGCGTGGCTCGTCATCACGGGCAACTTCGCCTGGCTGAACTGGGCGACGATCGTGATCGGGTTCTCGGCGATCGGGCTGCCGGGTGTCGGTCATCCGTCGGTCGAGGCGGGGCCGTGGCCGGGCATCCCCCTGTACTGGTTCGTCGTGACCGCCGCCGTCGCCGCGCTGTATGCGGTGCTGAGCTGGCCGGCGCTGCAGAACCTCTTCGCCCACCGTCAGCTGATGAACGCGAGCTTCAATCGCTGGCAGCTCGCCAACGCCTACGGTGCCTTCGGCACGGTCACGAAGGAGCGCATCGAGATCGTCGTCGAGGGCACGACGGATGCCGAGGGCGAGAGCGACTGGCGCGAGTACGAGTTCCGTGGCAAGCCGGGCGATGTGCGGCGCGTGCCGCGTCAGTTCGCCCCGTACCACCTGCGCCTCGACTGGCTGATGTGGTTCTTGCCGTTGGGTCGCTCGCTCGACGACTGGTTCACGGTGTTCCTCATCCGGCTGCTCGAGGCGGATGCCCCCACCCTCGCGCTGCTGCGGATCGACCCGTTCGACGGGGCGCCGCCGCGGTGGGTGCGGGCGGTGTCGTACCGCTACCGCTTCGCGACCCGCGCCGAGCGGCGGGAACTCGGCGTGCACTGGGTGCGCGACCGCCGCCGCCTCGTTCTCGGACCGGTCTCGCTGCGCTGAGTACGGCCCGGATCCGCTTTCTCGGGGCGGATTGGTCCTGAGTCATGGCGCGCGATGCGGGGAAGGCAGGCGACCGGTGGCCGCCTACCGCACCTTGCGCCGGTAGGTCAGCATCGCGAACGTGTAGGCGACGACGAGGATGCCGACGCACCAGGCGAGCGCGACCCAGATCGCCGACCCCACGGGCTCGCCCGCGAACAGTGCCTGGATCGTGTTCACGATCGACGTGACCGGTTGGTTCTCGGCGAACCACCGCACCGGCCCCGGCATGGTGTCGGTCGGCACGAACGCCGAGCTGATGAACGGCAGGAAGATCAGCGGATACGAGAACGCGCTCGCCCCGTCGACGGAGTGGGCGGTCAGGCCCGCGATCACCGCCAGCCACGTGAGCGCGAGGGTGAACAGCAGCAGGATGCCGATCACGGCGAGCCACGCCCCGACGCCCGCACCGGTGCGGAACCCCATCGCGAACCCCACGCCGACGATGATCGCCAGCGTGATGCCGTTCGCGACGAGCGAGGTGAGCACGTGCGCCCACAGCACGCTCGACCGGGCGATCGGCATGGAGTGGAAGCGGTCGAAGATGCCGCTCTGCAGATCGGTGAACAGACGGAAGGCCGTGTACGCGATGCCGGACGCGATCGCGATGAGCAGGATGCCCGGCAGGAGGTAGTTCACGTAGTTCTGCTGCCCTGTGCTCTGCCGCAGGGCTCCGCCGAAGACGTAGACGAACAGGAGCATGAGGGCGATCGGCGTGACCGCGGTGGTGATGATCGTGTCGGCGCTGCGGAAGATGTGGCGCATCGACCGGCCCGTGAGAGTCGCCGTGTCGGCGAGGGCATGCGTGCTCATGCCGCGTCCTCCTTCGGGGTGCGCGGGGCGTCAGGCCCGATGCCGGTCGGAATCAGACTGCTCGGTGCGGCGCGCGCGCTCGCCGTGGCATCCGTCGTTCCCCACCGCACAGCTTCGGAGATCGTGACCGACACGCCGGGCCGTGGCATCCATCCGCGGGGTGCCGTCCCGGAACTCCGCGGATGTGCACGCAGGCCGGCCCCGCGTACGCCGCTACGTCACGCGAACAGGAACGAGAGCGTCACCCCGACGATGATCGCGACGCCGACGTACACGAGGTTCGGCAGCTGGAACGAGTGGTCGAAGACAAACTTGCCCATCTTCGTCGTGCCGGTCTGATCGAACGCGACGGTTGCCACCTGGCTGCCGTTGGCGGGCAGTGTGTAGATGCCCATCGTCGACGGCCAGAGCCCGACGAGCAGAGGAGCGGGGAGCCCGATCGTGATGCCGATCGGCACGATCGCGTTGGTCGCGCTCGACTGGCTGGTGGTGAGCATGGCGACCGAGAACAGCGCGAGCGCGAACAGCAGCGCCCCGAGGAACGCCGACGAGCCCGAGACCACCGAGCCGAGCCCATCGACGATGAGGCTCTGGTTCGCGGCGACGAAGGTGTTGGCGAGCCATGCGATTCCGAAGAGGGCGATCGCTCCGACGAGACCGGCGGGGAACGTCGGCTGCTTCGGCACCTCGGATGCCTTGACCTTGCAGAACACGAAGATCAGCGCCGCGATCACACCCATCACGACCTCGATGATCACGGTGACGCTGAGGCGCACCGGGTCGCCCGAGTCGTCGGTGCCGATCACCGGGCGCAGCCCCTCGAAGAGTCCGAAGAACACGATCACGGCGACGCCGCCGAGGAAGAGCGCGGCCGACAGCACCGCGGTCGGGGGGAGCTTGTCCTCGTGGGCATCGATGGTGGGCGGCTTGATCTGTTCGTCGGCCAGACGGCGCTGGTACTCGGGGTCGTCCTCGAGGTCCTTGCCGTGACGCAGCATGACGAGCGCCGCGACGAACAGGCCCGCGATGGATGCCGGCCACATGATGAGCAGCAACCCGCCGAGGTCGACGCCCTGCGGTGCGAGCAACACGACCATCGAAGCCGTCGCCGCCGAGACGGGCGAGCACAGGATGCCGACCTGCGAGGCGACCGCCGAGACCGACAGCGCCCGTTCGGGGCGGATCTTCTGCTGGTACGACACGTCGTAGATCACCGGGAGCAGCGGGTAGAAGATGTTGCCGGTGCCCGCACCGACCGTGAAGAGGAACGACATCGCGGGAGCGAGGAAGACGACGGATTTCGGTTTGCGGCGGATCACCTTCGCGGCGACCGACACCATCCAGTCGATCCCGCCGGCGGCCTGCATGGTGGATGCCGCGGTGATGACCGTGATGACGATGAAGACGGCATCCACCGGGGCGTTGCCCGGGGCTTCGCCGAAGCCGAAGACGAGCACGGCGACGCCGACGAGCCCCCACACGCCCAGACCGATCCCGCTGGTGCGGGTGCCCATGTAGATCGCGAGGATGACGACGATGAGCTGCGCGATCAGCACCACCACGTTGTCGTTCATGACGACGGCCCCCGGGTGATGGGGCCCGTGCCCGTGAGGATCTCGGTGGCCAGCTCGGTCTCGACGATGCGCCCGTCGATCGCCTCGACCCGCAGGGCCAGCGGGTTCTCGACCGGACTGATCGCGGTGACGAAGTCGGAGTTCTCGAAGTGGAGCGACTGCAGGTTGCCGACCGCGTAGCCCGTCGCGAGCTCGCCGTTGAGCAGAGAGTCGTGGAAGAGCGGGCGCCGCTGGTCCTCGGCGTCGTAGTGCGGGCAGAAGCTGCCGTGCAGGAACCCGAGTCCCTCGGGGAGCACCTGGAGGGTCGGGCCGTAGCTGTCGGTGGTTCCGCCCTCGAACCAGCAGATGCCGCCGGCGCTGCCGCCCGTGAACACCACGTTCGAGTCGGGGTCCTCCCACATCTCCCGCATGATCTCGTCGAGACCCTGCCGCTTCCACACGTCGAGCATGTTGGCGGTGTTGCCGCCGCCGACGTGGATGACGTCGAAGCCCTTCACGAAGCCGGCGAGGTCGTCGACGGCACGGTGGAACAGCGGCAGGTGGTGCGGAGCGCACCGGTCGGAGTCGTAGGTCGAATAGAAGCTCAGGATGTAGGCGGCGTCGTCTCCGGTCGCCGTACCCACGAAGAGCACCCGGGGCCGCTTCTTGCGCGTGAGCCCGAGGATGTAGTCGTGCGTCGGGTCGTTCCGACGCTCCATCATCGCCTTGCCTGCCCCGGTTGCCACGACGTGAGACATGAGACCCCCCCCGGTCTTCCCGACATCAGATGCGGTCAAGATATCGATGTATCGGAGGCACCGCCAGGGGTTCTTCCCAGACCGGGCCCCGAATGCGCGGGGGCTCTCCCGCACCCGGGCGGATTCGGGGAGGATGGAGGGATGACCTCTGCGCTCGACGACCTCCTGCACCGTGTGACCGAGAGTGGACTGCTCGACGACGCCGCCCCCGGCGACGGACTCGTGCACGGACGCACCGAGCTCGAAGCGGCCGGCGTGATCGTCGCCGTCGATCTCGACCCCGAGGGCGACGACGGAGACGCCGACCCGGGTGAGATCATCGACGGGCTGCGCCGCATCCTCTCGGTGTCGGAGCGTCGGTGGCACGCGATCGTCGACGAGGCGGCCACCGACATCGAGGATGCGGTGGGTGAGGCCGAGGTGACCGAGCAGCGCGACCTGCGCGACGACATGGAAGCGACGGCGATCGTCGTCTTCGCCGACGCCGTGCACGTCTCGTTCGCGGCGCCGAAGCAGTTCCCCGACTCGCGCATCCTCGTGCAGCTCGACGACGAGCTGGAGGTCACCGGGGTCGAGGTCGCCGACGTCTGACGCAGAGCGTCGCCGACCCCGCCGCGCGACGCGGCGTCAGCTGTAGATGCGCGCGGCGCCGACCTTCGCCTCGAGCAGCGGCAGGGTGCGGGAGCGCTCCGCGCGCGGGCGGATGCCCAGCACGCGTGCGAGTTCGAGGGCCATGGCCGCATGCCCCGCCGCGTTCGGGTGGAACGGGTCGCCCATCAGACCCCACGGCACGCCCCCGGCCCCGAGGTCGACGAGGTGTGCGAACTGGTCGACGAGGATCACGTCGTCATCGGCGGCGACGGTGCGCACGGCATCCGCGAACTCCGCCACCCGCGCGCGCTCCGGCGCATTCGCCACGTCGATGGGCGGCGGTGTCTGCAGCACCGGCACGGCGCCGAGCTCTCGTACCCGCGCCACGAAGGTGCGCAACGAGGCCGCATAGTCGTCGGGCGAGATGATCGGCTGGGGTCCGCCGGTCGACAGGTCGTTCGTGCCGATCATGAGCGTCACCACGTCGGGCCGCCATGACGACACCCGGCGGTCGAAGTCGCCGAGGATGTCGACGATGCGGTGCCCGCTGATCGCCGAGTTGATGACGATGTCGCGCACGCGCTCGAGCTCGCCGCGGATCAGCTCGTGCAGGTGCTCGGCATAGCTGCGGCCGCCCTGGGTGAACACGAGTCCGTGCGTGATCGAGTCGCCCGTGATGACCCAGGTCAGCGGGTCGGCGCCGGCGAGGCCGTCGGCGATGCGGGCGAGGTCGGATGCGGCGGTGGGGGCGGCGGTGTCTGACACGTCTCCGACCCTATCGGGCGGCCCGCGTCGCCACTCGCCCGTCGCCGCCCGCCACCGTCGCCACCCGCCCGCGTCGCCCGCCACCGTCGCCACCCGCCCGCGTCGCCCGCCACCGTCGCCACCCGCCCGCGCGCTGCGCAGGAGTTCTCACGCTGGGCAGGAGTTCGCACGCTGCGCAGGAGTTCGCACGCTGCGCAGGGTGCTTTCGGGCATCCGCTCCTTCGTTGCGGGAGTTTTCCTGCGGTGGCGGTGGCGGTGGGCCACACGTTGCGCAGGAGTTCGCACGCTGCGCAGGAGTTCGCACGCTGCGCAGGAGATCGCACGCTGGGCAGGGTGCTTTCGGGCATCCGCTCCTTCGTTGCGGGAGTTCTCCTGCGGCGGTGGGCCACACGTTGCGCAGGAGGTCGCACGCTGCGCAGGAGTTCGCACGCTGGGCAGGATGCTTTCGGGCATCCGCTCCTTCGTTGCGGGAGTTCTCCTGCGGCGGCGGCGGTGGCGGTGGCGGGTGGCGGTGGTGGCGGCGGTGGCGGTGGCGGTGGCGGTGGGGGTGGGGGCCGAGCCACCCGCCACCCGCGTCAGAGCCAGCGCTTGTACCGGAAGATGCCGTACAGCGTCACCGCGAACGCGCCCATCGCGCCGAGGGCCAGCGGGTAGCCGAAGGCCCAGTGCAGCTCGGGCATGTGGTCGAAGTTCATGCCGTAGACGGTGCCGACGAGGGTGGGGGCGAAGATGATCGCCGCCCACGAGGAGATCTTCTTGATCTCGTCGTTCTGGGCGAGCCCCGCCTCTGAGTGCCGCCGCGCCACGAGCGCCGACTGCACGGTCAGCGCGTTCTCGAGGATCGAGCGGAACGAGTCGACCCGCTCGTTCACGCGGATCACGTGGTCGAGCACGTCGCGCAACGACCTCTGCAGCTCTTCGTCGACGCGGTACTTGTCGCTTCCGCGGCGCAGCCACTCGAGCATGCCGCTCAGCGGATGCACCGCCCGCTGGAAGTTGATCACCTCGCGCGACAGTTCGTAGATGCGACGGGAGAGGGCGTCGTCGTCGCTGTCACCGAAGAGCTGGTCCTCGATCTCGTCGATGTCGTTCTCGAGGCCGGCGACGATGGGCTCGTACTCGTCGACCACCTCGTCGAGGATCGCGTAGAGCACCGCCTCCGGGCCCTTCGCGAGCAGGTCGGGGTTCGCCTCCATGCGGCGGCGGACCGCCGAGAGGTTCGGCGACTCGGCGTGCCGGATGGTGACCACGAAGTCGGGGCCGATGAAGAGGTGCAGCTCGCCGAACACGATCGACTCCTGCTCGTCGCGATACCGCGCGGGTCGCAGCACCGCGAACAGCGTGTCGCCGTAGCGCTCGACCTTCGACCGCTGGTGCCCCGACAGGGCGTCTTCGACGGCGAGCGGATGCAGGTCGAACTCGCGAGCGACCGATTCGACCTCTTCCCGCTGCGGTCGGTAGAGACCGATCCAGGCGATGCCTCCGGTCGACCCGAGGGTGCGGAAGGTGTCGTCGAGGTTCTTGAGCGTCTCGACGCGACGTCCGTGGACGTACACGCCGTTGTCGATGAGGGCCATGGCAGTGCTTCTTCTCTCGCAGGCGCACGCGGAGGTCGGCCGGTGCGCGGATTCATCGGGATGCGGAGGACGCCACCGACGGCTGCGGAGATCGACGTGCGGACGCGGAGCGGATGCTCAACGCGCGGGCGCAGGGAGTCGCGACGCAGCAGAGGCGGCGTCGTAACTATCGTCGGACATCGCCCTCACCGCCTTTCGTGACTCGTCGGGCCGATCGACCCGAAGGGAGAGCTTACTCCCCCGAGATGGCAGCCTCCTCCGCCATCGCACGCGGGTGCCTTCGCACGCCAGACGGAGGCACGACGGGCGCGCGCTTCGAAGGAGTTCTCGCGATACGAAGGATGCTGTGGGGCATCCGCTCCTTCGTTCCGGTTGCATTCCTTCGTAGCGAGGGCGACAGCGAAGGCGACAGCGGGGGCGACAGCGAGGGCGACAGCGGGCGCGACCGCAGGCGCTAGAGCGCGACGACCTCGCCCCCGCGGGCGGCGGAGAGCTGAGCGGCCTTCACGATCTCGACGGTGCGGATGCCGACGCCCGCGTCGGGCTGAGGACGGCGTCGCGTGCGCACCGCGTCGACGAACTCGGCCAGCAGCAGGGCGTCGAGGTCGGTGCCGATCGGGTCCCACGTCTCCCCGGCGGCGTCATGCCCCGCCACGCCCTTCGCGAAGGGGCTCACCGTGACGGTGCCGCGCTCGGCGACCACCTGCAGG
The DNA here is from genome assembly GCA_029959905.1 of Microbacteriaceae bacterium PS02344. GTDB lineage: Bacteria > Actinomycetota > Actinomycetes > Actinomycetales > Microbacteriaceae > Microbacterium. Next base: position 17,585 of record JASCNZ010000045.1, read on the forward strand.
GTGAGGCCGCCCCAGGTCGCGGAGCTCATCGGCCAGCTCCACGAGCAGTCGATCGTCGCGATCACGCCGCTCGGGTACTGCAGCGTGACGAGCCCGCCCGTCTCGACCGCGAGGTCGCGCTGCGCATGCAGGATGCCGTTCGACACCGCCCGCACCGACGCGGCGCGCTCGCCGAGCAGGTCGTCGAGAAGATCGGCGCAGTGCACCACGTGATCGACCAGGGCGCCGCCGCCGGCGAGTCCGGGATCGGTGAACCAGGCGCGCTCGGCGGGGAGCTTGCCGTTGTTGATGCCGGTGACCGCGAGCACGCGCCCGAGGCGGCCGCTGCGCAGTTCGGCGATCGCGTCGCGCACGGCGGGGGCGAACCGCACCGGGTAGGCGACCATGAGGATGACGCCGGCGGCCTCGCACGCGTCGCGCATCGCGACCGCGTCGTCGACCGAGGTCGCGAGCGGCTTCTCGCACAGCACGTGCACGCCGGCGGCGGCGGCGCGCTCGACGAGGGCGCGATGCCGGGAGTTCTCGGCCGCGATCACCACGGCGTCTGGCTGCCAGGCGAAGGCCTCGTCGTAGGTGTCGACGTAGGCGACGCCCAGCTCGGCGGCGAGGTCGGCGCCGCGCGGCGCATCGTCGGGCGCGGTCGCCCCGTCGGGATCGGCGGCGATCAGTTCGACGTCGGGCATGGCGTTCAGCGCGTGCACGTAGCTGAGGGCGTGCGTGTGGGCGAACGACAGCACGGCGATCCGCAGCGGCGCGGTCATCGGGCGACCTCCTCGATGGATGCGACGGATGCCGCGGATGTGGAGGCTGCGACAGCCACGGCATCGGATGCGCGATCGGCGCCGTGCGCCGACCTCCCGCCGACCTCGACCGGCGCCCCGGCGGCGATCGACGCGTACGCCGCCTCGGCCACGGCGACGGCGCGGATGCCGTCGACCGGGGCCACCCGGGCGTCGCGGCGCTCGCGGATCGCGGCGACGAAATCCGTGATCTCGGCGTAGTACGGGCTGTCCTGCGGCGACATCGGCGGCAGGTAATCGGTCGCGGCGGAGTCGACCACGGCATCCGTGCGGAGGGTGCGGTCCTCGGCGCTGTCGTAGCGCAGGCGCCCCTCCGACCCCGCGACCTCGACGCTGGTGCGGAACGGGATGCCCGGCAGGCCCCAGCTGGCGTGGATGTGGCTGATCACGCCGTTCGCGTGGGTCAGCACGATGTGCGCGGTGACGGGTGCGGGCACGCGGTCGCCGACCGTCGGCGGGTTCTGCACGGCGTACACCTGGGTGACGTCGCCGGCGAACCACATCGCCTGGTCGATGTCGTGGATCGCGAGGTCGCGGATCACGCCTCCGCCCGCGCGCTCCGAGAAGAACCACGGCGTCTGCGGAGCGGAGCCCGCACGGTGGAAACGCTGTACCGCGAGCGTGCCGATGCGGCCGGCGTCGATGCCCTGTTTGATGCGTTCGTACTCGCCCATGTAGCGCACGACGTGGGCGGGGAAGAGGCGCACCCCGGCGGCCTCGGCGGCGCGCGCGACCTCGACCGCGGCATCCGCCGTCGCCGCCAGCGGCTTCTCGCAGATGACGTCGCGGCCGCGGGCGATGGCCCGCAGGGCGAAGTCGGCATGCGTGCTGCTGGGGGTGACGATGTCGACCAGGTCGACCCGCTCGATGAGGGTGTCGACGTCGGCGACCTGCACGAAGCCGTATTCCGCGGCGATCTCGTCCGCCCCGTCGAGGGACGTGACGTAGCCCTCGACGCCGAGCGCGCGCCAGGCGTCGGCGTGCACGCGGGAGATGCCGCCCGCGCCGATGAGTCCGACCTTCAGGATGCTCACTTCTCCTCCAACGATGCGGATGCGGATGCGGATGCGGGTGCGACGGCTGCGGACAGCGGGGTGATCGGCGGCACGGGCATGTCGTCGATGCCGTACACGTCGGACGCATGCCGTTGGAAGGCGTGCACGACCGCACCGTGCGCGGCGGCCTCGGCTCCGAGGCGCGCCTCGGCGATCGGCACCTGGAACGGCAGGCCGAGGTGGCGGGGGAGTGCCGCGCGCAGCGGGTCGAGCAGCTGCTCGTGCGCGGCGGAGAGACCTCCGCCGACGACGATCATGGCCGGGTCGACGGTCATGGTGAGGGTGGCGATGCCGTGAGCGAGCTCGTCGATGAACGCGTCGAGCTCGTCGCGTGCCGCGGCGTCGCCGGCGCGGGCGGCCGCGAACACCTCGGCGGCCGTCGGCGCGGTGCGCCAGGAGATCTGACCGGTTCCGGTGTCGAGGCCGCGGAAGGCCAGCCGTCCGATGTCGCCGGCGGCGTTGTGGATGCCGCGACGCGGGCGTCCGCCGAGGATGAGGCCCATCGAGATGCGGTTGCCGACCGAGAGGTAGATGACGTCGTCGACGAGCTGGGCGACGCCGAGGTGGTGCTCGGCGACGGCGGCGAGGCGCACGCCGTTGTCGACGGCGACCGGGCATCCGAAGGCCTGGCGCAGCTGCGCCCCGATGTCGACGCCCGACCATTCGGGGATGACGACCGAGAGGGTGACCCGACCGGCGTCGTCGATGAGCCCGGGGAGGGAGACGCCGACGGCGCGGAGTCGGGACGTCGGGAGGTCGGCGTCGGCGAGGGTGCGGCGCACATGGTCGATGACGGCCTGCAGCTTGGCGGCCCCGTCGGCCTGCGCCTCGACGCCGGGGAAGGAGCGCTGGGCGACGACCCGGCCGGCGAGGTCGGCGAGGATCACCCGCACGCTCGCGACGCCGATGTCGAGACCGACGACGGTGCCGGCGCCCGCGTGGAAGGCGTAGTGGCGCGCGGGGCGCCCGGCTCCCGAGGTGCCGGTCGCGGGAGCGTCGACGAGCAGACCCGACTCGCTCAGCACGGCGACCGCGTTCTCGACCGAGGTGCGCGAGATCTCGAGCGAGCGGGCGAGGGCGGCGACCGTCGCCGGTCCGCCGTCGCGCAGTTGCAGGGCCGATCGCGCGACGATCGACAGGTGGCCCGGCACTCCCATGTGCAGTCCTCTCCTTGCTGACGTCGGCAGGTGCGATCAAATTAGCACACCGGATTCTCAGATCAAGGTCAACCATTTTCAGGCCGGAAACACGGGTGAAACAAATGGCTGAGAAGTTGTCCTTGACGAATTATCCCACCCTACTGTCATAATGAACCGTACTCAGCACGGTATGAGCAAAGGAGCACCATGCGCGTCAGCAAGACCACCGGCGTCGTCGCGGGATTCGCGACCGTCGCCCTCTTGGCCGGTTGTTCGGCCGGCGGCGGAGGCACCGCCGACGGCGAGCAGGACATCACCGTCTGGCTCTACCCCGTCATCGCCGACGAAGCGGCGCACAAGGAGTTCTGGGACTCGACGATCGAGGAGTTCGAGAAGGAGAACGACGGGATCAACGTCGACTACGAGATCTTCCCGTGGGCGAACCGCGACGAGGCGCTGCAGACGGCGATCGCCGCCGGCAAGGGCCCGGACGTCGTCTACCTCATCCCCGACCAGCTCGCCGCGTACCAGAAGTCCATCGCGCCGCTGAACGACCTGCTCAGCTCGGAGCGGCAGGACGACCTGCTGCCCAACGTCAAGGAGTCGGTCACGATCGACGGCGACATCCTCGGCTCCCCGCTGCTCACGAGCGCCCAGCCCCTCATCTGCAACGCCGCCGCCTTCGAGGCCGCCGGAGTCACCGAGTACCCCGAGACGTGGGACGACATCGCCGAGATCGCACCGGCCTTCACCGCCGCCGACATGTACGTGCTCAACTACCCGGCCTCGGCCGAGAACACCCTCAACCTCACCTTCTACCCCCTGCTGTGGCAGGCCGGTGGCCAGGTGTACGACGACGGCGCGGTCGGCTTCGACAGCAAGGCCGGCGAGAAGGCCCTGACGTTCATCAGCGACCTCGCCGCCGACGGGGCGCTCGACCCCGAGGCGCTCACCACCAACGTGCCGCTCGAGCAGACCGCGATCGCCCAGGGCAAGGTCGCCTGCACCTGGAACAACGCCGTGACCGAAGTCGCGCCGTTCTGGGGCGAGGAGAACGTCAAGGTGCTCGCGCCGCTCACCGACGAGGAGTCGGTCGCCTACGGCACCGTCGGATCGCTGTCGGTCATGAAGGGATCGAAGGCGCAGGATGCCGCGGCGAAGTTCGCCGAGTACGCCACGAGCGCCGACGTCATCGAGCCCTACCTGAAGGCCGCCGGTTACTTCTCGGCGCTCAGCACCACCGAGCCGCTGTACGCCGACGACCCGCTGCTCGGCGAGGTCGAGAAGTACGTGCCCGACACGACCGTGGGCGAGCTCGACGGCAGCTCCCGCGCCCTCATGGGCGTGCTCGCGCCCGAGATCCAGGCGGCTCTGCTCGGCCAGAAGTCGCCGGCCGATGCGCTGAAGGATGCCGCGGCCGCCGCGGCTCCGCTGATCAAGTAGTCGTGCCGAGCGGGGGGGGCCCCCCCCGGGCCCCCCCCCCCCGCCGGGGGGGCCCCCGCGGGGCCCCGCCGCCCCCCCCGGCA
>JASCNZ010000046.1 GCA_029959905.1 Microbacteriaceae bacterium PS02344
TCACAAACTGATGGGCGGCCAGCAGGAGGGCTGCGATAATCGAAACGAGCGCGCGGGCCGCCGACCGACGAATCGGGAGACGTCGGTTCAAGACCTACGACCTACAGTCCGATCGCGGAGACGGGCGTGGAGTCCGTGGATGCCGACTTCTCGTCGAGGTCGCGAAGCTGACCCTCGATGTACCCGCGGAGCTGCGAACGGTAGTCGCGCTCGAAGTTGCGAAGCTCGGTGATGCGGGCCTCGAGGGCGTTGCGCTCGCGCTCGAGACGCGAGGTCTCCTCGCGCTGCTTGGCCTCGGCCTCGGTGCGGATGCGCGTGACCTCGGCCTCGGCATCCTGGATCAGCTGGTCGCGCTTCGCCTCACCCTCGGCGACGTGCTCGTCGTGCAGGCGCTGAGCCAGCTCGATGATGCCGGCGGTAGCGGTGGCGGAGCCGGACGCGGACTCGGCCGGGGCCGCAGGAGCGGCGGGCGCCGGTGCCGGCGTCTCGGCCACGGGGGCGGGAGCCGCGGTCTCGGCGGCCGGAGTCGCACCCGACTCGTATGCGGCCAGCTTGGCCTTCAGTTCGACGTTCTCTTCGAGGGCCTTGCGCCACTCGATGACGATCTCGTCGAGGAAGTCGTCGACCTCGTCCGGGTCGAAGCCGTCCTTGAAGCGGACGTGCTGGAACTGCTTGGTGACGACGTCATCCGGGGTAAGTGCCATGATGGCTCCTCTTTCGATGAGTTCGGTTGCCAGTTTCGATATGGCGCGGTCGTGATGTGGCGCGAACCCGGGGCGCGCACCTGGGAGCCAGCATAGTCCCCGCGCCTTGGAGCCGCGATGTCACGACACTCGGACAGCGCCCATCGCGGATCAGGTGAAGAGATGGACGATGTTCATCAGGATCAGCACGACGATCATCGTGAGCGCGAAGCCGAAGTCGAGCGACAGGCCGCCGAGACGCAGCGGCGGGATGATCCGCCGGAAGAACCGGATGGGCGGATCCGTCACCGTGTAGACCGCTTCGGCGAGCACCAATCCGAAGCCCTTCGGGCGCCACTCCCGATTGAACAGCGGGATGTAGTCGAGGATCAGACGCGCGAAGAGCACGAAAATGTACAGCAGGAGCACCAGGTGGACGATGCTCGCGAGGATCTGGACCAGCTGCACGGCTTACTACTGATCGAAGCCCGCGGACTCCGCGTCCGCGTGCGCGATACCGCCCTGCCCCGAGACGTTGATGTTCTCGGGCGAGAGCAGGAAGACCTTCGAGGTCACGCGCTCGATGCGGCCGTAGAGGCCGAGTGACAGTCCGCTCGCGAAGTCGATGAGGCGTCGCGCGTCGGCGTCGCTCATCTGCGACAGGTTGATGATCACGGGGACGCCCTCGCGGAAGCTCTCGGCGATGAGCTGGGCGTCGCGGTACTGCTTGGGGTGCACCGTCAGGATCTCGTTCACGACACCCACCGAGGGCTGACGGACGGCGACGGGGCGGCGCAGCGGCGTGACGGGAGCCGGAGCCGGCTCCTCGCGCTCACGGTCTCGCTCGCGCTCGCGCTGAGCGCGTGCGGGAGCCTGCTGCTCTTCTTCATAGGCTTCTTCCTCGTCGGCGAGTCCGAGGTACACCATGGTCTTCTTCAGCGGGTTACCCATCGTGTCCTCCGGTTCGAACGATACGGGCTGGTCTGTGTAGAGGTTAACCCCGGTCGGGGCGCGGGCCGGTGATTGCCGAGCCGATCCGCAGGTGTGTCGCACCTGCGGCGATCGCCTCGACGAAGTCACCCGTCATCCCGGCGGACATCCAGTCCGCCCCGGGGGCCGCCGAACGGATTCGGTCGGCGGTGTCGCGCAGACGCGCGAAGGCGGATGCGGGCTCCTCGTCGAGAGGAGCGACGGCCATCACGCCCCGCAGCCGCAGGGACGGCAGGCCCAGGACGTGCTCGGCGAGGCCGAGAGCATCCTCGGGCACCACGCCACCGCGGCCGGGGTCGTCGGTGAGGTTGACCTGCACGAGGACGTCGAGCACGCCGTCGCCCTCGGCGGCACGGTGGAGCGCGTCAGCGAGGCGGGGCCGATCCACCGAGTGGACGACATCCGCATCGCGACGGATGGCGCCCGCCTTGTTCGTCTGCGCCTGGCCGATGAAGTGCCACCGCAGGTCGAGTTCACCGAGGTGGGCGGCTTTCGCCGACAGCTCCTGTTGGCGATTCTCTCCGACATCGCGCACGCCGAGGGCGTGCAGCTCGCGCACCAGGGATGCCGGATGGAACTTGGTCACCACGATGCGCGTGATCTCCTCCGGCCGGCGACCGGCTCGGCGGGCGGCGTCGGCGATGCGCTCGTCGACCGCCGACAGCCGCGCGCCCAGCTCGGTCACTTCAGGAATTCGGGGATGTCGATGTCGTCGTCGGCGAAAGCCGGCTCGATGCTCGTGGTCTGCACGCGCGTCGCGGGCTTCTCCTCGCGCACCGGCTCCTCGGCCTCCGGCGCCTTCTCGGCGTCGTCCGACAGCGCCACCTCGGGCAGCGCGGTGGCGGCGGCCGGGCGGGAGACGACCATCGGGTCGAGTCGCAGCGACGGCTCGCCACCGTCGAACCCGGCCGCGATAACGGTGACCCGCACCTCGTCGCCGAGCGTGTCGTCGATGACGGTACCGAAGATGATGTTGGCCTCGGGGTGCGCGGCCTCCTTGACCAGATCGGCGGCGTCGTGGATCTCGAAGATGCCGAGGTTCGATCCACCCTGGATCGAGAGCAGCACACCGTGCGCCCCCTCGATCGAGGCCTCCAGCAGCGGCGACTCGACGGCCAGCTCGGCGGCCTTGATGGCACGGTCCGCTCCGCGAGCGGATCCGATGCCCATGAGCGCGGAACCCGCCCCCTGCATGACCGACTTCACGTCGGCGAAGTCGAGGTTGATCAGACCGGGGGTCGTGATGAGGTCGGTGATTCCCTGCACACCGGCGAGGAGCACCTGGTCGGCGGTCGCGAACGCCTCGATCATCGAGATACCGCGGTCGCTGATCTCGAGCAGACGATCGTTGGGGACGACGATGAGGGTGTCGACCTCTTCCTTCAGCTTCGCGACGCCCGCCTCGGCCTGGCTCTGGCGACGGCGACCCTCGAAGGAGAACGGCTTGGTGACGACACCGATGGTCAGCGCACCGATCGACTTCGCGATACGGGCCACGACGGGGGCACCGCCGGTGCCGGTTCCGCCACCCTCACCGGCCGTGACGAAGACCATGTCGGCGCCGGTGAGGGCCTGCTCGATCTCCTCGGCGTGGTCTTCGGCGGCGCGACGGCCGACCTCGGGGTCGGCACCCGCACCGAGGCCGCGGGTGAGCTCGCGCCCGACGTCGAGCTTGACGTCGGCGTCGCTCATCAGCAGCGCCTGCGCGTCGGTGTTGACGGCGATGAACTCGACCCCGCGGAGGCCGAGCTCGATCATGCGGTTGACGGCGTTGACGCCGCCACCGCCGACGCCGACGACCTTGATCACGGCGAGGTAGTTCTGGTTCTGGCTCATGGCCGGCCTCCGAATTGTTCGAGCCTGAAGGGGAACCTTAAACCTCAACTAGAGGTATAAAGTATTTCCCGGTATTGCGTTCTCTTGTTCGAAGGTATGCGGCGCACAGGCCGGGCGCCGCAGCGACACGGGCGTGTCGGCCGTTTCGGCGACGAATCGATCAGCCGACGACCGCAGTACGGGGCGAGGAGACGTCGATGGTCGATGCATCCGGATTCGCGGCGAGCACGCGCGACAGCAGAACGCCCTTCTTCGCCGACTCCTCTTCGCTCCCCCAGACGACCGTCAGGCCGGAGCCGAGGGTGAGGGTGACATCGTCGGCCGTCGTCGCCCGCACCGTGGCGAGCTGCTGCCGCACATCCGCAGGCAGCGACCGAATGACGAGTCCGGCGCTCTCGAACGCCGACGACCCGGGCCCTCCGTCGATCTCGAGCAGCGGCTGCCCCGCCGGCTGCTCGGCCGTGGTCGACAACGCGACGCCTGCTGCATCGACGAGCGTGAACCCGGCATCCGATGCGATCACGCCGACCGGGGTGCGTTCGACGATGCGCACGGCCAGCTCGTGCGGCGGCCGCGCCTCGACCGAATACGTCTCGATGAGCGGGAACGCCAGCAGCGCAGCCTTCACCTCGCTGCTGTCGACGAGCGCGAGCGGAGTGCCGATCTGCCCGGCGAGGGCGGTCTCGAGAGTGGCGGGGTCGAGGGCCGACGCACCCACCACTGTGATGCGCTCGACCGCGAACAGCGGACTGTAGGCCGCCGCGATGCTTCCGCCGACCAGGGCGACGGCGACTCCCACCGCGCTCCACCCGATGATCCTGCGGCGACGGGAGCGCTGCGTGAAGCGACGGATCTCGGCCCGCAAGGCCTTTCGTCTCGCGCGTGCGGCACGCCACACGTCGCGCGTGGATGTCGGGATGTTCTCCTCGGAGTCGGAGCTGGTCGCCGCGGCGAGGGACTCGTCGACGGACTCCCCCGACGGGGCGTCGTCGACGCGCCGCGCGCGCTCGCTCCGGAGCTCCCGCTCCTCGCCGCCCGGACCCGCGGGCGTGGCGGGCGGCGGTGCAGGACGACGCACGGATTACGCCCCGGGGGTCCGGCGCAGCGCCTCCAGCACCTGCGGGATCATCTGGTAGACGTTGCCGCAGCCGAGCGTCACGACGAAGTCGCCCTCGCGAGCGATCCGCGCGGTGTAGTCGCTCGCCTCCTGCCAGTCCGGCACGTAGTGCACCTTGGAGGGATCGCGGAACGCGCCGCTCACCAGCTCGCCGGTCACGCCAGGGACCGGGTCCTCCCGGGCGCCGTACACGTCGAGCATGACCGTGTGATCCGCCAGCTCCTCGAGCACGTCGGCGAACTCCTGGTACATGTGCTGAGTGCGCGAATAGGTATGCGGCTGCTGGATCGCGATCACGCGCCCGCCGCCCGCGATGCTGCGCATGGCTTCGAGCGCCGCACGCACCTCCGTCGGATGGTGGGAGTAGTCGTCGTACACGCTGACCCCGGCGGCCACGCCGTGCTGCTCCAGCCGACGGACGGTTCCGGCGAAACCCTCCACCGCGCGCACGGCGTCGATGAAGGGGCGCCCCAGGGCGTGCAGCACCGCGACCGCGCCGGCGGCGTTGATCGCGTTGTGCGCGCCGGGGACGGCCAGCTGCATCCGTTCGCTGCGGCCGCCGAGCGTGAGGGTCGCGGCCACAGGGCCGTCGGTGACGATGTCGGAGACGCGCAGGTCCGCCCCCTGCGCCTGACCGAACGTGAGCACGTTCCGGTGCGAGAGTCCGGCGCCGACGCGCAGCGCACCGGGGTCGTCGCTCGAGATCACGACCGCCTCGGTCGCGGCATCCGCGAACCGCACGAACGCGTCGTGGAACGCCTCGTCCGACCCGTAGTGATCGAGGTGATCGGGGTCGACGTTGGTGATGAGGGCGACGGCCGTGTCGTAGAGCAGGAACGTGCCGTCCGACTCGTCGGCCTCGATCACGAAGAGGTCCCCGGAGCCGGTTGCACTCGACGTGCCGAGCTGCTCGATCACTCCGCCGTTGACGAAGTGGGGGTCGTCGCCGAGCGCTCGCAACGCGGTCACGATCATGCCGGTGGACGTGGTCTTGCCGTGCGCACCGGCCACCGACACCAGCCGACGGGAGCCGATGAGCCAGTGCAGCGCCTGAGAGCGGTGGATGACGTGCAGCCCGCGCTCCTTGGCCGTCGTGAACTCGGGGTTCTCGGGCCAGATGGCACCGGTGTGCACGACGGTGTCGGCGTCGCCGAGATGGGCGGCGTCATGACCGACGTGCACGGTCGCCCCGGCCGCCGCGAGGGCTCGGAGGTTCTCGCTGTCGGCGCGGTCGGAACCCGAGACGCGGATACCCGCGTCGAGGAACATGCGAGCGAGCCCGCTCATGCCGGAACCGCCGATTCCGATGAAGTGCGCGGAGGTGATCGTCTCGGGGATCGGGAGGGAGAGGTCGGGTCTGATCATGTCCTGCTCAGTCTAGTTCCGGGCGCCGAGCGCGCGATCGACGAGGGCGATGAGGTCCTCGGTGCCGGTACGACTACCGGCCCCCTGTGCCGCCGCGCCCATCGCGGCGATCCGCTCGCGGTCCGAGAGCAGCGGAACCACCTCGCGGCGCACGGCGTCGCCATCGAACGACGCGTCATCGAGGAGGCGGGCGGCCCCGTCCGCGACGGCGGAAGCGGCGTTCAGGCGCTGCTCCCCGTTGCCGACGGAATAGGGCACGTACAGCGCGGGGATCCCGAGTGCGCTGACCTCGCTGACGGTGGCCGCGCCCGAGCGCGAGAGCACGAGGTCGGCGAGAGCGAAGGCCAGGTCCATGCGGTCGACGTAGCGGCGCACCGCGTAGCCCGCGACACCGGGATCGGCGAGCTCGCTGCGCTCCCCCGTCACATGCAGCAGCTGCCACCCCGCCGCGAGCACGTCCCGCCAGGAGTCCGCGAGAGCATCGTTCAACCGTTGCGCGCCGAGCGAACCGCCGAAGGCCAGCAGCACGGGGCGGTCGGGGTCCAGACCGAAATGCGCGGCGGCCTCGTCGTGCAGAGCGGCCCGGTCGAGCTCGACGATCTCGCGTCGCAGCGGCATCCCCACGACTTCCCCCCGACGCAGCGGGGTCCCTCGGAACGCGACGCCCACCGCGGTGGCCCCGCGGGCACCGAGCACGTTCGCCAGGCCCGGCTTCGCGTTCGCCTCGTGCACGACGAACGGGATGCCCTCGCGCCGAGCCGCGACATAGGCCGGGGCGGCTGCGTACCCTCCGAACCCCACCACGACGTCGACCGCGTGCGTGCGGATGTGACCGCGGACCTGGGCGATCGCCCGACGGAAGCGCTGCGGGAATCCCAGGGACTGACGATCAGGACGCCGGGGGAAGGGCACCTTGTCGACGATGAGCAGCTCGTAGCCGCGTTCCGGCACCAATCGGGACTCCAGTCCCTCGGCCGTGCCGAGCACGCGCACCTGCGCAGCGGGGTCGCGAGCGATCAGCCCGTCGGCGACGGCGAGCAGGGGGTTCACATGACCGGCGGTGCCACCGCCGGCGAGAAGGTACGAGGTCACCGGGAGACCCTACCCCGACCGGGCCGGGAGCTCGCCCGCGCCCCCGCCGGCGCCTTCTCCGCCGCGGGGATGGTCCGGGCGAACGCCAGCAGCACACCGCACGCCAGCAGCACTGCGAGCAGCGCCGTGCCGCCCTGCGACATGAACGGCAGGGGCACGCCCATCACGGGGAACAGGCCGACGACGACGCCGACGTTGAGCACCGCCTGACCGGTGATCCAGACCGTGATGCCGCCGGCGGCCACCCGGATGAACGGGTCGTCGGTCTTGCGGATGATGTGGAAGGCGCCGACCGTGAAGAAGGTGAAGAGGGCGAGCACCACGACGCAGCCGATCAGCCCGAGCTCCTCCCCGACGATCGCGAAGATGAAGTCGTTGCCCGGCGCGGGGAGCCAGCCGTACTTCTCCTGGGAGTTGCCGAGGCCGAGCCCGAAGATGCCGCCGTTCGCCATGCCCCAGATCCCGTGGATCGATTGGTAGCAGTCGGTGTGGTACAGCGCCATGTCGTCGCAGTTGGCGGTGATACGGCGCATCCGGTCGGCGCTGGAGAGCGCGTACGCAAGCACGGCGACGACTCCGAGCACCACGGGGATGATGAACAGCCGTAGCTTCACGCCGGAGAAGAACAGGCATCCGAGCAGGATCAGCACGAGCACCATCGCCGTGCCCAGGTCCTTACCGCCGAGCACCGTGCCGATCGCCAGGGCGCCGACAGGCACCACGGGGATGAAGACGTGATGCCACGTGCCGAGCATCGCCTGTTTGCGCAACAGCACGAAGCCGATCCAGAGGGCGAGGGCGAGCTTCAGGAACTCGGAGGGCTGCATCTGGACCCCGGCCAGCTTGATCCAGTTGCGGTTTCCGCCGTCGGCGATGCCGAGGGGCGTGAAGACGAGCAACTGCAGGGCGACCGCGCCGAACAGCGCGGGCCAGGCCATGCGCTTCAGGAAGCGGATCGGGAGCCGACTGATGAGAAACATCAGCGGGATGCCGAGCATCGCGAAGATGCCCTGCCGGAGCGCATCGGCCATGGGGTTGGCCCCACTCGCGACGGCCGTGGCGCTGGTGGCGGAGAGCACCATGACGAGTCCGAAGATCGTGAGCAGCAGTGCGGTCGACGCGATCAGGAGGAACTCCGTCGACACCGGCGTGAACCGGCGTCCGAGCGAGACCCTGGCCGCGAGACCGCCCGACTCAGAGCCCGGAGGGCGAGCCACCTGCGTCATCGGCACTCCCCCGCTCGATCCACTCGCGCACCGCCTCGGCGAAGCGGTTGCCGCGATCCGCGTAGCTGGAGAACTGATCGAAGGATGCCGCCGCGGGAGCGAGAAGTACGGTGCCCCCGTCGTCGACGATCCCCGCCGCGATCTCCACGACGCGATTCATGACCTGTCCAGTGTCGCCAGCATCCACCTCGAACACCGGGACCGTCGAGGCGTGTCGTTCGAATGCCGTGACCACTCCCGCTCGATCGACGCCGATGACGACGGCCGCCCTGGCGGTTCCGCCGACCTCGGCGACCAGGTCGGCGATGTCGACGCCCTTCAGGTCGCCGCCGACGACCCAGACCGCGCCGGGGTAGGCACGCAGCGACGATGCGGCGGCGTGGGGATTGGTCGCCTTCGAGTCGTCGATCCACGTGATGCCCGCGTGCCGCGCGACGACCTGGATGCGATGCGCGTCGAGACGGAAGGACTGCAGCGCCGCGTGGATCGCCTCCGGCTCGACGCCGAGCGATCGCGCCAGCGCGGCGGCGGCGAGGATGTTCTGCACGATGTGGGGCGCCGCGAGGCCGACACGGTCGAGATCGACCACCGTGGTCAGTTCGAGCGCACTGCGCGCGCGGTCGTCGAGGAACGCCCGGTCCACGAGCAGTCCCTCGACGACGCCCAGGTCGCTGGGACCGGGCGTGCCCAGGTCGAAGCCAATCGCGCGGGCACCCTCGACCACGTCGGCGTCTTCGACCATTCGCCGTGTCGCCTCGTCGGCCTTGTTGTACACGCACGCGACGCGGGTGTTGCGATAGACGATCGCCTTGGCGTCGCGGTAGGCATCGGCCCCGCCGTGCCACACGAGGTGGTCGTCGGCCAGGTTGAGACAGACCGCGGCGTAGGGGAAGGGCTGCCCCTCCGGCTGCGAGAGGCCGAGATACCAGAGCTGGTGGCTCGAGAGCTCGACGACGAGCACGTCGAAGCCCTCCGGGTCGCGTACGGCATCGAGCACCGGCACGCCGATGTTGCCGCACGGTGCGGCCCGCAGACCGCCCTCGGCCAGCAGCGTGGCGGTCAGCTGCGTGGTGGTGGTCTTGCCGTTGGTGCCCGTGATGAGCACCCAGTCCGCCGTCGAGCCGTCGGCGCGACGCACCTTGTCGCGTACGCGCCACGCGAGTTCGACGTCGCCCCACAGCGCGATCCCCGACTCCTGCACCCAGCGGATGACCGGATGCGCGGGCGGGAACCCGGGCGACGCGATCACGACCTCCGGGGCGAACTCGCGGAGGGCCGCGGGCACGTCGTCGAGAGCGCCGAGCTCCAGGCGCGCGCCGATGACGGGGACGAGGCGTTCGTACTCATCGGTGGCCGACTCGGACAGCACCAGCACGTCCGCGCCGAGTTCGGTGAGGGTGTCGGCGACCGAGAAACCCGTCATCGACAGCCCGAGTACCGCGACTCGCAGGCCCTTCCAGTCCGAGTACCAGCTGGTGAGCCCGGCCAGACGCACGTCAGCCGACACGGGTCAGCCACTCCACGTAGAACAGGCCCACCGCCGACACGGCGAGCAGCCCCGCGATGATCCACAACCGGACGACGATCGTCACCTCGGCCCAGCCCCGCATCTCGAGATGATGGTGGAACGGGCTCATGAGGAACAGCCGCTTGCCGCGGGTGAGCTTGAAGTAGGCGCGCTGCAGGATGACCGACCCCGACGACAGCACGAAGATGCCGGCGATGATGAGAAGCAGCAGCTCGGTCCGCGTGAGGATCGCGAGCGCGGTGATGACACCGCCGATGGCCATCGATCCGACGTCGCCCATGAACACCTTCGCCTTGGGGGCGTTCCACCACAGGAAGCCCACCAGCGCTCCGGTGAACGAGGCGGCGATGATCGCCAGATTGAACGGGTCTCGCACCTCGTAGCATCCGGCGATCGCGTCGAGCTCGACGTCGATGCACGACTGCTTCGACTGCCAGAACGCGATGAGGCTGTATGCGCCCACCACCATCACGCCGGCGCCGGCGGCGAGGCCGTCGAGGCCGTCGGTGAGGTTGACGCTGTTGGAGGTCGCGACGCCGATGATCGAGATCCAGAGCAGGTAGAGCACCCAGCCCGCGATGACGCCGAAGGCGAAGAGGTTGAGCCAGGTGATGTCGCGGAACAGCGAGATCGACCCACTGGCGGGGGTCTGGTCGAAGCTGTTCGGGAAGTTCAGCGCCACGATCCCGAAGGGGATGACCACGATGAGTTGTCCGACGATCTTGCGCCAGCCCGAGAGACCGAGGCTGCGCTGGCTGCGCACCTTCATGTAGTCGTCGATGAATCCGACGGCACCGAAACCGACCATCAGCCAGATCACCAGGAGTGCCGACGGTTCGACGACGCTTCCTCCGACCCACATGCCGGTGAAGTAACCCACGATCGAGCCGACGATGAAGATGACGCCGCCCATGGTCGGCGTTCCCCGCTTCGCCTCGTGACTGGGGTTCTCCATCGCCTCGGGGGTACGGATGACCTGCCCCCAGCCCCACTTGCGGAACAGCCGCAGGAAGACCGGGGTCAGGAAGAGGGTGAAGGCGAGCGAGATGGCCGCCGCCATGATGAGTGACCTCACGAGAACAATTCTCCCAGACGATCGCCGAGATGCCGGAGGCCCACGGAATTGGATGACTTCACGAGGACGCGGTCGCCATCGCGCAGCTCGGTGCGCAGGTACTCGAACGCGGCATCCTGATCGGGGAGGTGCACCGCCTCACTGTCCCACGACCCCTCGCCGACGGCGGAGAGATACAGACGCCGGGCCTCCGGGCCGACGACGACGATACGGCGGATGTTCAGGCGCACCGCGAGCAGACCGATGCGGTCGTGCTCCTCGCCCGCACTCTCCCCGAGCTCGCTCATCGCGCCGAGCACCGCGACCGTGCGCTCGTCGGGTCCGGTGATCTGCGCGAGGGTGCGCAGTGCCGCGGCCATCGAGTCGGGGCTGGCGTTGTAGGCGTCGTTGATGATGCGCACACGATCGTTGCCGAGGGGCTGCATGCGCCAGCGCTCGGCGATCTCCACCGTCTCGAGGCGCGCCACGGCATCCGCGGCGGGCACGCCGAGCACACCGGCGGCGGTGATCGCGGCGAGGGCGTTCGTGACGTGGTGAGCGCCGAGCACGCGCAGGCGGAGCGGGATGCTCTCCCCTGCGGCCTCGATCACGCACGTGGTGCCGGAGGCGGACACCTCGATGTCGCGCGCGCGCACGTCGGCCGCCGGGGTCTGGCCGAAACCGACGACGGTCATGCCGCGCGACTGCGCGAGCTGCGCCATCGCCGCGACGCGGGCGTCGTCGAGGTTGAGCACCGCGGTGCCCGTCGCGGTCGCGGCGGCGATGAGTTCGGCCTTGGCCTTCGCCGTCGCCTCGATGCCACCGAACCCGCCGGCATGCGCGAGACCGACCATGAGCTCGATCACCACGTCGGGCTCGACGAGGCCGGCGAGGCGAGCGATGCTGCCCGGCCCCGCGGCGCCGAATTCGCTCACCAGGTACTTCGTGCTCTCCGTCACGCGCAGCATGGTGACGGGCGCGCCGACCTCGTTGTTGAACGACTTGACGGGCGCGACCGTCTCACCCTGGTCCGAGAGGATGCGGGCGAGGAAGTTCTTGGTCGTGGTCTTGCCGTTCGAGCCGGTGATGCCCACGATGCGCAGCTCGCCGCGCGCACGGACCCGCCGCACCACCTCGCGCGCCAGCGCCCCGAGGGCGATCACGGCATCGTCGACGACGATCTGACTCATAGGTTCGTCGACGACGTGCTCGACGATCGCGAGGGTCGCGCCCGCCGCACGGGCGGCGTCGACGAACAGATGGCCGTCGGTCTCGGCTCCGGGCTTCGCGATGAACACCGAGCGCTCCCCCAGGGTGCGCGAATCGGTGTCGACGATCCCGTCGACGACGGTCTCGGCCGTGTCCGTTCCGGACAGGCGCAGCTCACCGCCGACGGCTTCGGCGACTTCAGCGAGCGACAGGGCGATCATGACATCTCCAGGCGCGGCTCACGCCGACTACTCGAACTTGGGCAGCAACTCGTCCATCGGGGTGGAGGACGGCATCACGCGATAGGTCTTCATGACCTGCGTCATCGCCTTCTGGAAGGCGGATGCGGTCGCTGCGGACGATACAACCTTAGTCGGCTCGTCGAGGGTGACCATGACGACGTACTTCGGGTCGTCGACCGGGGCGAAGCCCACCATGCTGGTGAAGTACACGCCCTGCTTGTAGCCGCCGTTGCCGTCCGGCACCTGCGCGGTACCGGTCTTGCTGGTGACCCGGTAGCCGGGCACCTGGATGCGCTCGGCGTTGCCGCCCTGCACGGCCACGTTCTCGAGCATCCGCGTCAGGTCGGCGGCGGTCTGCTCGGTGATGATCTGGTCGTGGGCGGGAGCGGCGAGGTCGACGACGGTGCCGTCGGCCTGCGTGCAGGACTCGACGAGCGACAGGTCGATCTTCTCCCCGCCGTTCGCGATGGCCTGGTAGGCACCGGCGACCTGCGCCGCGGTCACCGTGAAGTACTGGCCGAACGTCGTGGTGTAGAGCGACTGGCTGTCCCATTCGTCGACGGGGTGCAGGGTGCCCGAGACCTCACTGGGGAAGCCGATCGTGTCCTTCCCGACGCCGAAGCGCTGCAGGTAGTCGTACCGCACGTCCGGGCTCACCATCGTGCCGAACTTCGACAGCGCCACGTTGGACGAGTCGATCAGGCCGCCGGCGAGGGTGTAGTTGTATGCCGGGTGGCTGAACGCGTCATTGATGACCGCGCCGTTGGGGAACGTCTCCCGTGAGGCCGCGCTCACGGTGCTCAGAGGTGTCATGCCCGCGCCCTCCATCACGGCGGCAGCGGTGATGGCCTTGAACGTCGATCCGGGTTCGAAGTCGCGGTGGAAGATCTGGCTGCTCCACGCCGAGGCGGGGGCGTTCGCAAGATCGTTGGGGTCGACGGCGGGCCACTCGGCCGCCGCCCGGATCTTGCCGGTCTCGACCTCGACGACCGTGACCGTGCCGCCCTTGGCGCCCTGCTTCTGCGCCTCCTCGGCGATCATCTGCTGCATGTACCAGTTGAGGTCGCTGTTCAGGGTCAGCTGCACGGTGCCGCCGTCGACGGCATCCACCACCTGCTCGCTTCCGGGGATGACGACGCCGTCCTTGCCCCTGCGGTACGAGATCTCGCCGTCGGTGGGCGCGAGGCACTGCTGGTCGAGCTTCTCGATGCCGGACTGCGCCTCGCCGCTGCCGTTCAGGAAGCCCACGATGTTGCCTGCGACCGCGCCATTCGGGTACACGCGCGTCTCGCGCGCATCCATGTGCAGGTAGGCGAGCTTGAGGTCGCGCAGCTCGATGTACTGCTCAGTGGTGAGCGACGTCTTCAGCTCGACGTACTGGCTGGTGGGGTCGACCGCCAGCTTGTCGGCGACGAGCGCGCGCACCTCGTCACCGGTCTGCCCGGTGATCGCGGCGATCTTCTCGGATGCCTCGGCCCACGGCAGCTCCGGGTCCTTCTCCTCGAGCTGCGTGATCACGAGCGGGCTCAGCTGGGCGTCGTAGACCAGCACGCTCGAGGCGAGCACCGTGCCCTCGGTGTCGACGATCTCGCCGCGCTGCCCCGAGATCGTGTCGCCCTGACCGATGACGCCTTCGGAGTCGGCGATGTGCTCGTTGGCGCTGACGACCTGGATGTCGACGAGGCGGATCACGAACGTGCAGAGGACGCAGAGGATGACCGCGAGGGCCACGACCGTACGTCGTCGCGGACCGCGTGTCGCGCGTGTCGTCATGTCTTCTCTCCGTCCGTGGCGAGCGAGGGTGGGATCAGCGGGTGGTGGGGCTGGGCAGGCCGTCGGCGATCGACAGCGGCAGGTCGTCGGCGGGAGCGCCGCCCGTCTCGGTGGCCTCGGCGGCGGCGTCCGGCGCGGCGGGGGGTGCGATCAGGGAGTTGGCCACGGCGCCGGCACCCGCCGGGTCGACCGTGGACGTCCAGTCGGCGCCTGCGCCGGTGCCGAACACCGCCCCGTCGCTCAGACGGAGGTACGAGGGCGAGCCGGCGACGACCATGCCGAGGCCCGAGGCGCTGGTGGCCAGCACCTGGGGCGAGCTCAGGCCGGTGAGCTCCTCCTGCAGCGCCTCGGCCCGCAGGTCGAGCTCGCGCTGCTGCGAGGTCAGACCCGCGAGGGCGAAGGAGTCCTGGGTGATGGCGAGCGAAAGGGCGACCTGCACACCCCCGATCAGCATGGCGCCGAGGAAGGCGACCAGGGCGTAGACGAGCTTCGGACGGCGGCGGACCGCGGGCTGCGTCACCGGCTGCAGACGACGCTGCGGAGTGACGCGGGGCGCGCTCGGCTGCGCCGGACGACGGACGACGGCGGGTGCGCTCATGCGGACTCTCGGATCTTCTCAGCCGCTCGCAGACGAACGGGGATGGCACGGGGGTTACGGGCGCGCTCCGCCTCGTCGGCGAGCTCGGCGCCCTTCGTCAGCACGCGGAACCGCGGCGCGTGCTCCGGCAGCTCCACCGGCAGACCGGCGGGTGCGGTCGAGGCGGATGCCGCGGCGAACGCCTGCTTCACGAGGCGGTCCTCCAGCGACTGGTACGACATGACGACGATGCGGCCGCCGATGTTGAGAGCGTCCATCGCCGGCGGGATCGCGTCGGCGAGCACCGTGAGTTCGGAGTTCACCTCGATGCGCAGCGCCTGGAAGACGCGCTTCGCCGGGTGACCGGCGCGCTGCGCGGCCGCGGGGGTCGCCGCGACGAGGATCTCGACGAGCTCGGCGGAGCGCGTGATGGGCTTCTTCTGGCGTGCCTCGATGATGAAGCGGGCGTAGCGGCCGGCAAGCTTCTCCTCGCCGTAGCGCTCGAAGATGCGACGGAGGTTCCCCTCGCTGTACGTCGCCACTACTTCGGCCGCCGTCAGACCCTTGGTCTGATCCATGCGCATGTCGAGCGGCGCGTCCTTCGAGTAGGCGAAGCCTCGCTCGGCTTCGTCGAGCTGCAAGGAGGAGACGCCCAGGTCGAACAGGATGCCCGACGCACCCTGCGCGTGCAGACCGATCTCGTCGTAGACGGTGTGCACCAGAGTCACCCGATCGGCGAACCTCTCCAGCCGCTGGCCGGCGATGCGCAGGGCATCGGTATCGCGGTCGAGGCCGATGAGCCGGATGTTGTCGAAGCGCTCGAGGAAGGCCTCGGCGTGCCCGCCCATGCCGAGCGTGGCGTCGACGAGCACCGCGCCGTCGCCCTGCAGGGCGGGGGCGAGCAGCTCGACGCAGCGTTCGAGCAGGACGGGGGTGTGGATGTCTCGGAGGTTCATGATCTCTCTCGGGTGACCTTCGGCTCTGATCCCCCTCCGCTTCGCGACCCGGCACCGGGGAAGTGTGTCGGGGCGGGAGCGGCGGGGCATCACAGCCGTGGTCAGAACAGGCCCGGAATCACCTCCTGCTCCAGATCGGCGTAGGACTCCTCGCCGGCGGCGAGGTAGGCGTTCCAGCTCTCGGCGTCCCAGATCTCGGCGTGCGCGCCGACACCGGTGACGATGAGCTCCTTCTGCAGTCCTGCGTACTGACGCAGGTGCACGGGGATGGTGATGCGGTTCTGGCTGTCGGGCATCTCCGCGCTGGCGCCGGAGAGGAACAGGCGCATGAAGTCGCGCGCCTGCTTGTTAGCGAGGGGGGCCTGACGGATCCGTTCGTGCATCGCCTCGAACTCGGCCGTGCTGAAGACGTACAGGCAGCGCTCCTGCCCCCGGGTGACGACGATGCCGCCGCCGAGGTCTTCGCGGAACTTCGCGGGGAGGATGACCCGCCCTTTGTCGTCCAGCTTCGGAGAATGCGTCCCCAGCAGCATCAGCCATCACCCCCTCTCCGTCCGGCCAAACTCGAGGTGCGCCCCACTTTACTCCACTTCCCTCCACATTCCTACGACAAAGTTGCTGCGAACCATCGATCACGACGACGCTGATCCCGTTCAGCCTCGGAATTCCGCGGCGAACCTGCAGTGGAGGACGGTGGAGGGCCAGTGGAGGATCAGCGGGGGACCAGCGCGAGCCGGGTCGAGGGCCGGTCGGCCGGCGGGTGCGGCGATCGCGCGGCGCGCGCACGAAAAAGGCCCGGATGCTGGAAGCATCCGGGCCTTCTCAAAAGACGAGGTGGAGGGGCCTACTGCCCCTCGTGGCGACGATCCCACCGATCGTTCATACGATCCATGAACGACGCGGATCCCTTCGCCGGCGCCGCGGCGCGGGGCGTGCGTGTTGGGGTGGCCGTCGACGCCCGGCGAACCGGGGTGACCGCCAGCATGACACCGGCGAGCATGGCGGCGAATCCGACCACTCCGACGACGATGCCCCACATGTCGCCGAGAATGACGCCGACCACGAGCCCGCCGATACCGGCGAGGACGAGAAGGGCGCCGTAGACGAGGTTGCGGTAGCTCAGCGCTCGATCGCCCGAAGGCGCACTGACAACATCGGCGTCGTTGTGCAGGAGATGGCGTTCCATCTCGTCGAGCAGACGCTGCTCCTGTTCGGAGAGTGGCATTTCGTCCCCCTCGGGTGTCGTGCATTCCATTCTACGCGCGCGCACGCGTCGGAGGCTAGCGATTGGGGCTCACCTTCCTATACGTATGCTGGGAGTCGTGCTCTCCCCCGCCGCCGTTCCCGATGCCGTCGCCGCTCGCCTGCAGGAGTTCCTGCGCCGGATGCGGGTGGAGTCGACGGAGTACGGCCCGGATGCCGTCGCGCTGGTGGACGCCGCGGCAGACACCCTCATCGGCGGGAAGCGCCTGCGCGCGCGCTTCTGCCACGCGGGGTGGGCCGCCGTCGCGAGGATGACCGACCCGGACGCGACGGAGGACGTCGCACTCTGGGACCTGTGCGCCGCCCTCGAGATCTTCCAGTCGGCAGCGCTGGTGCACGACGACCTGATCGACAACTCCGACACGCGCCGCGGGCGCCCCGCCGCCCACCGCGCACTGGAGGCATCGCACCGCGAGTCGGGATGGAGCGGCGACCCGGAGAGATTCGGACGATCCGCCGCCATCCTGCTCGGCGATCTGCTGGTGGCCTGGAGCGATGATCTGCTCGAGTCCGCTCTCGCCGCGCACCCCCACGCTGCCCGGGTGCGCGCCGAGTACGCCCGCATGCGCCGCGACGTCACCGTCGGGCAGTTCCTCGACATCGCCGAGGAGTCCGCGTGGAGCGTCGCCGACGACGCCACGCACGCCGAACGCGCGCTGCGGGTCGCGTCACTCAAGTCCGCGAGGTACAGCATCGTGCAACCGCTCGTGCTGGGCGCTGCCCTCGCCGGCGCCGACGACGATCAGCTCGACGCGTTGCGCCGTTTCGGGCATCCGATCGGCATGGCGTTCCAACTGCGGGACGACGTCCTCGGCGTGTTCGGAGACGCCGCGGCAACGGGCAAGCCCGCGGGCGACGACCTGCGCGAGGGGAAGCGAACCGTGCTCGTCGCCTTCACGCGCGAACGTCTGACGGCGGAGGAGCGACACGCACTCGACGCCCTGCTGGGCGATCCGCTGCTCGACGAGTCGCGCGTGGCGTCGGTCCGCTCGACGATGCGCGAGACCGGGGCACTCTCCCGGCTCGAGGAACTGATCGCCTCCTACGCGGACGAGGCCGAGGACGCCCTGGCGGGCGCCCGACTCGATACCACGGCGATGACCGGGCTCCGCGATCTCGCCCGCGCCGCGACGGTGCGGTCGGCCTGAACCGACCCGCGGCGACCGGCGATACGCTCAGGCGAGCGTGCGGGCGATTCGACGCACCTCGCTCTTGTGACCCTCGCGGAGGGCGGCGATCGGCGCACGACCCATCGTCTCCTCCTCCTCGAGCAGCCAGTCGATGAGCTCGTCGTCACTGAAGCCGGCGTCCTGCAGCACGATGATCGTGCCGCGCAGCGAGCTCAGCGGACGGCCGTCGACGAGGAAGACGGACGGTACGGCGAAGACACCGGTTCGACGCGACCCGACCAGGTAGTGCTCGTCGATGAGGCGGCGGACGCGACTCAGCGGCTCGCCGAGCGCCTCGACGAGGTCGGGCATGGTCAGCCAGTCGGCGGAGGGGGTTGCGGCAACGTTCTCAGACACTCAGCTACTATCCCACGCCCCTCGGGCGGGCGGCGAGCCGGGCCTCCGACGGGCGTTCCGTCACATCCGTCACATGCGTCACTTCTGTTGACATCTCTCCCACGCCGTGTCAGCGTGGCAGAACTCGAAAGGGGCCCCTGCCATGACTACGAGAACACCCGAGCGCCGTCGCCGTCTGGCACCGCTGGCCCTCCCCGCCGCCGTCCTGGGGGCCCTCGCGGGATCGCTTGCGTCGCCCGCTCCCTCCGCGGTCGCGGCAACGCCCGCGCTCCACGACCGCGCCGCATCGGGCGCGCGGGTCGTGCCCCTTCAGGCCCCTGTGCCGCCCGACACGTACACCGTGGTCGAGGGCGACACGGTGTACGACGTCGCACGGCGATTCGGACTCCGCACCGCCGACGTGCTCGCATGGAGCGGGCTGACCCCCGCCTCCGTCATCCGCCCCGGAGACACGCTGCGCCTCGTCGGTGCGCCATCCACGCCCGCACCGGCCGCTCCGTCTCCCGCACCCTCGTCCACTCACACCGTCGCTCCCGGCGACACGCTCTTCGCGATCGCTGCCGCCCACGGCACGCCTCTCGACGCACTGCTGGCTGCGAACGGACTGGATCGCTCATCGGTCATCTACCCGGGGCAGACGCTCGTGCTGACCGCCGGCTCCGCCCCCGCCGCGGCGGCGCCCGCGATCCCCGCGCCGGCCGCACCCTCACCCGCACCGGCCGCCGGTGTCCACACCGTCGCCGCGGGTGAGACGCTCTTCGCCATCGCCCTCGCGCACGGCACCAGCCTCGACGCCCTGCTCGCGGCGAACGGCCTCGACCGTGCATCGATCATCTATCCCGGTCAGGCGCTGCATCTGCCCGGAGCGCCCGGGGCGGCGGCTCCTCCGTCCGCGCCCGCGGCCGCCGCCACCCCCACCACCCAGCTCTCGGCCGACCTGTCGGCGGAGCAGGCCGCGAACGCCGCTCTCATCATCCGCGTCGGTGCCGAACTCGGAGTGCCCGACCGTGGAATCGCGATCGCCCTCGCCACCGCCATGGTCGAGTCGGGCCTGCGCAATGTGACATGGGGCGACCGCGACTCCCTCGGACTCTTCCAGCAGCGGCCCAGCACCGGATGGGGCTCCGCCGAACAGGTGCAGGACGCGGAGCGCGCGGCTCGCGCCTTCTACGGCGGTCCGAACGATCCCAACGGTTCGACGACGCGCGGACTGCTCGACATCCCCGGGTGGCAGGACATGCCGTTCACCCAGGCGGCGCAGGCCGTGCAGATCTCGGCCTACCCCGACCGCTACGGGCAGTGGGAGACCGCCGCCCACCGGTGGCTCGAGCTGCACCGATGAGGCGAACCTCCGCATTCGACTTCTCCGCAGGGGTGAGGCGCTCCCGGGGCTCCCAGGCAGTTCTCTCTAGAATTCTGTCGTGACGTCCCACCAGCAAGCCGATCCCCTCATCGGGCGGCTTGTCGACGGCCGGTACCGGGTCCGTGCGCGCATCGCCCGCGGCGGCATGGCGACGGTCTATGTCGCCACCGATCTCCGCCTCGAGCGCCGCATCGCGCTCAAGGTCATGCACGCGCACCTCAGCGACGACTCGGCCTTCCAGAGCCGCTTCATCCAGGAGGCGCGCTCGGCGGCCCGACTCGCCGACCCGCACGTCGTCAACGTGTTCGACCAGGGGCAGGACGGCGAGCTCGCCTACCTGGTGATGGAGTACCTCCCGGGGATCACCCTGCGCGAGCTGCTCCGCGAGCAGAAGCGCCTCACCATCACCCAGACGATCACCATCATGGACGCGATCCTCGCCGGCCTCGCGGCCGCGCATCGCGCGGGGATCGTGCACCGGGACGTGAAGCCCGAGAACGTGCTGCTGGCCGAGGACGGACGCATCAAGATCGGCGACTTCGGCCTCGCCCGCGCGACCACCGCGAACACCGCCACCGGGCAGCAGCTTCTCGGCACGATCGCCTACCTCGCGCCGGAGCTCGTCACACGCGGCACCGCCGACGCCCGCAGCGACATCTACGCCCTCGGCATCATGCTGTACGAGATGCTCGTCGGCGAGCAGCCGTACAAGGGCGAGCAGCCGATGCAGATCGCCTTCCAGCACGCGACGGAATCGGTGCCGCGCCCGAGCATCCGCAATCCCGCCATCCCCGAGCAGCTCGACGAGCTGGTGCTGTGGGCGACGGAGAAGTCGCCCGATGAGCGACCGGACGACGCGCAGCAGATGCTCGAAAGGCTGCGCGCCATCGAGCGCGAGATCGACGTGACTCCCGCGGCGGCCACCGCCGCGCATACGCGGGTGCTCGCGGAATCCGGCGAGCTCACCAAGGTTCTCCCGATGCCGTCGACGATGCCGTCGCCCGAGGTCGCCGACCCGGGCGCGGCCGTCACGCTCGACAACGCCACGCTTCTGCGGCGCCGCGCCGCCCGCCGTCGCGCGCGCGGCGCCCTCCTGCTGACCATCGTGCTGCTGCTCGCGACCGTCGCCGGTGGCGTCGGCTGGTGGTTCGGGTCGGGGCCCGGATCGCTCGTGGCCGTCCCGAGCGTCGAGGGTCTGACCTACGATGAAGCCGCAGCAGCCCTCACCGAGGACGGCTTCCAACCCTCCCCGCAGGAGCGGTTCGCGATCGACATCCCCGCCGGTACGGTGATCGAGACCGACCCGCAGGAGGGAGCGCGCCTCGACCAGGGCGCCGCCGTGACCGTGATCGTCTCGGCCGGCCCGGCTCCGCACACCGTCGAGGCGTTGAACGGGAAGACCGAGGACGAGGCCCGAGAATACCTCTCCGCGATCTCGGTCAACGTGGGGGAAGAACCGCTGCTGCTCTTCTCCGACGCCGCGGAAGGCGTCGTCATCAACGCCTTCGTCACCCCGCGCAGCGGCGCGGAGTCGTATGCGTGCGCCGAAGGCTGCGATCTCTTCGAAGACGACACAGTCGACCTCTACGTCTCGGCGGGTGAGTTCCCCGACGTCTCGGGTCTGTCGGTCGGTCAGGCCACCGACACGCTCGCGGCGAAGGGGCTCGGTGTCACCGACGAGCCGCAATACGTCTTCAACACCGAGGTCGAGAAGGACCGCGTGATCGGCGTCGCCGACCGCGCCGAGGAGGGCAACTGGCGCCCGGGCGACAGCGTTCAGCTGATCGTCTCGAAGGGCCCGGAGCTCTTCCCCGTGCCCGATGTCACCGGACTCACGCGTGACGAGGCCGCGAAGAAGATCCGCGACGCCGGTTTCGAGCCCGTCTGGAACGCGATCTGGAACGCCTTCCCGAACGACTTCACCGAGGTGTCAGGCACCGACCCCGGCCCCGGTTCGCAGCGGCAGCGCGGCGTGCAGGTGACCGTGCAGATCAAGAGCAGTGCCTTCTAGGCAGTGATGCGTCAGCAGCAACGGGGCGGGGGGGGGGGGGGGGGGGGGGGGGGGCCCGCCGCCGCGG
>JASCNZ010000047.1 GCA_029959905.1 Microbacteriaceae bacterium PS02344
CCCCCGCCGCGAGACATCACGGCGCGCGCGGCGTCTCACGGCGGAAGTGGTGTCTCGGCGGGCATGACGAAGGGCCCGGGCGCGTGCCCGGGCCCTTCGGCGGCAGGTCAGCCCGCGGTGGCCTTGTCGTAGGCGCGCATCGCGGCCTGCTGGGCGTCGGCCAGAGCATCCTCGGGGCTCTTGTCACCGAGCAGCGCCGCGGTGATGGCGTTGTTCAGCTCGTTCTGGATCTCCTGCCCCGCGGGCGACGACCCGAACGACTGGCCGTAGTCGACCACGTCGTAATAGGTCGAGATCACCTGGTCGAACCCGGCGTTGCCGCTCTCGACCACGTACTCGTCGCGCAGACGCTGATCGGCCGCCGGCGAGCCGGTGAACAGACCCGTGTTGATGCCGCCGTCGGCCTTGCGGGTCTCGGCGCGGGCCGCACCGGCCTCGTCCCACGCCTCGTCCGAGGTGAGCTCGAGCATCCAGGCGCAGGCCGCCGCCGGGTTCTTCGCTCCGGCCGGGATGACGAACGCGGTGCCCGAGGCGACCGAGAACGGCTCGCCGTCGGCGTCGCGGAACGGCACGGCCTCCAACTGCACCTGGTCGACGTACGGCGAGAGCACGTTCGGGTACCACTGCGCGTTGACCTGCGCACCGACCTGACCGGCGACGTACTGGTTGTTGTCGCCGAACGTGTCGAACGAGTCGGTGAAGCTCTTCACCGCGGCGAAACCACCCTGGGCATCCGTGATCTGCTTCAGCATCTCGATGCCGGCCACGTTGCTCGGGTCGTCGAGGGTGGGCTTGCCGTCCTCGTCGTTGAGCTGACCGCCCATGGCGAGCACCCACAGGCCGCTCTGGCCCGTGGCGACGGGGTCGAAGCCGAGCCGCGTGGGCACGCCGTTCGACTCCTGGTACATCTTCTCGATCGCGGCGAGCAGCACGTCGGGCTGCGAGGTGTCGATCTCCTCGGCCGTGACCCCCGCCTCGTCGAGCACGGTCTTGTTCAGCAGGATCGCGGGCGGCTGGTAGAACTGCGGCACGCCCCACACTGCGTCGTCGTAGGTGACGTCGTCGACGACGGCCTCGTACCAGTACGAGCGCGGGTCGACGTCGTGCGCGTCGAAGCAGGCGTCGAGCGGCATGATCAGGTCCTGCGCGGCGTAGGTCGTGACGTAGCGGCGGTCCATCTGCACCACGTCCGGCACATCGCCCGATGCCAGGCGCGTGGTGAACTTCTGCGCGTCGAACGCGGTCGCGTCGAGGTCGATCTCGACCCCGTCGAGCTGTGCGGCGGCGTAGTCGAGGCGCGAGGTGCCGACGTCGTCGGCGTTCTCGAAGCCCCAGGCCGACAGGGTTCCCTCGGGTTCGGCGTCGAAGTCGGCATCGGCGGCCTGGCCGCCCCCGCCCGATCCGCATCCGGCGAGGACCACGACGGATGCCGTGACGAAGGCTGCGGCAGCGGCTGTTCTGCGCATCATGTGCATTTCCTTTCTCGGCGGCGGCGGATGCCGCTCATCCCTTGCGTCCCTGGGTGGCCACGCCCTCGATGAAGTACCTCTGCCCGAAGGCGAACAGCACGAGCATCGGCAGGGTGACCAGCAGGGCCGCGACCATGACGTATTGGTAGTCCCCGTGACCGCCCGCCGTGGGGCTGTATTTGGTCATCGCATAGGCGATGCCGAGGGGCGCGGTGAAGTCCTCCGGCGAGCCGGCGTTGAGGTAGATGAGCGCCGACTGCAGGTTGTTCCAGCTCGCCTGGAACTCGAACAGGAAGACGATGACGAAAGACGGGATCGACAGGGGCATCGCGATGCGCCAGAACATCTTCCAGTAGCTCGCGCCGTCGAGCCGCGCGGCCTCGAACAGGTCGCGCGGCAACCCGAGGAAGAACTGCCGCTGCAGGAAGATGTAGAACGCCGACCCGAAGAGGTTCATGCCCCACAGCGGCACCCAGGTGCCGAGCATCCCGGTCTGCTTCCAGATCAGGTAGATCGGGATCATCGTGACCGCGCCGGGGAGCATCATCGTCGCCAGCACGAGACCGAACAGCAGCCCGCGCCCCGGGAACCGGAAGTACGCGAACCCGAACGCGACGACCGAGCTCGAGATCGACACGGCCGCGGCGGCGAGCAGCGCGATCATGACGCTGTTGAACATCCAGTTCGTCAGCGGCAGCTGGTTCCAGACCTCGACGTAGTTCTCGGGGGTCGGCGTCTTCGGGATGAGCGAGTTGTCGAAGACCTCGCCGCGCGGCTTGAGGCTCGCCGCCAGCAGCCACACGAACGGGTAGAGGAACAGGGCGGCGAAGCCGATCAGCAGCACGAGACGCAGGATGCGCCCGACGACGCTGCTCTCGCGGGCGGCGGCGGCGTTGCGCCGACGCCGCCGCTTCTCGGGCACTGTGACGACCGTGGTCGACGGCTCGCGCGGCGGCTCGACGGACGAGGGCAGAGGGCGGTAGGACGTGGACATCAGCGATCCGCCTCGTAGTAGACGAACTTGTTGCCGAACTTCACCTGGATGACCGTGATGATCATGATGATGACGAAGAGCAGCCAGGCCATGGCGGCGGCGAACCCGAAGTCGAACTGGCGGAACGCCTGCTGGAACAGGTAGATCGCGTAGAACAGCGATGCCTCGGGCGACGAGTTGCTCTGGTCGCGCCAGAACAGCACGTACGCCTGGTCGAACACCTGGAACGCGGCGATCGAGAGCACGATGACGTTGAAGAACATCGCGCCGGAGATCATCGGCAGGGTGATCGAGAAGAACCGCCGCACCGGTCCCGCACCGTCGAGCGAGGCGACCTCGTAGAGCTCGGTCGGCACGTTCTTGAGGGCGGCGAGGAAGATCACCATGGTGCCAGCCACCGTCCACAGCGTCATGAGCACGATGCTGGGTTTGATCCACGCGGGGTCGACGAGCCACTGGGGTCCGTCGATGCCGAAGAGCCGCAGGAACTGGTTGACGGCCCCGGAGTTGCCGTTGAGCAGCAGGAAGAACATCGCCGCCGTCGCGACCGCCGGGGTCATCTTGGGCAGGTAGTAGAGGGTGCGGAACACGCCGGCCCCCCGGCGCACCCCGGCGAGCAGCATCGCGAGTACGAGCGCGACGATGATCTCGAGCGGCACGGCCATCACGGCGTAGAAGAGGGTGTTGCCGAGGGCGACGGCCACGCGCGGATCCTCGAAGAGGTTGGCGTAGTTCGCGAACCCGATGGGCTTGGCCGTGTTCGTCGCGAGGTTGTACGAGCTGAACGAGATGACGAGGCTGTAGATCATCGCCCCGGCGGTGAAGATGGCGAAGCCGATGATCCAGGGCGAGATGAACAGGTATCCCGCGATCGCTTCCCGCCGGTTGTACGTGACCTTGCCCCGCCGCGCGCGTTCGAGCCGTTTCTCGGCTCGCCGCTCCGTCACGGACTGGTCTGACATGAGCGCGACAGTAGAAGCGCTTCTTCACTTCCGCGCGGGGGTTGCAACTTCTCCGGAGATGTGATTCCGCTGTGAATCGCTTCTCCCCGGCTGGATGACCTGGTAGTGAGACGGGAGAGGGGGGGGGGGGGGCCGCCCCCCCCCCCCCCCCCCCTCTCGGCCCGCCGGGCCTCAGACCGCGACGTCGCCGACGAGGTTCACCTTGATGCCCATGCCGTTCAGCATCGCGGCCTTGGCGACGAGGGCCTTGTCGGCCGTCTCGGCGTCGGGCGCGTAGACGAGCTGCGCGTGGTTGGCCTTGTGGCGGGCCATGAACTGATCGCGCGAGACGCCGTGCAGCACGACGTGCGCGATCGGCCACTCCGGGTTCGTGGCGTCCTTGCGGCGCTGGGTCTCCTCTGCCGGCAGCTCGATCACCGAGGCGCGGAAGATGTCGGCCTGCAGGATGCCGTCGGCGATGAATACCCGCGACAGCACGATCTCTCCCGGCTTCGAGACGCCGTTGATCGTGGCGCCTCCGGCGGGGAAGAACACGTGGCCCTGGCGCCAGCCCTCGGCGTTCTGCCATCCGCCGAGGTGCGAGGCGGGAACCGAACCCGAGATCTCGTAGACCCACACGAACTGGCCGTCGTAGTCCTCACCCCAGCGCACGTCGTGCAGGGTGTTGTCCGGCACGAGGCCCATCGCCCGCCATACGCGATCGGTCACGAGCGCGTCGACCGCCACGCCCTCGTCGGCCTCGTTGAAGTGCGGGAAGGCGCGGCCCTCGTGCAGCACGCGCGAGCCGTCGCGCGAGGTCACCGGCGGACGCTCGGTCGAGTTCAGGATGCCCTCGGCGAGGTCGGACGCGGGAACCAGGTCCTTCAGACCCTGCTGGTACTGGATGCCTACGGCGTCGAGCCCGAAGTCGTCGGCGATGCGGAGGGCGGCGATGTACATCTTCAGCTGCCACTGCACCTGGTCGCGGGTGAGCTCGGTGGCCGCGTCCTCGCCGTAGACGAAGGTCATGCCCTTCTCGATCAGCCAGTCGTACGCGGCATCCGCCTCGGCGTCGGTGACCTCGAGCATCTCGGCGTAGAGCGCGGACTGAGAAAGGCGCTCCTTGTAGATGCCGGTGGCGTTGAGCAGCTCGTCGTCGAAGATGGCGTTGTACATGCCCATGCAGCCCTCGTCGAACACGCCGATGATGGCCTTCTCGGCGAGCAGCTCGGCGGCGAGCGCCTCACCCAGCTCCTTCTCGGGGCTGTCGGGCAGGGCGGGCAGGGCGCGCACGTGCGAGGCGTCGTGCGTGATCGACCCGGTCTCGGTCCATTCGCGGATGCCGTTCTTGAACCACTCGTCGGCGAAGTCGACCGACCAGATCGTGGCGTACGGCTTGTCCATCTTCGTCAGTCCGGCGTTGAGGCCGAGCAGACCGACGAGTCCGGGCCAGTCGCCGGCGAAGTTCGCGACGGTCAGGATCGGGCCCTCGTGCGTGCGGAGACCCGCGAGCACGTGGTGGGAGTACTGCCAGACGGCCTCGGCGACGATGAGCGGAGCATCGGTCGGGATGTTCTTGAACACCTCGAGCCCCATGCGCTGGCTCGAGATGAAGCCGTGGCCGGTCTCGGGGTCGACGTCGTTGGCGCGGACGACCGTCCAGCCGAGATCGTTGAGCACGCCGGTCACGCCGGCTTCTAGCTCGACCTGGGTCGGCCAGCCGGCGGTGTTGGCCGACTCGCGCAGGTCGCCCGAGGCGATGAGGTAGGCGGTCTTCGGGGCGGATGCCGGGCGCGATGCCGGCGTCGGGAGCGTGTAGCTCATGATTCCTCCGTTGCGGGTGGGCGGTTCGTTCGAGGGTCAGGGGCGGGCGGCGGCGCGCTGGTCGGCGGCGAGTTCGTGAACCACGTCCTTCGTGCCGGCGTACAGGCGCACGTACCGGTCGAAGAGGGTGTCGTACGCCGCGCGCAGGTCGGCGTTCGGCGTGATCGTCTCGGTCACCGGGTTCCAGTCGGTGATGAGCGGGGCCTCGCCGTCGGTCGCGATGGCGACGGCCGCGAGGAACGCGGCGCCGTAGCTGGCGCCGATCGTCGTCGCCGGCACCTCCTGCACGAGACCGGTGACGTCGGAGACGACCTGCAGCCAGAGCCGGCCCTGGGTGCCGCCGCCGACGGCGACGATGCGGCGGATGTCGGCGCCCGCCGCGCGCATGGTCTCGACGTTGTGGCGCACGCCGAGGGCCGTGGCCTCGAGCGCGGCACGGTAGAGGTCGCCGCGGGTGTGCTCCAGGGTGAGGCCGGCGATGACGCCACGGGCATCCGGGTCTTGGATGGGGGTGCGCTCGCCCGCGAAGTACGGCAGCACGAGGAGGCCGCGCGCGCCCGGGCCGGAGGCCTCGGCCTCGGCGAGCAGCTGCGGGTAGTCGGCGTCGGTGAGGTCTTTCAGCCACGCGGTGAGCGCGCCGGAGGTCGACAGTCCGCCGGCCAGGTTGCGGGTGCCGGGGAAGGCGCCGGCGGTGGTCCACATCGACGGGGTGCGCAGGGTCTCGTCACCCGTGGCGACCAGGAACATCGTCGTGCCGTACATGAGCATGAGGTCGCCGACCTCGTGGGCGCCGACGCTGACCGCTTCGGTCCAGGCGTCGATCGTGCCGGTGATCACGGGGGTGCCGGTGGGGATGCCGGTGAGTCCGGCCGCGGCGGGCGTCACCGTGCCGGCGACGTCACCCGCCCACGCCAGGCGCGGCTGCACGATGGCGGTCGCGTAGCGACCCCAGAACGGCGCGTGCCAGCGCTCGTGCTCGATGTCGTAGAGGGGCGAGACCTGGCTGGCCGACTGGTGGTCGAGCACGTAGGCGCCGGTGAGTTTGCGGGCCAACCACGAGGCGGGCATGAAGAGGCGGCGGGCGCGAGCCCAGGCATCCGGCTCCTCTTCCGCGACCCAGGCGATCTTCGGGCCGCCGGCCTGCGAGGTGAGCACCGAACCGCCGACGCGGGTGATCTCGTCGACGCCGAGGTCGGCCGTCATGCGCTCGATCTGCGCCGTGGCGCGGGTGTCGACACCGTAGAGGATGGCGGGGCGCACGGGCTCGTCGTTCTCGTCGGCGAGCAGGATGCACGGCCCCATGCCGCTGACGCCGACCGCGGCGACCTCGGCGTCGGGGTGTGCGGCGAGGAGTTCCTGCGCGAGGGAGACGAACTCGTCCCACCAGATCGCGGCGTCCATCTCGACCCAGCCCGTGCGCGGTCGCGACACGTCGTGGCTCCGCGTCGCGGTCGCGACGATGCTTCCGTCGTCGCCGACCAGCACGCCCTTCGTGCTCGACGTCCCGACATCCACCCCCAGGGTGCAGCGCATGGTGTCCTCCTCGATCATGCTTGCAACGAGGGTAACTGAAATCGATTTCACAACGCAAGCGGCGATGCTGGTTGCGTAGTCACCGCCGTGTGTTCGCCGGTGCCGGACGCACCGCGTAACCCACCCGGCGGTCAGCGCCGAATCGACCGGATCGCTGCGATGAGGATTCCGAAGGCGAAGACGGGAACGGCGACGAAGACCGACCGCCAATTACCGTTCAGGAACGGGACCGCGACCGCCACGAGGAGACCGATCGCGAAGATCGCGATGATGATCACCCGCCAGAGCACATCCTCTTTCGCCCGGGCCTCATCCGACGTGCGTTCGCTCATACCCACAGCCTGGCAGGCGGCGCACACCGCCCGCTGTCGACCATTCGGCGGACAGGTCAATGCGCTTTGAGACGACAACGTCTCGATTGACGTCTCATCGGTGAGCGTAGTCTCGCCACCGTTACCCCCTAGGACTACGGGGCGGACCACACTCCGTTGAACGTCGGCAAACGCAGTGGGGAGTTCTACCTCTTCACGGACTGATCGACCGAAAGATCCAGCTCCCGCAAGCTGAACCCATCCGGCACTCGGTCGGATCCATGAAACGCCGTGAAGATCTCCGCCGCCTCGTCAGCGGTGAAAATCTCGTTCTCGAAGACGCGAACCGCACGCTCCGCGCTCATCGGCAACAAAACCGTTGCATCGCCAGCCGGCTGCGGCTTCCCCACGGTGTACAAATGCGTCTCGCCGTCGTCCCCGAACTGCCGCACCTCGACCGTCATCCCGCTCGCTGAACCAGCAGCCTGGATGAACGTCTCGCCGACATCACTCCGCCGAACAAGGATGCTCTCCGGATTGGGAGCGCGCCAGATGGTGTACGTAAGCGACTCTTCCCCGTCGAGGTGACCCAGCATCATCCTGATGTGGTCCGGAATCGGACGCCTCCGCCCGCTGACCCAGCCCGTCTGCCCACTAGGTTTCGTCTCCGCGTAAGGACCGTACGTCGACATCATCTCTCCTTTACGAGAGGCCCGGGTGGAAGAGAGCACTCCAGTTGCCGAACGCAAGAATCTTCCCCGATCGCGTCGAGCAACCGCTCGCACCGCCGTTGTTCCGGGATGCGCCAAGCACAACGACGAACGCAGACACCTGACCGTGCATCATCCGAACCTCGACCCTGTTCAGACCACGAATCTGTTGCAACAGGCCATCGATGTCGCCGCTTAGGCCCCTGCGTCGGGCTCGATCACGGAAACAGCAGTCGTGATACCGCCCTCGAAGTCGAAAGCGAGGTACTTGTCACCCACGTAGTAAAAAGCCTGAGTCTCGCTCGACACCTGCTCTTTACCCAAACGGTTCCCCAGCGTCTCCCGCGCGCAAGGCAGAGGGAGACCGGTGATCAGGAGGTCGGGCGTCGGGTAAGCGTTCGGCCCGTCGAGGAGTACCAACGCCCCGATCATGATGTCGTTCTTGAACTGAAGAGTGACTCCCGCCTTCGGAAACTCCTGGTACAGCCACGTTGCGTCGGCGCGTTCTTCCCGATGGGTCTCGAGCGCCGGGCCGGCAAGCACGAGCGCAGCACGATGCTCCGGCGAATACATCGCGCTGCCGACGGCCGCCATGAACACCGCTAGTTCGCCGTCGATCGTCGACGCCCCGTCGACACCTGACAGATCAACGACGACTGCGTCGCCGGTCTCGGGAAGGGGGG
Organism: Microbacteriaceae bacterium PS02344; assembly: GCA_029959905.1. Taxonomy (GTDB): domain Bacteria; phylum Actinomycetota; class Actinomycetes; order Actinomycetales; family Microbacteriaceae; genus Microbacterium. The sequence goes on from JASCNZ010000047.1 coordinate 8,466, forward strand.
CGGAGTCGAAGGGGTCGACCTGTTGCGCGACCACCATCTTGAGCCCCCCGCCCGAGAACACGAAACGGACGAATCCGGAGCTCGCCGGGTAGATCGCGAAAACCTCAGTAGCCGTCCTCGGAGCGCCAAGCACCTCGACCATCGACTCCGGGGATGAATCCGGCCTGATGCCGTCGATGAGCCCGGCCCACCCGTCGTACGCTGCCTGGCCAGCAGCGGAGCGGGCATGAAAGAAGACACTTCGGAGAACACCGTCTTCCAACAAGAAGTCCACGCCATGTTTCTTGGAAACCAAGTACTTGGACTCCACCCCGTCGTCGAGGTAGGTACTGGTTTCATACCCCCCTCCAACGACTGCCAGCGCCTCCGTCAGACGGTCATCTCCCTCGCGCGACCCCAATGCGTCGAGAAACCTGACGATATCGCCTCGAATCACCCGATACCTCTCTTCATGTTGAGTTCGCGGATCTGTTGCATCACACTATCGATCTCGCCCGATGTGAGCCGACTCTCGTTCTCGAGGTTTGCCCTGTACACCGACAGGTCTCGCTCCATAGCAGCTCGAAGGTCGCTCGCATCCATAGCGATCTGATGTGGACTGTTGCGTCCTTTATACGTGCGGCTCTGCGAATGAATCTGATCGGAAACCTCAACCGCGACGCCGTTACGGCGAATGGCAGCCCTGTCAGCCGCACTCAACTTGCCACCCTCCGCAAGCTCCTGAGCGCGCACAAGCGCGGCCGCGGACGGAATGTGGTCGTGTTGCAGGCCGTCGTGCGGGGTCTCGCGCTTCTTCAATTCACTAAACGTTCCTGCCTCGTCTATCCTGACAGGCCCCGGCTTGTCCGCTGGTTTGTCGACGTCGGCGACGCCGTCACGGTTTCGGACCTGCTTGGCCTTGAGGCCGTCGACGACGTCACGCAGAGAGCGCAGGCGCACCGGGGTGTCGTCGAAGGAGCGTCGGAGTGCGGGACCGATCGCGTCGCTGAGCTTGTCTCCCATGGGTCAGTCCCCCGTGATGTTCAGGCTCGACAGGTCCGCACCCAGGCGGTCGATCAGCGACTCGATGTCACCGGCGTACATCTCCAAGTCGCCCTCGGCCTGCTCCAACGCCTGCAGGTCGGCGTAGAACTCGTCCGGATCACCCGCGACGGCCTCGACGACCGGAGCATCCAACGCCGCCATGATCACCGCCGGCAACTCCTGCGCCAGCGGTTCGATCGCCATCGGCAGCACCTGATTCATCACCTGCTCGACCGCGATGTCGACCGCCGCATCGAGCAGACGCTTCTTCAGCAGCAGCATCCCCCCGGCCCCCGCCGCGGTCACCGGGTTGGTGAGCATCGGGATCAAGATCAACAGGGTCGAGGTGATATCGGCGATGACCTTGAGCTTCAGCCCCGTCACCACCCCCGCCCCGATCTCCAACCCGGGCTGCACGGGACCGAGCAGATCGAGCAGCTTCTGCAGGTTCTGCGACCGGTTCGTGTTCCACGCCGACACGAACGCCGGCCCCGCCTGACCCCGCATCGCCGCGGCGAGATCTCCGTTGACCTTCCGATCGACGGCCTGAAGACGGTCCTCCAACTCGTCACGGAACGTGCTGAAGATCACCCCCGCACGCCGCAGCTCATCCTCGTCGATGTCCGGCCACTCGAACCCGAGCTTCTCCATGATCCAGATCAGCTCGTCGGGCAACATCATGCCCACAACGCACCCCCTCGCACGCCGAAGACGCATCGCCGCGTACCCGCCAGCGACCCGCCAAAACCCACCGACCCCGGAACAGGGGCCGGACACCGCTCAACGCGGCGGTTCAGCCGCCGGCGAGCTCGGCGTCCTTGTCGCGGATCGAGTCCGCCATGCGGTCCAGCGCCTGCGCCATGTCGTTCACAGCCTCGGCCGCGTCGTCGAGCGACGTCGTCAGCTCCGAGTACGCCGTCGAATACGCCTCCGACGCGTTCTCCGTCTTGAAACCGTCCTGCACCAGGTCATCGATGACGCCCTGCAGCTCCTTCAGCGTGTCGGTCACCGTGCTGCGACCGTCGCGAAGACGCGCCGCCGCGCTCTCCATCTCGCTGTACGTTGCTCCGAAATCATGTCCGGCCATCACGGCCCCCTCCGTATCGAAAACGCCCCCCTCGGGCACTGACAACACGGGAGGTTACTCAATCTGTGCAGGAAGAGAAAGGGATGCATGCAGGCGCATGCTCAGACCTGCGGCCGATAGTGGTCGAGAAGGAGCGACCGAGAACCGCTCAGCGCGACGCGCTCGCGCGGTGCAGCTCGCCGCGCAGCACCACGGTGCGGGCGGGCTGCGCGTCGCCGGCGATGCGTTCGAGCAGCAGACGGGCAGCGGTCGTGCCCATGTGGCGCGCGGGCAGACGCACCATCGTCACCGCGGTCGGCGACAGCGTGGTGAAAGGCAGCGAACCCACGACGGCGACCCCGAAGGCGGGAGGCGTGAGACCCCGCTCGGTGAGCACCTGGATGGCGCCGACGCCGATGAGGTTGTTGCCGGCGACGACGGCATCCGGCGGTTCGGGCAGCGCGAGCAGCTCTTCCATCGCGGCCCGCGCCCCCTCCACCCGGTAGGTGCTGAAGCGCTGCAGCGTCTCGATGTCATCCTGCGTGCCGGCCAGCGCTTCGCGCCAGCCCGCGGCGCGGTCGGCCGCGGTGTCGATGTCTTCCGGACCGCCGATGTAGGCGATGCGGCGATACCCGGCCTCGACGAGCGAAGACGTCGCCGCGATCGCCGCCTCCCGGTTGGCCATCACCACCCCGTCGAGGTCGTAGCGGGTGGCGCGGTCGACGGCGACGACCGGACGACCGGTCGCCAGGATGCCGTCGAGCTCGGTGGTCGGCGACGCCGTCGCGATGATGACGCCCGCCATGTTCTCGGCGACCGCGATCTGCAGGTAGGTCTGCTCCTTCTCGAGCTGCGAGTCGGAGTTGCAGAGCACGACCGAATACCCCGCCTCGGACGCCACGTCTTCGACGCCGCGCGCCATCTCGGTGAAATACGGGTTCTCGATGTCGGGGATCACGAGCGCGATCACCTCGGCGCTCCGGCGGCGCAGCGTGCGGGCGGCGCGATTGGGGGTGAAGTCGAGTTCGGCGGCCGCTCGGCGCACCGCCTCGACCTTCTCGGGCGACACCTTCGTGCCGTTGAAGACCCGCGAGACCGTCGCCGGCGACACGCCTGCGCGCGACGCGACGTCGTAGATCGTGGTCATCTGCCGCCCTCTGCCGATCGGGCCCGTGCCCGGATGCTTCACCCTACCGGCCCTCCCGGCGCGCGCTCCGTCGGTCCGCCCCGCCGGAGGCGGTCAGGCGGCATCCTCCTCGGCCGTCGTGGCGATGTGCTCCTGCAACTGGGCGAACACCTCGTCGAGGCGCGCACGCCCGGCGTCGTCCAGGCGCGGCAATGGCGACCGGCACTCCCCCAGCGGCACCGACAGCTTGCCGCCGAGGTACTTGGCGGCACCGAACACGCCGACCTCGACCATCCCCTCGACCGTGTCGTCGATGCGCACCTGCACGGCGCGAGCACCGGCGAGGTCGCCCGCCGCGAACCGGCGCCGCAACGACCGGAACAGGTCGATCTGCAGGCTCACCGTCGTGCCGATCGCCCCGCGGGCACCGATCGACAACGCCGGCAGGTAGAACTCGTCGAAGCCGTTCACGACGGCCTGGTGCGGATGCCGGCGCAGGATGCGCTCGGCCCCGTACAGGTTGCGCGAGGTGTGCTTCACCCCGATCACCTGCGGCAGCGCGAGCAGCTCGTCGAACCCGCCCTCCGAGATGTCTCGGCCGGTGAACTGGGGGATGTTGTAGAGCACGAAGGGCAGGTCGACCTCGTCGATCACCGTGCGGAAGTGCCGCACGACGTCGGGCGTCGAATACCCGTAGTAGAGGGGCGGGATCATCGAGATCGCGGCGACCCCCGCGTCCTTCGCCGCCTGCGCGATGCGCACGGCCTCGCGGGTCGACATCGCGCCGACGTGCGACAGCACGGGCACGCGCCCGGCGACGGCGGCGACCGCGGTCGCGGCGACGGCGATGCGCTCGTCCTCCGACAGCAGCACGCCCTCGCCCGACGATCCGCACACGTACACGCCCTCGACGCCGCGGCGCACGTCGCTGTCGAGCATCGCGGCGAGCGCCTCGTGGTCGACGCTCTCGTCGTCGCGCATCGGTGTGACGGCGGCGGTGAACAGCCGCTCGCCCAGCACGTCGCTCACCATGCCGTCCACCCGCCGTCGACGACGACGTTCGACCCGGTCATATAGGTCGAGGCATCCGATGCGAGGAAGACCAGCGCACCGTTGAACTCGTTCGCCTCGGCCATGCGCCCGATGGGCATGCGGGCGGTGTAGTTCGCCTGGAACGTCGCGTCCTGCGTGTCGCGGCGCACCCCCGAGGGCGTGAGCGTGTTGACGCGGATGCCCGCGCGCCCCCAGTACGTCGCGCAGTAGCGGGTGAGGTTGTAGAGGCCCGACTTCGCCGCCGAGTAGGCGACCGGCTTGATGAACGGCACTCCCGTGAGCTCGGCCTTGTAGGCGTAGATGTCCTGCACCGGCGAGACCATGCCGTAGATCGACCCCACGTTCACGATCGAGCCGCCGACCCCGGCATCGCGCATCCGACGGCCCGCCGCCTGCGTGACGAGGAACGTGCCGACGAGGTTCGTGTCGACCACCTCGCGGAACACCTCGACGGGGAACTCCTCGAACGGCCCCGACACCTCGGGCGGCGCGCTGGGCTGCGTGTCGAGGCCCGCGTTGTTGACGACGACCGTGGGCACGCCCCACGTCTCGCTGACCCGGTCGAAGCCGGCGTCCACGCTGGCCTGGTCGGTGATGTCCATCGCCACTGCGAGCAGCCGACCCTCGGGGTCGTCGATGCCGAGGCGGGCGGCGGGGTCGGCCACCTCGCTGCGCGATGTCACGGCCACCCGTGCGCCGCGGCTGTGCAGCTCGCGCACGAACTCGGCGCCGATCTGCCCGAAGCCGCCGGTCACGACGACCACCTTGTCCCGCACAGAGAAGAGCGGGTCGGTTCCTACTGACATGTGTCGATACTCCAATTGCCGGGCTTGTCAGCCCTTGACGGATCCCGCGGTGAGGCCAGACACGATGCCGCGCTGCGCCCACAGGAAGAAGATGATGGCCGGCAACGCGAACAGCAGCGCGCACAGCATGACCACGTTCATCGGCGTGTAGAACTGGCCGAGGAACGACGACAGCCCCACGGATGCCGGCCACAGGTCGCTCGACGAGATGAACGTGTTCGCGAACATGAACTCGTTCCACCCGTCGAAGAACGCGATGACCGCGGCCGCCGCGATGCTCGGCATGATCAGCGGCAGCACGATCGTGGTGAGGATGCGCAGGCGGGAGCATCCGTCGATGCGCGCCGACTCCTCGATCTCGTACGGGATCTTGTCGATGCCGCTCTTGATGATGAACATGCTCACCGGCATGACGAACGCGGTGTCGGCGAGCACCAGGCCCCAGTGGCTGTTGAGCAGCCCGGCCCCGGCGAAGATCGCGTACAGCGGCACGATGATGAGCGCCTCCGGCAGCATCTGCGTGCTGAAGAACACGAACCCCGCGACGCCGCGCCCGTGGAAGCGGTAGCGACTCAGCGCGTACGCGGCCATCGTCGCCAGCACCAGGCTGAGGATCGTGGTGCCCGCCGCGATCACGAACGAGTTGCCGAGCCAGCGCAGGATCGGGATGTCGGCGAGGAAGCCGCCCCACTGGCCGATGTTCTGCACCTCGGGGAGCAGCGGCTGACCGTCGCGGTACAGCGACGTCTCGGTGGCGAGCGAGGTCGACAGCATCCAGTAGATCGGGAAGCCGGCGAACACCACGAGAAGGGTGATCAGCACGGCCTTGCCGAGGCTGCCGAACTTGGCGCCGACGCCCCGACGGCGCGGGAGGTCGGTGGGGATGCGCACGGTGGTCATCGCTGGTTCTCCTGACGCTCCTGCAGCTGCTCCACGATGAAGTAGACGACCGTGACGAGCAGCGAGAGCACGAGGCCGAGGGCGCCGATCGCGGCGGCCCGACCGAGGTTCTGATCCTGGAAGGCGGTGCGGTACACGTTGACGACGAGGGTGTTCGTGACGTCGAGCGGCCCGCCGCCGGTGATGAGGAAGATGATCTCGAAGCGGCGGATCGACCAGATCGTCATGAGCAGCGTGATGATGCGGATCGTCGGCATGATGTGCGGCAGGGTGACCGCGCGGAACGACTGGAACCGCGTGGCCCCGTCGACCCAGGTCGCCTCGCGCAGCTCGTGCGGCACGCTCTGCAACGCGCTCAGCATCACGAGCATCACGAGCGGGGTGAGCTTCCACACCGTCGCGAGTGTCACGGCGAAGAGACCGTACTGCGGGTCGACCAGCCAGCCGTGCTGGCCCATGCCGAGCGCCGAGGTGGTGCGGTTGAGGATGCCCTGCTCGTTGTTGTAGATCCACACGAAGATGAGGGCGGCCGCCACGGTCGGCACCGCCCACGGGATGGTGGCGATGGCGCGCACGATGCCGCGGCCCTTGAACGCGGTGTTCAGCAGGAGGGCACCGGCCGTGCCGATGCCGACCGAGAAGATCACGGTGAAGAACGTGTAGAGCAGGGTCGTGACGACCGACGACCAGAAGCGGTCGCTCGACAGCAGGTAGTCGTAGTTCTCCAGACCGACGCCGCGGCCCCCCGCCGGGTTGACGAGCTTCGTCGCCGTGAACGACAGCAGCACGCCGCGGATCAGGGGGAAGACCGTGAACACCGCGAGATAGGCGATCGCGGGGAGGAGGAAGAGGTACGCGCCGTAGCGTTCGACGAAACGTCCGACCGCACCGCCGCCGCGCGTACGGCGCGTCTTCGGAGGCGAGGCGGGAGGAGCCGAACGGGGCGCCTCGAGCGTGGGGGTGGCCATGGCCGGGGTCCTTTCGGGAAAGCCTGGGGGGTCGCGGGGGGGGGGGGGGGGGGGCCGCCCCCCCCCCCCCCGGGGGCCCCCCCGTTGGGGGGGGGGGGGGGCCCCGGGGGGGGGGCCCGGCGCCCCCCCGGGGGGGGGGCGGGGGGGGGGGGAGGCGGCAGCCGCCCGCCCCTCGCGATGCTCAGCCGAGTTCGGCTTCGAGCGTCTCCTGCACCTCGGCGAGCTTCTGCTTCACGTCGCCGCCGTTGACCCGCAGGTCCTCGACCGCGGTGAGCACCTCGCGCCAGACGACCTTGCTCTCGGTCTCGAAGCCCTCGACCAGCGTCGACTTCGAGGTCTTCGCGGCCTCGAGGAACTGGGTGGCCCACGGGTTGGCCTCGAGGAACGCGGCGTCGGGCTCGACGTCGGTCGCCATGGCGGATGCTCCGAGGCCGGCGCGGATCGCGGTCTGCCCCTCTTCTCCGAGCACCCAGCGCACGAAGTCCTTGGCGGCTTCCTTGTTGTCGCTGTTCGCGTTCACGGCGATGATGAGCTGCGAGTTCGAGCCCGGGTTCGCGAGCGGCAGCGGCGCGGCGCCGAGGGTCATGCCGTCGACCACGTTGTCGGGGTTGCTCGTGATCGTCGTCGCGACGCCCGAGTTCTCGAACAGCATGCCGACCTGGCCCTGGCCGAACTTCGCTCGGAAGGTCGACGCGTCGTCACCGATCGGAGCGACGCCCGAGGCGAAGGTCTCGAGGAACGCCTCGACGGCCTCGACGTTCTCGGCCTTGTCGATCGTGAGCTTCTCACCGTCGCTCAGCTCGCCGCCGAAGCCGTAGATCCAGTTCGCCATTTCGAGCGTCCAGCCGTCGATCTCGGCCGTCTGGTGACGACCGGCCCAGCCGGCGATGCCGAGCTCGGACTTGATCGTCTGCGCGGTGGTGAGGAACTCGTCGAACGTGGTCGGCACCTCGAGGCCGAGCTGCTCGAAGATCTGCTTGTTGTAGATGACGGTGCTGTACGTCGGGCGCTCCCAGTTGAAGCCGTACTGGCCACCGTCGAACACCCCCGCCTCGTTGGTGTTGTTGAGGTCGTCGCCGAGCTCGTCGGCGATGTCGTCGAGCGGCTCGAGCACACCGGCATCGACGAGCGAGGCGAACTGGCTGTCCTGCAGCACCATGACGTCGGGGCCGCCGCCCGCACCGAGCTCGGTGCTGAGCTTGTCGGCATAGTTCGCGAAGGGGATCTCGACCTTGGTGAGCTCGACATTGTCGTCGGGGCCGGTGTAGCCCTTCACGGCGTCCCAGATGATGGGGCCCTTGCCGTCTTCGAGGAACTGCCAGTTCGAGAACGTCAGCTCTCCGCCGGCGCTCTCGCCGCCGCCGTCACCGGCGCCACCCGAGGCGCAGCCGGCGAGGGCGAGGACGGACACGGCGGCGAGGCCGGTGAGGCGCAGCACGCGGGTGCGGTGCGACGGGGGTACGGGGGAAGACTTCACTGTTCACTCCTTTGGGCAGCAAGCTCTGTGCGTCATTGCATCCGATCTCGCGGCGGGTCTGCGTGAAATCGGTTTCATCACCATAACTTCGCAGTCACGAGGGTGTCAAGGTGAAAATGGTTACGCAACCTTTTCGCACGGTGCCGCGCCGTGCGGGGGCGGGGAACGCGAGCGGAACAGGGCGGCATACGCTGGGGGCGTGCACCGCGTCTTCTCTTACGGCACCCTGCGTCAGCCCGAAGTGCAGCGTGCGCTCTACGGGCGCGAAGTTCGGACGGCCGCCGACGCCCTACCGGGACATCGCCTCGACTGGGTGACGATCACCGACGCCGCGGTCATCGCGACGAGCGGGTCCGACCGGCATCCGATCCTGCACCCCGGCGAGCCGACGGATGCGGTCGACGGCGCATACCTCGACCTCACCGACGCGGAGCTCGCCGCGACCGACGCGTACGAGGTCGCCGACTACGCGCGGCGCGAGGTCGTCCTCGCGTCCGGGGTCACGGCCTGGGTGTACCTCGCCGCAGGGTGACCCCGGGCGCGGCGAGCGCGGGGTCAGGCGAGCCAGGCGGGGGCGCGACCGCGCAGCACTCCGCGATCGACGGAGAACCGACCGGCGCCGGCGAACGCGAGCGCCAGGGCGGCGGCGGCGAGCACGGCGACGAACTCGTAGCCGCCTTCCGCGGCCCACAGACCGGCGGGCAGATGCACCAGCACGAGCGCCACGACCATGTCGACGGCGAGCAGGATGCCGGCGAGCCGGGTGAAGAGTCCGACCACGAGCATCCCTCCCCCGATCAGCTCGACGAAAGCGACCACGGGAGCGGCGATCTCGGGCAGCGGCACACCCATGCCCGCGAAGCTCTGCGTGGTGCCGGGCAGCGTGTACTCGAAGATCTTCTGCGCGCCGTGGGCGACGAAGATCGCGCCGACGACGACGCGGAGCACGAGCAGCCCCCAGGAGGTGGCGGCGGACGGGGCGGAGGTCTTCGGCATGAGGGCTTCCTTCGTGTCAGGACACGCGCCGGGCGCGGTGGGGGTTCCCGCGTTCGACGCTAGGAAGGCCACCTATCCGTTCCCTGTGCGCCCCGCGCCCCACCACCCCGCCCCGCCGCACCCCGCCGCACCCCGCCACGCCCCCCGCACCCCGCGCCGCACCGCCCCGCCGCACCGCACCGCCCCACCCCGCCCCGCCCCGCCCCGCACAACTTCGGAGCGGCGACGCGACACGCCGGCGCATCCGGCAGGTCAACGGCGCGTCGGATGCCGACTCCGAAGTTGTGCCGGGGGAACGGCGCGTCGGATGCCGACTCCGAAGTTGTGCCGGGGGAACGGCGCGTCGGATGCCGACTCCGAAGTTGTGCCGGGGGAACGGCGCGTCGGATGCTGAACTCCGAAGGTGTGCCGGGCGAACGGCGCGTCGGATGCCGACTCAGCGGTTCGCGGCCACCACCTGGGCCACGGCCTCGCGCTGCGCGGGGGTCGGCTCGGCGATCGCCATGCGGCAGTAAGCGTCGACCACGTCGAGCACGCGGTACGCCTCTTTCATACGGGCCATGTCGCCGCCGATGAGCGACACCACGTCGTCGACCGCGCTCTGCGCCGCGGCGATCGCCTCGGCGTCACCCGAGCGACCCGCGTCCGCCAGCGCACGGAACGGCTTCGGTGTGACCGACGAGACACCCGAGACCACGCCCTGCGCCCCTGCTTCGACGGCGGCGATCAGGTCACGGTCGGCCCCCGTGTAGAGGTCGAAGTCGGCCGGCACGACCGCGCGATACGCGGCGATCTCGTCGAGCGACAGTTCGCTGACCTTCGCGCCCACGATGTTCGGCAGGGCGGCCAGGCGCACGAGCAGCTCGGGCGACACCGTGTTGCCGCTGCGGGCGGGGTAGATGTAGACGTACAGGCGGCCGTCGCCGACGGCATCCGACACCGCCTGGAAGTAGTCGAAGATCGCGTCGTCGGTCGACTTGAGGTAGTACGGCGTGAGCGCCGCGAACTCGGTCGCCCCGAGGCCGCGCGCGATCTCGACGAGTCGCACGGCCTCGAAGGTGCTGGGCTGTCCGACGTGCACGATCACGCGCATCCGATCGGCGAGCTCCTCGAGCGCGGCCGACACCAGCGCCCGGAACTCGTCGGCGTCCACGGCGGGGAACTCCCCCGTCGTGCCCAGGATGAACGCGCCCTCGTTGCCCGACTCGCCCACGAACCGGAAGATCGCGCGCGAGCCCTCCAGGTCGAGGCTGCCGTCACGGTGGAACGCGGTCGGGACGGCGGTCAGGATGTCGTAGCGGGTCACTTCTCGTTCTCCTCGGAGTTCTTGCGGGCCTTGCGCCGCGCACGGGGGGATGTGTCGACGTTGCGCACGGTCGACGTGAGCAGGTCGGGGGTGGCGGCGAGTTCGTCGTGGGCCTGGGCGATCTGGGCGCGGCTCTCGTCGTCGAGGATGGAGTCCTCGAGCGAGGCGCGCTCGCCCCGCGGCTTGCGCGCCGCACGGATCGCCGGCATGACGATCGACAGCACCGCGAGGGCGAGCAGCACGATCGCGATCGGGCTGACGACCTCGAAGAACGGCCGGGTCGGCAGGATGGCGAGGGTGCGAGCGAGGTTCTCCTCGGCGAGGGGGCCGAGCAGCAGACCGAGCACGACCGGACCGGCGGGCACCTGCATGCGCTTGAGCAGCACACCCACCACGCCGAACACGAGCATCGTGACGACGGTCGACAGGCTGTTCGACGTCGCGTACGTACCGATGATGCAGAAGATCAGGATGCCGCTCCACAGGTATGGCTGCGGAACGTCGAGCAGCTTCACCATGCCCTTCATGCGCACCAGGCTGAGGATGAGCGACAGGATCGTCGCGATGAGCATGATGCCGACGATCGAGACGACGAGGTCGGGGCGGTTGGTGAAGAGGGTCGGGCCGGGGGTGATGCCCCAGATGATCATCGACCCGATCATCACCGCCATGACGGAGTCGCCGGGGATGCCGAGCGCCATCGTGGTTGTCAGCGACCCGCCCAGCGTGGCGCTGGAGGCCGTGTCGCTGGCGGCGACGCCCTCGATCGAGCCCTTGCCGAACATCTCCGGATGCTTCGAGACCTTGCGAGCCCGCTCCCAGCCGATGAGTCCGGCGATGTCGCCGCCGGCCGCGGGGATGAGGCCGACGCCGAGGCCGACCGCGCCGCCGACGGCGGTCGCGCGTCCGGACTGCTTCAGCTCCGACCGGTTCGGGAACCAGCGGCCGAGGCTCGAGATCGGGCGCACGTTCGACTTGCGGTAGGTGAGCAGCTGGTCGAACAGCTCGGCGATGCCGAAGAGGCCGATGATCACGGCGATGAAGTTCACGCCCTCGACGAGTTCGAGCACGCCGAACGTGAAGCGCTGGTCGGCGGTCGCGGCGTAGGTGCCGACGCTGCCGAGCATGAGACCGAAGAGCCCCGCGAGGATGCCCTTGAGCATCGACTTCGACGAGATACCGATCATGATCGCGATGCCGAACACGACGAGCGCGAAGAGCTCGGGCGACTTGAAGTAGTCGCGGGCGAAGCTGGCGATCGGCACCGCGGCGACCGCGAACAGCACGAGCGACGCCAGGATGCCGACGGCCGAGACGATCGCCGAGATGGTGAGGGCGAGTCCGGCCCTGCCCTGCTTCGCCATGGGATACCCGTCGAGGGTTGTGGCGATGGAGGCCGGAGTGCCGGGGGTGTTGATGAGGATCGACGGCACCCGGTCGCCGAAGTTCGCGGCGACGTAGATGGTCAGCAGTACGGCGAGGCCCTGCACGGGCTCGAGGGTCATGGTGAACCCGGCGGCGAGCGCGACGGCCATGGTCGCGGTGATGCCGGGGAAGGCGCCGACCATGAAGCCGAGCACCAGGCCGACGAGCATGTACAGCAGGATCGAGATGTCGAGGAGCGAGTTCAGCCCCTCCATGAGTGCGTTCACAGCGGAATCCTCAGGAGCATGCCGAACACGACGTAGACGAACGCCGTGACGAGGGCGGAGTAGATGACGAGGCTCAGCCAGCGGCGGTGGCCGTAGAGGAGCATGAGGGCGGCCATCAGGAGAGCCGCCGCGATCGGGAACACCTCGATGCGGTACCCGAAGAGGATGACGGTGCCGAGCGACCAGAGCGCGATGAAGGCGCCGGTGATCGCGAGCGTGGCGAGCACGCGCACGTAGCCGCCGGGCTGGATGCGCTCGAGGTCCTCCCGGCCGGGGGCCGGGCGCGTGAGAGCGATGGCGAGGATCGCGATCGCGATCACCACGGCGGTCACGCCGATGACGGTCGGCCAGAACCGGGCGTCGATCTGCCCGGGGGCGGCCTCGCGGCGCAGTGGGATCTGCGTGGCGAGGAAGAGGTAGCCGGCAGAGAAGGCGAGGGCGACGACGCCGAAGACGATCTCCAGGGGCCGGGATGCCGGTGCGCCGTCGTAGGCGTCCTGCGACGCCGGGTCGGCCGCGATGTCGGGACTCGACATGGTTCTCCTTCGTTGGAGGGGAGCGCTGGGGGGGGGGGCCCGCGGGCGCCCCCCCCCCGGCGGGACCCCCCCCCCGGGGGGGGGGGCGCGCCCGCG
>JASCNZ010000048.1 GCA_029959905.1 Microbacteriaceae bacterium PS02344
CCCCCCCCCCCCCCCCCCCCCCCCCCCTCCCCCCCCCCCCCGGCCCCCCCCCCCCGGCGCGGGCCCCCTCCGTGCATCCGCCCTTACCGCGTGATGTCCTGCACCACGCCCTGCGTGAGGCGGAGCCGCCGCGTCGCACGACGCGCGACGGCGGAGTCGTGCGTCACGACGACCATCGTGAGGCCCTCCGCGCACAGGGACTGCAGCAGATCGAGCACCTCGTCGCGCATACTCTCGTCGAGGTTCCCCGTCGGCTCGTCGGCGAGCAGCACCCGAGGCCGCTTCACGAGAGCGCGGGCGATCGCCACGCGCTGCTGCTGGCCGCCCGACAGCTCCGACGGCAGGTGCTCGCCGCGGTCGCCCAGCCCGACGTGGGCGAGGGCCTCGCTCACACGAGCCCGGCGCTCCGCCCGGGCGGGCGACGAGGGCTCCAGCGCCATGTCGACGTTCTCGGCAGCAGTGAGAGTCGGGATGAGGTTGAACGCTTGGAAGACGAATCCGATCTCCTCGGCCCGGAGGCGTCCGAGCTCGCGCGCGGACGCCGAGGCGAGTTCCGTGCCTCCGATCGTGAGAGACCCCGCGGTCGGTCGATCGAGGGCGCCGAGGAGTTGCAGCAGGGTCGACTTCCCCCCGCCCGTGGGGCCCTGGATCGTGACGAACTCGCCGGCCCCGATCTCGAGGTCGACGCCGCGCAGCGCCGCCACCTGCCGTCCCTTCCGGCGGTAGGTGCGGGTGACGCCGGTGGCGCGGTACAACGACGTCGGGGCATCCGTCGAGGCTTCGATCGTGGGGGTGTGGGTCATGCTCATGAGTTCTGCTCCTGGTCTGCGAATGTCGGTGGGGTCACTGAGGTCGTGTGCGGGAGCGGGCTCATGCCACCGCCCGCAGGGCTTCGGCCGGACTCAGGCGAGCGGCACGCCAGCCCCCGAACGCGGCGGCGACGAGGCCACCGAGAAGCGCGAGACCGACGGCGGCGACGAGAACCCAAGGCGTGAACGGCGCCTGCAGCACGACGTCGGCCGTGGCGGTGGTCTGGAACATCCCGCCGCCCGCCGGGCCGCCTCCCGGTCCCGCCGAGCCGCTCTGCGCGGTCGCAGCGCTCGAGGCGACCGTCGGACGCACGAGGTTGACGATCACGATGCCCGCGACACCGAGCACGAGACCCGCGGCTCCGCCGAGGAGGCCCTGGACCATCGATTCGCCGGCGACCTGACGCATCACCCGACCGTTCGACCACCCCAGAGCCTTGAGGGTTCCGAACTCGCGGGTGCGCCGTCCGACGCCCGACAGGGTCAGCAGCACCGAGAGGAGCATCGCGACCGCGAGCACGATGATCGACAACCAGGTGCCGAGGTTCGACACGAGAGCCGTGGCACCCGACAGCGAGCCCGAGACGCTCGCCGCGAGCTCGGCCTGCGATGTCACCGTCGCGTCCGGCAGTTCGTCGGCCAGAGACGCCTGCACGGCATCGATGGATGACGCCGAATCCGCCTGCACGTAGACGGTCGAGATCACGTCGCCCACTCCGGCGAGGTCCTGCGCGGTGTCGAGGGGCAGATAGACGTTCGCGGCGGTATCGGCGGCATCCGAGGTCGACGCGAGGATGCCGACCACCTCGACGTCGGAGCCGGCCACGTCGATCACGTCGCCGACGGCGATCGACGCCGTCGAGGCGTAGGTGCTGTCGACGAGGGCCACGAGCGAACCGGAATCGGATGAGGCGAACGTCCGGCCGTCGGTCACCGCCGCGGACGCCAGCGGGCCGATGGTCGTGACGTCAGGGTCGACGCCGAGCACCGAGAACGAATCGACGTCGAACGCGCCGCCGCCCGCTCCGTCGGCCCCGCCCTGCGGAGGAGCCTGTCCCTCTGCGGGCATCCCGCTCTGCCCGTCCGTCGCACCGCCCTCGCTCCCGAAGCCGCCGCTCGGCAGCTCGCCGGAGAAGGTCGAATTCGTCAGGCTCAGCGCGCCCGTGGCATGAGCGACGCCGTCGACCCCGCTGACCTGATCGAGGACGCCGGCGTCGAGGGTGCCGCGCATCAGATCGGTGCGCAGCGACGACTGAGTGAGCGTCGTCGTGTCGCCGTCGGTCTGGCCCTCTCCGGCGTCGAACTCGAAGCGAGGCCCGCCGCCCTCCCCCGGTTCCGCAGCCGTCCCCGTCACCGTGAGGTCGGTACCGACCCCGTAGACCGCCTCGAGTGCCTGCGCCTGCGCATCCCGCACCCCCGTGGCGAGCGCGTTGACGACGATCACCAGTCCGATGGCGATCGCGAGCCCGATGGCCACGATCGCGGTCTGCCTCTTGCGGCCCGCGAGTTCGCGCCGCAGATACGTTCCGTACATGTCTCTCCTTCTTCCGCGTGGATCGCGGTGCCGGGATCGACGGTAGGAAGCGGGTCTATGCGGGTCTGAAGGTCCGGCGATGAGCACGCTATGGATCGCGGGGGTCTCGCCCACGCAGTCGGGGAAAGGTGCCGGGTTCACAGACAACGCATAGTGCGCTCCATAGAAAACCCATAGGAGACTCCGCAGAATGGGAGCATGACCAGCGACCTGCCCGATCTCCGCCGCGCCGACGGCTCACCCCTGCGCATCCTCGCCGTGGACGACGAGCAGATGCTCACCGACCTGCTCGCGATGGCGCTGCGCATGGAGGGCTGGGAGGTGCGCACCGCGTCATCCGGGCTCGAGGCGCTGCAGGTCGCGCGGGAGTTCGAACCCGACGCCCTCGTGCTCGACATCATGATGCCCGACCTCGACGGCATGGCCGTGCTCAAGCGCCTGCGCGAATCCGGCAGCCTCGTGCCGGTGCTGTTCCTCACCGCGAAAGACGCCGTCGGCGACCGCGTCGCGGGGCTCACCGCCGGTGGTGACGACTACGTCACCAAGCCGTTCAGCCTCGAAGAGGTCATCGCGCGGCTGCGCGCCATCATCCGCCGCACCGGGCACGCGATGGCCGACGACGGCCAGTCGATCCTGCGCGTCGCCGACCTCACCCTCAACGAGGACAGCCACGAGGTCGTGCGCGACGGCACCGAGATCGAACTCACCGCCACCGAGTTCGAGCTGCTGCGGTACCTCATGCGCAACGAGCGTCGAGTGCTCTCGAAGGCGCAGATCCTCGATCGGGTGTGGAGCTACGACTTCGGCGGCAAGTCGTCGGTCGTCGAGCTCTACATCTCGTACCTGCGCAAGAAGATCGACGCCGGCCGCACGCCGCTCCTGCACACCGTTCGGGGCGTCGGCTACATGATCAAGGCCCCGCAGTGAGCGGGACGAGGATGCCGCGACGCCCGCTGAGCCTGCAGGCCCGCCTGATGACGGCCGTCATCGGGTTCGTGTCGCTCATCCTCGTCATCGTCGCGGTCATCACCAGCGCATCGCTCGGCCGGACCCTCGAGGACCAGCTCGACCAGCGTGTGAAGAGCTATGCCCTCCAGGTGACCGAGCGGTGGGTCGACCCGCTGCCGGCGAGCACAGCGACGATCGACAACATCCTCGCCCGCGCCGGCAACGCTCCCCCCGGCCTGCTGCTGGCGGTGTCGAGTCCCCTCACTGGTACGAGCGGCGCCGTCTTCACCAGCTCGGCCGAAGACCTCGATGCGAGCTCGGTGACACTCTCGGCGGCGCAGCTGAGTCAGATCAACGACGGGCTCGACGGCCCGCGCCTCGCGACCGTGTCGATCACCGACGTCGGCTCGTACCGCGTCGCCGTCACGACCTCGCACAGCGGCGTGATCGTGGTCACCGGACTCCCCCGCGCCGACATCCAAGCGCAGCTCACGACCCTCCTCACGGTGATCGCCCTCGCGACCATCGGCGGTCTCATCCTCCTCGCCCTCACCACCGCCATCACGATCCGGGTGGGTCTGCGGCCACTGCGCGCCGTCGCCGCCACCGCGACCCGCGTCGCCGACCTGCCGCTCGACCGCGGCGAGGTCTCGATCACCGAGCGGGTGCCGGCATCCGAAGCAGACCCGCGCACCGAGACGGGCCTCGTCGGCGCGTCGCTCAACAAGCTGCTCGACCACGTCGACGCCTCCCTCGCTGCGCGCCAGAAGAACGAGGAGCGGATGCGCCGGTTCGTCGCCGACGCCAGCCACGAGCTGCGTACGCCGCTGGCATCCATCCGCGGGTACTCCGAACTCTCGCTGCGAGCACTCGGACAGAACCACGGAGCCGAGGCGATCGAGGGCA
Organism: Microbacteriaceae bacterium PS02344; assembly: GCA_029959905.1. Lineage (GTDB taxonomy): Bacteria > Actinomycetota > Actinomycetes > Actinomycetales > Microbacteriaceae > Microbacterium. The sequence goes on from JASCNZ010000048.1 coordinate 4,198, forward strand.
CCACCACGTCTCTCGAACGCATCCAGGCGCAGTCTTTGCGCATGACGCGACTCGTGGAGGACCTGCTCCTGCTCGCTCGACTCGACGAGGGGCGCGAACTCGTCCACGGCAGCGTCGACCTCGGTCAACTCGCGCTGGAGAGTCTGGCGGACGCCCGACCGACCGGGGTCGACCACCACTGGAGCATCGAGGTGCCCGACGAGCCTGTCGTGATCATCGGCGATGCCGGGCGGCTGCACCAGGTGGTCGCGAACCTGCTCGCGAACGCCCGCACCCACACCCCGGCCGGCACGACGATCACGGTGAGCGTGCACACGGAAGGCGGCGAGGCGGTCGTGCAGGTGCACGACGACGGCCCCGGCATCGACCCCGGGGTGCGCGACGAGCTGTTCGCCCGTTTCGCGCGCGGCGACAGTTCGCGCGCGCGTCAGACCGGGGGCACGGGCCTCGGCCTGGCGATCGCGAAGGCCATCGTCGAGGGGCACGGCGGGTACATCGCCGTCGCGAGCGAGCCCGGCGACACGACCTTCACGGTGCGCCTGCCCCTGTCGCCGCCGGATGCCGGGACGCCCGAGGCCGACGCCGAGGCGTCCGCCGCCTGAGGCGTCCGCCGCCTGAGGCACGCCTCGCGACGCACGCTTCTCGCCAATCGCACGGGCTTCGCACGCCTGCACGGAAGGTCGGGGGAATCGTCCGTGCAGGTGTGGTTTTCTCGTGCAGCGTGGGACGCGGCGCTGCTGGTTCGTCAAGCGTGTACCACCTGGGACGCGGTTAGCGGGCCGAGCGGACGAGCGCAGCCATAACAGCGGCCTGCACGATCGGCCACTGGTGCATCACCATCGCGTAGTCGAAACGGAGGGTTTCGTAACCGAGGCAGGACGCCGCGGCATCTCGCTGCAGGTCTCGATGTCGAGCGGCTCGGCCTGCATGATGCTCGGCACCGTCAACCTCCAGGATGAGTCGGCCGCCTATGACGAAGTCCACGCGCCCGACTCCGGAAAGAGAGACCTGGCATTCGAGGCGAAGACCGAGCAGATGCAGACGCAGCCGGAGAAGGGACTCCAGACCGCTGCCAGCGTCGTCTCGGGCGAGGTCGACCAGCCACCGTGCCGACGCAGGGATGCTCCTGCGCAGCCTGGTGGTGGATCGCACCTTCCGCTGCTGCAGAGCCGATTCGAGAGCCGTGAAGAAGGCCTCGTCTCCATGACAGCGAAGGACGTGGACGAGGACGTCTTCGATGGGGGCCAACCCCAGGGTCGTCGCACCGCCGTACCAGTGACTGACGCACTCGCAAGCGTCGTGATGTACACGCCCGTTCGCGCCCATCCAGACATGGAGGTTTGATGCCTCATTCAGCGCCCAGATTCCGTGAAGACGCAGGGCCGTCATGCACGTGACGGCTCCGCCATGCTCGGCGGCGGCAACGATCTCGCGCGGGGTCTGCGGGAGGACGAACACACCCGAACGCACTCTCGAGATGGATCCATCGCGCACGGCTAGAGCCAGCGCATGTCGGTCGATTCCGAAGGCTCGTAGTTGCATCCCTCGCGCCACTCCTCCGATGTGTTCGATGACGTGCGCAGGTGCGAGCATCCGATCATCCTGGTGCGCTTCGCGCGGCGCGTGTGCGGGAATGAGCGGGAGTGTGCACATCGGACGGTGGTGCGTATCTGTGCAGGAAGACTTCCCCGGTCAACCGCACGGGATTTGCACGTTTGCACGGAGGAATCCGCGGTTCGGCCGTGCAGGCGTGCGGAGTCCGTGCAAATGGACACGGAGCGCGGGCCGCGCCGGAGGCGAGGCGGGACGGGTCAGTAGCCGGCGAAGGCGTCGGTGGTGAGGCCGCGGCTGCGGCGCAGCGCGGGAGAGAGCTCGGCGATCAGCCGCGGCGGGCCCGACACGAAGGCGTGACGGGTGGCGAGGTCGGGCACGAGCCGGGCGAGGCCGTCGGCGTCGAGACGGATGCCCTCGGCCCACGTCCAATGCTCCGGCAGGTCGTTCGGCTCATCACGGGTGAACACGACGGTGCGCACGCCGGTTCCGGCCAGCTCGTCGCGGAACGCGAGCTCGGAGGCCGAGGCGGCGACGTAGAGCAGCACGATGTCGCGCCGCGTCCCCTCCGCCTGCAGTTGCCGCAGCTGAGACACGAACGGCGTCACCCCGATGCCCGCCGCCACGAGCAGCAGGGGCACGTCGGCCTTCGGCAGAACGAAATCACCCCACGTGCCGGTGACGGCGAGTGTGGTGCCCGGTGCGATCTCGGCGAGTGCCCGCTTGTACGACGACGGATGCTGCGCGTCGCCGCTCCGGTAGGCGATACGCAGCTCGGGCAGGTCGGCGGGGGCCGAGACGATACTGAACTCGCGCCGGGTGCCCCGGGCGTCGGCGCGGCGGTGCGGCACGTCGAGCTCGACGTACTGACCGGCGTCGAACGCGAAGCGCCCCGCCACCCGGAAGGTGAGCTCCTGCGCAGTGGGCGTCACCGCGCGACGCCGCTCGAGCACCAGCCGCACCGCACCGCGCAGCGCGAAGGCGAACGCGACGAGGTTGCCGAGGAGGAGGGCGCGGTCCTGGCCGAGCGTGAACAGACCGCCGATCGAGATCGGCCACCCGGCGAGCACTCCGACCACCGCGGCGACGATGTACTGCTGTCGACGCCTCGGCGGAAGGGTCAGAGGCTCCGAGAGCATGAAAGCGCCGAGGAACAGGAAGGGCGACTGCAGTACGGCGAACGAGAGCGCCGTGCCGAGATCGGCGGCCAGCCCCACCTCCTGCGCCTGCACGAACTGCCGCACGACCGACGTCGCCACGGCGAGCACGAGGAACAGGGCGACCACCCGCACCTTCTCGGTGCGCCACAGCACGACCAGACCGAGCAGCAGCACCGGGAGCGCGAGCGACGGCGTGCCCACCCACCACGACGCCGAGGTGCCGAGCCAGGAGAAGGCACCGAACGACCCGACGATCGAGACGACCGCGGCTCCGAACGCGGCGGGGTTCAAGATGTGCCGACCGCGCCACACCACCAGGTACTTCGACAGGCTCGCGAGCGCACCGGCGAGGGCGAGGCCCAGCAGTGCCGGGGGTTCGACACCGGGTCGCAGCACGAAGAGCAGGATGAGCGCGGTGACCAGCGACGACTCCACGCGCCACGGCAGCCGAAGCAGGCGCTGCACGAGCGCGTCGACTCCCGAGACGACGACCGAGAGCACGACCAGGCTCACGATGATCTCGAGCGGCGCGGGCGAGACGATCACGCCCAGCGTCGAGAGGACCAGCGCGATGACGGCGAGCGTGGCCAGAGCGAGCAGCACGAGACGGTACATCGACAGGGCGCCGAGACGCGCGAGCACCCGCTGACGGAGGGCGGTGGACGAACGGAACATGGGTTTCCTATGGCTGCGGGGCGGGGGTGAAGAGCTCGACGGGACAGGCGGGCGACCGCTGCGCGCGGCCGTCGGTGCTCATGCGCACCCACTCCACGCCCCAGCGCGCGGCGAGCACCGGCCCTCCGTCGAAGAACAGGGCGGTGGCGACGGCATCCGCGGTCATCGCGTCGGGGGCGATCGCCCAGGTGGCGGCCCAGGTCGCCACGGGTCGGCCGGTGCGGGCGTCGAGCACGTGGTGGAGGCCGTCACCCCAGGCCCGTCGATTGGTCGCCGACGCGCAGAGCGCCTGGTCGCGGATCGTCGCGACGCCGATGGCGCGCGTGGCATCGAACGGATGCTCCAGTCCGACCCTCACCGGTCGCCCGCGCACGGCGAGGTCGCCCCCGGCATCGACCACGACATCGGCCGGGACGTCGCCGAGCGCGGCGAGCACGCGATCGACCAGGCGTCCCTTGCCGAGCGCCCCCACATCGATCGTCGCCGGCACGTCGAGCAGTGCTCCACGGCGGCTCCACCGCAGCGTCTGCTCCCAGTCGACGGGTGCCGGCACGGCCTCGCCCGCCACGAGGGAGTATCGGGCGTCGTACCCGAGCGCGGCCAGGCTGTCACCGACGAGCGGGTTGACCGCTCCGTCGGTCGCCGCCGAGAGGTCCCGATACGCGTCGAGCATCGGCTCCGCGTCGACCGAGACCAGCTCGCCGCCACCGCGGGCGAGGCGCGCGACGGCCGAGTCGTCACGGAACCGCGACCAGGTGCGATCGAAGTCGTCGATCAGCGCCTCGACGGCGGTGCGCGTCTGCGCGGGCACGTCGGCGTTGGTCTCGACCTCCCACCGCGTGCCGATCGCCTCGAAACGCCAGATCACCATGGTGCGGGGGTCAGGCGGCGGCTTGCTTCTTGATGTCGTCGACGGCGGCGTTGAAGCCTCCGCTCGTCAGCGACGACCCGGCGACGCGCGTCACGTTCAGCTCATCGATCGACTTGCCCTCGACCTCTTCGGAGATGCCGTCGATGAAGGCGCCCTGGTACTGCTCGGTCTCGCGCGCCTTCGGATCGCCCGTCACCTCGACGTCGGTCACGACGCCGTCGGCCAGAGTGAGCGTCACCGAGATCGTCTCGACCGATTCGGGCGTCTGGTACGAGCCTTCGGCGGTGTACGTGCCGTCCTCGTAGGTGCCGCCCGCGTCGCCTCCCGACGAGGTGCCGCTGTCGGAACCGGTCGAGCCGGAGCCCCCGGCATCGTCGGTGGTCGTCGCGCCGGAGCATCCGGCCAGGACGAGGATCCCGGCGATGCCGAGCAGGGCGGAGCCCGTTCGGACAGGGGTCGGAACGGTCGTACGGATCATGATGGTCCTCCGGCTCGATGTCGTCGACGCGGTGTCGATGCTCCGAGAGTAGGAAGGCCGCCTATGGACCTGCTGTGCCGTGACGAGGCGCGGACTATGCGTCTCCGCCGAACATGCTCGTCACCGATCCGTCTTCGAAGACCTCGTGAATGGCGCGTGCCAGCAGCGGGGCGATGGGGAGGATCGTGAGCTTCTTCCAGCGGCGCGACTCGGTGAGGGGGATCGTGTCGGTGATGACGACCTCGTCGATCGCCGCGTCCTGCAGGCGCTCCGATGCCGGATCGCTGAAGATCGCGTGCGTCGCCGCGACGATGACCCTGTGCGCCCCGTTGGCCTTGAGTGCCTGCGCCGCCTTCACGATCGTGCCACCGGTGTCGATCATGTCGTCGACCAGGAGGCAGGTGCGACCCTCGACGGCACCGACGATCTCGTGCACCGACACCTGGTTGGCGACCTTGGGGTCGCGACGCTTGTGGATGATCGCCAGGGGCGCACCGAGGCTGTCCGACCAGGTGTCGGCGACGCGCACGCGGCCCATGTCGGGCGAGACCACCGTGAGGATCTCGCGGTCGGCGGGAGAGAGCGTGCGCTGGAAGTGGTCGAGCAGCACGGGCTTCGCGAACAGGTGGTCGACCGGGCCGTCGAAGAAGCCCTGGATCTGCGCCGCGTGCAGGTCGACGCTCATCACGCGGTCGGCGCCGGCGGTCTTGAGCAGGTCGGCGACGAGGCGGGCGCTGATCGGCTCGCGGCCACGGCCCTTCTTGTCCTGCCGGGAGTACGGATAGTACGGCGCGACCACGGTGATGCGCTTGGCCGACGCACGCTTGGCGGCGTCGATCATGATGAGCGTCTCCATGAGCCACTCGTTGACCGGCTCGCCGAAGGTCTGGATGAGGAACAGATCGACACCGCGGATCGAGACCTCGAAGCGCGCGTAGATCTCACCAGACGCGAAGGTGCGGTGCTCGACGGGGGCGATCTCGGTGCCGAGCGCGGCGGCGACGGCCGCGGTCAGCTCGGGGTGCGATCGCCCGCCCGCGACGACGAGGCGCTTCTTCGTCTTCGCGACGAGGCCGGGGGCCACGCCGTTGTCGCGATCCAGATCGACCGTCTTCTTCTTGCGCGCCATTCCGTGCCTACTCCGCCGCTCGTTCTCGGGACGCGGCGTCCGCCGCACCCGTGCCTGCTCTGTTCTTCTCGACCCAGCCCTCGATGTTGCGCTGAGGGGCGACGGTCATGGCCAGGGCTCCGGCCGGGACGTCCTTGCGGACCACCGCGCCGGCGCCGGTCTTCGCGCCCGCACCCAGCCTAACCGGCGCGACGAGCACCGTGTGCGACCCGGTGTGCACCTCGTCGCCGATCTCGGTGCGGTGCTTGTTCACATCGTCGTAGTTGGCCGTGATGGTGCTGGCGCCCAGGTTCACGCCTCGGCCGATCGTGGCGTCTCCGACGTACGACAGGTGCGGCACCTTGCTCCCCTCGCCGATCTCGGCGTTCTTCGTCTCGACATAGGCGCCGATCTTGCCCTTCGCGCCGAGCACCGTGCCCGCGCGCAGGTACGAGAAGGGTCCGACGGTCGCGCCGGCGCCGATGACGGCCAGCGTCGCGTCGGTACGGCGCACCACGGCGTCCTCGCCCACCTCGCAGTCGACCAGCGACGTGTCGGGGCCGACGACCGCGCCCTCGGCGATGCGCGTCGCTCCGAGGATCTGCGTGTTCGGGAGGATCCTGACGTCGGGTGCGAGCACCGCGTCGTCGTCGATCCAGGTGGTCGCCGGGTCGACGATCGTGACGCCCTCGAGCTGCCAGCGCCGCACGATGCGGGCGTTGAGCAGGCGGCCGACCTCGGCGAGCTGGGCGCGGTCGTTGACGCCGTAGGTGACGGAGACATCGGACACAACGGATGCCGCGACCCGGTCGCCGTCGCGGCGCACGAGCTCCGGCACATCGGTGAGGTACATCTCGCCCTGGGCGTTCTCCACGCCGATCTCGGGGAGGTAGGTGCGCAGCGTGGTCGCGCGGAAGACGTACATGCCGGCGTTGATCTCGCGCACGGCGGCCTCGTCGGCGCTCGCATCCTTCTGCTCGACGATGCGGTCGACCCCGCCGTCGGCGTCGCGGATGACGCGCCCGTAGCCGGTGGGGTCGTCGACGACCGCCGTCATGAGCGTGGCCGGGGCGCCCGACGCGCGATGCTCGTCGAGGAACGAGGAGAGCGTGTCGGCGTCGGCGAGGGGGCAGTCGCCCGAGAGTACGAGCACGTCGCCGTCGAAGTCGGCCGGCAGGGCGTCGACGGCCACCTGCACGGCGCGTCCGGTGCCGGGGATGTCGTCCTGATCGACGAAGACCGCATCGGGGTAGTCGTCGCGCAAAGCCTTCACGACCTGGTCGCGCTCGTGCCGCACCACGACCTCGACGTGCTGAGCTCCCAGCGCACGCGCGGTCGTGAGCACGTGGCCGACGAGCGGGCGTCCGCCGATGCGGTGCAGCACCTTCGGGAGGCGCGACTTCATGCGCGTACCCTGCCCTGCGGCGAGGACGATGATCGCGAGGTTGTCTGCTGTCATGCTCCGCCGCCAGGACTCGAACCTAGACCTCACAGCTCCAAAGGCTGTCGTGCTGCCATTACACCACGGCGGACCGCGGCCACCCGGGGGCGCCGCTCGACAATTCTGCCACGCCGTCATCCGACCGAAACACGGTCGTGCGATGCTCGCCCCATGAGCATCCGGATCGACCGCGTCGACGGCCCCACCCCCGGCCTCGCCGCCTTCCTCCTCGCGCACCACGCGGACATGGCGGGCACCGCTCCACCCGAGAGCCAGCATGCGCTCCCCCTGGATCGGCTGCTCGACCCGGGGGTGCGGCTGTTCGCGGCGCGCGACGGCGACGAGCTCGTCGCCACCGGCGCCCTGGCTCCCCTCGAGGGCGACGACGGCCACGAGGAGCTGAAGTCGATGCGCACCGATCCCGACCGCCGCGGACAGGGGCTGGGCCGCGCGATGCTCGACGCCCTGCTCGACGACGCGCGGCGGCGCGGCGTGCGCCGGGTGTCGCTCGAGACCGGGAGCGACGCGTTCTTCGCCCCCGCGCGACGGCTCTACGAGCGTGCAGGGTTCGTCGAATGCCCGCCGTTCGCGACGTACGTGCCCGATCCGCACAGCACGTTCCTGCGCATCGAGCTGGCCGCGGAGGCGATCGACTTCGCGGACGCCGAGGCGCGCACGCGATAATGGACGGATGAGCGCAACCGACGAGGTCGACCGCATCGTCGGGGCCTGGAACACCCAGCGCCCCGACCTCGACTTCTCGCCGCTCGAAGTGCTCTCGCGCATGGACCGCCTCTCTCGGCACCTCGACCGTGCCCGCCGCGATGTCTTCCGCCGTAGCGACATCGAGCCGTGGGAGTGGGACGTTCTGTCGGCGCTGCGTCGTGCCGGCACGCCCTTCCAGCTCTCGCCCAAGCAGCTGCTGCAGCAGACCCTCGTCTCCAGCGGCACCATGACCAACCGCATCGACCGCCTCGTCGGGCGCCGCTTCGTGCGGCGCGAGGCCGATCCGGGCGATGGGCGCAGCATCCTGGTCACGCTCACCGACGACGGGCGCGTGCGGGTGGATGCCGCCATCACCCGCCTCGTCGACGTCGAGGCCGAGCTGCTGCGCGCGCTCTCGCGATCCGACCGCGAGCGGCTCGCCGGGTTGCTGCGCAAGCTCAGCCTGAGTTTCGACGCGTGAACGGCGGCCGCTGATGGGCATGGCCTCTCCCCTGCCCGTGCGGGACGGTGTGGGAGCGACGCGACTGCACGTTCCCCTCAGCGGGTCGTGGCCGACGATCGCCGACTACATGATCGAGCGCTTCTTCCACCTCGATCCCGAACGTCTGCGCGTGCGTTTCGACCGCGGCGAGATCGTCGCCCGCGACGGCAGCCCGCTCGGCCGCGACACCCCTCTCGGCGCCGCGGAGTTCGTCTGGTACTACCGCGAGCCCCCGGTCGAGACCGAGATCCCCTTCGAGATCGAGGTCCTCCACCGCGACGACGACCTCGTCGTGGCCGACAAGCCCCACTTCCTCCCGACGACGCCGGGCGGCAAGTACCTGCAGAACTCGGCCCTCGTGCGTCTGCGCAATCGGCTCGGCATCCCCGAGCTCACCCCCATCCACCGGCTGGATCGGGCGACGGCGGGGCTGCTGATGTTCTCGGTGCGACCGCAGACGAGAGGCGCCTACCAGCTGCTCTTCGAGAACCGCGAGGTGCGGAAGGTCTACGAGGCGGTGTCGCGTCGGCCGGACGGCTGGGATGACGCCGCGCCCGCCCTGGCGGGGCATCCGCTCCCGCTCGTGTACCGCAACCACATCGTCAAGCATCGCGGCCAGGTGTGCGTGCAGGTCGACGCCGAGCGCGAGCCGAATTCGGAGACGCGCATCGAGCTGCTCGGCAGCGACGAGCGGGTGATCCACACCCTGCTGCGCCCGCACAGCGGCAAGATGCACCAGTTGCGCGTGCATCTGGCCGCGCTGGGTGCGGGAATCCTCAACGACGGTTTCTACCCCGTGCTGCTGCCGGAGACGCCGGACGACTTCTCGCGTCCGCTGCAGCTGCTCGCGCGCGAGCTGCGGTTCACGGACCCGCTCTCGGGCGAAGAGCGCACGTTCACGACCGGCCGACGCCTGCAGGAGGCGCCGACCGGCCGGTGACGCTGTCAGCGGCGCATGACGCGACGCGCCAGACGCGCCCCCAGCAGTTGCACGAGGTGCACGAAGACCACGATCAGGATGATCGCCGCCCACATCACGACGGGCTCGAACTGGCGGAAGCCGTAGATCTGGGCGAACGCGCCGAGGCCGCCGCCGCCGATCAGACCGGCCATCGCCGTCATGTCGATGAGCGCGACCACGATGAACGTGTAGCCGAGGATGAGCGGTCCGAGCGATTCGGGGATCGCCACCGTGAACAGGATGCGCAGGGGCCCCGCCCCCATCGCCCGGGCGGCCTCGATCACCCCGGGCGGGACCGAGACGAGGTGCTGCTCGACGATGCGGCCGATGGCGAACGCCGCCGCGAGTCCGATCAGGAACGCACCGGCGGTGGTGCCGATGCCGGTGCCGACGACCGCACGGGCGAACGGCTGCGCCACCGCGACGAACAGCACGAACGGGATGGGCCGGAAGAAGTTGACGGCGAGGTTCGCGATCACCGAGACCGCGGCGTTCTGCATGAGTCCGCCGGGGCGCGACACGTAGAGCACGATGCCGATGACGAGACCCAGCACGCCGCCGAGCAGCAGCGCGAAGGAGGTCATGTACAGGGTCTCGAGCGCGGCGCTCCAGAACTCCGGTCCGAGTTCGATCAGACGATCCATCAGCGGGCCTCCTCTCCGGCGATCTCGGTCACTTCGACACGTGCGGCGATGGCGGTCAGCGCCCGGTCGATGGCGGCAGCTTCCCCGCGGATCGCCAGCGTCAGGTGGCCGAACGCGCGTCCGCGGATGTCGTTGATGCCGCCGTACACGAGCTCGAAGTCGAGACCGGCGGCGGCGAGGTCGAGGAAGACCTGCGCCTGCGACGAGTCACCGTCGCGGAACGAGAACGTGACGATGCGCCCACGGTGACGCTCGCGCAGCACGGCGAGCTCGGAGGGCGACGGGATGCCCTTGACCACGGTGCCGACGAAGCGCTGCGACGCGGGGTTCTGCGGAGCGGAGAACACGTCGAACACGTCGCCCTGCTCGATGACCCGCCCGCGCTCCATCACCGCGACCTTCGTGGCGATCGTCTGGATGACGTCCATCTCGTGGGTGATGACGATGATGGTCACCCCCTGCTCCTCGTTGACGCGCTTGAGCAGGTCGAGCACCTCGTGCGTGGTCTGCGGGTCGAGGGCGCTGGTGGCCTCGTCGGCGAGCAGGATCGCGGGCTTCGTCGCGAGGGCCCTGGCGATGCCCACACGCTGCTTCTGCCCGCCCGAGAGCTGCTCGGGGTACGCCTTCGCCTTGTCGGCCAGGCCGACGAACGACAGCAGCTCGGCGACGCGCTCCTCGATGTCGGCCTTCGACCAGCCGGCCAGCTTGAGCGGATAGGCGACGTTGGCTTTGACCGTGCGCGACGAGAAGAGGTTGAACTGCTGGAAGATCATGCCGATCCCCCCGCGCACGGTGCGCAGCGCCCGCTCGGGGAGGGCGGTGATGTCGACGCCGTCGACGTGGATCGAACCGGAGGTGGCGGGCTCGAGCGCGTTGATGAGGCGCACGAGCGTCGACTTCCCGGCACCGGAGTACCCGATGATGCCGAAGACGTCGCCCTTCTCGATCGACAGCGAGACATCGTCGACGGCGAGGATCTCGGCGTCGCCCGCCACGCGGGACGGGTAGGCCTTGGACACGTCGGTCAGGCGCACGATCGGCATGGGATGCTCCGGGGTGTGGTGTCGGGAACGACGAATCGGGTGACGCACGAGGCGCCACCCGATTCTCTCGCATCAGGCGGGAGGGGTCTCCACCCGCGCTGACTCACTTGTTCTCTTCGGTGTCCTTCTGGACCTTCTCGAGCGAGGCGACGAGGTCCTCGACCGGGGTCTGCAGCGCCACGGCGGTGTTGCCGGACGACTCGCTCAGGCCCTTCTGGACGGCCTCGTCGGTCTGGAAGATCTCGACCAGCTTGAGGTAGGTCTCGTTGTCGGCGTCTTCGGCGCGAGCCGCGAAGATGTTGACGTACGGGAGGGCGTTCGGGTCCTCCGGGTCGTCCTGCGCGATGGCGTCGTCGAACGTGAGACCGGCGTCCTCGACGAAGTCGTTGTTGATGATCGCGGCTGCGACGTCGGGCAGCGACGTCGGGATGAGGGCGGCCTCGAGGGCCGTGACCTTCACCTTGGACTTCGCGGTGTCGACGTCGGCGATGTCGGAGAAGATCGTGCCGCCGCTCTTCAGCTCGATGAGGCCGGCCGACTGCAGCACGAGCAGGGCGCGCGCCTGGTTGGAGGCGTCGTCGGGGACCGCGACGGTCTCGCCCTCGGGGATGCTGTCGACGTCGTCGTACTTCTTCGAGTACAGACCGAGCGGGTAGATCGCGGTCGAGCCGATCGGCTCGAGGTCGGAGCCCGAGTTCACGTTGTAGTCGGCGAGGTACACGATGTGCTGGAACTGGTTGAGGTCGATCTCGCCCTCGCTCAGCGCCGGGTTCGGCTGCTCGTACGAGCCGAAGTCGACGAGCTCGACCGTGATGCCTTCTTCGGCGGCCGCGTCGACGAACGCGGGCCACTGGGGGTCGCCCTTGCCGACGACGCCGATCTTGACGGTCTCGTCGGACGAGCCCGAGTCACCGGATCCGGCGTCGGACGACGTGGCGCAGCCGGCGAGCGCGACGACGAGCGGGACCGCGGCGAGCGCGGCGAGGAGGGAGGTGGTACGACGAGACATGATGTGTGCGGGTTCCTTCTGTCAGGGACTCGAATACGTTAGGCGGGGCGGCGGCCGCGCGCGGAATCGTGCCGTCACACAGCGTCACGCGGCGGCGTCACCCGCGCGTGTCGCTGCGGCATCCGTCCGCGCGCCCGTCGCTCACCGCCGCGGTCGTGGGTCAGTCGAACTCCTCGATGCCCTGCAATCGAACCTGCTCGAGATCGAGACGCGCCGCGATGCGCCGCACGACGACGTCGTCGATCGTCCCGGACCGTCGGAGTCCGAGCAGCACCTCGCGCTTGCGTTCGAGCAGCGCGAGCTTCAGCCGGGTGTGCTCCTCATGACGGACCAGCGGCGATCGCTGCATCACATCGACATCGGTCGACGTCGCGATCATCTGCAGGGTCGTGCCGTCGAGGGCATCCGTCACCCCACCCGTGGCCAGGGGATCGTCGGCGTCCACGATCGGGGTGGCGGGTGCGGTGGTCGTCGTGTCGGGCTGCGCGAGCAGGGCATCCAGCTCGCGGGCCTCGGCGTCGATGAGCTCCTGCTCGCGCGCGAGCGCCTTGGCGTTGGCGAGCTCGAGCATCTGGTACCCCTCGGTGCGCACGCGGTCGCGCACCTCCTGGCCCACTCCATGCTCCATTGCCAGGTCGTCGAGTGCCGCGAGGGCCGCGCCCGAGATGGTGCGCTCGGCGAGCTCGTACTCCTCCTGCTCGGCGTGGTCGACGGGCATCCGAGCCCACCGCACGACGGCCGGCAGCAGCGGCCCCTGCACGAGGAGGCTCAGCAGGATGACACCCGCGGTGACGAAAACGACCTCATCGCGTCCGGACGATCCCTCGGCGAGCGTCGACGGCACGGACAGGGCGATCGCGAGCGACACGGCACCGCGCATGCCGGCGACGGTCGATACCACCCGCGAGCGCGCCCGCAGACCCCGCGGGGGTCGCTGAGCGCTCTGCCGCTGGAACGGCGCGGTGAGCAGCTGGAACACGTACCGGACGACGACCAGCGTCGCCCACACCGCGATCGACGTGAGCGCGAGCCACCCGATCATCGCGCCGGAGATCTCGTGCACGACGTACTGCACCTCGAGGCCGATGAGGATGAAGAGGGCGCCGTTGAGCAGGAACACCCCGAACGGCCACACGGCGTCGGTCTGCCGACGCGACGACGCCGTCGTCACCCGCGGCGACACGAACGAGACGATGAGCCCGGCCACGACCACCGCGAGAACCCCGGATGCGTGGATGATCTCGGCGACGAGGAACGCCGCGAACGGGATGAGCAGCAGCGTCACGTTCAGCACCGACGTGCGGTTCGTGCCGCGCAGCAGCAGGGCACCGAGGAACGCCACGACGACGCCCGCGGCGATGCCGCCGACGTACGACACCAGCACCGTCCACGTCACCGTGAGCGGCGTGATCTGCCCGCCGACGGCGAGCGACACGGCGATCGCGTAGAGCACGAGGGCGGTGCCGTCGTTCGTGAGGCTCTCGGCCTTCAGCTTCATGAACATGCGCCGGGGCAGGAGGCGACCGAGAGCTGCGACCGCCGTGGCGTCGGGCGGCGCGACGGCGGCACCGAGGATGAGCGCGATCTCCCACGGCATCCCGAACAGCACCCCCACGCCGGCGACCGCGAACGCCGAGGCGACGACGAGCAGCGTGCTCATGGGGAGGATGTAGCGGAAGTCGCGGCGGATCGACCGCAGCGACGTGGTGAGGCTCTCCCAGAAGAGCATGACCGGCAGGAAGAGCAGCAGCACGGTCTCGGGCGGCAGCTGCACCTCACGCAGCGCGGGGATGAACCCCAGCAGAAGCCCCAGCACCACGAGCACGAGCGGCAGAGCCAGCCGGATGCGCGGGGCGAGCAGAGTGCCGACGAGGATCGTGAGTCCGAGCAGGACCGTGACCTCGAGTCCTTCCATGGGCGTACCTCCCGAGATGCCGCAGAATCATGCCGTGCGACACCGGATGGCGTCGGATCCCACCCAGTGCACAGCGCGTCTGAGGGCAAAGGTATTCCCTCTGGCGCGCCGATGACCAGGGACCGCCGCTCCCCCGATGGGGGAAGGAGGCCTCAGCCGATCTGCTCGGTGAGCTCGAACCACTTCTCCTCGAGCTCCGCGATCTCCGACTCCTGCGCGGTGATCGCGGCCATCTTGTCTCCGAGACCCGCGTAGTCGCTCTGGTCGTGGTCGGCGAGGGCGTGCTTCGCCGCGTCGACCTGCTCGGTCAGCTTCTGGATGCGCCGCTCGAGGGCCGACACCTCCTTCTGCGCCGTCCGCAGCGCGGCGCCGTCGAGACCCGCCGACGCCGGTGTCGGGGCGGGGGCGGAGGAGGGCGAACCGGTGCCGGCGGTCGCCGCGGCGGGAGCGGTCGCTCCCCTGCCGGCATCCTGCAGCTGTCGCAGACGCAGGTACTCGTCGACACCGCCGGGCAGGTGGCGGAGGCGTCCCACGCCGTCGGGGCCCGGGAGGATCGCGTACTGCTGGTCGGTGACGCGCTCGAGGAAGTACCGGTCGTGGCTGACCACGAGCAGCGTGCCCGACCACGAGTCGAGGAGGTCCTCGATGGCGGCGAGCATGTCGGTGTCCATGTCGTTGGTGGGCTCGTCGAGGATGAGCACGTTGGGCTGGTCGAGCAGCACGAGCAGCAGCTGCAGCCGGCGCTGCTGGCCACCGGAGAGATCCTTGACCGGGGTCGAGAGCTGCGCCGACGAGAAGCCGAGGCGTTCGAGCAGCTGACCGGGCGTGAGGTCCTGCGCCTTCGATCCTGCACCGAGCGTGTACGAGGTGCGCAGGCCCGAGATGACCACGCGCACCGGGTCGTTCCAGTGCGGTGCGAGTTCGTCGATGCGCTGCGTGAGCGTGCGCACCTGCACGGTCTTGCCGCGCTTCACCCGGCCCTCCGTCGGCTCGACGGTGCCCGAGATGAGACCGAGGAGGGTCGACTTGCCGGCGCCGTTCACACCCAGGATGCCGGTGCGCTCCCCCGGCGCGATGCGCCACTCGACGTCGCGCAGCACCGTCTTCGTGCCGCTGTCCTCCGTCGAGTAGGTCACGGCGACGTCGAGCAGGTCGACGACGTCCTTGCCCAGACGAGAGACGGCGAGCGACTGCAGCGAGACCTTGTCGCGGATCTCGGGCACGTCGGCGATGAGCTCGTTCGCCGCGTCGATGCGGAACTTCGGCTTGCTCGTGCGCGCAGGGGCGCCGCGGCGCAGCCAGGCCAGTTCCTTGCGGGCGAGGTTCTGCCGCTTCGCCTCGGTCGCCGCCGCCATGCGGTCGCGCTCGACGCGCTGCAGGATGTACGCGGCGTACCCGCCCTCGAACGGCTCGACGATGCGGTCGTGCACCTCCCACGTCTCGGTGCAGATCTCGTCGAGGAACCACCGGTCGTGGGTGACGACCAGCAGAGCGCCGGAGGTCGGCGCCCACCGCTTCTTCAGGTGTCCGGCGAGCCAGGTGATCGCCTCGACGTCGAGGTGGTTGGTGGGCTCGTCGAGGGCGAGCACGTCCCAGTCCCCGGCGAGCAGGCGGGCCAGGGAGACGCGGCGGCGCTGTCCGCCGCTGAGCGATCCGAGGCGGGCATCCCACGGCAGCTCGGCGAGCAGCCCCTCGATGACATCTCGTGTGCGGGCATCCCCCGCCCACTCGTACTCGGGGGTGTCGCCGACGACCGCCTCGCCGATCGTGAGGTCGTCGTCGAGGGTGTCGGCCTGCGAGAGCACGCCGATGCGGGTGCCACCGCGCACGGTGACGCGGCCGGCGTCCGGCTCCTTGGTGCCCGCGAGCATTCCGAGCAGGCTCGACTTGCCGTCGCCGTTGCGGCCGACGATGCCGATGCGGTCCCCCTCCTCGATGCCGAGGGTGACGGAGTCGAAGACGACGCGCGTCGGGTGTTCGAGGTGCAGGGACTCGGCCCCCAGGAGATGTGCCATATCCCTCCCAGACTAATCGCCCCCGTCCCGCCCCCCATCCCGCCCTCCCCCGCCCTCCGTCGCGGTCGGCTCCGCCCTCGACCGCGAGTCCAGCGTCGACGTACACGGCGATCCCCACCCCGAGCGCGTCCGCTGCCTCCGCCAGCACGCTGCCGCCGTACGAGTGCCCCACGGCGAACATCGGCGGGCCCGCGCTGAGCGCGCGGACCGTCGCGACGACGGATGCCGCAGCCGCGGCGATCGTGAGCGCCGGATCGCGCGGCGACAGGCCATGCCGCGGGAGGTCGAGCGCGATCACCCGGAACCCCCGGGCGCCGAGCAAACGCGCGCCCCGCCCATGCGCTCCGGCCGCACGAAGGGTCGTTCTCGGCGCCGTAAGCGACCGTTCGTGCGACCGGAACCCACGGAAACGACCGTTCGTGCGACCGGAGACGGAGACGCGGAGAACCCGCCCCGGGGGGGGGGCCGGGGGGGGGGGGGGGCGCGCCGGGGGGGGGGGGGGGTGGGG
>JASCNZ010000049.1 GCA_029959905.1 Microbacteriaceae bacterium PS02344
CGCCCCGGGGGGGCCCGGCCCCCGCCCCCCCCGCGGGGGGCGCCCCGCGCCGGCGCGCGCGGGAGCGCGGAGAAGACGCCGACGTGGTCGCGGCGCCTGCATACGGCGACACCGAGGCGGAGGCACGTGCCGACGGCACGTTCGGCGGCCGGGCAGCCGAGCGGAGTGCCGACGCCGGTGGCGATGCGGATGCCGCGACCGAGGAGGAGGAGCGGGAGGAGACCGTCGACGGCGGATCGCCCGTGCTCAGCGCCGAGTCGGCCCCGCCCGACGACGAGGACGACGTGCACGAAGTGGACGACACCGAAGACGATCCGGTGCGACGGGATGCCGACGACCCGGGCGTGCTGCGCACCGCCGCCGACACGCACGCCGACGACGTCGACGACACCGATGCGGCCGAGGCCCACGCGGACGTGCCCGGCGACACCGAGAAGCCCGCCGGGGAGGACGGCGCCTCCGACGCCGGAGCATCCGACGCCGACGACGATCCGCGGGCGCAACGCCGCCCCGCGCCGCCTCGCCACACCGACCGACCCGATGAGACCGACGAGGAGGAGAGCCGATGACGACGCTCGTCCCCCTCCTGGTCGGCCTTCCTCTGCTGGGCGCGGCCATCACGCTCGTGTTCGGGCGCAATGCCCGTCTGCAGGTGCTCGTCACCGTCGTCACGCTCGCCGCCGTATCGGTGATCGCCGCGGTGCTGCTCATCGCGGTCGACGCCGCCGACACCCCGATGGCGGTCTCGGTCGGCGGATGGCCCGTGCCCTTCGGCATCGTGCTCTACGTCGATCGGCTCGCCGCCCTGCTGGTGCTGGTGTCGAGCATCGTGCTGCTCGCGGTGCTGCTCTTCTCGATCGGTCAGGGCGCGGCCGACGGCACGGACGAGACCCCGATCTCGATCTTCAACCCGTCGTACCTGATCCTGGCCGCAGGCATCTTCAACGCGTTCATCGCGGGCGACCTGTTCAACCTCTACGTCGGATTCGAGATCCTGCTCGTCGCGTCGTACGTGCTCATCACCCTGGGCAGTACCGAGTCGCGCATCCGCACCGGCGCGGTGTACATCGTCGTGTCACTGGTGTCGTCGATCCTGTTCCTCGCCTCGATCGCCATGATCTACGGCGCGGTCGGCACAGTGAACATGGCGCAGATCGCCGAGCGCATGTCCGAGCTGCCGCAGGAGACGCAGCTCGTGCTGCACCTGATGCTCGTCGTGGCCTTCGGCATCAAGGCCGCGATCTTCCCGGTGTCGTTCTGGCTGCCGGACTCGTATCCGACCGCGCCCGCACCCGTCACCGCCGTCTTCGCCGGGTTGCTGACGAAGGTGGGCGTCTACGCGCTCATCCGCACCGAGACGCAGCTCTTCGCGTCGAACAGCATCGACACCGTGCTGCTGATCATCGCGCTCGCGACCATGGTCGTCGGCGTGCTCGGTGCGGTCGCGCAGGCCGAGCTCAAACGCATCCTGTCGTTCACGCTCGTCAGCCACGTCGGCTACATGATCTTCGGCCTCGCGATCGCGACGCCCGCCGCCATCGGAGCGACGGTGTACTACATCGTCCACCACATCGTCGTGCAGACCACCCTGTTCCTCGCGGTGGGCCTGATCGAACGCCGGGCGGGCAGTACGTCGATCCTGCGGGTGAAGGGGCTGCTGAAGATCGCACCCGTGATCGCGGTGCTGTACTTCATCCCCGCCATCAACCTCGGCGGGCTCCCACCGTTCTCCGGCTTCATCGGCAAGTTCGCCCTGTTCGAGGCCGCCGCCTCGGTCGGCACCCCGCTCATGCTCGTGCTGATCGGCGGCGGCATCGTCACATCGCTCCTCACGCTCTACGCGCTCATGCGCGCCTGGAACCTCGCGTTCTGGCGTGAGGAGGAGGACTCCAGCGAGACCGAGGGGCGCATCTCGTACCTCGGCAATGCGCCGGCCGCCGACGAGCAGCAGGAGCGTCGCCGCATCCCCCGGATCATGACCCTCGCCACCGCGGGCATGGTCGCCGTGACCGTCGCGCTGACGGTGTTCGCCGGCCCGCTCTACGAGCTGTGCGACCGCATCGGCGCAACGCTGCTCGAACCGGTCAACCTCGTGCAGCTCGAAGACGAGGTGGTCGGATGAGCCGCGACAACGCGCGCCACTTCTGGCGCGACCTGCGAGTGCAGCTGCCGTTCCTGGCCTGGCTCGTGGTGCTGTGGATGCTCCTGTGGAGCCAGTTCACGCTGCTCGCCTTCGTTTCGGGACTCATCGTGGCCGTCTTCGTCACCCGTGTGTTCCGTCTGCCGACGGTCGAGCTCTCCGGGCGCCTGAACGTCTTCTACGCGGCGCTCTTCGTGGTGCAGTTCCTGTGGGCGCTGCTCAAGGGCGCGCTGTCGGTCGCCATCCAGGTCTTCGACTTCCGCCACCAGCCGGGCACGGCCATCATCGCGGTGCCGCTGCGCTACGCCGACGACCTCGTGATGACGCACGTCGCCGTGGTCTCGTCGCTCGTTCCGGGATCGCTCGTCGTCGAGGCCGATCGCGACCGCCGGGTGCTCTACATGCACGTCATCGGCGTGAAGGACCGCGCCGGTGTCGAGAAGCAGCGCCAGATCGTGCTGCGGTGGGAGAAACGGGTCGTGCGTGCGCTCGGCGACCCCGCGCAGTACCGTGCCCTCAAGGCCGACGAGCGGGCAGCGCGCGCGGGCAGCCCGGCATCGACGAAGGGAGGGGTGCGATGAGCATCCTCCTGCTGATCATCATGATCGTGTTCGGCATCGCGGCGATTCTCACGGTCGTGCGCATCTTCCGCGGACCGACCATCCTCGACCGCGCCGTCGCGTCGGACGTGCTGCTGACCGAGGTGATGTGCGTGCTCGGAGCCGAGATGGCGATCAACGGTCACACCCGCAGCATCCCCGTGCTGCTCATCATCGCCGCGGTCGGCGTCTTCGGATCGATCTCGGTCGCCCGATTCGTCGCCAGAAGGGACAACACGACACCATGAACGTCTTCGGTCTCGTCATTCCCGACGCTGTGATCGACACGGCGGTGCTCGTGCTCATCCTCCTCGGTGCGCTGCTGTGCCTCTCGGCCGCGGTCGGGCTGCTGCACTTCCGCGACGTGCCGTCGCGGCTGCACGCCGCCACGAAGCCGCAGGTGCTCGGGCTGGTGTTCATCTGCATCGCGATCGCCCTGGCGCAGCGCAGCGTGGGAGGATTCCTGCTCGGCCTCGCGCTGGTCGCGCCGATCGTGCTCATGCAATTCGCGACCGCTCCGCTGTCGGCGCACATCGTCGGGCGTCAGGCCTACCGCAACGGATCGGCCGACCAGCGCCACCTCGTCGTCGACGAGCTCGCCGAGTCGAAGCAGACGCCGCCGGCCGCCGGTTAGGGCTGGTCCTCGGGCACCCGGGCATCTAGCATTCCGATATGGATGCCGCCTTCGCCCTCTACGGACTGGCCGCCCTGGCGGCGGTCGTCATGCTGGCCGTCGCCGGACGCCGATCGCGCCCTGCGGGTGACGACGGACCTCGCCCGGATCCGTCGCTCGGCGTCGCTCTCGATACGAAACAGCCCGGCATGAACAACCAGGGCGTGCTCTGAAACCGGCGCCCCCGCCCCCGGGCGACGCGGGTCAGAGGTGCGCGGCGAAGTCCTCGATGAGGCGCGCCGCCGGCTCGGAGTCACTGATGAGCGTGCCATGCCCGTGGTCGGGGATGATCTCGAGCCGCGCCCCGGGGATCTGGTCGATGATCTGACGGCACCAGCTCATCGGCGCGAGCGGGTCGTCCTCGCCGCGCAGCACCAGCACCGGCTGGCCGATGCGCGCGTAGGCCCGCTCGGGCTGATGCCGCACGGTCGCCTCGATCTTGCGCAGCAGGTGCGGGCCGCCGCGCAGGTACTCCCGGGCGCCGCGCCAGATCACGAGCGGCCGCTCGCCGAGCAGGTCGCGCAGCAGGTAGGTGGCCTGCGCGTGGATGTTGCGCGAGCGCTTGTCGACGGTCGGTCCGGCGAGCACCACGCCGGAGACGAGAAGCGGATGCCGCGCCGCCAACTCCGCGCCGATCTGGCTGCCCATCGAATGGCCGATCACCACGACGGGCGCTTCGCCGGTGTGACGGAGGTAGGCGGCGACGAGGTCGGCGTGCCGTTCCATCGTGAGCGTGCGCTCGGGCTCGGGCGCCTCGCCGAACCCCGGAAGGTCGAGGGCGATGAGTCGCCCGTCGAGACGCTGTGCGAGATCGAGGTACACGCTCCGCCCCATGCCGATGCCGTGCAGCAGCAGGAAAGTCGGGCCCTCGTCGCCGAACGTCTCGGCGATCAGCGTCGCGCCCGCGTGCTCGAATTCGAGAAGGGTGACCGGAGTGCCCTTCGGGGCGAGATAGCTGGTGGGCACCGCTCCACGTTACCGGCAGGCGCATGGGAGGACCCCGCGAACGGGGCCCTCCTCGACCCGGTGTCAGCCGATCAGGCTCGGCTGCAGGTCGCGCAGTGTGCGCCGGTGCGTCATGCGCGTGACCCCGATCATCGCGAGCAGCAGCGCACCGGCGAGCCAGGCGCCGAGTACGAGCAGGTCGCCCCCGGCGCGACTGAGATCGCCGCCGTACATGAGCTGGCGCATCGCGTCGACGACGTACCCCATGGGCAGCACGTGGTGCAGCGCGGCCAACGGTGCAGGCAGGGTCTGCCACGGGAACGTGCCACCCGCCGTCACGAGCTGCAGCACCATGAGCACGAGGCCGAGGAACTGCCCGACCGATCCGAGCCACACGTTCAGCGCGAGGATGATCGCCGCGAACGTCGCAGACGCGACCACCAGCACCCCGAGCGTGCCGACGGGATGGTTGAACGTGAACCCGAGCGTCAGGGCGAGGATGCCCATCAGCCCCACCATCTGCACGGCGCCGAGCATCGCGGGCGTCAGCCAGCCCGCGAGCGTCACGCGCACCGGGGAGTGCAGGGCCGTGATCGCCCGTCGGGAGATCGGCTTGACGATGAGGAACAGGGCGTAGATGCCGATCCAGGCCGACAGGGCCGCGAAGAACGGAGCGAGCCCGGCGCCGTAGTCCTCGGCGGAGGCGACCTTGTCGCTCGACACGTCGACGGGGTCGGCGATCGTGTCGGCCTGCTGCGTGCGCAGGTCGGGGGTGGATGCCGGGATCTGGTCCACGCCCGAGGCGAGTCCGTCGCGCAGCTCGGCCGCGCCGCTCGCCAGGGTGCCGAGTCCGTCGCGCAACTGCACCGCGCCGTCGTTGACCGCCGACGCGCCCTCGGCGGCCGTGCTCGCACCCGAGGCGAGCGTCGACGCTCCCGACGCGACCTGCGCTGCACCGTCGGCGAGCTGATCGATCTTCGCGATGTCGGCCTGCACCTTCGTGTTGCCCTCCTGCAGGCGCGTCGCGACCGGATCGAGCGTCGCGAGTACTCGGTCGATCTCCTCCTGCGAGAGGCCCTGGTCGGTGAGCAGCGCGGTGATGTCGGTGCGCACCTGGGGCAGGGCATCCGATGCCTGCTGCACGACGGAGCCCGCGCGATCGGCGACGTCGGCGAGCTGCCGGTTGCCGTCGGCCACCTGCTGCGCCCCCGTGGCGAGGGTCTGCGCGCCGGTGGCGAGCTGAGAGGTGCCGTCGGCGAGTTGTGCCGTGCCGTCGGCGAGCGTGGTGCTGCCCGAGGCGGCGGTGTTCGCGCCGTCGGTGAGCTGGGTGGCGCCGTCGGTCGCCGACACCAGGCTGTCGCGGATGTCGCTGAGGCCCGTGAGCAGTCGTTCAGCGGCCTCACTGCCCACCATCTCGGCGACAGAGCTGCGGATCTTCTCGACCGCCTGCGACCCCATCGACGACGCGAGATAGTTGTTCGCGTCGTTGGTCTCGAGGTCGATGCGCGCCTGGTGCGGATCATCGCCCGAGGCCGACGTGAGCGCGGCCGAGAAGTCGGCGGGGATGGTCACGGTGAAGTCGACCGACCCGGTCCGAAGGGCATCCGCCGCCTCGTCCGACGTCATGCGCTGCCAGTCGAACGCGTTGCCCTCGATGAGGTTGTCGGCGACGTCCTCGCCGTAGTTCACCGTGTCGTCGGGACCGGCATCGGATGCCGTCGACGGCGCGCCCTCGTCGTCGACCACGAGCGCGACGGGAACCTCGGAGAACTTGCCGTACGGGTCCTGATTGGCCCACAGGTAGAGGCCGCCGTAGAGGATCGGCACGCACACCAGCGCGATCAGGGCGATCACGCTCATCCGGCTCGCGGTCAGCCGTCGCAGTTCGGCGGCGATCATCGCGGGGACCTTCACGATGCTGCTCCGTTCCGGGGGTCGGTAGTGGGGGTGGTGGGGGCGGGTTCGCCGGAGGGTGGGGGTGCAGGAGAGTCGGGAGTCGGCTCAGCGGGGGCGGCGGCCTCGGCCGCGGTATCGGCCTCTTCCTCGGTACCGTCCTCTACCTCGGTACCGGCCTCTACCTCGACCTCGACCTCGGCATCCGTCTCCGCGTCGTCGAGCACGAGCGGCTCGACCGGGCCGGAGGCGTTCACGGCGCCGAGTTCCTCCATGCGCTCCAGGGCGACGGCGGCCGCGCCACCGACGATCACGAGCATGGCGTAGCCCCGCTCGGCGAACTCGCGGGCGATGCGCCACCAGCCGTCGGGCGAGCCGCCGTGGCGATCGGGCGAGACGAGCACGACGGCATCCGTCCCATCGCGCAGCACGGCCAGCTCGCAGAGAATACGCACGCGCGCCGCCGGATCGATGCTGCCGATCGGCACCGAGGCGAGCTCGGCATAACCGAGCATCGACAGCCAGCGTCGGGCGTGCAGCGGTGTCGCGCCGAGCCCGGCGAACATGAGCTCCTCGCCGACCACGCCGGCGAGCGAGATGTCGGGGTGCGGGTCGCTGACGTCCGGGCCGTCGACCAGGGCGACGCGGCGACGCAGCTCCTTGGCGTTGCGGTCGCCGTCGAGGGTGACGTAGCCGGAGTCGGGGCGCATCCGTCCGCTGGCGATGAGACCGAGCACCGTCGGGCGCTGCTCGGTCTCGGCGAGGGCGAACCGCACCTCTCCGGTGTGGAACTCGAGGGAGATGGTCGGCAGTGCCTGACCGCCGCGGCCCTTGCTCACCTCATGCAGTGCGATCCTCATTCGGTGGCCTCCCGGGCGGTCGAGCGGGCGGTCGTGTCGGTTGCCGGGACCGTCGCGCCGTGCGCGGCGGTGGCGACGATGTCGGGGTGCGCGACGAGCAATGCGTCGGACTCGCGCCACGAGAGTCCCGCGATGCTCAGCACCGTGCGTACGGCGAGGTCGGCTGCGCCGGCGCTCGACGCGTCGGTGCGGGAGATGACGGTGCGGGCGACCTCCTCGATCAGGCGGGCGAGTGTGGGAGCTGCGAGGTCGGTGCGGAACACCTCTTCGTCCTGCCCCCGTCGGGCGAGAGCGGCAACGGTGCGGCGGAGGGGGGCGAGAGCATCCGCCGTGTGCTGCACGTGCGCCTCGTCGAGGGCCAGCGCGGCGGCGACCTGCACGTGCGCGGCCTCGTGCCACAGGCGGGCGGCGAGGCGGGCGAGGGCGACGCGGGCGTCGGAGTCGGCGACCTCGGCGGCGATCGCATTGAATCGCTGCGCGCCCGACGAGATGAGTTCGCGGATGAGCGCCTCGCGGTCGTCGAAGTGGCCGTAGAGAGTGCGGCGCGAGAGGCCGGCGCTGCGCGCGATCACGTCGACAGAGGCATAAGGGTCGGCGGAGAGCGCGATGCGGGCGGCGGCGAGGATTCCGGCGCGGTTCTCGAGCGCGTCGCGGCGGGGAGCGCGAGTGGTCATGCGTCGAGTCTAATTAATGTGCACAGATGTGTGCAAGATAACTCAGCACCTTCACAGGGCGCTCGCACGGCCGTGGCCCGTGCCTCAGGATCGAACTGGGCTCCCGGCGTCGAAAACCGCCGAATCCGCGCCGAATCGCACCGTTCGTCCTGAGTTGTGGCGGCAGCCGCGCGCTGCGCACGCGAAAAAGGGGCGGATGCCGCAGCATCCGCCCCTTTCGAATCCGTGTCAGTCGGTGCCGGAGTCGAACGCCGCGCCCTCGGACGCCACGTCGACGCGGTCGGCGAGGTTCGCGTCGACCTCTTCGACCGATCCGGTGATCTCGCCGGCCTCGCCCGCGGTCACGCGGCCGACCAACTCGCCCGTCGCCCCGCCCACCAGGCCGAGGCCGGCGTACTGCTCGAGGCGGGCGCGCGAGTCGGCGATGTCGAGGTTGCGCATCGTCAGCTGCCCGATGCGGTCGACCGGGCCGAAGGCCGCGTCGCCGACGCGCTCCATCGACAGCTTCTCGGGACCGTACGACAGGTTCGGCGAGACGGTGTCGAGGATGGTCCAGTCGTCGCCACGACGCAGGCGGATCGTCACCGATCCCGAGATCGTCGACCCGACCCAGCGCTGGATCGACTCGCGCAGCATGAGCGACTGCGGCTCGAGCCACCGGCCCTCGTACATGAGGCGGCCGAGGCGGCGACCCTGCTCGTGGTACGTCGCGAGCGTGTCTTCGTTGAGGATGCCGTTGACCAGGCGCTCGTAGGCGATGAACAGCAGCGCCATGGCGGGGGCCTCGTAGATGCCGCGCGACTTCGCCTCGATGATGCGGTTCTCGATCTGGTCGCTCATGCCCAGACCGTGGCGACCGCCGATCGCGTTCGCCTCCTGCACGAGCGCCACCGGGTCGGAGAACTCGACGCCGTTGATCGCGACCGGGCGTCCCGACTCGAAGGTCACGGTGACGTCTTCGGCGTCGATGGCGACCGACGGGTCCCAGAACTTGACGCCCATGATCGGATCGACGGTCTCGAGCGAGACGTCGAGGTGCTCGAGGGTCTTCGCCTCGTGCGTGGCACCCCAGATGTTCGCATCGGTCGAGTACGCCTTCTCGGCGGAGTCACGGTAGGGGAAGTCGTGGGCGACGAGCCAGTCGCTCATCTCCTTGCGTCCGCCGAGCTCGGTGACGAAGTCGGCGTCGAGCCACGGCTTGTAGATGCGCAGGCGGGGGTTGGCGAGCAGGCCGTAGCGGTAGAACCGCTCGATGTCGTTGCCCTTGTAGGTCGAGCCGTCACCCCAGATGTCGACGCCGTCCTCCTTCATGGCGCGCACGAGCAGCGTGCCCGTGACGGCACGGCCGAGCGGCGTGGTGTTGAAGTAGGTCTTGCCGCCGGAGCGGATGTGGAAGGCACCGCACGCGAGGGCGACGAACCCCTCTTCGACGAGGGCCGTCTTGCAGTCGATGAGCCGCGAGGCCTCCGCGCCGTACTCGAGAGCACGACCCGGGATCGACTCGATGTCGTCTTCGTCGTACTGCCCCAGGTCGCCGGTGTACGTGAACGGCACTGCGCCCTTGTCGCGCATCCACGCGACGGCGACGGAGGTGTCGAGTCCTCCGGAGAAGGCGATGCCGACGCGCTCGCCGACGGGCAGGGACTGGAGGACCTTGGACATGCCCTCCAGTCTACGGCGGGCGGCGTGTCGCTCAGGAATGCGTGACGCGGGCTCGCGCCGGCGGTTGGGTGCCCACCGTCGCACCCTCGCGCCCCACCCCACGCGCGCCCATCCCTCGCGCGCCCACCCCCCCATCCGCGAGGAGATCTCCCCCTCGGAAGGAGAGTTCGGCGCATCCACTCCTTTCGATCGTGAGATTTCCTTCCGAACGGGTGGCGGGTGGCGAGTCACGGGCGCCGGATGGCGGGTGGCGGATAGCAGGCGGGCGGATGGCGGGGGGGCGGATGCCTGGCGTCGAGGCGAGGGCGTGCCAGAGTGGGCGTATGGGTCAGGCAGTGCTGTGGGGTGTGGTCGCGGCTGCGCCGTTGTTCGTCGGTGCGGTGCTCGCGCTGCTGCGCGCGTGGCCGCCGCGGTGGCTCGGCATCGTGCTGGGCTTCGGCGCGGGTGCGCTCATGGCGTCGATCGCGTTCGAGCTGTGGGAGGAGGGCCTCGATGTCGCGGGCCCGCTCCCCCTCGTCGCGGGGGTCGCGCTCGGTGCGCTCGCCTACTTCATCGCCGCGCGCATCCTCGACGCACGCGCGGCGAAGAGCAAGGGCTCGGCGGGCGGAGGGCAGCTCGCCGTCGGAGCACTGCTCGACGGCATCCCCGAGCAGCTCGTGCTCGGCATCGGACTCGCCTCCGGCGAACCGGTGAGCATCGCGCTCGTCGTGGCCATCCTCGTGTCGAACCTCCCCGAGTCGATCGGCTCTGCAGCCGACCTGATCGACGGCGGCATGGCCAAGAAGCGCGTACTGCTGCTCTGGGGTGGCGTCGCGGTGGTGTGTGCGCTGGCGACCGTCGCCGGGTTCGCCGTCGCCAGCCTCACGGGTGACGCGTTCCGGGCCGGCGCCAGTGGATTCGCCGCCGGAGCGCTCCTCGTCATGCTCGTCGACTCGATGGTGCCCGAGGCCCAGTCGAAGGCGAAGGAGGCCACGGGCCTCGCCACGGTGCTCGGCTTCGCGCTCGCCGCGGGTCTCGCCCTGGCATCCTGAACTGCTGTCCTTCACCAGGGCACATGCAAAACGGAGAGCATCCGCGCGGAACGCGGCGCGTCGCGGGCTGACGCACCGAGCGGCGGACGGATGCTCTCCGTTTTCGACGAGCTACCTCGTCGGCCTTCGGGGCGTTCCTACCAGGCGCGCAGTTCGGCGGTGAGCTGGGCGAGGTACTCGGGAGGGCCAGCCTGGCGGAACCACAGCCACAGCTCCGCCGCGTGGATCGGGTACCAGGCGGCGACGGCCGAGACATCCGCGCCGTAGGCGTCGATGAGCACCTGCGCCGAGCGCGGATCCTTGCGCGCGGCGCCGTACGCCGCCCGAGCCACCTCGCGGATCGGATCGCCGACGTGTGCCGCCTCCCAGTCGACGACGCCCGTGACGCGACCGTCGATGCCCAGCAGATTGCCGTCGCCCCAGTCGCCGTGGCAGAACACCCGGCCCGTCGAGGGAGGGATGCTCAGGGGCAGGCGTGGTCCGTCGGCGGCCCGGTAGCGGGCCACGATCTCGGCATCGTCGGGTGCGGGTGAGAGGCCCACCGGAACCTCGAGCGTGTGCAGTCGGCGGAGGAGAGATGCCGAGTCGCGCAGCCCGGCGAGCCGATTCTCGGGGTCGACGTCGTCGAGTCGCGTGCCAGGGAGTTCGGTCATGACGATGATCGCGGGGCTCGCGTCGATCACCTGCGGAACGGGCAGGCCCGACCCGTCCAGTGCGCGGAGCGCCCGCAGTTCGGTGTCGTGCCGCGCGGGCTCGCGCAGCCGCTTCTCGACGAGCCGCCGCCCCTCGCGCACCACGAGGCGCACCTCGCCGACCGCTCCCTGCCGCATCCCGTCATCCTCGCACGCGCCCGGCCCAGGGGCGTGGCGCGTCAGAACCCGGGGTACTCCTTCAACTTCTCTTCGAAGGTGGCCCGGTCGTCATCGCTGAGTACGGCGCTCGCGAGCACGAAGAGCTGCATGCCCTCGAGCGGCTCGCCGGTCCGTGCGCTCTGCGCCTCGCGCTCGACCCGGAAATCGCCCGTCGGATCGTTTGCGAGGTCGAAGATGTTGGCGTAGAACCGCAGCGGCTCGGGGTAGTTCTCGGTGTACGACTCCCAGGTGTGCTGCGTGCGCGGGTCGTCGGACCCGTACATCTTGGTGAGCACGTCCGCGTCGATGCCCGACTGCACGGGGTCGTTGAAGGCGTAGAGATCCCACAGGCCGTGCTCGCGCACCACGTCGTTGGCGACCTCCATCACCTCCCGTTTGCGGTCGTAGTCCTGGATGGGCTCGACGGTCGCCCAGCCCACCGACGTGTACTCGTAGAGCATCGACTCGCCGCCGTAGCCGTTGCGCTCGGGACGCAGGTCTTCGTCCGACACCTGCACCCACGTGTAGCCGAACCGATCGGTGAGCCGCTGGCGGATGTCTGCGAACAGGCTCTCGGACTCGGCCCGCACCTCTTCGAGCGAGTCCTGGTTCAGCACGTCCTGCGCATTCGTGCCCTTGATGCCGGGGTACGCCTCGGCGTGCCGCTGCTCGTCACTCTTCGTGCCGTCGTAACTGCCGCTCGCCGAGGTCTGCAGGGCGCTCAGACCGCCGATCGTCGCGACGTTGAACAGTACGGTGACGACGAGCGCGATGGCTCCGAGCGTGCGCCCGCGCTTCGTGAAGATCGCTCCGATGACGACGGCGACGACGACCAGCTGCACCGCGAGCATCGTCACGCCGTAGACCACGTCGGTGCCGCCGGCGAGGAGGGTGCCGAGCAGAACGAGAGCGAACAGGATGCTCAGGCAGAGGGCGATCCAGCCGAGGGCGTTGGCCGATCGTCCGTCGTCGTCGCTGTCGACCGAGACGAACGTGGGGAACTGCGGGGGCGATGCGGGTTCGTTGCCGCGCCGCGCGCCCCGGTAGCCCCCGGGCGGCGGTACGGGCGGGGCGCCCTCGGACCCGGCGACATAGCGTGCGCGCTGGCGCTCGTGATCACTCACCATGGCTTGTCCGTTCCGCCGGAGGTTCCGCCCTCGTCGTCCTGCTGCTGATCGCGCTCCTGAGTGCCCTGTTCGAGCTTGTCCTTCAGGTCGTCGAGCTTCTGCTCGTCGGGCTGGGTGGGCTGCTCCTGCTCCTCCTGCGGCTGCTCCTCGCCGTCCTGGGGCTGCTCCTGCTGCTCCTGTTGCTGCTGCTTCTCCTTCAGCCGCTCCTCCGAGTCGTCGAGGCTCTCGCCGGGGTCGCGATTCGGGTCGGACGACTGGTTCTGCGCGTCCTCGCTGCGGCACTCCTCGGGCGTCTCGACGGTGATGGTCAGCGCCTCGGCGTACAGTTCGGCCGCTCCGGCCCCGTCGCCGTCCTGCCGAGCGGCGTCGCCCATGCGCTCGATCACGAGCGAGAGGTTGATGCGCACGTCGCACACCTCGAGCCCCGTCGCCAGGTCGAGTGCCTCCTCGAGTTTCGCGCGGGCCTCGGGCAGCTCTTCGGCACCCGCGAGCGCCGTGCCGACGTTGAACGGAGCCTTGTACGGCTCGAACCAGTTGAGGAACTCCTGTCCGTGGGCGGCCGACTCGCTGCCCGCATAGTCGTCGACCACGTAGGCGCTGATCGACTGGTGCGCGAAGGCGTACATGCTCAGCAGCTTGCCGACGAACAGCAGGCCGACGAGCGCGAACGGCAGTCCGGCGATCGCCAGCCACTTCCGGATGCTCCGGCGACGGCGGTTCGAGGCGAGCAGCGCCGCGGCGGCACTCTGCGCGTCGCTCATGAGGCGCCTCCCTCTCTCACGGGCGCGGCGCGGAGACCCCGCAGTCGGGCGACGAGCATGGTCGCGCGCG
This sequence comes from Microbacteriaceae bacterium PS02344, assembly GCA_029959905.1. GTDB lineage: Bacteria > Actinomycetota > Actinomycetes > Actinomycetales > Microbacteriaceae > Microbacterium. The sequence goes on from JASCNZ010000049.1 coordinate 13,287, forward strand.
CGAGCTCGACGCCCAGCAGTGCGACGAGAAGCAGAGCGGCGACCCAGTAGAGCTCGGTGACATTGCCCACCTCGCCCGACTCGGCGAAGTTCGTCGTGGTGGTGGGAGCCTCGGGCAGCACCGGCTCGCTGTCGGGGGTGCGGTGCTCGTACTCCACGCCCAGCTCGCCCGCGATCGCCTCGAGGTTCTGCTCGTCGATGACCGACAGCGCCTCCGACCCCTGGTACTCGATGTACCCGGCGTCCTCGCCGTCGACGCCACCGCTGGTGATCCGCATGGGGCCGCCCTCGGCGGTGCCGTACCCGAGCACCGCGCCGCCGTCGGCGTACTCCGCGCTCGCCGCGAACGACTCAGGGTCGGACGACACCGTCTGTTCGCCGTCGCCGAGGTAGAAGACCATGCGTGAGCGGTCGGGCGAGGCATCCGCCGCCGACGCCAGCGTCTCGGCCAGCAGGTTCGCGGCGATCCCGATCGAGCTGCCGCGCGACTGCGACGTGACCTCCGGCCGCAGCACGTCGACCGAGCCGATCAACGCCGTGGTGTCGGTGGTCAGCGGCATCCGCAGCTGCGCCGACGCGTCGGAGGTGATGAGTGCGAACCGGGCGCCGGGGTACTCGGCGACGATCGAGCGCACGTCTGCACGCACCCCGTCGAGTCGCGGCTGGCCCTCGGCCCAGTCCTCGGCGACGATGCTGGCGGTCGTGTCGACCACGAGCACCACGTCGGTGTCAGTCGCGAGGGTCTGGGTGGCGCCGCCGGGGATGCCGGGGCGCAGCAGCATCACGAAGCAGGCGAGCACCATCGCCAGCCGTAGTCCCCACAGCAACCGGTGCGCGCGAGCGGGGCGCGCGGCGAGGCGCGGGTCGACGGCCACGGTGGCGGGCGAGGGCTTCGGCGCGCGCACCAGGATCCACACCACCAGCGCCAGGATCGGCGCGAAGAGCAGGAGCAGGAGGAAGCCGTTGATGACGGGTTGGAGGATCACAGACGCACCCTCCACAACAGCACGATGAACGACAGCAGGGCGACCGCCGCCACGACGATCCACAGGTCGGGCGAGTCGGTCCACACGACCTGCGCCTCGCCGCGCAGCTCTGTCGCATCCTGTTCGCGCACCTGGTCGACGATGTCGCCCACGGTCGTGGTCTCGCGCAGCCCGTACGCCTGGCCACCGGTGGCTTCCGCGGCAGCCGTGAGCTCGGCGCTCACGTCGGTGTCCTTGCCCTCGACGGGGTTCAGGGCGAACACCCGCACCCCGTTCGAGGCGGCGTAGTTCGCGGCCTCTTCCAGCGTGACGATCGAGGCGCCGTTGATCTCGTTGTCGGTGGCGAAGATGATCGATCGCGAGCGTTCGTCGTCGGGGTGGTCGAAGCCCATCGCACACGCCGCCAGGCCGTCTCCGATGAGCGACGCCCCGTTGCCGTTGAGCGTGCCGACCCAGTGCTCGGGCACCTGGTCGACGTAGTCGAAGCTCTCGCGCATGCTCTGGAGGTGCCCGCGGATGAACTCGTAGTCATCGGTGAGGGGGAAGATCTGCACGGGAGAGCTGTTGAAGATCGTCAGACCGATGCGCTCGCCCTCGAACCCTTCCAGCAGCTCCTCGAACACGGTGAGCACCTCGACGTCGACCTCCGACATCGAGCCCGACACGTCGAGGCACAGCATGATGTCGCGGCTGGTGTTCACCGGCTGGATGGTCTCCGACGACATCGGCCGCGCGGCCACGACGCCGGCGGTCACCGCCGTCAGTGCGCCGAGCAGCAGCACTCCCGACAGGGCGAGCATGCGTCGCGACAGCGCCTCGCGGAAGGACGGCAGGGCGCGCAGTCGCTCGGCACGCGCGACGCGTGCCCGGTCGACGGATGCCGTCTGCGCCCGACGGCGCAGGCCGAGGAAGAGACCGACGCCCGCGGCGATGACGACCACGCCCACCGCGACGAGGATCACCCACCAGTTCGCTAGTGCCATGCGCGCACCACCGTTCGCGCGGCCTCGGCCCCGGCGATCGGATCGATCGGCGGTCCCTGGCGGAAGATGCTCGGGTAGTAGTGGCGGCGCAGCGCGTCGACGAGGGCGGGGTGCACGCCGCGCGCGATGAGGTCGTCGAGCGCCAGGACGGGCGCCTCGAGGCCGCTGTACTCGTTGACGAAGGTGCGCACGACGCGACTCAGCTCGAGGTTCGCATTGCGTGGCGACAGGCGGCGCTCGCGGTAGTCGGTCTCGATCTGCTGCACGCGCTCCAGGTACTCGATGCGCAGCTGGCTGAGCACGTCGCCGGTCGGCACGGGCTGCTGCTCGCCGCGCACCGCAGTCTCGCGGCGCGGACGGGTCACCGCGATCACGATCCACACCGCGGCCACCATCAGCGCCAGGATGCCGAACGCGAGCAGCACCCAGCCCCAGCCGTACTGGGCCGGGGGGTAGAGCTCGTCAGAGACGGGCATGCGACCTCCCGTTCCCGCGACTGAGCACGGTGTGCAGCAGACGCAGCAGCTGCGGTACGGCCTGTTCCTGGCTCTCGAGCACGCCGTGCGCGATCTCCAGCCGCTGCAGGGTGTCGGCGAGCTGAGCCGCTTCGGCTTGCGACTGCGCGGCCAGCTCGCGGACGATGGCGGGGTCGCCCTGCACGAAATCGGGCACGTCCCACAGGCTGTCGACGTCGCTGCGGATGAGGCCCGTCGCGTGATCGAGCACGGGGTCGGCGTCGCGCACGGTGAGCCACAGCACGTCGTGCTGCACGCGCAGGCGGCGGAGCATCCGCTCGGTCTGCTCGGTGACGGGCGCGGCGTCGGTGACGATCGCGACGACCATGCGCCGCGACACGGTGCGGGTCACGGCGGCGAGCAGCGCGTCGCGGTCGTTCGGTGCGGTACTGCGGTCGGTCGCGGCGCTGATCGTGCGGAGCGCGTGCTCGAGCGCTCCCTCGCTACGGCCGGGCGCGAGTCGGCGGGTGCCGTCTGCATCGCCGTAGATCGCGGTGAAGTCGTCGCCGTGACGGAGGGTCAGGATGCCGAGCGCACCCGTCGCCATGATCGCGAGGTCGCGCTTCGGCCGCTCGTCGGCGGCCAGGGCGGTCATCGAGCGCCCTGTGTCGACCACGAACAGCACCGTCTGCATCTTCGTCGCGCGGGACCGCTTGACGAGCGGGGTGCCCAGCCGTGCGGTCGCGCGCCAGTCGATGTCGCGCACCTGATCGCCGTACTCGTACTTGCGCAGGTCTTCGAAGTCGAGGCTCCGCCCGCGCAGCAGCGACGCGTGCGCACCGTCGAGGGCGTGCATCGACTTGCGCGTCGAGTGGATGAAGAGCTTGCTCTTCACCTGCGTGATCAGACTGGGCATCGGGTTCCTGCGGTGGCGGGCGGGTTCGGTTCTCGGGGGTGTGCGGACGGTCTCGGGAAGGTGGTCGCCTCACCGGGCGCGACGCGGCCCGGGCTGTCAGGGGGTCGGGACCGCGGCGAAGATCTGGTCGATGATCTCCTCGCTGCGGATGCCCTCGGCATCGGCCTCGAACGTGAGCAGCACGCGGTGGCGCAGCACCAGGTGGCGCAGCTCGCGCACGTCTTCGGGCAGCACGTGCGAACGCCCCTTGAGCAGGGCGAGCGCGCGGGTGGCCTGCAGGAACGCGATGCTCGCGCGCGGGCTCGCGCCGTACTTGATGAAGCGGGCGCGCTCGTCGCCGATGTACGGAGCGGGGTTCCGCGTGACGTACGCGATCGACACGATGTAGTTGCGGATCGCGGGGTCGACGTAGATGCGGCTCGCCACGTCCTGCAGCATGTGCACGTCGTCGAGGGCGATGGCGCTCGATACGTGCCGGTCGGGGTTGAGCACGCCCGAGTCGATGCGCCCGAGGATCTCGAACTCCTCGGCGGGACTCGGGTACTCCACGATCTCCTTGAGCAGGAAGCGGTCCATCTGCGCCTCGGGCAGCTCGTACGTGCCCTCCTGCTCGATGGGGTTCTGCGTGGCGATCACGAGGAACGGCTTCGGCAGGTGGTGCACCTCGCCGCCGATGGTGGTCTGATGCTCCTGCATCGCCTCGAGCATGGCGCTCTGCGTCTTCGCGCTGGAGCGGTTGATCTCGTCGAGCAGCACGAAGTTCGCGTGCACCGGGCCGAGCACCGTGCGGAACGAGCCGGTCGCGGCGTCGTAGATCTGGTTGCCCGTGATGTCGCTCGGCAGCAGGTCGGGCGTGCACTGGATGCGCTTGAACTGCGCCTTCACCGTGTCGGCGAGGGTGCTCGCGGCCGTCGTCTTCGCCAACCCCGGCACGCTCTCGAGCAGGATGTGGCCGCCCGCGATGAGGGCGATGAGCAGGCTCATGCGCAGCCGCTCCTGTCCGACCATCTTCGCCGAGTACGCGTCGGAGACGACCTTCAGCACCGCGCCGGCACGGGCGAGCTCGGCGTCGGTCGGAGCGCTCTTGGGCGAGGCATCCGTCGTCTGCCGAGGTGCGGGCCGGGAGGACTGCGGGGGCTGCGACGTCGGGGCGGCCTGCGAGCCGACCCGGGGAGCCGCCGACGGAGCAGGAGCGGCGGGGGTCTGCGGGGCGGGCGCGGGAGGTGCCGACGGTGCGGCTGCGCGCTGCTCGCTGCGCAGGGAGGGAGCGGGCGGCGGCGGCGTCGAGCTCGCGGACGGCTCGGGCGCGTAGGGCTCGTTCATGAGAAGTCTCCTCGATTGCTCGGGGAGACGCCTCCGGCCTTCCCCCGCACCAGGGTAGCGGCCCCATCCGACGTTCCGCCCCGCGCGGGCGGGGTACTTCTCCCCACGGGCATCCGCCTCGCGCGTCTCCGCTGAGCGCGGTGCCGACGGTCGTCGGGGTCGGGGTAGTCAGTTGCAGTCGGGGGTGCGGAATGCAGGCGGATCAACCGGTTTCTGCGCCTGCAGCTCGCCGCCGCACCTGCAGATGGCGCCTATCCAGCGGAGGGTGACACGGTCCTTCAGGCGGGAACACGGATGCCGCGGCGACGGCCGACCCACACCACCGCCGCCCCGAACCCCACGATGACCACGGCGATGCCGACGATGTACGCGACGACCGACGGCCAGCCGCCCGGACCGTTCGGGTCGAGGAACGGGTACGGGTACCACCAGGCGTTGCCGGTGGCGGGAGCGGTGATGAAGTTCGCGCGCACCATCGTGTAGATCGCCCACACGATCGGGAAGATCGCAGCGCCGAGGGCGGCGCTCCACGACAGCGCGCGGCGTCGCGGCGCCACCAGCACGTCGACCAGCATCACCAGCGGCATGACCACGTGGAGCGTCTCGTTCGTCCACGGCTCCGAGAGGCCGACGAGAACGATGTTGCGCAGCAGCACGTTGTACACGACGCCGGTGACGATCATGTACGTGCTCGAGAACGCGAGGAGCGTCGCGAGCCAGCGGGGCTCGGGGGTGTTCTCGCGGCGGGTGCGGAGCATCCACACCGCCCCGATCGTCAGAGCGACCACCGCGCTGAGGTTCGACAGGATCGTGAAGTAGCTGAAGAAGTTGGCGACCACGGTGGGGACGTGCGCGCCCCATTCGGTGGTGGCGGAGAGGGCGTTGCCGACGGTCTGCATGAACTGGCGCACCAGCGCCGCCGTGCCGAGGAGGGCTGCCGCGATGCGGAAGTAGGGCCACCAGGTCGTCATGATGCCAATGTATCGGCGGCCGCATCGGCGGCAGGATCACGGTCTGGTGATTCGGAGAGCGGCGGAGGCCGTTACGACTCAGGACGGCGTCGTCTTTCTCGGTGTCGCCGACGACACCGGTCCGGAATCGCGGGGCTCTTGTGGCGCATGACTCGGCGTTGTCCTGAGTTGATGCGGGTGCGCGTGCGCGTGCGGGTGCGGGCGCGGATCGGCGTCGGCTGCGGCGCCGGCCGTCGTCGATGGCGATCCCATGCTCGGGCGGTGACCGTGCGGGGATCCTCCCCGGTGGCGCCCGACGGCGACGACCACCTCCGCGATGAGCAGGATCCCGCCGGCGATCACCGCGATGTAGGTGAGGACCGACGGCCAGCCACCCTCGCCGTGCGGATCGAGGAACGGATACGGGTACCAATACGGCGCACCCGTGAACGGGTCGGTGATGAACGGCGCACGCACGAGCGTGTATGCGCCCCAGGCCAGCGGGAAGACGACGGCCAGGACCCCGGTTCGCCAGCCCAGAGCGCGGCGGCGGGGCGCGAACAGCGCATCGACGAGCATCACCGCCGGCAGCACGACGTGCATCGTCTCGCCCGTCCAGGCCTCGGTGGCGGTGTGCGAGGGGATGCCGCGGAGGAGGAGGTTGTAGACGATGCCGGTCGTGATCATGTAGGTGCTGGCGTAGGCGAGCAGCACGGCGAGCCAGCGTGGTTCGGCGCGGTTCTCGCGCCGAGTGCGCAGCATCCACCCGGCTCCGACGAGCAGGGCGACGGCGGCGAGGAGACCCGAGAGCACCGTGAAGAAGCTGAGGTAGTTCGACACCGCGGTGGGGACATCGGAACCCCAGGCGGTCGTGGCCTCTCGGGCGGTCTGGATCTCGCGCGAGAGTTGCCGCGTGAGGGCGGTGAGCGCGAGGAGCGCGGCAGCGATCCGCAGGTAGGGCCACAGTCGCTTCATCGTTCCTCCGTCGCTCCACGGCCGACGCGGAAGTGGTCGAGCCGCCGGACAACGTAGCGCCTCTCGACCCGATGGTGGGCGTCCCTCGGCGGTTTCGGATCCTTCATTCCGGTTCGGTGGGATATTGCGAAGAAGCGCTGGTGATCGGCTGTAATCACGCGCGGCAATCGGTATATCGCTGGGCGTGGGCGTGGGCGTGGGCGTGGGCGTGCGCGCGGGCGCGGGTGTGGGCGTGGGTGAGGGCGTGCGCGCGGGCGCGGGTGTGGGCGTGGGTGAGGGCGTGGGCGTGGGC
>JASCNZ010000004.1 GCA_029959905.1 Microbacteriaceae bacterium PS02344
CCGCGCGCCCCCCCCCCCCCCCCCCCGCCGCGCCCCCCCGCGGCGGGGGGCCCCCCGGCGCTGGCGCGCATCACCTGGCTGCTCGTGGGCCTCGGGGTGCTCGTCGTGCTCAGCATCCTGTCGATCTCGTTCGGCGTGCGAGCCGTGTCGTTCGACGACATCGTCGCGGCGCTCGGCGGCCGGACCGAGACGATCGAGCAGGCGGCCATCGTCAAGCGCATCCCGCGCACGGTGCTGGCGCTGCTGGTCGGGGCGGCGCTCGCCCTCTCGGGCGCGACGATGCAGGCGGTCACTCGCAACCCGATCGCCGAGCCGGGCATCCTCGGCATCTCGAACGGCGCCTCGCTCGCCGTCGTGCTCGGCATCGCGTTCTTCGCCCTGAACGACCCGATCGGACAGATGGCGTTCGCGATTATCGGAGCGGCGGCTGCGGCGGTCTTCGTCTACACGGTCGGGTCGCTCGGCCGCGGCGGGGCGACCCCGCTCAAGCTCGCTCTCGCAGGTGCGGCGACCTCGGCCGCGTTCGCCTCGCTCATCAGCGCGGTCATGCTGCCGCGGGTCGACCTGCTGCAGACCTTCCAGTCGTGGCAGGTCGGCGGGGTCGGCGGCGCCGAGTGGTCGCGCATCGCCCTGACCGCGCCGGTGCTCGCGGTCGGCGCGCTCATCTGCCTCGTCAGCGCACGCGGCATGAACTCCCTCGCGCTCGGCGACGACATGGCGAAGGGCCTCGGCGAGAACGTCGGCCGTACGCGCATGATCTCGGCCCTCGGCTCGGTGGTGCTCGCCGGTGCCGCCACTGCGATCGCGGGTCCGATCGGCTTCGTCGGTCTCATCATCCCGCACGTGTGCCGCATGCTCGTGGGCACCGACCACCGCTGGCTGCTGCCGTTCTCGGCCCTCGCCGGCGCCGCCCTCCTCACCGCGAGCGACATCGTCGGCCGGGTGATCTCGCCATCGTCGGAGGAGATTCAGGTCGGCATCATCACCGCGATCATCGGGGCCCCGTTCTTCATCTGGATCGTCCGCCGTCAGAAGGTGCGTGAGCTGTGAGCACGACCGAGCACCCCGTGTCCGCCGAGCACACCCTCGACCGCGACGGTGAGACGGTCGCGCACCGCGTCGCGCGCATCGTCGCCGGCCGTCGGGCGCGTCACCGCCGCCACGCCGTCGCGACGATCGTCCTCGCCGTGCTCGTGTTCGCACTCTTCGCCGTGGCTCTCATGTTCGGCAACACGTTCTACACCCCCGACCAGATCGTGCGGGTGATCCTGGGTGAGACCGTGCCGGGGGCATCCTTCACGGTCGGCGACCTGCGCCTGCCGCGCGCGCTGCTCGCGATCCTGGTGGGCGCCGGGTTCGGCATGGCGGGTGTCTCGTTCCAGACCCTGCTGCGCAACCCGCTCGCCTCGCCCGACATCATCGGCGTGTCCAGCGGGGCCGGGGCGGCGGCGGTGTTCGGCATCGTCGTGCTCTCGCTCAACGGGCCGGTCGTCTCGCTCTTCGCCCTCGGCGGCGCGGTCGTGACGGCCCTCGCCATCTACCTGCTGTCGATCAAGGGCGGCTTCGCCGGCACTCGACTGATCCTCATCGGCATCGGCATCGCGGCGATGCTGCAGAGCCTCATCTCGTACATGCTCTCGCGGGCGGCCAACTGGGACATCCAGGTCGCCATGCAGTGGCTCACCGGAAGCCTCAACAACGCGTCCTGGGAGCGCGTGCTGCCGATGCTGATCGCGGCCGCCGTGCTGGTGCCGCTGATGCTCTCGCAGGGGCGTGCGCTCGGAGCGCTGCAGCTCGGCGACGACTCGGCCTCCGGTCTCGGGGTGCGGGTCACCCTCACCCGACTGCTCTTCATCCTCGGTGCGGTCGGACTCCTGGCGTTCGCGACCGCAGCCGCCGGCCCGGTCGCCTTCGTGGCCTTCATGGCCGGCCCCATCGCGGCACGCCTCACCGGCCCCGGCGCGAATCTGCTGCTGCCCAGCGCACTCGTCGGCGCGGCGCTCGTGCTCGGCAGCGACCTCATCGCGCAGTTCCTGCTCGGCACCCGCTACCCGGTCGGTGTCGTCACCGGCGTGCTCGGCGCCCCCTACCTGATCTACCTGCTCATCCGCACCAACCGCTCGGGAGGATCGCTGTGACCGTCTCGCACAGCCTGTCGGCCGAGGGCGTCACCCTCGCGTACGGCGACCGCACCATCATCGACGGCCTCGATCTGTCGATCGCTCCCGGCAAGATCACGACGATCGTCGGCGCGAACGGATGCGGCAAGTCGACGCTGCTCCGGTCGCTCGCCCGACTGCTCTCCCCGAACGCGGGGCAGGTCGTGCTCGACGGCAAATCGGTGCACTCGCGGCCGACGAAGGAGGTCGCCCGCATCCTCGGCCTTCTCCCGCAGTCGCCGGTCGCACCCGAGGGCATCGCCGTCGCCGACCTCGTCGGTCGCGGTCGGCATCCGCACCAGAAGGCGCTCGCCCGCTGGACCGCCCACGACTACGAGGTCGTCGCCGACGCCCTCGACGCCACCGGTATCGCCGATCTCGCCGACCGCAGTGTCGACGAGCTGTCGGGCGGACAGCGGCAGCGCGTGTGGATCGCGATGGCGCTCGCGCAGGAGACCGACATCCTGCTGCTCGATGAGCCGACGACGTTCCTCGACGTCGCACACCAGGTCGAGGTGCTCGACCTGCTGACCGACCTGAGCGTCGCCCGCGGCACGACCATCGTGATGGTGCTGCACGACCTCAACCTGGCGGCGCGCTACGCCGACGAACTCGTGGCGATGAAGCAGGGGCGCGTGCACGCGATCGGTGCCCCGGCCGAGGTCGTCACCGCCGAGCTCGTCGAAGAGGTCTTCGGCCTCGCCAATCAGATCACCATCGATCCCGTCTCGGGCAAGCCGATGGTCACACCCATCGGGAGGCACCATGTCCGCTGAGACCGCGACCACCGAGAAGCCGGCCTACGTGCTCGCGCGTGCCGAGGTGCGCGGCGTCGAGCGCGTGTCGCCGAACTTCGTGCGCGTCACATTCGGCGGCGATGAGCTCGACGAGTTCGCGACCCCGGGGAGCGTGTTCGACGCGCGCATCAAGCTCATCTTCCCGCCGGCCTCCGGCGTCCTCCCGCCGCTCGACCGCGACACCGACGACTGGTGGGGGTCGTACCTCGCGGTGCCCGAAGACGAGCGCGGTTCGATGCGCACCTACTCGGTGCGCGATCTGCGGGTGACGGATGCCGGCACCGAGGTCGACGTCGACTTCGTGCTGCACCTCGCGCCCGGTCTCTCGGGGCCCGCGTCACGCTGGGCCAGCACCGCATCGGTCGGCCAGGAGCTGTTCCTCATCGGACCGCGCCGCGGTCGAGTCGGCCTCGGCGGTGTCGAGTACGCGCCGGGTGGGGCATCCTCGGTGCTGCTCGTCGGCGACGAGACGGCGGCACCGGCCATCGCCCGCATCCTCGAAGACGCGCCGCGCGACCTGCGAGGATGCGCGTTCATCGAGGTGCCGGAACCGGCCGACGCTCTGTCCATCGACGCCCCTGCAGGGGTCGAGGTGCGGTGGCTGCCGCGCGCCCAGGGCGAGCCGCACGGGTTCGAGCTGATCCCCGCGGTGCTCGCCCACCTGGGCGACGACGACGCGGGCGACGAGATCCGGGTGAAGGACATCGAGGGCGAGGACCTGATGTGGGAGACGCCGGCGTACTCGGCGTCGGGGGAGGCGATCGCGGCGGCGGACGCCCCGGGCGACCGGTACTTCTGGATCGCGGGCGAGAGTGGCGTCGTGACCACGCTGCGGCGGCACCTCGTGAAGGACCTCGGCATCGACCGGGGGCAGGTGGCCTTCATGGGCTACTGGCGCCGCGGCGTCGCGATGCGCGGCTGACACGACGAAGGGCCCGGCGTGATGCCGGGCCCTTCGCATGCGGGGTTACTTGGCGAGGAAGTTCTTCAGTGCGGCGTTGACCTCGTCGGCGTGCGTCCAGAGCAGGCCGTGCGGGGCGCCCTCGACCTCGACGTAGTCGGCGGCCGGCACGGCCTGGTGGAACCGGCGCGCGGTGGCGTCGATGGGGAGGATGTTGTCCTTCGTGCCGTGCAGGATGAGCGTGGGCTTCGCGGCGGCGGCCACGGCCTCGACGTCGGCGCGGAAGTCTTCGATCCAGGCCGGGACCACGGCGTAGGCCGCGACGGGGGCGCTGCCGACCGCGACGTTCCAGCTGCCGGTGACGGCCTCCTGGCTGATGCGCGAGCCGAGGTTCTCGTCGAGGTTGTAGAAGTCGTTGTAGAACTGCGTGAACCAGGCGAAGCGGTCGCCCTTCGCCGCGGCGGCGATGCCGTCGAACACGTCCTGCGGCACGCCCTCGGGGTTGTCGTCGCGCTGCACGAGGAACGGCTCGAGCGAGGCGAGGAAGGCGAGCTTCGCGACGCGCTCGTGGCCGTAGCGGCTGACGTAGCGGGCGAGTTCGCCGGTGCCCATCGAGAAGCCGACGAGCACGACGTCGCGCAGGTCGAGCGTCTCGAGCACGGTGTTCAGGTCGGCCGCGAAGGTGTCGTAGTCGTAGCCGGTGTTGACCTTCGACGAGCCGCCGAAGCCGCGGCGGTCGTAGGTGATGACGCGGTAGCCCTGGTCGAGCAGTTCGCGGGTCTGGCGCTCCCAGCTGTGGCCGTCGAGCGGGTAGCCGTGGATCAGGACGACGGGCTGCCCCGAACCCTGGTCTTCGTAGTAGAGCTCGATCGGGGTGCTGTTCTCGTTTCCGACGGTGATGTAACCCATGATCCTGGTCCTTTCGGTTCCGGTGAGAACGATCGTTCTCGCTCGATGTCTCCAAGATAGAGAACGTTCGTTCTCATGTCAAGTAAACTTCTGGACATGACCGAAGACGATGCTCGCGAGCGCATCCTCGCCGCCGCCGAGGAGCTCTACTACCGCAAGGGATTCGCGGCCGTCGGCATGGACGAGCTGCGACAGGCCGCCGGGGTGTCGCTGCGTCGCCTGTACGGGCTGTTCCCCGCCAAGACCGACATCGTCGCCGCGGTGCTCGCGCGCCGGCACGGCGAATGGGAGAGCGGTCTGCAGGCGGCCGTGGCGGATGCCGGTGATGACGCGCGAGCGCGGCTGCTCGCGGTCTACGGGTATCTCGAGAACTGGTTCTGCTCCGACGGATTCCGCGGCTGCGCCTTCATCAACGCGTTCGGCGAGCTCGCGGGGACCAACCCCGAGGTGGCCGAGATCGTGCGTGCGCACAAGGCGTCGTTCCAGCAGTACATGGCTGAGCTCGTCGCGCGCAGCGGCGGGTCGAGCGCGCTGGCCGCGCAGCTGTCGATCCTCGCCGAGGGGGCGCAGAGCACCGCGGCGATCTCCGGCGACTCGTCGGCCGCCACTCAAGCCCGCGCGGCGGCCGAGGTGCTGGTCGATGCCGCGACGGCCGGCTGAGGCATCCGCCCTCCGGGCTCGCTCCCCGCGGCGAGACACCATCTCTGCCGTGTCACACCACGCGCGACATGGTGTCTGGCGATGAGCATGGTGTCTCGGTGCCCCACCCGATTGCCTAGCCAAGCTAGAGGATAGCCTGGCGAGAGTCAAGGGTGTGGGCCGCGATGCTCGACGCGCGTAGCGTGCCCGCATGGAGACGCAGACGAAGACCCCGACGACGGGCATCGCCCGCCAGAGCCTCATCATCGCCGCGGCCGTGTTCATGCTGATCGCGGCCGCCGTCGGTGCCGGTGCCTTCGGCGGAGCATCCGTCGACGACTTGCAGGACGGAGCTCTCTCTGCCCAGGGTTCGTACCTGGCTCCCGCCGGCCCCGCCTTCTCGATCTGGTCGCTGATCTACGTCGGGCTGCTGGCGTACACGGTCTGGCAGGCCCTGCCGGCGCAGCGGACGGATGCCCGGCAGCAGGCCGTCGGCGGATGGATCGCCCTGTCGATGGTGCTCAACGGCCTCTGGCTGGTCACCGCGCGCTATCTCACCCTGTGGCTGACCGTGCTCGTGATCGCCCTGCTGCTCGCGACCCTCGCCCGGGTGATCGTGCTGCTCGGCCGCTTTCCGGCGAAGAACCTCGCCGACCGCATCCTCACCGATGGCGCCAACGGCCTGCATTTCGGCTGGGTGACCATCGCGACCGTGGCGAACGCGGCGGCGTGGTTCACGCAGATCGCGCCCGCGAGCTGGGCCGAGGCGGCGGATGCCTGGGCGATCGGCGTGCTCGTCGTCGTGCTCGCGATCGGTGCCGCGGCGGCCTGGGCGACGAAGCGCCTCGCACCGGCTCTCGCGACGTCGTGGGGCCTGGTGTGGCTCGCCGTCGGACGCCTCACCGGGTCCCCCGAGAGCACGCCCACCGCCGTCGCCGCGCTCATCGTGGCCGCCCTGCTCGTGCTCACCGCCGTGGTCGCCGTCGTCCGGGGCCGGGGCGCGCGTCGCTGAGACACCGCCCGCCGCTGAGACACCACGTGTCGCGTGAGACACCACGGGGCACGTGGTGTCTCACGACGCACGTGGTGTTTCGGCGGAGACCCCGGACGCCCCGTCAGACGACGAGGCGGTAGCCCATGCCCGACTCGGTCAGCAGGTGCACGGGGGTGCCGGGCTCGCGCTCCAGCTTCTTGCGCAACTGCGACATGTACAGGCGCAGATAGCCCGAGTCGGAGACCTGCTCGCTGCCCCAGATCTCCTTCAGCAGGTCTTGCCGGGTCACGAGGGCGCCCGGATGCCGAGACAGATGCTCGAGCATCCTCCACTCCGTCGGGGTCAGGTGCACCCGCGAGCCGCCGCGCGTGACCGTCTTCGTGGCCAGGTCGACGACGACATCGCCGAACGCGACGGTCGACTCCCCGCCCGCCGGCGCGGCGCGGCGCGAGAGAGCGCGCAGCCGCGCGAGCAGCTCGTCGACCTGGAACGGCTTGGTGACGAAGTCGTCGGCCCCGGCGTCCAGTGCCTCGACCTTGTCGGCCGACCCCGTGCGGCCGGAGACGACGATGATCGGCACGTTGGTCCAGCCGCGCAGGGCCTGGATCACCTCGATGCCGTCGAGCCGGGGCATGCCGAGGTCGAGCATGATGAGGTCGGGGTGCGCCTGCGCGGCCGCGGCGATCGCGGCGGCACCATCGGCCGCCACCACCACGTCGTACCCGTGCGCGGCGAGCGTGATGCGCAGCGCCCGCACCATCTGCGGATCGTCGTCGGCGATGAGGAGCTTCACTCCGTGCCCTCCGTGTCGGCGCCGGCGAGCGGCAGCGAGATGACCATGGTGAGTCCCCCGCCCGGGGTGTCCTCGGGTGTCAGGCTACCGCCCATGCCCTCGGTGAACCCGCGCGAGAGCGCCAGGCCCAGACCCAGGCCCGTCGTGTTGTCGGTGTCTCCGAACCGCTGGAACGGCTGGAACATGCTGTCGCGACGGTCGGCCGGAACGCCCTGGCCGCGGTCGATGATGCGGATCTCGGCGTGGTCGGCCACCGCGCTCGTCGACACCAGCACTCGGGTGCCCTCGGGGGAGTGCCGATGCGCATTCGCGAGCACGTTCACCAGCACCCGCTGCAGCAGCACGGGATCGGCGCGCAGTGCGGGCAGCGAGGGGTCGAGCGCGAGGTCGACGTCGCCCGGTCCGAGACCGAGCTCGTCGACCGCGGCCAGCACCGGCCCCGTGGCGTCGAGGCGCGTCGCCGACACGGCGAGCACGCCGGCCTGCACGCGGCTGACGTCGAGCAGGTCGGTGACGAGGGTCGACAACGTCGCAAGACTCTCGTCGGCGGTGGCGAGCAGCTCGGCGCGGTCGTCGGGTGACAGGTCGCGGGCGGCGCGCAGGCCGCCGATCGCCGCGACCGCCGACGCCAGCGGACGGCGCAGATCGTGGCTGAGCGCCGAGAGCAGCGCGCTGCGCACCTGATCGGTCTCGGCGAGGGCCTCGGCCTCGGCGGCGGTCGCGCGCAGGTCGGTGTGCTCGAGGGCGGCGACGAGCTGCGCGACGATCGCGTCGAGAAGGCGGCGAGCCGGGGCGTCGAGGGCGTCGCCGCTGAGTTCGAGCATCGAGCCGGTCGACCCCACCGGCAGGCGGGTGGTGCGGCCGTCGGCCAACGGTTCCCCGTCGGAGGCCAGCACGTCGCCGTCGGCCGCGAGCAGTCGCACCCCGCTCAGGCCGAACGCCTCGCGGGCCCGGCTGACGAGGGCGAGCACGGCGTTGTCGCCGCGCAGCACGTTGCCGGCGACCGCGGCCAGCAGCTCTGCTTCGGCGGTCGCGCGGGTCGCGGTGCGGGCGCGACGGGCCGCCTGGTCGACGATGATGCTGACGAGCACGGCGATCACCACATACAGGGCGAGGGCGAGCACGTGCAGCGGATGCGCGACGGTGATCGTGAACTGCGGCGCCACGAAGAGGAAGTCGAGCGTCACCCCCGAGAGCACCGCGGCGAAGACGGCCGGGCGGACACCGCCGATCAGCGCCACCACCACGACGAGCAGTTGGTACGCCAGCACCTCCGACGTGATCGACTCGGGGCTGCGGAAGGCGAACATCAGCCACGACAGTAGCGGGCCGAACACCAGGGCCACGGCGAAGCCCAGCGCCTGGCGCCGCCAGCCCAGCGCGCCGCCCGAGATGCGGGGGAGCGCGAGCCGCCCGCCCGCCGCCGCGTGGGTGACGATGTGCACGTCGATGTCGCCGGAGCGGCGGATGACCTCCGACCCGATCCCCGGGCCGGTGAGTGCGGCGGCGAGGCGTCCGCGCCGACTCACGCCGATCACGAGCTGCGTCGCGTCGGCGCCCTGCGCGAACTCGACGAGCGCCGCGGGGATGTCGTCTCCGATGATCTGGTGGAAGCTGCCGCCGAGCGATTCGACGAGCGCCCTCTGCGCCGCGAGAGCCCCCGGGGCCTCGTCGCGCAGGCCGTCCTGGCTCGACACGTGCACCGCCAGCAGCTCGCCGCCGGCGGCCCGAGCGGCGATGCGGGCGCCGCGGCGCAGCAGCGTCTCGCCCTCCGGGCCCCCGGTGAGGGCCACCACGACGCGCTCTCGCGCCTGCCAGGTGCTGTCGATGCCGTGGTCGGCGCGGTAGCTGCGCAGAGCGCTGTCGACCTCGTCGGCGAGCCACAGCAGCGCCAGTTCGCGCAGCGCCGTGAGGTTGCCGAGGCGGAAGTAGTTCGACAGAGCCGCGTCGATGCGCTCGGCCGGGTACACGAGCCCGGCCGACAGGCGGTCGCGCAGCGTCTGCGGCGCGAGGTCGACGACCTCGATCTCGTCGGCTGCGCGCACCACGGCATCCGGGATCGTCTCCTGCTGCGCGATGCCCGTGATCTTCTCGACCACCGCGTTGAGCGACTCGATGTGCTGCACGTTGACGGTCGTGACGACATCGATCCCGGCATCCCGCAGCGCCTCGACATCCTGCCAGCGCTTGGCATGCGTGGAACCGGGGATGTTCGTGTGCGCGAGTTCGTCGACCAGCGCGATCTCGGGCCGCCGGGCGATCACGGCGTCGAGGTCGAGCTCGGTGAGCAGAACCCCCCGGTGCTCGTCGGTGCGCCGCGGCACCTCGGGGAGGCCGATGGTCTGGGCGAGCGTCGCGGCGCGGCCGTGGGTCTCGACGACGGCGATCACCACGTCGTGCCCGTCGTCGAGCAGCCGGCGCCCCTCGACGAGCATCTCGTAGGTCTTGCCGACGCCGGGTGCGGCGCCGAGGAGAACGCGGAGCCTGCCCCGCCGCTCTCGTGTCATTCGCCCTCCTGCGCGTCGAGAGCGAGATTGAGTTCGGCGGCGTTGATGCGCTCCTCGCCGAGGAATCCCAGATCCCGCCCTTGAATCCTAGACTCCACGAGGGAGCGCACCGCGTCTTCGTCGAGGCCGCGCGCCGCCGCCACGCGCGGCACCTGCAGCAGGGCGTAGGCGACGCTGATGTGCGGGTCGAGACCGGAGCCCGACGCCGTGACGGCGTCGGCGGGAACGTCGGCGGGGGCGACCCCCTCGCGTTCGGCGATCGCGGTGCGTCGCTCGTCGATGGCGGCGATCAGATCGGCGTTCTCCGGGCCGAGGTTGCTGCCGCTCGATGAGGTGCCGTCGTAGCCCTCGCCCGCCGCGGACGGGCGCGACTGGAAGTACTCGGGCAGCGCCTCGCCCTCGGCATCGGTGAACGATTGGCCGATGAGCGCGCTGCCCCGGTCGTCGGGGAGTGTCGAGCCGTTCGCCTGCCAGGGCAGCAGCAGCTGACCGATGCCGGTCACGACGACGGTGTACGCGACGCCGAGCACGAGCGTGAGCACGAGCATGGTGCGGATCGCGACGCCGGTCGTGCGCAGGGTGGTGCGGGTGGAGGACATGGGACGCCTTTCAGAGGAGCCGGGCGGGCTCAGAAACCGGGGAGGAGGCTCACGACGAGGTCGATGAGCTTGATGCCGATGAACGGTGCGATCACGCCGCCGAGGCCGTAGACGAGCAGGTTGCGCTGCAGGATCTGCGAGGCGCTCGCCGGACGGTATTTCACCCCGCGGAGGGCCAGCGGGATGAGGAAGACGATCACGATCGCGTTGAAGATGATCGCGCTCGTCACGGCGGATGCCGGGGAGTGCAGCTGCATGATGTTGAGCACCGCCAGTCCGGGGAACACACCCATGAACATCGCCGGGATGATGGCGAAGTACTTCGCGATGTCGTTCGCGAGCGAGAACGTCGTGAGCGCGCCGCGCGTGATGAGCAACTGCTTGCCGATGCGCACGATGTCGATGAGCTTGGTCGGGTCGGAGTCGAGGTCGACCATGTTGCCCGCCTCCTTCGCCGCCGACGTGCCGGTGTTCATCGCGACGCCCACGTCGGCCTGTGCCAGCGCCGGGGCGTCGTTGGTGCCGTCGCCCGTCATCGCGACGAGACGGCCGCCCTCCTGCTCGCGGCGGATGAGTTCGAGCTTGTCCTCGGGAGTCGCCTCGGCGAGGAAGTCGTCGACCCCGGCCTCGGCGGCGATCGCCTTCGCCGTGAGCGGGTTGTCGCCCGTGATCATGACCGTGCGGATGCCCATGCTGCGCAGCTCGTCGAATCGTTCGCGCAGCCCCTCCTTCACGATGTCCTTGAGGTGCACGATGCCCAGGATGCGCTCGCCGGAGCGATCCTTCACCGCGACCACCAGCGGGGTGCCGCCGCTCTCCGACACCATCCCGGTGCGGCTGGACACCTCGGCATCGATCTGCGCCGAGGCCGCCGACAACCATGCGCGCACGGCGGAACCGGCACCCTTGCGGACCTGCGTGCCGTCGGCGAGGTCGAGCCCGCTCATGCGGGTCTGCGCGGTGAACGGCACGATCACGGCATCCGCCGGCTCGTCGACGCGGATGCCCCGCGTGGTGGCCAACTCGACGATCGACGCACCCTCGGGGGTGGGGTCGGCGAGCGACGACAGCGCGGCCAGCCGCAGCAGCTCCTCGGCGTCGACCCCGGGCAGGGGGAGCACCTCGTGGGCGCGCCGGTTGCCGTACGTGATCGTGCCGGTCTTGTCGAGCAGGAGCGTGGTGACGTCGCCGGCGGCCTCGACCGCGCGTCCGGACATCGCCAGCACGTTGCGCTGCACGAGACGGTCCATGCCGGCGATGCCGATGGCCGACAGCAGCGCGCCGATCGTCGTGGGGATGAGGCACACGAGCAGCGCGATGAGCACGGGGATGCTCACCGGCGACGCCGCGTACGACGCGATCGGGTTGAGGGCGAGCACCACCACCACGAACACGATCGACAGGCTCGCGAGCAGGATGTTCAGCGCGATCTCGTTGGGTGTGCGCTGGCGGCTCGCGCCCTCGACGAGCGCGATCATGCGGTCGACGAAGGTCTCGCCCGGCTTCGACGTGATGCGCACGACGATGCGGTCGGACAGCACCCGGGTGCCGCCGGTGACGGCGCTGCGATCACCGCCCGACTCGCGGATCACCGGGGCGCTCTCGCCCGTGATCGCCGACTCGTCGACCGTCGCGATGCCGGCGAGCACGTCGCCGTCGCCGGGGATCAGCTCGCCGGCCTCGACGACCACGACATCGTCGCGCTGGAGCTCGGCCGACGACACCTCCGCGGTCGCCGCCCGGTGGGCGCCGGCATCCGTCGTCGCATCGTACGCCGCGACCCGGCGTGCCATCGTGCTCGTGCGAGTCTTGCGCAGGCTCGCCGCCTGGGCCTTGCCGCGGCCCTCGGCGACCGACTCGGCCACGTTCGCGAACAGCACGGTGAGCCACAGCCACACGGCGATGCCCGCTGTGAAGGGCGCCGGCACGGGCGTGCCGCCCGACTCGCCCGGCCCGCCGAGGAAGGGCTCGGCGATCGCGAGCAGGGTGGTGAACGCGGCGCCGACCCAGACGAGCAGCATGACGGGATTGCGCACGAGCGCCGCCGGGTTCAGCTTGCGCAGCGCACCGGGCAGGGCCGCGGCGAGCTGCGGCCACCCGAACGTGCGGGTCTTCGGGGCGTCGGCGGGGGCGGATGCCGGGGCATCCGTCTCGGGGGTGGTGATGAGGGTCATGGTCAGACGAGTCCTTCGGCGAGGGGTCCCAGGGTGAGTACCGGGAAGTAGGTCAGGGCGGTGACGATCACCGTCACGGCGAGGAGCAGGCCGACGAACTGCGGCCGATGGGTGGGCAGCGTGCCGACGGTCTCCGGCACCTTCTCCTGCGCGGCGAACGAACCGGCGAGCGCCAGCACGAGCACGATCGGCAGGAAACGCCCCAGCAGCATCGCCACACCGAGCGCGGTGTTGAACCACGGGGTGTTCGCGGTCAGCCCGGCGAACGCGGAGCCGTTGTTGTTCGCCGCCGACGTGAACGCGTAGAGCACCTCGCCCATGCCGTGCACCCCGGGGTTCAGGATGCTCGTCGCCTCGACATCGGCCCGGATGCCGGGGATCGCGAAGCTGAGGGCCGTGCCGCCCAGCACGAGCGCGGGCACGACGAGGATGTACAGGCTCGCGAGCTTGATCTCCTTCGGGCCGATCCGCTTGCCGAGGTACTCGGGTGTGCGGCCCACGAGCAGCCCGCCGACGAACACGGCGATGATCGCGAGTACGAGCATCCCGTACAGCCCCGACCCGACGCCACCGGGGGCGACCTCGCCGAGCATCATGTTGAGCATCGGCATCATGCCCCCGAGCGCCGTGTACGAGTCGTGCATCGAATTGACCGCGCCGGTCGAGGTGAGGGTGCTGGCGCTGCCGAACAGGGTGGACCCGAGGATGCCGAAGCGCACCTCCTTCCCCTCCATGGCGGCCCCGGCAAGCTCGGGGGCGGTGCCGCGACCGGCGAGTTCGAGGGCCGAGAGCGCGAACGTCGAGAGCAGGAAGATCGTGCCCATGACGGCGGCGATCGCGTAGCCCTGCCGGTGGTCGCCCACCAGGCGCCCGAAAGTGCGGGGGAGGGCGAACGGGATGGCGAGGATGAGGAGGATCTCGAGCAGGTTGGTCCAGGCCGTGGGGTTCTCGAAGGGGTGGGCCGAGTTGGCGTTGAAGAATCCGCCGCCGTTCGTGCCGAGCAGCTTGATGGCCTCCTGCGAGGCGACCGGGCCGCCCGGGATCGTCTGGGTCGTGCCGGCGACGGTCGTCACCTCGGTGAACCCGGTGACGTTCTGGATCACGCCGCCCGCGATCAGGGCGAGCGCGCCGAGGACCGCGAGGGGCAGGAGCAGGCGCCCGAGGCCGCGCACGAGGTCGACCCAGAAGTTGCCGATCGTGGTCGAGCCGCGGCGCGCGATACCGCGGATCAGCGCCACCGCCACCGCGAGCCCGACCGCCGCCGAGACGAAGTTCTGCACCGTCAGGCCGGCGAGCTGCACGGTGTAGCCCATGGTCTGCTCGGGCGAGTACGACTGCCAGTTGGTGTTGGCCACGAACGACGCGGCGGTGTTGAAGGCGAGACCTTCGGGCACCGCGGGCAGACCGAGCGACGCCGGCAGGAAGGCCTGCAGCCGCTGCAGTCCGTAGACGAGCACGAGGCCGACGACCGAGAACACGAGCACGCTGCGGGCGTACGCGCGCCACGTCTGCTCCGATGCGGGGTCGACGCCGATCAGCCGGTACACGCCGCGCTCGACGCGGGCGTCGCGGGCGGTGGAGTAGACGTGGGCGATGTAGTCGCCGAGGGGACGATAGAGCAGCACGAGGGCTGTGACGACCACGGCGGCCTGCAGGATTCCGAACCAGATGACCTCGCCCATCACATGCGCTCCGCCGCGACGAGGGCGATCACGAGGTAGACGATGGCCGCAGCCGCGAGGGTCGCGGCGACGATCTCGAACACGATCACAGCTTCTCCACCCCCTTCGCGGCGAACGAGACGAGGGCGAACAGCGCGAGAGTCAGCGCGAGGTAGAGGATGTCGAGCACGACGTCGATACAACCCGCCCGGATGCCGCGTTCCGCCGTTCCTGACGGTTCCCCTACGCCCCCGCCCGCAACCCATGCGCCTTCCTGACACCCGGCATCCCTCTCCGCCCCCTCCCGTTCCTGCCGCTCCCCGTTCCTTCCGCTCCCCGGTCTGCGTTCCCGTCGCACTTTCTGTCGCCTGCGGCGCGGCCGGGCGACAGGAACGCGACGGGAAGCGGGGAGAGAGGAGCGGGTCTAGGGTTGCGAGGTGGGAATCAAGAGCGTCCGGGTGGGCGTTGGCACCTGGACCGTCATCGGGCTGGTCGTCGTCGCGGGCATCTGCGTGACGACCGGGGTGCTTCCGGGGGCGGATGCCGGAGCGCTCGGCGCGCGCATCGCCCCGGTGCTGGGGTTCGTCGTCGCCATCACGATCGTCGCCGAGCTCGCCCGCGACGCCGCCGTGTTCGACGTCGTCTCGCAGCGGCTCGCCCGATGGGGTCGCGGACGCGTGATCGTGCTGTGGATGCTCGTGGTCGCGCTCGCCGTGGTGAGCACCGTGTTCCTCTCGCTCGACACGACCGCGGTGATCGTGACGCCCGTGGTGGTCGTGCTCGCGCAGAGCATCGGGCTGCCGCCGCTGCCGTTCGCGCTCGCCACCGTGTGGCTCGCGAACACGGCATCCATGGCCCTGCCGGTCTCGAATCTCACGAACCTGCTGGCCGCCTCGCGTATCGGCGAGTCGCCCGCGGCGTTCTTCGCGCTGAGCTGGGCCCCGACCCTCGTCGGCATCCTCGTGCCCGTCGCGATCCTCACGATCGCCCACCGGCGCACCGTGTTCGCCGGGTACGAGATGCCGCCCGCGCGGCGACCCGCCGATCCGGTGCTGTTCTGGACGGCGACCGGCATCCTGCTCGCACTCATGCCCCTGCTCGCCGTCTCGCACGACGTGTGGATCCCGGCATCCGTCGCGGCCCTGGCGCTCGTCGTGCTGTTCGTCGTGCGGCGTCCACGGGCGCTGCGCATCGGCCTCGTGCCCTGGCAGGCGCTCGCGCTCGCGACGGCCCTGTTCGCGATCGTCGAGACGCTGCACGCGCAGGGACTGCTCGACTTCCTCACCGGGCCGGGTGCCGGCGGTCTGGGCGAGCTGCTGCGCCTCGCGGGCCTCGGGGCGCTGAGTGCCAACGCGATCAACAACCTGCCGGCCTACCTCGTGCTCGAGCCCGCCGCGGGCGATCCGGTGGCGCTCATGGCGCTGCTCATCGGGGTGAATCTCGGGCCGCTCGTCACCCCGTGGGCGTCGCTCGCGACGCTGCTCTGGCACCACCGCGTCACGTCGCTCGGGGTGGAGGTGCGCTGGGGTCGCTTCATGCTCTGGGGCGTGATCGCCGCCGTGCCCACCGTGCTCCTCGCCACCCTCGCCCTGGCGCTCGTCGCCTGACCACCGCTGCTGCGTGAGTGTCGCGGCGCTGGGTAGGCCTCTCGCGCCGCGCTGCTGCGCAGGCCTCTCGCGTCGCGCTGCTGCGCAGGCCTCTCGCCGAGCGCAGGAGATCTCGCGTTGTGGAGGAGCATCCACGCGTATCGCTCCTCCGCTGCGTGCGATCTCCTGCGGTTCGTGTGGGGTCCGAGTGACGGGAGGCACGGGAGGGGACGGGTGGTACGGGAGGAATGGGCGGAGCCGGCTCGACGTCAGGCGGCGGGGGGACCCTCGGGGCGGTGGGCGCGGCGGCCCGAGACGACCACGGGAGCGACGGGGCGGCCGGCGCGCTCCTGGCCGGGCAGGGGGCGTGAGCGGCGACCGTAGATGAGCTCGGACGAATCGAGCAGCCACGGCACGAGCGTGATCGAGACGCCGTGCACGAGCATGAGCTTGTTCGCGAGTCGCCGGGCGCGGCGGTTGTGCAGGAAGGTCTCCCACCAGTGGCCGACGATGTACTGCGGCAGGTAGACGGTGACCACCGATGATCCGTGCTTCTCGCGGTACTGCGAGATGAACTGGCTGATCGGCTGCGCGAACGATCGGTAGGGCGAGTCGAGGATCACGAGCGGGATCGGTACGAGGTGGTCGGCCCAGTCCCTCTGCACCGCGGCCGCCGCCTCGGCCGAGACGGCCACGTGCACCGCGAGGGTCTTGTCGTGCTTCGCGGCGATGGCGTAGTCGATGGCCTTCATCACCGGCTTCTGCAGGTGGCTCACGAGCACGATCGCGACATCGCCGGATGCCCCGAAGCGCGTCGTGTCGTCGATCGCGATCTCGTGCTCGACGTCGCGGTAGTAGCGCTTCACTCCGAGCATGAGGAACGCGAGGATCGGGATCGCGAAGAAGACGAGGTAGGCGCCGTGCGTGAACTTCGTGACCGTGACGATCACCAGCACGAGCACCGTGAGCGTCGCACCCGCCGAGTTGATCGCGAGACCCACCCGGGCCGAGCGGCGGTCGGTCGCCGCCGCGCCGTCGCGCCCACCCTTCTGCGGAGCATCCTGCGGGGCGCGCAGCACCCGACGCCAGTGCCGCACCATGCCGAGCTGGCCGAGCGAGAACGACACGAAGACGCCGATGATGTACAGCTGGATCAGGGTCGTCAGCCGCGCCTGGAACACGACGAGCACGATCATCGCGCCGATGCCGAGCAGGATCATCCCATTCGAGAACACCAGGCGGTCGCCGCGGGTGTTCAGCGACTTGGGTGCATAGCCGTCGCGGGCGAGCACCGAGCCCAGCAGCGGGAAGCCGTTGAACGCGGTGTTGGCGGCGAGCAGCAGCACGCACGCGGTCGCGGCCTGCACGACGAAGAACAGGATGCTGCCGCCGCCGAACGTCGCCGCGGCGATCTGCGCCATGAGGCTGGGCTGCGGGTTGGCGCAGTCGAAGCCGATCAGGTCGCAGGGGTTCTCGGCGTAGTGCACGCCGGTGATGAGGGCGAGCGCGGTGAGGCCCGAGAACAGGCACACCGCGATGGTGCCCATGAGCACGAGGGTCGACTGCGCGTTGCGCACCTTCGGGGTGCGGAACGCCGGCACCCCGTTCGACACGGCCTCGACGCCGGTGAGGGCGGAGCATCCGCTCGAGAACGCCCGCAGGATCAGCAGGATCACCGCGGCCTGGCTGAGGCTCTCGGCCTGCACCGAGAACGCGGCGCTCGATGCGACCGGCGCATCGCCGAGGAACGTGCGCACGAGGCCGGTGACGATCATGAGGCCGACCGACCCGATGAACACGTAGGTCGGGATCGCGAAGACCAGCGAGGCTTCGCGCACGCCGCGGAGGTTGACGATGATGATGAGCACCACGAAGCCGACGGCGAGCTCGACGCGGAACGGATCGAGACCCGGTACCGCCGAGATGATGTTGTCGACGCCCGATGCGACCGAGACGGCGACCGTCAGCACGTAGTCCACGAGCAGCGCGGCGGCCACGACGACGCCGGGCACCTCGCCCAGGTTCTTCGAGGCGACCTCGTAGTCGCCGCCGCCCGAGGGGTAGGCCTTGATGAGCTGGCGGTAGCTGAGCACCACCACTGCGAGTAGCACGACCACCGCGACCGCGACGAGCGGGGTGAACGACAGGAACGCGAGTCCGCCGATGAGCAGGATCATCACGAGCTCCTGCGGCGCGTAGGCGACCGAGCTCAGAGCATCCGACGCGAAGATCGGCAGCGCCATCTTCTTCGGCAGCAGCTGGTCGTCGACCTGGGCGCTCGTGAGCGGGTCGCCGATGAGGATGCGCTTGACGGTCTGCGGCGCATCCGTGCTGTCTCTGGTTTGCTCTGACACGTCGGGCGACACTACTCCTCGCGCACGGCGTCCTGACGCCATCCTCACGGAATCCCTACGGTCGGCCCGTGCGCCCTCACGGAATCCTTACGGGCCGGCGAACGGATGCTCAGCCCATTCCGATCACGGATCGATAACGTCGGGGATATGAGCACGGTTTCCGTCGACGAGCAGGCCTTCCACGAAGCGAAGG
This sequence comes from Microbacteriaceae bacterium PS02344, assembly GCA_029959905.1. Lineage (GTDB taxonomy): Bacteria > Actinomycetota > Actinomycetes > Actinomycetales > Microbacteriaceae > Microbacterium. Next base: position 18,267 of record JASCNZ010000004.1, read on the forward strand.
AGCTGCGGGATCGGTTCCAGCGGTTCCTGCGCGAGTACGAGTTCGGCATGCGCGAGGTCGAGACGAAGATCTCGATCCTGCGCGACGAGTTCACGCACCACCATGCGTACAACCCGATCGAGCACGTGAAGAGCCGGGTCAAGTCGCCCGACAGCATCGTCGAGAAGCTGGCGCGCAAGGGCATCGACGAGCCCGACTTCGACCTCATCCGCCGTGAGATCACCGACATCGCCGGGGTGCGGGTCACCTGCAGTTTCGTCGCCGACGTCTACCGGCTGTTCGACCTGCTCACCGCGCAGGACGACGTGACGGTGCGCGTCGTGAAGGACTACATCGCCACGCCCAAGGACAACGGCTACAAGAGCCTGCACGCGATCATCGAGGTGCCGGTCTTCCTGTCGACCGGTGCGCTGTCGATTCCCGTCGAGGTGCAGTTCCGCACCATCGCGATGGATTTCTGGGCGAGCCTCGAGCACAAGATCTACTACAAGTTCTCGAACCGGGTGCCCGCGCACCTCGTCGAGAGCCTCACCTCCGCGGCCGAGGCGGCATCCGAGCTCGACGCCCGCATGGAGCGCCTGCACCGCGAGGCGCACGGGGTGCCGCAGCGACGACTCGCACCGGCTCCGCCCCTGGCCCCAGCGGCGCCGCTCGCACCGCCGCCCCCGCCCGGCATCGTCGCCGTGTAGCGTCGACGCCATCCGTTCCGGCATCCGCTCCGAACAACCGGCGACCAATCAACGGGCGGACCAGGAGGACACCATGGCCGAGCGCCGTACGGGCAAGCGATTCTTCTTCTGGGCGGCCGTCGCCGGCCTCGTCAGCGGGGCCGTGTTCCTCGCCGTGGCCGAGCTGTTCGCGCTTCTGCTCGCGCGCACGGCGAGCCCGATCCTCGCGGTCGGCGGCTTCGTGATCGACATCGTGCCCCAGCCGTTCAAGGAGTTCGCGATCGCGACCTTCGGGGAGTACGACAAGATCGCGCTGCTCGCCGGACTCGGCCTCGCCGTCGTGATCGCGTCGGCGATCGGCGGCATCCTGCAGCTGATGCGCCCGCCGCTCGGGGTGGTCGTACTCGTCATCGCGGGGGCGCTCTCGACCGCCGCCATCGTGACCCGTGCCGGAGTGAGCCCGCTCGCCTTCGTGCCGCCCGTGCTCGGCACCGTCGCAGGCGCCGTCATCCTCGTGCTGCTCGCCCGGCGCCTGCAGCGCTGGCGGACGGCGGCGACGGCATCCGTCCCGGCGAAGAGCACTCCCGAGCCGACGACGCCGCCCATCACCAAGCCGTCGCCCACCGACATGCCGAAGAAGACGGTCGCGGACGCGCAGATGGGGCGCCGCGGATTCTTCGCCCTCACGGCCATCGCCGGTGTCTCGGCCGTCGTCGTCGGCGTCGCGTCGCGCGTGGTGAGCATGACGGTGAGCTCGGTCGAGTCGATCCGCAAAGCCCTCACCCTTCCCTCGCCGCGCAGCACCGTGACGGTGCCCGATGGGGCCGAGCTCGACGTGCCGGGCCTCAGCCCGCTGTACACACCCAACAAGGACTTCTACCGGGTCGACACCGCGCTCACCGTGCCCACGATCGACCCCGACACCTGGCGGCTCGTGATCGACGGCATGGTCGACCAGCGGGTCGAGATGAGCTTCCAGGACATCCTCGACATGGGTCTCGACGAGTACTCCATCACCCTCACCTGCGTGTCGAACGAGGTCGGCGGCGAGCTGGTCGGCAGCGCGAAGTGGCTCGGCGTGCCGATCCGCGACGTGCTGAAGAAGGCCGGCGTGAAGTCCGATGCCGACATGGTGCTGTCGCGCAGCGTCGACGGGTACACCGCGAGCACGCCCCTCTCGTCGCTGACCGACGAGAACCTCGACGCGATCCTCGCGGTCGCGATGAACGGCGAACCGCTGCCGCTCGAGCACGGATTCCCGGTGCGCATGGTCGTGCCCGGCCTCTACGGCTACGTGTCGGCCACCAAGTGGCTCACCGAGCTGAAGGTCACCACCTTCGATCAGGACGAGGCGTACTGGACCCCGCGCGGCTACAGCGCCGAGGCGCCGATCAAGTTCTCGTCGCGCGTCGACACCCCCAAGCTCGGGTCGGCCATCGAAGCCGGTCGCACCCCCATCGCGGGCGTCGCCTGGGCGCAGTCGGTCGGCATCGAGCGGGTCGAGGTCAGCATCGACGACGGCGAGTGGATGCCCGCGACGCTGTCGACGCCCGTCAACGACGACACGTGGGTGCAGTGGTTCGTCGACTGGGATGCCACCCCCGGCACTCACTACGTGGCCGTGCGCGCCGTGAACAAGAACGGCGACCTGCAGATCGAGGAGCGCGCGCCGATCGCGCCGGACGGGTCGTCGGGATGGCAGCGCTCGCTGATCCGGGTGAACTGACGGGTCGCCGCCCCTAGGGTGGACCCATGACCTCGACCCCCGCGTGCGTGATCACCGTCTCCGATCGATCGGCTGCAGGGGAGCGTGAGGACCGCGGCGGACCCATCGCAGTGGCCCTGCTGCGCGAGGCCGGGTGGCATTGCCCAGACGCCGAGGTCATCGCCGATGGCGCCGAATCGGTGGCGGATGCTCTGCGCCGCGCGGCCGCGCGCGGCATCAAGCTCATCGTCACCACGGGCGGAACCGGCGTGGCACCGCGCGACGAGACCCCCGAAGGCACCCGTCGGGTGATCACGCGGGAGGTGCCGGGCATCGCGGAGGAGCTGCGACGACAGGGACTCGCCGACACTCCCAAGTCGGTGCTGTCGCGCGGACTCGCCGGCATCATCGACCCCTACGGCGCGCTGGTGGTCAACCTCCCCGGCTCGACGAACGCCGTGTCGTCGGGGGTGCCGATCGTGCTCACGGTCGCCGCGCACATCGTCGACCAGCTCGCCGGCGGTGACCACCGATGAACGACGTGCGCATCGCCGCGATCGTCGAGCACGCCCTCGACCTCGACGCGCATGTGGCGGCCGTCGACGACCCCCGGCTCGGGGCGGTCACGACGTTCGTCGGGCGCGTGCGCAACAACGACCCGGACGCCGGGTCGCCGGTCGTCGGGCTCGAGTACAGTGCGCACCCGGACGCCACCGCGACGCTGCGCCGCATCGCGGCCGAGGCCGAGGGTGACGGGGGCGGTCGGGTCGACGGGGGTGGCGCGGCTGTCGGACGGGACGCCGGCACTCTCGTCGCGGTCAGTCACCGCGTCGGTCAGTTGGCCGTCGGAGACGCCGCGGTGGTGATCGCCGTCGCCTCAGCGCATCGCGCGGAGGCCTTCGCCGTGTGCCGCGAGATCATCGAGGCGATCAAGCGCGACCTCCCGGTGTGGAAGCGCCAGCACGAGTCGGACGGGTCGTCGTCGTGGAAGGGCATCGGCGGCTGATCGCTTCGTGCCCCGGGGGCGGTTGTCGTCTGCTCGCGGTGCGTGTGAGCGGCGCGGGCGTGCGGTACGGGCGCGCGGTATGCAGGCGAACTCGCGTTGTGCAGGAGGGATTCGGCGAAAGCATCCTGCAGATCGTGTGATCGCCTGCATTTCATGCGCCGCCGGTGGGGCGTGCCGAGAACCAGGCGAGGCGCGAGGCCGGCCGGTGGCGGCCCGGAGCCGTGCGGTATGCAGGCGAACTCGCGTTGTGCAGGAGGGATTCGGCGAAAGCATCCTGCAGATCGTGTGATCGCCTGCATTTCGGGTGCCGGTGGGGCAGTGCTCGGGCCCCGCACGGCGACAGGCTGGCGGGTGGCGGCCCGGAGCCGTGCGGTATGCAGGCGAACTCGCGTTGTGCAGGAGGGATTCGGCGAAAGCATCCTGCAGATCGTGTGATCACCTGCATTTCGGGTGCCGGCGGGGCGTGCCGAGAACCAGGCGAGGCGCGAGGCCGGCGAGTAGCGGCGCGGGCGTGCGGTATGCAGGCGAACTCGCGTTGTGCAGGAGGGATTCGGCGAAAGCATCCTGCAGATCGTGTGATCGCCTGCAATTCATGCGCCGCCGGTGGGCTGTGTCCCGCCGGTGGGCGGTGTGCCGCCGCGGGGCGTGAGGAGACGCGGTGCTCAGCCGCCGGCGAAGGGCGGGAGAACGTCGATCAGCTCGGCGTCGGCGAGGGGGCGGTCGTCGTCGGAACGCACGCCGTCGACCATGACGGCGCAGCGGGGCAGGATGTCGGCGAGCGCGGGGTGCTCGCGCACCACCGCCTCACGCAGCGCACTCAGGGTCGCCTCGTCGCGGTCTTCGGCGTCGGTGCCGGCGGCCTCCGCCGCGGCGGCGAAGTAGCGCACGCGCGTCATGCGGATGCTCCGTCGGTGGTGCGGGTGGCGTCTGTGTCGGATGCTCCGGCGGCGTCTTCGCCGGGTCGAACCCAGTCGCCCGACCGCCCGCCGGACTTCGCCGTGATGCGCACGTTCTCGATCACGACTGCGCGGTCGACGCCTTTGATCATGTCGACCACGGCGAGGGCGGTGACGGAGACGGCGGTGAGGGCCTCCATCTCGACGCCGGTGCGGTCTGCTGTGCCGACGGTCGCCTCGATACGGACGCCCTCGTCGACGATCTCGAGGTCGACGCTCGCACGGTGCACCCCGATCACGTGCGCGAGGGGGAGCAGTGCGGGGGTCGACTTGGCGGCCTGGATGCCGGCGATCCGTGCCACGGCGAGCACGTCGCCCTTCGGCATGGTGCCGTCGCGCAGCGCCGCGATGACCTCGGCGCTGCATCGCACGAAGCCGCGAGCGGTGGCGGTGCGCACGGTCGGCTGCTTGAGGGTGACGTCGACCATGTGCGCGTGGCCGGCGGCGTCGAGGTGGGGGAAGCTCATCCGACCAGCATGACATCGATCCGATCGCCGACGGCGACCGCGTCGACCTCGGCCGGAACGATGGCGAACGCCTCGGCGCGAGCCAGCCCGCCGACGAGGTGCGAGCCCGATCCGCCGGCCGTGGCGGGGCGCACCGTGCCCGCGGCGAGGTCGACGACGGCGGGCAGGTACTGGCGCCGCCCCGGGGGCGTCGTCCACGCGGCGTCGGCCGCGAGCCGCACGAGCGGACGGTGCAGCTGCGCCCGGCCCTGCAGGGCGAGAAGCGCGGGGCGCACGAACACCTCGAACGACACCGCGACGCTCACGGGGTTGCCCGGCAGGCCGAACACGAGCGCTCCCGAAGGAAGCATCCCGAACGCCTGCGGCTTGCCGGGCTGCATCGCCACGGGCGTGAACTCGACCTCCCCGCCACCGTCGAAGGCGCCGCGCACCGGCTCGTACGCCCCCGCGCTCACGCCCCCCGTGAAGACGATCACGTCGGCACCGAGCGCTTCGGCCTCTGCCGTCACCCGGCGTACGGCGTCGGCGTCGTCGGCGACCCGCGCGACGTGCACCACGTCGGCGTCGGCGTCGGTGACGAGTCGCGTCAGCAGCGGGCCGTTCGAGTCGGGGATGCGCCCGCGCGCCGGGGGCTCGCCGGGGCCGAGCAACTCACTGCCCGTCGAGACCACCGCAACGCGCGGCGCACGCGTCACGTGCACCTCGGTGATGCCGGCGGCCACCGCGGCCGCGACCTGGAACGCGCCCAGACGCTCGCCCGCGCGCACCACCTCGTCGCCGCGGCGCAGGTCGGCCCCGCGCTGCCGCACGAATGCTCCGGGCTTCGACGGCGCGCGCAGCACCCGCACGTCACCGAGGGAGTCGGCGAGGCCGCCCTCGGTGTCTTCGAAGGGAACGATCGCGTCGGCGTCGGTCGGGGTCGGTGATCCCGTCATGATGCGCGCCGCCTCACCGAGCGCGAGGGCGGGGTCGTCGGAGACTCCGGCGGGGAGGTCGGCCACGACGCGCAGCGTGACCGGATGCTCGGCGCTGGCGCGCGCCACGTCGGCGGCCCGCACGGCGAACCCGTCCATGGCCGAGTTGTCGAAGAGCGGGATGTCGTGCGCGGCGGTCGCCGACCGCGCGAGGGTGCGTCCGGCGGCGGCCTCCACAGGACGCGTCTCGGACTCGAGCACGCGGACCGCGTCGAGCACGCGACGCAGCTGCTCCTCGACCGTGCGGGGCGTCGCGGCGGTCATGCGTGCACCTCCCGCGGCCCGATGGACGCCGGACGGATCGCGACCTCGTGCTGCCGACCGCCGAGCGCGTCGATCACGGCGAGGCGGCCGAGCAGGGGTGTGCCGGCGCCCGTGATGAGCTTGACGACCTCGGCCGCGAGCATGCCGCCCACCTGTACGCAGAGAGCGCCCAGCACGCCCACCTGCGCGCAGCTCGGCGGTTCGCCCTCGGTGCCCGGGGGGAACAGATCGGCGAGCACGACGGCCTCGCCTTCGGGTGGTGCCGACCAGAACACGGTCGCCTGGGCGTGCCATTCCTGCACGGCTCCCCACACCAGCGGGCGGCCCAGGTTCTCGGCGGCCGCGGCGACCGCCCGCCGCGTCGCGAACGAGTCGCTCGTGTCGACGACGATGTCGGCATCGGCGAGCAGGCTCTCAGCATTCGTCGCGTCGAGGCGTTCGGCGGTTTCGATCACGACGGTCTGCGGGGCGAGTGCGGTGATGGCGCGGCCGGCCGAGGCGGTCTTCGCGATGCCGATGTCGTCGACGCGATGCGCGAGCTGGCGCTGCAGGTTCGTCAGCTCCACGACGTCGTCGTCGATGACCGTGAGGGTGCCCACGCCCGCCGCCGCGAGAGCGAGCAGCACGGGCGACCCCAGCCCGCCGGCGCCGACGACGGCCACGTGCGCCGCGCTCAGTCGACGTTGGCCCTCCTCGCCGATGCCGGAGAGGACCGCGTGCCGCGCCGTGCGCACGAGCTCGGCGGGAGCGAGGGCGGATGCGGGTGCGACGAGGGGCTGCATGGACTCAGGCTAAGCGGTGGACCGGCCGGGGTGCGCGACACGACGGAGGAGAACGCGGCATCGGGAATCGACTCACCATGTCCGTGTGGTGTGGAGGATGGCTCGCCCACCATCGAACCCCGCAGAAACGGATCCACAGCCCTCGATCACCCGCATCTGCGGTACTCTCTGCCCATGCATACCTATCGCGTCGCCCGCGCCGCGCACCTCCTCGGCGTCAGCGACGACACCGTGCGACGGTGGATCGAGCAGGGACTGCTGCCGACCACCGACTCGTCGCCCGCCGAGATCCCCGGCGACGCCCTCGCCGCACACACCCTCGCGATGGCCGCCGCCGCCGAGGCGTCGGGAGAGGCACGCACGAGCGCGCGCAACCGCTTCACGGGTCTCGTCACCCGGGTGCAGATCGACGGCCTCATGGCGCAGGTCGACATCCAGGCGGGTCCGCATCGTGTGGTCTCGCTCATGTCGGCCGAGGCGGCGCGCGAGCTGCAGCTCGAGGTCGGCGCGCTCGCCACCGCATCCGTCAAGGCGACCCAGGTCGTCGTCGAGACCCCGAAGGACTGACATGCGCACCGTCACGCGCCGTGCCCGGGTCGTCGTCGTCGTCGCCGCGCTGCTGGCGCTCAGCGGGTGCGCGTCGTCGGCGTCCGGCCCGACGGCGGCCGGCGAGACCGAGGGAAACGTCACGGGCGAGCTCACGGTCTACGCCGCGGCATCCCTGCAGGGGGCGTTCGATTCGATGGCGGATGCCTTCGTCGCCGAGCATCCCGACCTGACCGTCGTGCCGGTCTACGACGGGTCGTCGACGCTCGTCACCCAGCTGCTCGCCGGCGCGCCCGCCGATGTGTTCGCGTCGGCCGACGAGGCCACCATGCAGAAGGCGACCGAACTGACCGGCGACCCCGATCTGTTCGCCACGAACACGCTCGTGATCGCGGTGCCCGCGGGCAATCCGGCGGGCGTGGAGACCCTCGACGACCTCGCCGACGCGGTCACCGTGCTCTGCGCGCCCGAGGTTCCGTGCGGTGCGGCATCCGCCGCTCTTCTCGGCGAGGCGGGCGTCGCGGTCGACCCGGCGAGCGTCGAGCAGAACGTCACCGCCGTGCTCACCAAGGTCGCGGCGGGTGAAGCCGACGCGGGCCTCGTCTACGCGACCGACGTGGTGGGCCGCGACGACGTCGAGGCGATCGTGCCAGACGAGGCGGCCGACGTCGTCAACCGCTACCCCGTCGCCACGCTGCGCGACGCCGAGAACCCCGATGCGGCGGCGGCGTTCGTCGCCTTCGTGCTGTCCGATGCCGGACAGGAGATCCTCGCCGACTTCGGATTCGGGGCGCCGTGACCTCGGCGCGGCTCACCGGCTACGTGCCGCGCGCCCTCGCGATCCCCGCGGCGATCGGGCTCGCATTCCTCCTGGTTCCGCTCGCCGCGCTCATCGCGCGGGTGGAATGGGCGACGTTCGTCGCCGACGTGACGTCCGACGCCGCACGTACCGCCCTCGGCCTCTCGCTCGGCACCGGACTGGTCGCCACCCTGGTGTGCATCGTGGTGGGCGTGCCGCTCGCGCTCCTCATCGCCCGCTCGGGGCCCCGGCTCGCCGCCGTGCTGCGCGCCGCGGTCACCGTGCCGCTCGTGCTCCCCCCGATGGTGGGCGGCGTCGCACTGCTGTACCTCTTCGGGCGCGCGGGGTGGCTCGGCGGCCTCGGTCTCTCGTTCAGTACGCCCGCGGTCGTGCTCGCGCAGACGTTCGTCGCGCTGCCGTTCCTCGTTCTCGCCGTCGAAGGCGCCGTGCGCGCCGCGGGCGTCGATCATGAACGCACCGCGGCCGCCCTCGGCGCCGGGCGATGGACCATCCTGCGTCGCATCACTCTGCCCCTCGCCGCACCGGGGATCGTCGCCGGAGTGGTGCTCTGCTTCGCGCGGGCGATCGGCGAGTTCGGGGCGACCGCGCTGTTCGCCGGCAACCGCCCCGGCGTCACGCAGACCATGCCGCTGGCGATCTACACCGCGTTCAACGGCGCCGGGGTGTCACAGGGCGCCGCGGTGGCCCTCGCCCTCCTGCTGCTCGCCACCGCGGTCGCGGTGCTGCTGCTCGTGCGCGGATGGCGTCCCGGAGCGGCGCGATGACCGGTCTGCGCGCCCGCGTCGTCGTGCCGCGCGAGCACTTCGTCGTCGACGTCTCGCTCGAGGTGGGCGAAGGTGAGACGGTCGCGGTGATGGGTCCGAGCGGGGCGGGCAAGTCGACGCTGCTGCAGGCCCTCGCCGGGCTGGTGCCGCTGTCGGACGGGCAGATCTCGGTGGGCGGGACGGTCGTCGACCGGGTGGGGTCGTCGCCCGTGCGCACCGCTCCGATGCGCCGCGGGATGGTGCTGCTCGGGCAGGACGCCCGACTGTTCCCGCACCTCTCGGTGCGCGAGAACGTCGCCTTCGGACCGCGGGCAACCGGCGTCGCGGCACGCGACGCACGAGACGCGGCCGATGCTCTGCTCGCCCGCGTCGGGCTGCCCGGAAGCGGCGACCGCTCCCCCCGAGAGCTCTCCGGCGGCGAAGCGCAGCGCGTCGCGGTCGCCCGCGCGCTCGCCGCGGCTCCCCGCGCCGTGCTCCTCGACGAGCCGCTCGTCGCTCTCGATCCGTCGACGGCATCCGACATCCGGCGGATGCTCCGCGAACAGCTCGCCGGCGCCACCACCGTCGCGGTGACCCACGACGCCGCCGACGCCGTCGCCCTCGCCGATCGGCTCGTGGTGATCGAAGAGGGGCGCGTGACGCAGGCCGGTCGCGTGCGCGAGGTGCTCGCCGCCCCGGCATCCGCCTTCGTCGCGGCGATCGCAGGCGTGAACCGCGTCGAGGGGGTGGCGGATGCCGGGGGCTGGCGTCGCGCCGACCTGCGGCTGACGAGCACGGATGCCGCGTCGCGGGCGCTCGCCGCGCGCGACGGGCAGCCGCTCGCGGCGGTGTTCCGGCCGGCCGACGCGCGCATCGTCGGCGCGGGGGAGCGGGATGCCGACGCGTGGCGCACCGCGGTCGTCCACGTCGAACCGACGCTCGACGGGGAGCGGGTGCACACCGAGCTGTGCGCGATCGATGTTCCCCTCGCCGAGCGTCGGCGCGTCGGGGTGGGCGACACGGTGCACCTGCGGATCGACCCGCGCGGCGTGCGGTTCGTGCCGGCGGAGTAGTGGATGTCCGTGAACCCGCCCTCCGCCCGCGCGGGGCGGGTTAGTCTCGGAAGATGATGGGGATCGAGGGGACGCGATGACGGCCGTGCCGGTCGTGATCGGCCGTCGCCCCGCCTCCGGAGCCGGTGGCGACACGGCGCGCACGGTGACCGATCCGTCGGTCCGGGGACTCGTCGACACGCACGGCCGCGTGCACCGCGACCTGCGCATCTCGCTGACCGATCGCTGCTCCCTGCGCTGCACCTACTGCATGCCGGAGCAGGGGAACGAATGGCTCGCCCGCACGAGCATCCTCTCCACCGACGAGATCGTCGAGGTGGCGAGGGTCGCAGCGTCGCTCGGCATCCGCACGTTCCGACTCACCGGTGGCGAGCCGCTGCTGCGCCCCGACATCGTCGACGTCGTGCGGCGCATCGCCCTCATCGAGGGTGACGACGGCCCCGTCGAGGTCGCCATGACGACCAACGGCATCTCCCTCGCGCAGAAGCTCCCCGCGCTCATCGATGCGGGGCTGACCCGCCTCAACATCAGCATCGACACGATCGACCGCCAGAAGTTCGCCGACCTCACCCGCCGCGACCGGCTCGACGACGTGTTCGAGGGCATCGCGGCCGCCGCGGCATCCGCCCTGCGCCCGCTCAAGCTCAATGCCGTCGCGATGCGGGGTGTGAACGACGACGAGCTCGCCGACCTCGTGGCCTTCGCGATGGAAGCCGGCGCGCAGCTGCGCTTCATCGAGCAGATGCCCCTCGACGCCGGCCACACGTGGGACCGCGAGACGATGGTCACGCGGGAGGAGATCCTCGCCGCACTGGAGGAGCGGTGGACGCTCGAACCCGTTCCCGGTCGCGGCGGCGCGCCGGCCGAGAAGTGGCGCATCGATGGCGGCCCGCACGAGGTCGGCGTGATCGCCTCGGTCACCGCACCGTTCTGCGGCGCCTGCGACCGGTTGCGGCTGACCGCCGACGGGCAGCTGCGCAACTGCCTCTTCTCGAACGACGAGTACGACCTCACCGGCCTGCTGCGGGGCGAGGCATCCGTGCCGGGCCAGCGCGACGACGCGATCGCCGACCTGCTGCGGTCGTGCATCCTCGGCAAGCTGCCCGGTCACGCGATCGACGACCCGTCCTTCCTCCAGCCGGCCCGCGGGATGAACGCCATCGGCGGCTGACCCGGACCCTCTACCGGCGGTCGTCCCGAGTCATGGCCGGGCGCGCGTCGACGAGCCGCGGGCGCTGCGGCTCAGGCGAGGAACTCGCGGGCGGCGGCCGACATCGCGGTGACGCCGACCTCGATGGTGGGGTGGATCACCGGGGCGAAGTAGGGGGAGTGGTTCGTCGGCACGTCGCGGTCGATCGTGCCGGCCTCGAGTGCGGCGGCGAACGCGGAGGGGTCGACGCCGCCCCAGAACCAGAACACGAGCGGGGCGCCGGTGTCGCGCGCGAACCACGACACGTCCTCGCTGCCGGTGAACATGCCGGGGTCGACGACCGATCCCTCGCCGACCGCGGCCTGGATGGCGCGCGTCACGCGGGTCGTCGCCTCGACGTCGTTGATGGTGGGCGGCAGGGTGTGCACGGTGTGGAACTCGGGCTCGCGCTCCGCACCGGATGCCGCGGCCTCGGCCCGCACGATCCGCTCCACGCTCGCCAGCACGCGGGCGCGCATCTCGTCGTTCGGATACCGCAGGCTGAGTTCGAGCTTCGCCTCGGCGGGGATGATGTTGTTCTTCAACCCGGCGTGGATCGATCCGACGGTGACGACCGCGACATCGCGCGGGTCTACCTCGCGCGACGCGATCGTCTGCAGGCGCATCACGGTCGCCGCCGCCATCACGATCGGGTCGACGGTCGAGTGCGGGCGCGAGCCGTGGCCGCCGCGTCCGTGCAGGGTCACGGTGATGCCGTCGGAGGCGGCCATCTGCGTTCCGGAGCGCACGCCGATCGTGCCAGCAGGCAGCGGAGTGACGTGCTGGCCGAGCACGATGTCGGGCTTCGGCGCGAGGTCGAGCAGGCCGCCGTCGAGCATGGCGCGCGAGCCGGCTCCGTACTCCTCAGCGGGCTGGATGAGCACGACGAGAGTGCCCGCCCAGTCGGCGCGCTCGTTCACGAGCTTCTCGACGGCGCCGATCATCGCGGTCACGTGCATGTCGTGACCGCACGCGTGCATGACCGGCACGGTGTTGCCCGCCGGGTCGATCCCGGTGGCGGTGCTGGCGTACGGCAGACCGGTCAGCTCGCCCACGGGCAGGGCATCCATGTCGGCCCGCACCCACACGACCGGACCGTCTCCGTTGCGCAGGATGCCGACGACCCCGGTGACTCCGATGCCCTCGTGCACGTCGAGCCCGAGGTCGCGCAGGTGGCCGGCGGCGATGCCGGCGGTGCGGGTCTCCTGGAAGGAGAGTTCGGGGTGCTGGTGCAGGTCGACGTAGAGCGCTTCGAGATCGATCGTCATGGCCCGAGCCTATCCGGCGGGCCGGCGGGGGAGGCCGCCGGCCCGGCGGCGTGCAGAGGTCGGGCGGCGGAATGCAGGCGCAGAGGCGGGGTGCGGGCCGCATCCGCTGAATCCTGCCTGCACGTCGCCGCGGTGCCTGCAGTTCGCGCAGCCTAGATCGCGCACACGTCGCCGCGGTGCTTGCAGTTCGCGCAGCCTAGATCGCGCACTCGTCGCCGCGGTGCCTGCAGTTCGCGCGGTTCATCCCGCGCCGAGGCGATGACCGCACCCGAACGACGGTGCGGCGGCGGCGAACGATCGCGTGCCGGGCGCCCTCCCCGCGCGCACGTCTGCGACACTGGACGCGTCGACGCTCGAGGGAGAGGGAGGCGGCGATGTCGGAGGCGAGCCTGCGCGACCTCATCGGGCTGTTCGGCGCTGCGCGCGACGACGGTGACTGGCCGCGCTTCCTCGATCTGCTGCGCGCGCACTGGAGCGAGTTGTTCCAGAAGCATCCCGACGACCTCCTCGATCTGCTCGTCTCGATCCCCCCGGACGTTCTCGAGGCGAACTCCCGCCTCCGGTTCGCGGAGGAGTACCTGCGGCGCATCCTGCACCGACCGGCTGCCGACCGCACCGACGACGTCGGCGACACGCCCCCGCAGGATCCGCTCGACCTGCTCGCCGAGGTCACGAACGAGGTGCGGGTCGCGCGCGTGGAGGGCCGGTACCTCGAAGCCGTCGCCGCCGCCGAGCGGGCCGTGGCGCTGCTGCGCGACACTCCGCCGCACATCGTGCCGACCTTCGACACCGCGCTGCCCGAATTCCACTACCACTGGGCGCTGGCCTTCCAGCTGGTCAACCGCTTCGAGACGGCCGCCGAGCAGTTCACGCTGAGCTACGACTGGGCGGGCACCGTGGGCAACCACATGGCCGCCGCGCGGGCGGCCGGTGGGGTCGCGCTCATCCACGCCCTGCACGGTCGCGGGCGCGAGGCCACGGCGTGGCTGCTCAAGCGCCCGCGCATCCCCGACGATGCCTGGTGGGCCGCCACCGCCCGCACTCCGGGCACCCTGGCCGAGGCCATCCTGTACGTCGAGCGTCTCGAGGTCGACGCGGCGCGGGTCGTGCTGCTCGGCGTCGACATCCGCGAAGGCCTCGATTACTGGGCCGCGTACTTCGCCGTGCGCGCCTACATCACGCCCGACGACGAGGCGACGGCGCGTGCGCTGCTCGCCGAGTTCGACGCGTTCGTCGGCACGCTCACCGACGAGCACGCCTACAACCCGCTCGGCGCGGAACTCTCGGTCGTCATCCGCGCGCTGCTGCTGCGTTCCCTGGGCAGGGCCGACGAGGCGGAGCGGATGCTCGGCGCGACACCCGTCGACGCCGGGTCGAGCCTCGTGCGGCAGATGCAGGCCGTGCTGCATGCGCGGATGCTGGCGCGCCGCGGCCGGACGGTTGACGCGACGGAGCTCGTCACGCCGCTGCTGCATGTGTCGAGCTCCCGACCGCGCATCCTCATCGCTGCTCTGCTGATCGCCGCCGACGGCGTCGAGGGCGAGGAGCGCGCCGAGCTCCTCCGCAGGGTGGCCGATCTCTCGGCATGGAACCTCTGCCATCAGTCGTGGGCGTTCGCATCGGCCGAGGTGCGGGCGATGCTCGCGACGGATGCACGCGAACGCGGTGACGGCGAGGTGGCCGACCGTCTGGCGGCGATGGCGGGCGGCGCGACGATCGCCGGCGCCGATGCGCTCACCCACCGGGAGGCCGCGGTCGTGCAGGCCGCGCTCGCGGGTCTCACGAACTCCGAGATCTCGGAGGCGCATCACGTGAGCATCAACACCGTCAAGACCCACATGCGCCATGCGTACGCAAAGCTCGGGGTCACGAGTCGGGAGGAGTTGCAGTGGCACTTCCAGATCGACAGGCTGCGGCGCTGACCGACGGATGCTCCGCATTACGCTGCATCTCGGCGGCGGCCCGTGCGTCGGCACGCTGTTCTAGCGTGAAGGGATGACTGCCGAGCCCCGCGTGTACGTGATCCACGAGAACGCCGAATGGTTCCCGCCCTTCGCCGCCGCCTTCGAGGCAGAGGGGGTGCCGGCGCAGGAGTGGCTGCTCACGGAGGGAGCGATCGACCTCACCGCAGAACCCCCGCAGGGCGTGTTCTGGTCGCGGCTCAGCGCGTCGGCGCACACGCGCGACCACGCGCACTCGAAGGAGTACGGGCGCGCGGTGCTGCGGTGGCTCGAAGCCGCCGGACGGACGGTCGTCAACGGCAGCGGGGTGCTCGAGCTCGAGGTCAGCAAGGCGGCGCAGCACGCCGCCCTGCAGCGCGCCGGCATCGACGTTCCGCGCACGGTCGCCGTATTCGGCACCGCGGCGTTGACGGAGCGCGCCCGGGAGTTCACCGCGCCCTTCATCAGCAAGCACAACCAGGGAGGCAAGGGGCTCGGGGTGCGTCGTCACGAGAGCCACGAGGACTTCGACGCCTGGGTCGACGGCCCGGAGTTCGAGCCCTCGCCCGACGGCATCACGCTGCTGCAGGAGAACCTGTTCGCCGCGGCGCCCTTCGTCACACGGGTCGAGTTCGCCGGCGGCGAGTTCGTCTACGCGGTGCGGGTCGACACGAGCGCGGGCAGCTTCGAGCTGTGCCCCGCCGAGGCCTGCGCGCTGCCCGGCGCCGACGGCATCGAGCCCGAGCCGCTGTTCCGGGTGCGCGACGAGGTCACGGCGCAGCATCCGCTCGTGCAGCAGTACCGGGCGTTCCTCGACGACGCGGGCATCGCCATCGCCGGCATCGAGTTCATCGAGACGGTCGACGGGCGTCTGGTGACGTACGACGTCAACACGAACACGAACTACAACCCCGACGTCGAGGCCGGAGCGGCGGTCTCGGGTCCGCGGCAGATCGCACGGCACCTCGGCGGACTGCTGGCCCGCGCGACGGAGCCCGCGGCCGTCTGAGGCGGGGCGCCGCGCGGCCGGTGGCCGGGCGCAGGCGCGGTCGCCGTCGCCATAGGATCGAGCCATGGCCGGCGGTCCCCCCACTCCTCGCAGTGCCCGCCGGTCGACCACCCGTGCGCTGCTCCAGGTGGCCGCGTTCGCGGCGCTGCAGGTCATCGTCATCGTCGTGCTCACGCCCGTCCTCGGACGTCTCGCGGCCTGGTTCCCCCCGGTCTACGCGCTCGTCGCCTGCACCCAGACGTTCCTCCTCTTCGCGGCCCGCCGGTTCACGGGTCTGACTTGGGGGGCGACGCTGGCGGCAGGCATCACGGCACTGGTGTGCGCGCCGTTCACCCCGCTCGGCTGGCTGCTCGCGGTGCCCCTGCTGACCGCCGGCGTGCTGTTCGACCTGGTGCGTCGCGCGGCGCAGCGCCGGCGCTGGACCGAGCGCCGCGACAGCCTCGTGAGCGGTGTCGTGGTGGGCGGGGCGCTCTTCGCGGTCTCGCTTCCCGTGATGTCGGCCGAGCACCTCGGCCCGGTGATCCTCGGGCTCACGCTGCTCGCCCGCGTGGTCGCGACGGCGGCGGGAGCACTGCTGTCGGCCCGGCTCGTGCGCCAGCTGGAGCGCGTCGGCGTGAGTCGGTCGGTCTCGGCCCGCTGAGTCGCCGCCGGACGGTGCCGCCGCCGGACTGTGACCTCTCGTGACGGGCGACCGCGCGCGCGAGCGGAGCAGTCTCTACCGTCGGGAGCATGAGCGAAGGCATCCGTTCCGAATCCGTGCCGCACGACGTGCTCCCTCCCGTCTACGACTGGACAGGGTTCGGGTTCGACACGCGGCAGGTGCACGCCGGGGAGGTCGAGGAGCCCGCCTACGGCTCGCGCGTCGCCCCCATCCACCTGAGCGCGGCCTTCCGTTTCGACTCATTCGATGAGAGCACGCGCCGGTTCGGGGGCGAGGACGGTCAGATCTACTCGCGCAACCTCAACCCGACGAACGGCGTCGCCGAGCGGCGCATCGCCGCGCTCGAGGGCGGAGTGGGGGCGATCGTCGTGGCCTCCGGGCAGGCGGCGATCAGCGCGGCGCTGCTGTCGATCGTCGGCAACGGCGACCGGTTCGTCTCGACCGCCAGCATCTACAGCGGCACGCGCATCCTGTTCGGGCGCTCGTTCGCGCGGTTCGGGGTCGGCGTCGACTACGTGTTCGATCCCAGCGACGAGGCGCAGTGGGAGGCGGCGATCGGCCCCGACACGAAGGCGATCTTCACCGAGACGATCCCGAACCCGAAGAACGACGTGGTCGATATCGCCGCGGTGGCCCGCATCGCCGAGCGCCACGGCCTGCCGCTCATCGTGGACAACACGATCGGCACCCCGTATCTCGTGCGTCCGATCGAGCAGGGCGCGCACATCGTCGTGCACTCCGGCACCAAGTTCCTCACCGGGCATGGGGCGGCGATCTCGGGCGTCATCGTCGACGGCGGCACGTTCGACTGGGCGGGCAGCCCCCGCTCCTACGCCGGCATCACCGGATCGCCGGCGCCCGGCGTGCCCAGCGCGCTCGCGACGCATGGGCGACGCGCCTACGAGCAGTTCGTGCGCGGCGGCATCGTCAACGACCTCGGGCCGGCCCTCTCCCCGCTGCATTCATTCCTGTTGCAGCAGGGCATCGAGACGCTGTCGCTGCGCATGGAACGCCATGTCGCCAACTCGCAGGCCATCGCCGAGTTCCTTGCGGGGCATCCGGCGGTGGAGTACGTCGACTACGCCGGCCTGCCGGGGCATCCGCAGCACGAGATCGCTCAGCGCGCGCTCGGCGGACGCAGCGGATCGGTCTTCGCGGTGACGGTGCGCGGCGGGCGGGCGGGGGCCGAGGTCTTCATCGACAGCCTGCGGGTGTTCAGCCGTATGACGAACATCGGAGACGTGCGGTCGATGGTGCTGCACCCGGCGACGACCACGCACCTGTCGTTCACACCCGAGCTGCGGGCGCAGTTGGGGATCGACGATGGGCTCGTGCGGTTGTCGGTGGGGATCGAGACGGTCGACGATCTGATCGCCGACCTCGACTCCGCGCTCGCCGCGGTGCTCCGGCACCTGGAGTCGGTCCCCGCCTGATCCTGCGCCGCGCGCATCTCGCAGATCTGCAGAATGTCGCAGGTGCTCACTGCCGGGGGTGCGAGATCGTGCCGATCTGCGAAAAGGCCGCCGCCGGGGAAGCGGGGCTAGCGCGCCTCGAGGGCGTGGAGGCGGGTCCAGAAGTGGTGCAGGCCGTGCTCCGACAGCGTCGCCGAGGCGCCCAGGGTCTCGAAGAGGGAGCGCACGGCCTCCGACGCCAGCGGGGCGAGACCCGCGGCGAGCAGCTCGGCCTCGTCGACGGATGCCGTGCCCTCCGCGGCGCGCCGCAGCAGAGAGTCGGCGACCGCGGTCGCGACGGCCGAGCGGGCCGCGGCATCGGCGAGCACGCGCAGGAACTGGGGGTCGTCGGCCGCACGCTCGGTGTTGCCGTGCTGCTGCCGCCGGGTGCGCGCGGCGGTCTGCGCGGCTCCCGTCTCGGTGACCTCGGCGATCAGCGCGGCCCGGTCGATGACGAGACCCAGCGCGCGGGCGCCGGCACCCTCGGTCCATGGCGCGCCGAGATCGGCGGTGCGGGATCGATCGGTCGGAGCGGCGGCGGTCATGGTCCTCCTCGGCGGGTGTGCGCGGGGCGGGGGCACGTCTCCCTCGGGGCCGCGGGATTCCGACTGTAGCGAACGGCATCCGCCCCGGCGTCATGCGCGTTAACAGGAGCATGCAGGGGCGCCGGCGCTGGATACGCTGACCCCATGACCTCCCGTCCGTTCGGCTCCCTGGATTGGGCGCGGAGGACTCCCGGTGTTCCGGGGCTCCTCGATGAGATCCGCCAGGCGAGCGTCTCCGACGCCCCCGAGCTTCCGCAGAGCTTCTTCACCCGTCTCGCCGCCGCGGGTTTCGGCCGCCTCCGCGTGCCCGTGGCCGAGGGCGGTCTGGGCGGCGATGTCCTCGACCTGCTCGACGCCCTCACCGCCGTCGCCGCCGCCGACTCGAACCTCGCTCAGGCCTGGCGCACCCACGTGCTGGCCACCGAACGGCATGTCAAGACCCCCGCCGGTCCCCTGCGGGATCGCTGGATCGGGCGCATCGCGGCGGGGGCGATCATCGGCGGCGGATGGACCGAGGCCGACGGCTCCGGCCCCCGCGTGTTCACGACCCGCCTCTCGACCGAGACGGGCATCCCCCGCCTGACCGGCCGCAAGTTCTACTCGACGGGCAGCCGTTACGCCGACTGGCTGGAGTACAGCGCGGTCGACGACGCGGACAAGCTGGTGATCGCGGCGCTCCCGAAGGACTCGCCGGGGGTCGCGCTGCTCGACGACTGGACCGGCTTCGGTCAGCGCGCCACCGCGAGCGGCACCACCGTGCTCGACGGCGCCCCGGTCGACCCCCACGACGTCGCCCCCTGGCAGACGCAGCACCTCGGCACCCCGGGCTGGCAGCAGATGATCCTGCTCGCCGTGCTCGTCGGCATCGGCGAGGGCGCGCGCGCCGCGGCCGCCGATCTCGTCGACCGCATCGATGGCTCCCACGGGGGCTCGCCGATCCTCGTGCTCGAGGGGTACGGGCGCATCAGCGCGCTCGTCGCCTCGGCGCGCGCCTCGCTCGGCGAGATCGGCCGCCTCAGCGAGGTCGCGCATCAGGCCATCATCGGTCGGCAGCAGGATGCCGAGACCCTCGCCGACGACGCCGTGAACGCGGTGTTCCAGGCGCAGGCCACCATCGTTCCGCAGGTGATCGAGGCCGCCGACCGGCTCATGACCCTGCCGGCACTGCTCGACGACACGGCCGAGGCGCAGAACCTGCGCAGCACGCTGCGGCTCGACCGGTTCTGGCGCAATGCGCAGACGCTCTCGACGCACAACCCGGTGCTGCACCGCCTCCGCGCGATCGCCGACCGCGAGATCTACGCGATCGATCGCATCGCCGAGCCGACCGAGCGCGAGGCCGCCGTGTCGCGCGCGATCGCCGAGAGCATCCGTCCGCTGAGCGTCGTGCGGATCGACGCCGCGCTCGCCGGCCGCCTCACCGCCGATCCGCGGTCGCTCGACACCGTGGCCGATGCGTTCGCGGGGCGCGAGCCGGTGCTGTTCCAGTTCGACGAGCGCGCGGGGGCGCACTTCGACCCCGCTGTCGCCGTCGCCACGCTGCTGCACCGCCTGCCCTCGGCATGGTTCGCGGTCGGCACCGGAGACCTCGACGACACTGGGCACCCCTACAACCTCGCCCGCCGCATCGCCTCGCTCGAGCAGTTGTCCGGCGGACGCACGGCCTGGGTGCTGAACGACGGCGACACCGAGACCGAAGAGCAGCGCGACCGCATCCGCGTGGTGCAGCAATTGCTGCGCACGTGGCCGCGCGAGTCCATCGCCGCGGATGCCGACGCCCCGCACTTCGCGCAGACCGAGAGCATCCGTCGCATCAACGCCGACGGCGCCTTCCCCTCGGCCGGCCCGCTGAACGTGCCCAGCAGTCCGCAGCACCTGCCGGTGTTCGTGTCGTCGCGTCGGTTCGACGACGTGCACCGCTACGTCGACCTGCTCGTGCGCGACGGCGCATGGGTGCTGCCGTATGCGGATGCCGGCGGGTACCCGCTCGCGACGGCGCACGCGGCGTCCGACATCGACGAGGTGCTCGCGATCGCCGGCGGGCTGCCGGTCGATAGCGATGCAAATGCCGCGCCGCAGACCCTGCGCGCCCGGCTGCGGCTGCCCGCGCCGGCCCTGTACGAGCTCCCCGGAGCATCCGCCCGCTTCGAGCGAGGCAGCGAGACGGAGGCGTCATGAGCGACGAGAACCGCCTGCTCACGGTCAACATCAACGTGCTCGGAGTCGGTCAGCGGCCGGCGGCCTGGCGCGCGCCCGACATCCGTCCCGACGCGATCGTCGACCTCGCCCACTGGCAGAACGTGGCGCGCATCGCCGAGCGCGGGCTGGTCGATGCGATCTTCCTCGCCGACCGCCCCGCGATCACCGATCCGCGCAGCCGTCCGGTGCAGTACCTCGACCCGGGGGTGCTCGTGCCGGCGATGGCGGCGGCGACTGAGCACCTGGGCTTCGTGGCGACCGCGTCCACCACGCTCAACGAACCGGTCGAGCTCGCGCGCCGGCTGTGGGCATTGCACACCGCGACGCAGGGGCGTTTCGCCTGGAACGCCGTCACCAGCTGGGACGTCGAGGCCATGCGCAACTTCGGCCTCACCGAGGTGCCCGAGCGCGAGGTGCGGTACGCCCGCGCCGAGGAGTTCGTGTCGGTCGTGAAGCGGCTGTGGGCGACCGCCGGCACCTCGGAGGTCGTGGAGCACGACGGGTCGTTCGCGGTGCACGCCGGGCTCGAGATGGAGGCGCTCGTCCCCGAGCGCCCGGCGATCGTGCAGGCCGGCGGGTCGGAGCCGGGCTGGCGCCTGGCGGGACTCGTCGCCGACGGCGTGTACTCGGTCGACCACGATCCCGCCTCGGCGGCGGAGCACCGGCAGAAGATCCGCTCGTACGCGGTGGAGGCGGGGCGGTCGGCCGACGACGTGCGCGTCTTCCCCGGACTCGCGGTCGTGATCGGCAGCACCGAGCAGGAGGCGTGGGAGCGGTTCGACCACTGGGAGCACCTCGCGCCCGCCACCTACAGCCTCAACGAGCTGTCGAAGGCGCTCGGCGCCGACTTCTCGGGGCTCGACCTCGACGCGCCGGTGCCCGCGCAGATCCTCGCGGATGCCGAGGCGCAGGATGCCGGATGGTCGGCGGCGTATCGTCGGGTGCTGATCGAGCGGATCCGGACGGAGCAGCCGACGATCCGCCGCCTGCTGCGCGACTTCGGCGGCTACGGGCAGCGATTCCTCGCCGGGACGCCCGAGCAGATCGCCGACACGATGGAGGAGTGGTTCCGGTCGGGATCGGCCGACGGCTTCAACATCATGCTCGACCTCTTCCCCTCCGGGCTCGAGGACTTCGTCGACCAGGTCGTGCCCGAGCTGCAGCGCCGGGGCATCTTCCGGCGCGAGTACGGGCAGGGTGGGGTGCTGGAGCGCTTCCGGCAGCCGTAGCGGTGCGTGGGGGGTTCGCGGAACCTCCCGTCACAGCGCTCGCAGATCTGCACGATCTCGCAGGCACTGAGGGCGAAGCATCCGAGATCCTGCAGAACTGCGAGATGGTGCGGCGGCGTCAGACCCGGGTGAGGCGTCCCGGGCCGGCGAAGGCGGGCGTGCCGGTAGAGAAGGCGACGGATGCCCCGAGACCGAAGGCCGCTCGTGCGCCGACGGCATCCGTGTGGCGGTCATCGCCGAGCACCGGCACCGCACGCGCTGACGCCGGTACGGTGTCTCCCGCCGCAGCGGCGTCGCCGGCGTCGACGGCGGCCTCGACACGCGTCGTCGCGCCCCAGACGGGGAGGGCGGCGGCATCGAGCACCACGTCGACGCCCGGCGCCACCAACCCCGTCGATGAGAGAAGCACTGTCACCGGCTTGTCCGACACATCGACCGGTACGGTCAACGGCCCGCCGATCGACGGGAACTCCGGGTCGTCGATCCGCACGATGCGCGCGTCGTCGACGAACGCCCCGACATCGGCGTCGCGCGCCACCGCATCCAGAGGCCACGTCTCGAAGAGCCGCGAGATCAGCGCCAGCAGCGCCCCCGATGTCGCGGCCAGCCCGACGCGCCGCGCGTGCAGGTTCGACAGCGTCGCGATCGTGCGGGCCAGGTTGATCGGATGCTGTCGCGCACCGACGATCGGCACCACGACGACCCGCCGGGTGATCGCGAGCAGCGCGGCCGCGGCGGCCGTGCGGTCAGGCCCGGGTCCGTCGAGGTCGCCGAGCAGCAGCACGTCGGCCGTCGCGTCGAGTTCGGCGCCGAGAGCAGCGCGCTCCGCTCGGCCGGAACCGGCTCGTACCGCGAAGGCGGCAAGGGTCGCGTCGTCGACGCGCAGAAGACGGGTCATCGGCGCAGTCCTCTCAGCCAGGCGGTGAACGGTTCGTCGCCCGGGCCCGTGAGCAGCCCGCGCGAGCGCAGCACCGGAGTGACGTGCTCGGCGAACTCGCGCAGCCCCCAGGGGTTGGTGTCGAAGAGCAGGTTGAACCCGTCGGCGGCGCCGGCATCCACCCAGTCGGTCATGATGTCGACCAATCGCTCGGGCGAGCCGACGAAGAGCTGGTGCCCGAACCCCGCGAAGTACCGCAGCAGCTCGCGCACCGTGAGATCGCCCGCCGCGCCGTACGCCGCGATCGCCTTCCGGAATCCGATCGGCGCCGCGGAGGGGTCGCCGGACAGGCGCTGGATCTCGCCCTCGGCGGGGGCGTCGAGGTCGAGCCGTGAGCCGTCGATGCCGAACATCGCCGTGAACCTCCGGAGCACATAGCCCTCGGGTCCGCGCTCGTGGATGAGCGCGAAGCGTCGCTCGGCCTCCTCCTCCGTCGAGCCGACGACGAGGTGGATGCCGGGCAGCACGAGCGGGGCGGGGCGACCGAGTCCGGCCGCGCGCTGCCGTAGATCTCGACGGTTCTCGGCCGCCGTCTCCTTCACGGTCTCGGCGGCGAACACCGCCTCGGCGCTCGCGGCGGCGAGCTGGCGGCCGCGCGGCGAACCGCCCGCCTGCACCACGAGCGGGGCGACCTCGGGCAGGAGGCGGCGGATGGCCGGGTCGACGCCGAGGTCGCCACGGCCGATGCCGTCGCCGAAGTACTCCCCCTCGTGCACGTAGTCGGTTCCGGCCTGCACCGCGGCCAGGAACGCGGTGTACGCGGCGACGAACTCCTCGGCCCGGGCGTAGCGCTCCTCGCGGCCGGGGTCGGCGTCGTAGCCGAAGTCGGTGACGGCCGGACCGGTCACCCCGGTCACCACGTTCCATCCGAAGCGCGAGCCGCTGAACGCACTCGTCGTCAACAGGCGGCGGGCGAGCTCGACGGGATCGTTCGTGCTCGACGACACGGTCGAGATGATGCCGAGTCTCTCGGTCTCGGCGGCGACGGTCGCGAGCGCGGCGAGCGGCTCCAGCAATCGGCTCGGACGGATCGCGGGGTTCGCGGCGAGACCCGGGGTATCGGCGAGGAAGATGGCGTGGAGCCCGGCATCCTCCGCGGTGCGGGCGGCATCACGCCAGAAGTCGGCACCGAACACGCGCAAGGGATCTTCGCCCGGCGTGCGCCAGGCCCCGGCATCCGTGCCGTAGTCGTACACGTTCGCGCCGAGCACCAGGGGACGGGGCATCAGAGGGTCTCCTCGTGATCTCGCAGATCTGCAGAATCCCGCAGCTGCTCGGGGCGGGGCGTTCGAGATTCGGCAGAACTGCGACGTTCTGCCGCCTCCGGGGTCGGCCCCGCGGTGCCGACGTACCAGATCGCGGGCAGGTCGCCGCCCCCCAGAGCACGCTCGCCGAGCGCCCGTGCCTTGAGATGCACGGGGTTGTGGTTGCTGAGCGTGCGGGCGTTGCGCCAATGCCGGTCGAGGCCGAGGCGCGCATCGACGAGCGATCCGCCGCCGAGGTCGAACACGCTCTGCGCGGCCTGCATCACGAGCGCGGGTACCGTGACCTGCGCGCGGGTGACGGCGAGGTGTCCGTCGCCGGTCTGCGCGTCGCGAGGGCGATCGAGGTCGGCGCCGAGCACCGCGGCCGCGGCACGCACCGAGGCGACGACCGCCTGCGCAAGGCCCTCGAGAGTGCCGATGCGCTCCTGCAACTGGGGGTCGTCGGCGGGCAGCGCGTGCGACGCGTGGCTGAACGTACGGGTGCGGGTGCGCAGCCAGGCCACGGCGTCGTCTCGCACCCGCAGCGCGATCCCCGCGAGGGTCGCGAGATGCGCGAGCTGCAGCACGGCGTCGACCGACCCCGGCCGGTCGGCCCCCGGCGCTTCACCGACGCGCACGCGCGCGGGATCGACGGCGACATCGACGAACTCGACGGTGCCGGAGGTGGTGAGCCTCTGGCCCACGCCGCGCCAGTCGTCGTGCCGGGTGATGCCGTCGGCATCCGCCCGCACGACGGCGACGAGATGCCGGCCGTCGTCATCGGAGGCGAGCACCTGTATCCAGTCGGCATAGCCGGTACCGGTCGCGTAGACCTTGCGGCCGTTCAGGCGCAGGATGCCCTCGCCATCGCGACGCAGCGTCGTCCCCACCGTGCCGACCTCCCCGGCGCCCTCCGTGGTGGCTCCGGCGAAGAGGCGACCGGCGGCGATCTCGGCCGCGAGCTCATCGGTCGCGACATGCGCCTCACCGCGGGCGATCGCCCGAGCGGCGCGGTCGCTCGCGGTGAAGTGCGTGCGCAGGCTCTGGGTCACGTTCGCATCGGCGCGCGCCAGGAGGATCTGCAGGTCGACGAGCTGCGGGTAGCTCAGCCCCGCGCCGCCGACCTCGACCGGAAGACGGGCGGCGGTCAGGCCCAGCGATGCGAGCGCGCGCACATCGGCGCGCAGGCCGCCATCGGGGTCGCCGTCGCGGTCGCGGGCGGCCGATGCGGCGGCGATCCGGGCGATCACGTCGTCGATCGCGGCGTTCCTGCCGCCGATGCCGACGTCGCTGACCGTCGTGAGCGCGAGCAGATCGTCGGACATGCGCGTCGGATCAGTGCTGGTGGTCGTCGGCGAGCTTGAACGCGAGGCGCCCGTGAGCGAACCCGCCGCCGGCACGGATGGCCGTCGCGACCCACGCGGCCTCCGCCAGCTCGGCCTCGTCGGCACCGGCTGCGACAGCCTTCTGGGAGTGCGCGTCGATGCAGTAGACGCACTGCGTGGTGATGCCGACCGCGAGCGCGATCAGCTCGCGGTACTTGAGCGGGATCGCCCGCGACTCGTCGGGAGCGAACACCGCGCTGTCGAATGCCGCGAACGCCGCGAGGATGTCGGGGGTCTGCTCCTTGTAGACCTTCGTGTAGGTCTTGTCGGCTTCGCTGTCGAAGTAGGGGCTCATGCTCTGCTCTCTGCTCGCGGATGGGAGGGGCTCGGACGCGACGGCGCCCGGGGTTCTTCCGCGACGCTATGGCCCGGGGCATCCGCCCTGCACGTCGGTCTGCAACACGGGGTCATGCGGGGGCGCCCGCAGACGTCACTCGGCGAGCGGATCGCCCTGCAGCCGCTGCGGACCCGCGCCCTTGCTGCCCAGCGCATCGTCGGGGTTGAGCAGACGGCACGCCTTCATCGACAGGCAGCCGCAGCCGATGCATCCGGTCAGCTCGCGCTCCAGACGCTCGATGCCCTCGCGGCGCTTCTCGAGCTCGCGCTTCCACCGCCGCGAGGCGCGCTGCCATTCGTCGTGGGTGGGGGTCTCGGTGAGGGGCACGTCGGCGAAGGCGCTCTGCACGTCGGACAGCGGGATGCCCAGGCGCTTCGCCACCGCGATCAGCGACACCCGGCGGATCATGTGGCGCGGATACCGCCGCTGGTTGCCCGGGGTGCGGGTCGAGGCGATGAGACCGAGAGATTCGTAGAAGTGCAGGGCGGATGCCGCGACCCCCGTGCGGCGCGTCATCTCGCCGATCGTGAGAGGTTCGTCGGGAGTGGCCGCGTCGGGAGTGGCCGCGTCGGGCAGCGTGCGGGATGCGTCGTCGGGCGAGACCATCGGCGCCCTCCCTGTTCCCTGCGGATGCTCGGACCGCAAGCCCCCGTCTGCGGATTTGACCTAAAGTGTACTTGAGGTTTTAGCGTGAGACGCTGACCCGAAGGAAGCCCCCATGACCTATGTGATCGCTCTGCCCTGTGTCGATGTGAAGGATCGTGCGTGCATCGACGAGTGTCCCGTCGACTGCATCTACGAGGGGGAGCGGTCGTTGTACATCCACCCGGACGAGTGCGTGGACTGCGGCGCGTGCGAGCCGGTGTGCCCGGTCGAGGCGATCTACTACGAGGATGATCTGCCCGATGAGTGGCAGGACTACTACAAGGCGAACGTGGAGTTCTTCGACGAGATCGGCTCGCCCGGCGGTGCGGCGAAGGTGGGCGTGATCGCGCACGACCATCCGATCATCGCCGCCCTCCCGCCGCAGGCCGAGGGCGCCGAGTGACCGTCGCGTCCGGCGCCCCTGTGCCGAGTGCGGTCGGCGAGGGGCTCAAGGCGGCCTTCCGCACCCACCCCGCCGGGGTGGCCATCATCACGGCCTCGACCCCCGACGGGCCGGTGGGGCTGACCGCGTCGAGCGTGGCATCCGTCGCCGTCGACCCCGCGGCGATCGTGTTCTCGGTCACGCGAGCGACCGGCAGCGCCGGCGGACTCCTCTCGGCCGACTCGTTCGTCGTGCATCTCATCGACGACGACCACTCCGAACTCGCCCAGCGCTTCGCCGTCAGCGGGTCGGAGCGCTTCACCCCCGAGCAGGGCTGGAGCAGCCTGCCCACCGGCGAGCCCTACCTGCCGGCCGCCCGGTTCGCGCTGCGCAGCCGCGCCCTGCAGATCGTGCCCGTCGGCACGTCGAGCGTCGTGATCGCCGAGGTGCTCGACGTTCTCGCGGGCCCGCAGGGTCGCCCGCTCGTCTACGTCGACCGCCGCTTCCACTCCCTTCCGCCGCAGCCCTGACCGGGCGGGGCGCGCCGACTCGCGCGGTCGTCCGCCACGACTCAGGACGCCCCGGTCGGGAACGGCTCCGATCGGGCTCGGGCCCGCGGGGCGGACGGACTCAGGCGGACGGGCGCTCAGCAGCAGCCGTCGAGCCGCGCTCGGTGAGCACGAAGGGCGACGCGGCGGCGGGCGGCTCGGCCTCGCCCAGACGTGCGAGTACGGCGGCGGCGGCGCGCTCCCCCTGCTGCAACGGGAACTGGTCGACCGTCGTGAGGTCGAAGATCGCGCCCAGCTCGTGTCCGTCGATACCGATGACCGCGAGGTCCTCGGGCACGCGGATGCCCAGCTCCCGCGCAGCGAGGATCGCCCCGATCGCCATCTCATCGGATGCCGCGAAGATCGCCGTCGGACGCGGCCCCTCGGCGCTCAGCAGCGCGGTCGCCGCCCGGTGCCCGCCCTGGATCGTGAAGTCGGCGACCAGCACCCGCGCCGGATCGAGGGGGATGCCGGCGGCCGCGAGCACCTGCTCGAAACCGCGACGCCGGTTGGTGGGCACGTGGAAGTCGGTGTCGAACTCGGCCCCCGCGCCGATGTAGGCGATGTCGCGGTGACCGCGCGCGACGAGATGCTCGGTCGCGAGGCGCGCGATGCCGATCTCGTCGACGGTGAGGGTGTCGAGCCCGGGATGCGGACCGCCGATCGCGATGACCGGCAGACCGAGGTCGAGCAGGCGTCGCGTCTCGTCGTCGTCGAGCTCGATCGACACGGCGATCACCGCATCCACCCCCTGGCGGCGCAGGAACGTGTCGAACACGTGCCGCCGCACCTCGCGGTCGGGGGTGATGTTGTAGAGGCTGATGTCGTAGCCGGCGCGCATGAGGGCGGTCGAGACACCCGACAGCACCGTGCTGAAGAACCATCGGTCGAGGTAGGGCACGATCACGCCGACCGTGCGGGTGCGTCCCGACGCCAGGCTCGATGCCCGCGACGACACCACGTAGCCCAGGGCGTCGGCCGCCTCGATCACGCGCGCGCGAGTGGCGGGAGACACCGCGGCCCCTCCGCTCAGCGTGCGCGACACGGTCGCCGTCGACACGCCCGCGCGGCGGGCCACGTCGTCGATGCTCGTCATGCCGTGCCTCTCGGGTTCGGGTGCGGGGCGCGGATGCCGGGACGACGCGCGCGCCGCCCCGGCATCTGCGTCAGCCCCGGGTGTACCAGACGGTGGTGTCGACCGGCAGTTCCGAACCCTCGACGGGCTGGCTGGCCAGCACGATCGTCGCGTCGGCCGGCAGCGGGAGCGGCGCCGAACCCAGATTCACGAGCACGTGCACGTCACCCCGGCGGAAGGCGACCGCATCCACGCCGGCGTCCTCCCACACGAGCGATCCGGTCGCGAAGCCGAACTCGCGGCGCTTCACCAGCAGCTCCTTGTAGAGCGCGAGGGTCGAGGTCGGGTCGGCCTCCTCGGTCGAGCGGGCGAACTGCGCCCACTCCGACGGCTGGGGCAGCCACGACCGGCCGGTCTCGTTGAAGCCGTAGGCGGGGGCATCCGCGTCCCAGGGGAGCGGCACGCGGCATCCGTCGCGGCCGTACCGTTCGCCGTTCGTGCGGAACCAGGTGGGGTCCTGGCGGTACTCGTCGGGGATCTCCATCGCCTCGGGCAGGCCGAGTTCCTCGCCCTGATAGATGTACGCCGACCCCGGGAGGGCGAGCATGAGCGCCGTCGCGGCGCGACCACGGGCGAGGCCGACGACCGGGTCGGGCTTGCCTGCGGTGTTCGGTCCGATGCCCTCGCCCTGGGGGTTGTCGACCGTGAGCGCCAGGCGCGTCGCGTGACGCACGACGTCGTGGTTCGACAGCACCCAGGTGCTGGGGGCGCCGACGTTGCCGAACGCGTCGAGCGACTCGCGGATGACCGAGCGCAGCTTCTCGGCGTCCCACGGGGTCATGAGGTACGGGAAGTTGAAGGTCTGGTGCATCTCGTCGGGGCGCACCCATTCGGCGGTGCGCTCGAGCGTGGGCAGCCAGGCCTCGCCGCAGAGGGCGCGGTCGCCGTCGTACTCGGCGAGCACCTTGTGCCAGTCGCGGTAGATCTCGTGCACGCCGTCCTGGCCCCAGTACGGCACGTCGGCCTGTCCGCCGCCCATCGAGTCGGCATCCGCCGGCGGCACGTAGTCGGGCAGGCCCTCGGTCTTGATCATGCCGTGGGCCACGTCGACGCGGAATCCGTCGACGCCGCGATCGAGCCAGAAGCGCAGGATCGAGCGGAACTCCTCCTGCACCTCCTCGTTGTTCCAGTCGAAGTCGGGCTGGGTCGCGTCGAAGATGTGCAGGTACCACTGGCCGGGGGTGCCGTCCGACTCGGTCACTCGCTGCCACATGCCGCCGCCGAACACCGACTCCCAGTTGTTGGGCGGAAGCTCGCCGTTCTCGCCGCGGCCGTCGCGGAAGATGTAGCGCGCGCGCTCGGGGCTGCCGGGGCCGGCCTTCAGCGCCTGCTGGAACCACTCGTGCTGGTCGGAGGAGTGGTTGGGCACGAGGTCGACGATCACGCGGATGCCCCGGGCGTGCGCCTCGGCGAGCATGGTGTCGAAGTCGGCGAGGGTGCCGAACAGGGGGTCGACGTCGCGGTAGTCGGCGACGTCGTAGCCCGCGTCGCGCTGCGGGCTGGTCATGAACGGGCTCAGCCAGATCGCGTCGACGCCGAGGTCCTTCAGCGCGTCGAGGCGGGCGGTGATCCCGGGGAGGTCGCCGATGCCGTCGCCCGAGGCGTCGGCGAACGAGCGCGGGTAGATCTGATAGATGACGGCGCTGCGCCACCACTCGGAACCGGGCGCGGCGAACTGTTCGAGCTGAGTCATGCCCCCACCCTATTGCAAACGCTTACATCGCTCCGCGCCTCCCCACCCCGCCCCGCCCCCCCGCCCCTCCCCCCCGCCCCCGTGCGGGATCAAAATTCCACCTCCGAGGGCCGTTCTCGGTGCGAAAGTGATCCCGCAGCGCGAACGACTCGTAAACGAGGGGAAATATCCTTCACAAGAGTCTTCCGCTGACCGGGTTCGGGATGGGAGGATCGTGGCACGACCGGGGGGCGGCGCCGTCTGCCGACCTCCCACATCCCTGCGAGGTTGCCATGTCCCGTTCTCCGCGCCGTGCCGCCGGATGGGCCGTCGCTGCCGTCCTCGTGGCTTCTGCGGTGTTCGCCGGCAGCGCCGCGACGGCCTCGATCAGCGCCGAAGCCGCCGACGATCCGGTTCCGACGACCGGGGTGCCCGACCGTACGGTGTCGATCGCCCTGGCCTACGAGTTCCTCGACGCGCGCACCGACCAGTTCTGCGACGGCGACGGCATGTGCCTGCCGCGCAGCTACGAGGGCGGCTTCTTCACCACCCCGACGTGGGACTTCACTCCGTCGTTCGTCTACGACGACGCGCTCGTCGTGATCGCGTACACGGCGCGCGGTCTGCCCGATGACATCCGCCGTGCCGAGTCGATCGGCGAGGCGCTGCTGTTCGTGCAGGACAACGACCCGATCGGCGACGGTCGCGTGCGCACCCACTACGAGCCGCACGGCATCCGCGAGGGGCGCATGGTGATCACCGGGCCCGGCACCTTCACCGGCAACCAGGCCTGGGCCGGCCTCGCCCTGACCCGGCTCTTCCACGCGACCGGCGACCAGCGCTACCTCGACGGGGCGCTGCGCATCGCGAACTGGATCCAGACGAACACCGCCGACATGGTGCGGGCGCCCTACGGGTATACCGGCGGACAAACGGATGCCGGTGTCTCGCTCGAGTGGAAGTCCACCGAGCACAACAGCGACATCGCCGGCTTCTTCACGCAGCTCGCCCAGCTCACCGGCGACCAGGTCTGGGCGGAACGTGCCGCGGTCGCGGCCGACTTCGTCACCGCGATGCAGAGCGCCGACGGACACGTCGACACCGGCACCCTCAACGACGGCAGCACGGTGAACACGCGCCCGATCCCGCTCGATGCGCAGACGTGGAGCGCGCTCGCCACGGGCGACCCCCGGTACTCCACGGCGCTCGACTGGACCCTCGCGCACCTCATCGCCACCGACGGCCCGTACCGCGGCCCCGGAATCAGCGATGTCGACGTCTCGAAGGTCTGGTTCGAGGGTGCGGGGCACCTCGCCCTCGCCCTCAAGCTGCGCGCCCAGCCCGGCGACGCCGACGAGGCCGAGTCGCTGCTGGCGAGCATCCGTCTCGGGCAGCGCGACGAGCCGAACGGCGATGGCAAGGGCATCACGGCCACCTCGACCGACGGTCTCGACTCGGGGTTCGGCGACCTCTACTACGCCAGCCTGCACACCGGCGCGACCGCCTGGTACCTGCTCGCCGAGGCCGGCGACAACCCCTTCACGCTGCCGGCCGACTGACCGCGCCTGCGGGATCTCGCAGATCTGCACGATCTCGCAGGGAACGGTGGCATTCCCTGCGAGATGCGGTAGATCTGCGAGATCCCGCGCCGGCGGCTCCCGTCAGCTGATGTTCGCGGTGATCCGGGCGAGGTGCGCCGCAGCCTCTTCCACGGATCGGGTGCGTCCGCTGACTCCCGGGCGCTCCTGCCACGGACGCGGCCCATCGGCGCGCCGGTACTCGACCCCGGCGGCGTCGAGACGGGCGAGGTGCGCGGTCAGACGAGGGGCGAACTCGGCGTAGTCGCGTTCCCCGCGCGTCCACAGGGCTTCGGCGACCGCGGCCAGACGGGGGAACGCGCGGTAGTCGAGTACCCGCATCGAGTCGATGTGCTCGGTCCAGAGGTTGGCCTGGCCGCCCAGCACGTGCCGCGCTTCGTCGGCGTCGAGCTCGGCCGGAACGGGATCGAATGAGTACGCCTTCTCGAGCGTCGTCACTGTGCCGGTCGGGATCGGCTCGGTGGCGAGGTCCGACTCGCGGTAGTCGAGGTAGACCGTGTCTTCGGGGCAGGCCACGACGTCGTGCCCGGCGCGGGCGGCCCCCAGTGCTCCGACCCGCCCGCGCCAGGAGAGCACCGACGCCCCGTCGGCGAGACCTCCCTCGAGGATCTCGTCCCAACCGAGCAGTTTGCGCCCGCGCGAGGCGAGATGCTGCCCGATGCGACCGACGAACCAGCTCTGCAGCTCCTCCTCGTCGTGCACGCCGAGCTCGCGCATGCGCTCCTGCGTGCGCTCGTCTTCGACCCACTGCACTTTCGGGCATTCATCGCCGCCGATGCAGATGTACTCGGAGGGGAACAGCTCGATCACCTCGTCGAGCACCCCGCAGAGGAAGTCGATGGTCGACTCCTCGACGTTGAAGATGACGGGGTTCACGCCCCACAGGGTCCACGGGGTCGTCGGGGCGGCGTGGCCCACGCCGAGTTCCGGGTAGGCGGCGACGGCGGCCTGCGCATGGCCGGGCAGTTCGATCTCGGGCACGACCGTGATGCCCCGGGCGGCGGCGTACGCGACGATCTCGCGGATGTCGTCCTGCGTGTAGAAGCCACCGTGCGGACGGCCGTCGGCGGCGGAGCCGTGGGCCGCTCCCAGTTGGGTCTCGGGTCGCCAACCGCCCACCTCGGTCAGTCGCGGGTATCGGGTGATCTCGACGCGCCACCCCTGGTCGTCGGTGAGGTGCAGGTGCAGCGTGTTGAGGCGATGCATGGCCAGCAGGTCGATGAAGCGCAGCACGTCGCGGGTGGGAGCGAAGTGACGGACGACGTCGAGCATCGCGCCGCGCCACGGGAACTTCGGTTCGTCGTCGACCTGTACGAGCGGCGCCGTCCAGCGTGTGTCGCCGACAGGGGAGCGACGGTGCACCGCGGCGGGGAACAGCTGCAGCAGGGCTTGGGCCGCCCAGTGCCCGCCGCGCGGAGTGGAGGCCGTCAGCATCGCGGAGCGCCGTGTCGTCTCGAGCGTGAACCCTTCGGGCGCGAGTGTCGCATCGACGTCGAAGCGGATGCGCGGGGCGTCTCCCTCGGTGTCTGGCACGTCGGTCCCGTCGACCGAGATCGGCAGGACGAAGCCCGTCGAGGCGCGCAGTCGCTCTTGCAGCCTGAGCACTGGTTCGAGCAGGTCGGGGTGGGTCGAGAGGCGGGCGTCGGGGGATAGCGCGAATTCCCCGGGCGAGATTGTCGAGGTCTGAGGTCGGGGCAGAAGCGTGGGCATTTTCGTGTGTTCTCCTGGGCTATTCGGAAGGGCGCGAATTAGTTGGTTTCATGACCTAATAGTTAGTAAACAAAGTGACCTAATTTTCAGATCAGAAGGGTGGTACACCCGGCAACAGCGCCGTCATCACGCGGAAATATAACAGTTGTACATTTGCCAACATAAACATTGACAAGCGATATGCAACAGATGTGTACTAACTTCGGCGAACGACACATCGAGGTATCGTTCGCGGTAATCCACCTACCAAGGAGAGTTAAGTGGCAATCAGGAAAATGACGGCGATCGGGGCGATGGGCATTGCCACGGCTCTCGCGCTGACCGCGTGCTCGGGATCGGCCGGCGGCAACGCGGCAGCACCCAGCGATGGCAAGGTGCCCGAGGTCGATGGGGCGGGTGAGAAGATCACCGTCTGGGTGATGCAGAACGACTACAGCGCCGAGACCCTCGACGCGATCAACGCCAAGTTCACCGAGCTCACCGGGGCCGAGGTCAGCGTGCAGTCGCAGACCTGGGACGGCATCACCACCAAGATCACCACGGCGCTCGCCACCGACACCCCGCCCGACGTGCTCGACGTCGGCAACACCCAGATCGCCAGCTACGCGGCGAACGGCGGACTGCTCGACCTCACGCCGTACCAGGACGATCTCGCCCAGGACCAGACCTGGCTCGACGGCCTGGTCGACCCTGCGACGGTCGACGGCAGCCTCTACGGTGTGCCCGGCTTCGCCGGGGCCAGGGCGGTCATCTACAACAAGAAGATGTGGGCGGATGCCGGCGTCACCGAAGCCCCGAAGACCTACGACGAGCTGACGGCTGCACTCGACAAGGTGAAGGCCGCCAACGCGCAGACTCCCGACTTCTCGGCGTTCTACCTGCCGGGACAGTACTTCTACGCCGGCATGCAGTTCGTCTGGGATGCGGGCGGCGACATCGCCTCGCAGAAGGACGGGGAGTGGGCGTCGGGATTCTCCTCCGATGAGGCGCAGGAGGGACTCGAGGCGTTCCAGACGTTCCAGAACTCGTACTCGACCGCGGCCTCGGCGACGCTCGACGTCTTCGAGCCGAACCAGAGCCAACTCTTCGCCGACGGCAAGACGTCTGCGATCCTGAACACCAACACCGCCGCGATCCTGAAGGTCAACCCGGCGCTCGAGGCCGATCTCGGCACCTTCCCCTTCCCCGGCATCTCCGGCGACCTGCAGCCGGTCATGCTCGGGGGATCCGATTGGGCGGTGCCCGCCAAGTCGAAGCACGCCGACCTGGCCCTGAACTGGGTGAAGATCGCGGCGAGCCCCGAGATCCAGCGCGAGTTCGTCGTGGGCGTCGACAAGTGGATCCCGAACAGCGTCGAGGGGATCGAGTTCGCCCAGGAGACGCTCGACGACGTGCGGTCGAGCTTCTTCACCGCGGCCCTCACGTCGAAGGCCACGCCGGCCAACGCCAACTGGACCACGATCGAGAGCAACAAGGACATCAACAGCCTGTTCTCGGCCGTGGCCTCCGGATCGAAGAGCATCGAAGACGCGGCCGCCGACTACGACGACGCCGCCGACAAGACGCTCAACACCCCGTGATACCAGGGGATGCCGCGCGGACGACCCGCGCGGCATCCCCGCCTCCGACCCCGACTGCCGCCGCGCGGCACGCCGCCGACCCGACGAAAGGCGAGTCCTTGGTCACCACCTCCGTGGAGTCCCCGCCGACGCCTCCCACCCGCACCGCCCGCCCCGTGCGCCCCGCGCCGAGGCCCCGCTCCCGCAGCCTCACCCGCTCGGCGGCCCCCTTCTGGCTGCTGACCCCGGCCGGCCTGATGATCGTGTTCGTCACGCTGCTGCCGATCGGGTTCCTCGTGTTCACGTCGTTCACGAACTACAACCAGCGCACGCTCTTCACCGGCGCCTTCGACATCGTGGGCTTCGACCAGTACGCCGCCGTGCTGACCGATCGGGAGTTCTGGCTCTCGCTCCTGCGCACGCTCGTCTTCACCGCCGCCCTCGTGATCGGCAGCGTCGCCATCGGCGCCGGCATGTCGCACCTCATGACTCGGTTGCCCTCGGCCCTGCGCCACGTGACCACGGTCGTGCTCATCCTCGCGTGGGCCATGCCGAACGTCGCCTCGTCGATCGTCTGGTCGTGGCTGTTCCAGCCCCAGTACGGGGTGATCAACTGGATGCTGACGCAACTCGGCATCTTCGGTGACATGACCAGTCGCGACTGGGCCTCCGACCCCGTCCTCGCCTGGGTGTGCATCTGGCTGCTCGTCGTGTGGGGCGCGGTGCCGTTCATCGCTCTGACGCTGTACGCGGCCGAGACCCAGGTCGCGGTCGAGTTGAAAGAGGCGGCGCGTCTCGATGGAGCATCCGAATGGCGCATCTACCGCGTCGTCGTGCTGCCGTCGATCGCCCCCACGATCCTGCTCGTCACCATGCTGTCGATCATCTGGGACTTCAACGTCTTCAACCAGATCTGGCTCATCTCCGAGGGTGGTCCAAACGGAGCGACGTCGACCCTCGGCGTGTTCACATACACGACGGCGTTCTCGGGCAACCTGCAGATCGGCGCGGGCTCGGCCATCGCCGTCGCATCGACCATCATCCTCGCGGTGCTCAGCGCCGTGTACATCCGTCAGCTCGTGCGCACGGGAGAGGACCTCTGACATGACCACCCGAACCCGCCGCCTGCGGCGTCTTCCCTGGATCAGCAGCAGCATCGCCATCGTCTTCTGCATCGTGTGGGCGTTCCCCGTCTACTGGATGGTCAATACGGCGTTCAAGCCCCGCTCCGAGATGCTCAGCAGCACCCCGCACTTCTTCCCCGAGGCCCCCACGTTCGACAACTTCGTCACCGCGATCGGCAGCGGCCAGTTCCTCGTCTACCTGCAGAACTCGGTGATCGTCGTCGCCGGTGCCGTGATCCTCGCGATCGTGCTCAGCATCTTCGCCGCCGCGGCGCTGTCGCGCTTCCGGTTCCGCGGGCGCCGGGCCATCCTCGTGCTCATCCTCATCGTGCAGATGCTTCCCGGCACCGCCCTGCTCATCCCGCAGTTCCTCATCTTCAACTCGATGGGTCTGCTCGGCACGTACTGGGGCCTGATCTTCGCCTACGTCGCCAGCGTGCTGCCGTTCTCGATCTGGGTGATGCGCGGCTTCTTCCTCGCCATCCCGATCGAGATCGATGAGGCCGCCCGCATCGACGGAGCCTCCACGTGGCAGGTGCTCACGAAGGTGCTGTTCCCGCTCGTCATGCCGGGCATCGTGTCGAGCAGCGTCTTCGCGTTCATCGCCGCGTGGAACGACTACATCGTCGCGTTCACGTTCATGAAGGACCAGGCGAACTACACCCTCCCGGTGTGGCTGAACTCGTTCACCGTGTCGGTGGGCGGCGAACTCGGCACCGACTACGGCGGGCAGATGGCCGCCGCGACGCTGTTCTCGCTGCCCGTGGTCGTGTTCTTCATGATCATCCAGCGCAACCTCGTCACCGGCATGTCAGCCGGCGCCGTCAAGGGCTGAGCGCGACCGATGACCCAGGCACTCCCCGGCGAGGAACCGGGCTCGACGCCGGAGCCCGCCGGGGGACAATGGGCTGTGGCCGATCTCCGCATCACGACCAAGGCGCTCCCCGAGCACAATCGCGTGCGCAACAGGGCGATGCTGCTGCAGACGCTCTTCCACGAGGGTCCGCGCAGCCGCGCCGACATCGCTCGGGGGTCTGGGCTCAACAAGGTCACCGTCTCGACGATCGTGGGCGAACTCATCGCGCAGGGCATCCTGGTCGAGGCCGGGCAGTCGGCCGACGTGCGCGTCGGCAAACCCGCGACTCTCGTGGCGATCGACGACGATTCCCGATCGGTGATCAGCCTCGACCTCAGCGACGCCCTGTCGTTCCGCGGCGCGGTGATGAACCTGCGCGGCCAGGTGTCGCACCAGCGCGACGTCGCGATGATCACGGAACGGGGCGATGCCGCGGTCGCACGCGTCGTGGAACTGGCCGGTGAGCTCCTCTCCGAAGCGCCCGCCGCCGTTCTCGGGATCGGCGTCGGCAGCCCGGGCATGGTGGATCGTGCGGGTGTCGTGCGCTTCGCGCCGCACCTCGGATGGTTCGACACCGACCTGCGCGGGGCGCTGGCCGAGCGCTTCGGAGTTCCCGTGCATGTCGTCAACGACGCGAACGGCATGGCGCTCGCGGTGCACACCTTCCGCGACAACGACGGGCGGAGCATCCTGGTCGTCACCATCCAGCGCGGTGCGGGCGCCGGGCTCATCGTCGGCGAGACCCTGGTCGACGGGGTCGATTTCGCTGCCGGGGAGATCGGCCATGTCGTGGTCGATCCGCGCCGTGAGACGAGCTGCCTGTGCGGTCGATCCGGATGCCTCGACTCCATCGTCGCGGTGCCGCAGATGCGGCGACGTCTCGGCGCGGGGGAGGACCGCGACGTCGTCATCGCGGACGCCGCGGAGGCGCTCGGCGCGGCCCTGGCGCCGATCATCTCGGTGCTCGGCGCGACGCACGTCGTGCTCGTCGGGCCGGAGGACATCCTCGACGAGGGGTTCGCGGCCGGCACCCGCGCACATCTCACCGAGCGCACCCTGCCCACCACGACCAGCACCATCAGCGTCGACATCGGATCGGACGGCGGACTGCTCGCCCTGCAGGGACCCCTCGTCGCCGTGCTCTCGGCAGAGCTGGGCATCTCGTGAGCGAGAAGGCGCTGCCCGAGCATGCGCGACAGGTGAACCGGTCGTTGATCCTCCGCACGCTGTTCCGCTGCGAGGCGATGAGCCGCGCCGACCTCGCGCGCGCCACCGGCCTCACCCGCGTCAGCGTGTCGCGCATCGTCGACGACCTCGGTGCCGAGGGACTCGTGCGCGAGACGGGGCCGAGTCCCGAGGGCAGGGTGGGTAAGCCGAGCACTCTCATCGCGCTCAACCCGGATGCCTACCACGTCGTCAGCCTCGATCTCTCGGCCTACGCCGAGCTGACCGGCGCCATCATGAACCTCGATGGTGACGTCGTGCACACCATGACGGTGCCCACCCGCGGAGCGCGGGGCACCGCTCTGCTCGACAAGGTGTGCGATCTCGCGGCGGCACTCGTGAAGCGCTCGACCGTTCGAGTGCTCGGGGTGGGTATCGGCTCGCCCGGCGTCGTCGGAGCCGATGGCGTGGTGCGCGAGGCCGTCGCCTTCCACTGGCACGACCTCGACGTCGCCGCGGCCGTGTCGGCGATCGTCCCGGTGCCCGTGCACATCGCCAACGACGCCAACGCCGCGGCGCTCGCCGCCCGCACGTACGGGCAGCCCAGCGCCGAGGATCTCGCGCTCGTGCGCATCGGCCAGGGCATCGGCAGCGGGGTGATCGTCGGCGGGATGCTGGTCACCGGGCCCCGGTACACGGCCGGGGAGATCGGCCACGTGCTCGTCGAACCGGGGGGCGAGGTGTGTCGCTGCGGACGGCGCGGATGTCTCGAGGTCGTCGCGGCCGTGCCCTACGTGCGGCAGCGTCTGGCCGACGACCCGTCCTCGGCGTCGGAGGTGCTCTCGAGGGCGGGGCGCGCGCTGGGCGAGGTGATGAGCCCCGTGGTCGCCGCCCTGGGCCTCGAACAGGTCGTCGTGTCGGGGCCGCTCGACATCGTGGGCGGCGTGTTCCTCGACGAGATGCGGGCTGCCATCGACCTGCATTCCCTCGCGATCGTCACAGACGACCTCGAGGTACGGGTGGCCGTGCGCGGTGATGACATCGTGCTGCTCGGCGGCACGGCGCTCGTGATCGCCGAGGAGCTCGGCATCCGCTGATCCGGCTCCGCGCCGACTGACCCCGCGCCCGAGTCCTCGCAGATCTGCACGATCACGCAGGACCAGGACGGTATCGCTGCGTGAATCTGCAGATCTGCGAGATTCTGCGGGAGGTCCCGCGCGCTTACGCGGCGACGCGGGCGACCGCGGCGATCGCGCTCGCGAAGAAGCCGACGCCGTCGATGCCGGAGCGCATCGCGGCGGAGGTGTTCGGGCCGAAGCCGGCCTCGGTGGCGTGCTCGGGGTGCGGCATGAGCCCCACGACGTTGCCCGCCTCGTTCGTGATGCCGGCGATGTCGCGCAGCGAGCCGTTCGGGTTGACGCCCGCGTAGCGGAAGGCCACGAGCCCTTCGCCCTCGATGCGGTCGAGGGTCTGCTCGTCGGCGATGTACCCGCCGTCGGCGTTCTTCAACGGGATGACGATCTCCTGCCCGCGGCGGAACTCGTTCGTCCACGCGGTGTCGGAGTTCTCGACGACCAGGCGCTGGTCGCGACGGATGAAGTGCTGGTGGCTGTTGCGGATGAGTCCGCCGGGCAGCAGGTGCGACTCGACGAGCATCTGGAAGCCGTTGCAGATGCCGAGCACGGGCATGCCCTTCGCCGCCGCATCCTTGACCTCGGCCATGATCGGCGAGAGCGCTGCGATGGCACCCGCACGCAGGTAGTCGCCGTAACTGAAGCCACCGGGCAGCACGAGCGCGTCGACCCCGTCGAGATCGTGCGAGCCGTGCCACAGGGCGACGGGCTCGGCGCCGGCGATGCGCACGGCGCGCTGCGCGTCGCGATCGTCGAGCGAGCCCGGGAAGGTGACGACGCCGATGCGGACGGTCACTCGACGACCTCGATGCCCACGACGTCTTCGATCACCTGGTTCGAGAGCACCTCGTCGGCGATGCGGCGGGTCTCGGCGAGCAGCTCGTCGGTGACCTCGCCTTCGACCGTGAGCTCGAAGCGCTTGCCGATGCGCACATCGGTGAAGCCCTCGACGCCGAGTCGGGCGAATGCGCCGGTGACGGCCTTCCCCTGCGGGTCGAGCAGTTCGGACTTGGGCATGACGTCGACGACGATGGTGGGCATGAACGGCTCCAGAAGTCGCGGGAGGGCTGGCGCGATCAGTCTACCGTCCCGGGCGGGTCGCCCCGCCGCGGGCTGCGGCGTCGATCGCGCGGCTCAGGCGTGGAAGACGGTGTGCAGGTCGCCGATCAGGTCGCGGCCGCCGAGGCCGTCGATCTCGAACAGCACCGAGATGCCGGTGACGTGGCTGCCGAGGCGCTCGACGAGCTGCCGGCCCGCAGCCAGCGTTCCTCCGGTCGCAAGTACGTCGTCGATCAGCAGCACGCGCGAGCCCGCGGGCAGGTCGTCGTGCATCTCGATCGTCGCGGTGCCGTACTCGAGCGCGTAGTCGACGGATGCCGCGGGGCGGGGCAGCTTACCGGCCTTGCGGATCGGGACGAGCCCCACGCCGGCGGCGATCGCGGCGGCGCTCGCGAGGATGAACCCGCGGGCCTCGATCCCCGCGATGACGTCGAACTGCCCGGCGAACGGTTCGATGATCGCCTCGGTGGTGACGCGCAGCGCCTCGGCGTCGGCGAGCAGGGGCGTGATGTCGCGGAAGACGATCCCGGGCTCGGGGTAGTCGGGCACGCTCCGGATCAGGGCTTCGGCGCGGCGGAGGGCGGGGGAGAGTTCGGCTTCGGGCACCGAGCAAGGGTACCCCTCGGTGCCGCCGCGACCCGAACTCAGGACAACCGGCGCCCTGAGCCGCGTTCCGGAACTGGACGGGCCGATCAGCGCTCGTCAGTCGCGAGTTCGCGTCGGAGCGGGGCGGTGCCTCGGTGCGGAGAGTGGCTCTTGACACGTTTGGGAGCGCTCCCATACAGTGGCCGAAACGTCGTGGGAGCGCTCCCACCGAAGGGCTTCGCACCATCGGTCATCGGGACGCACCGCCTCTGCACGACCCTCTGCACGACCTCCCGCGCCACCCACCCCGCACCACCTCACAAAGGAGTGAACAGTGAACGCACGCGCCCGCCACCGGGTACTCATCACCGCCGCCGTGGCATCCGCCTCGGCCCTCGCCCTCGCCGGCTGCGCCGGAGGGACCAGCGACGGTCAGGCCGGAGCCGACGAGAAGATCACCCTGACCGTCACCACATTCGGCACCTTCGGCTACGACGACCTGTACGACGAGTACGAGCAAGCGCACCCGAACATCACCATCGAGGCGACGAACATCGACACGGGCGGCAACGCCCGCACCGACGCCTTCACCAAGATCGCCGCCGGCTCGGGCCTCAGCGACATCGTCGCGATCGAGGAGGGATGGCTCGGCGCCGTCATGGACGTCTCCGACACCTTCGTCGACCTGCGCGACTACGGCATCGAGGACCGCAAGGACGACTGGGTCGACTGGAAGTACGGACAGGCGACGGATGCCGAGGGCCGGGTCATCGGTTACGGCACCGACATCGGCCCCTCGGGCATCTGCTACAACGGCGCCGCGTTCGAGGCAGCGGGTCTGCCGAGCGACCGTGAATCTGTCGCAGCTCTGCTCGAGGGCGACTGGGAGAACTACTTCCAGGTCGGCGCCGACTACACCGCGGCGACCGGCAAGGCCTGGTACGACCACTCCGGCTTCGTCTGGAACGCGATGGTGAACCAGCTCGAAGAGGGCTACTACACCTCCGACGGCGAGCTGAACGTCGAGGGCAACGCCGAGCTGCAGGAGCGCTTCGAGCTTCTCGGTGCGGCGACCGAGGGCGGCCAGTCGGCCGCGCAGACCGCCTGGGACTGGAACGGCGGCAAGTCGTTCGTCGACGGCACCTTCGCCACGTTCGTGTGCCCGGGGTGGATGCTCGGCGTCGTGCAGGGTCAGGTCGAGGCCGGCGGCGGCGACGCGTCGACGGGCTGGGACTTCGCCGACGTCTTCCCGGGTGGCGCGGCCAACTGGGGCGGTGCGTTCCTGTCGATCCCCGAGAGCTCGCAGCACAAGGAGGCGGCGGCCGACCTCGCCGACTGGCTGACGCAGCCCGAGCAGCAGGTGAAGCAGTCGGCCGCGGCCGGCAACTTCCCCTCGACCGTCGAGGCCCAGGAGTCGCTGGCCTCCGATGCGACCCCGAACGCCTTCTTCAACGACGCCCCGACGGGCGCGATCCTCGCCGCGCGGGCGAAGGGCGTGGTCGCGCAGTTCAAGGGTGCGGACGACTCGGTCATCCAGGAGAACGTCTTCGGCCCGGCACTCACCGCTCTCGACCGCGGCGAGACCGACACCGAGGGCGCCTGGAAGCAGGCCCTGTCCCTCCTCGACGAACTGGTCGGCTGACCCCGGCCCCCTTCCCGTCGCAGTTTCCATCGGTCGCGCCCGCGCGCGCCGACGGGAACCGCGACGGGAGCACCGGATCCTGGATGAGGACAGCACCATGACTCTCACTGCACCGCCTGCGCAGGCGCAGACGGCGACGGCATCGGAGACCACCCCGGATGCCCGCCCCCGGCGCTCCTGGCGCCACCGGGCCTCGCGGTTCGACCAGCGGGCCTCGCCGTACCTCTACATCTCGCCGTTCTTCCTGCTGTTCGGTCTCGTCGGCCTCTTCCCGCTGCTGTACACGGTCTACGTCGCCGTGCACGAGTGGGACCTGCTGAAGGGCGAGGGCGGCTTCGTCGGCCTCGGCAACTTCGTCGAGATCCTCGGCGACGGCATGTTCTGGAACTCGATCCGCAACACGCTGAGCATCTTCCTGCTCTCCGCCATTCCCCAGCTCGGCGTCGCCCTCGCGATCGCCGCGCTGCTCGACCGCGGGCTGCGGGCCCCGACGTTCTGGCGCATGAGCGTGCTCATCCCGTTCGTGGTGACCCCGGTGGCGGTCGCGATCATCTTCTCGAGCGTCTTCAATGAGGCCGACGGGCTGGCCAACAACCTGCTCAACCTCGTCGGCATCGCCCATCAGCAGTGGAAGCACGACACCCTGCTGTCGCACCTCGCCATCGCGATCATGGTGAACTTCCGCTGGACGGGATACAACGCGCTCATCCTGCTCGCGGCGATGCAGTCCGTACCACGTGACCTCTACGAGTCGGCGGCTCTCGACGGCGCGGGTGCCGTGCGCCGCTTCTTCTCGATCACGATCCCGACGATCCGCCCCACGCTCATCTTCGTCGTCATCACGGCGACGATCGGCGG
Source organism: Microbacteriaceae bacterium PS02344 (assembly GCA_029959905.1). Lineage (GTDB taxonomy): Bacteria > Actinomycetota > Actinomycetes > Actinomycetales > Microbacteriaceae > Microbacterium. Next base: position 61,335 of record JASCNZ010000004.1, read on the forward strand.
GCTGCAGATCTTCGCCGAGCCCCGGCTCTTCGACGTGTCGACCGCCGGCGGCATCGGCGGCAGCGATCGGCAGTTCCAGACGACGGTCCTGTTCCTGTGGGAGCTCGCCTTCTTCCGTCGGGACCTCGGCGAGGCATCCGCCGTCGCGATCCTGTTGTTCCTGCTGATCGTCGGCATCGGCGTGATCAACTTCCTCATCTCGCGGCGCATCGCCACGGGGGATGCCGCCACCAGCCGTCGCGCGCGCCGTCGTGCCGCGCGCACCCGCGTCGAGGAGGACGCCCGATGACCGCGACCATGGCGCTCAGCGTCCCCGAGAAGATCCGTCGCCGCCGCGCGGCATCCGGCGGCACCGCCGGCATCGGCAGCCGCCCCGGATTCCTCACCTACGGATTGCTCACCGCCTTCGTGCTCGGCAGCGCCTACCCGCTGTGGTGGTCGTTCGTCGTCGCGAGCGGCACGAACGCGACCCGCGGTGAGACGGTGCCGCTGATCCCCGGCGGCAACTTCGTCGCCAACGCGGCGAAGGTGCTCGACGCGATCCCGTTCTGGCTGGCCCTGGGCAATTCGTTCCTCATCTCGGGCATCATCACGCTGTCGGTGGTGACGTTCTCGACGCTCGCGGGATATGCGTTCGCGAAGCTCCGGTTCCGCGGGCGCGACGGCCTCATGGTGTTCGTGATCGCCACCATGGCGATCCCCACGCAGCTCGGCATCATCCCGTTGTTCATGCTCATGCGTGAGCTGGGCTGGACCGGATCGATCGGCGCGGTGATCGTGCCGACGCTCGTCACCGCGTTCGGTGTGTTCTTCATGCGTCAGTACCTCGTGGACGTCATCCCCGACGAGCTCATCGAGGCGGCGCGCATGGACGGTGCGAACCAGCTCCGCACCTTCCTCACCGTCGGGCTCCCCGCCGCCCGCCCGGCGATGGCCATCCTCGGCCTGTTCACGTTCATGACCGCGTGGACCGACTACCTGTGGCCCCTCATCGTGCTCTCCCCGCAGAACCCGACCCTCCAGACCGCACTCAGCCAACTGCAGTCCGGTTACTACATCGACTACTCGATCGTGCTCGCCGGCGCGGTGCTCGCGACCCTCCCCCTGCTCGTGCTCTTCGTGGCCGCGGGCAGGCAGCTGGTCAGTGGCATCATGGCGGGCGCGGTGAAAGGATGACCTCTATGACCCGTGCTTTCCCCCGGAATTTCCTGTTCGGAGCCGCCACGGCGGCCTATCAGATCGAGGGGGCGGCGTTCGACGACGGGCGTACGGCGTCGATCTGGGATGCCTTCTCCCGGGTGCCCGGAGCGGTGATCAACGGCGACAACGGCGACGTGGCGTGCGACCACTACCACCGCTACCGCGACGACGTCGCTCTCATGAAGGACCTCGGGCTGCAGACCTACCGCTTCTCGACGTCGTGGTCGCGCGTGCGCCCCGACGGCGGCGCCGTGAACCCCGCGGGCGTCGACTTCTACAGCCGCCTCGTCGACGAGCTGCTCGCCGCCGACATCCTGCCCTGGCTCACCCTGTACCACTGGGACATGCCGCAGGCGCTGCAGGAGAAGGGCGGATGGACGAACCGCGAGGTCGTCGACCGGTTCCTGGAGTACGCCGGCACCATGCACGACGCGCTCGGCGACCGGGTGAACGTGTGGACGACGCTCAACGAGCCGTGGTGCTCGTCGTTCCTGTCGTACACCAGCGGTGAGCACGCGCCCGGTCACACGAGCATCGCCGAGGGGCTGCTCGCCTCGCACCACCTGCTGCTCGCCCACGGCGAGACGGTGCGTGAACTGCGCTCGCGTGACTCGTCGCTGAACCTGGGCATCACGCTCAACCACACGGTGGCCGACCCGGCGAACCCCGACGACCCGGCCGACGTCGACGCCGCGCGTCGCGTCGACGGCCAGTTCAACCGCTGGTTCCTCGACCCCATCTACCGCGGCGAGTACCCCGCCGACATCGTCGAAGACATCCGGGCGGTGGATGCCGAGGCCGTCGCCGCCTTCGAGGCGGCGATCCACGACGGCGACCTCGCGACCATCGCGCAGCCGATCGACACGCAGGGCGTGAACTACTACCACGGCGACCTGCTGTCGGGAACGGCCCCGGCCGAGGCGGCGGTCGACTTCGTGCCCGATACCGAACGCAAGACCCGCAGCCCCTATCCGTCGCACGAGAACATCTTCAACGTGGAGCGCGGCCTGCCCCGCACCGCGCAGAACTGGGAGGTGCAGCCCGAGGGCCTCACGCGCCTGCTGCAGCGCGTGTGGACCGAGTACGCGCAGCCCGCGGGCACCGTGCTCTACATGACCGAGAACGGCGCGGCATACGACGACGAGGCCGTGGTCGAAGACGGCGAGACCCGCGTGCACGACGCCGATCGCACCGAGTTCCTGCGCCTGCACCTGGGGGCGGTGCTCGACGCCGCCGAGGCGGGGGTCGACGTGCGCGGCTACTTCTACTGGTCGCTGTTCGACAACTACGAGTGGGCGTGGGGCTACGACAAGCGCTTCGGCATCGTGCGGGTCGACTACGACACCCAGGAGCGGAGTCTGAAGGACTCGGCGCGGGAGTACGCTCGCATCATCGCCGCTCGTTCCCTCTGAGTCCGCGGGCTCGACCTTCGAGCACGGGCGGCGACGGCGGGTCGGGCATCCGATCCGCCGTCCGCCCGGAAGGAGAGCCGTGTCGTCGCGAGCCACGATCGAAGAGGTCGCGTCTGCTGCAGGAGTGTCGCGTTCGACCGTGTCGCGCGTCGTGAACGGGTCGACGGCGGTGAGTCCTGAGGCGCTCGCCGCCGTGCGTCTCGCGATCGAGCAGCTCAGCTACGTGCCCAACCGGGCGGCGCGCTCGCTGGCGTCGCGGCAGACCCGAGCGATCGCCCTCATCGTGCCCGAAGACACGTCGCGCTTCTTCGGCGACCCGTTCTTCGCGGCGATCGTCGCGGGCATCACGGGAGCGCTGCACAGTTCGGACTACTTACTGAACCTGCTGATCGCGAGCGACGACCCGGGTGACAAGATGACCGGCTTCGTGCGCAACGGCGGGGTCGACGGGGCGCTGCTGGTGTCGCATCACACGAGCGACGCGTTCGTCGAACGGGTCGCCGACGCCGTGCCTGTGGTCTACGGCGGTCGACCGGTGACCTCGCGGCCCAGCGACTACGTGGTCGATGTCGACAACGTCGCGGGCGCGCGCGTGGCGACGCAGCACCTGCTCGACAGCGGCCGCACCCGGATCGCGACCATCACCGGGCCGCTCACGATGGAGTCGGCGATCGACCGCGTGCAGGGCTACCGTGACGCGTTGGCGGATGCCGGGCTCTCGCCGTTCGCCGAGGAGTCGGGGGACTACAGCGAGGCCAGCGGCGGCGAGGCCGCACGGCGCATCCTGGCGGCCGGGCGGCCCGATGCCCTGTTCGTCGCGAGCGACCTCATGGCGCGCGGCGCGCTCACGGCGCTGCGTGCGGCGGGCGTGCGCGTGCCCGAGGACATCGCGGTGATCGGCTTCGACGACTCGTCGGTCGCCGTCACCTGCGATCCGCCGCTCACGACGATCCGCCAGCCGATGTACGCCCAGGGCGAGGCGATGGCGCAGGTGCTGCTCTCGCGGCTGGCGGGCGAGGATCCGCCCCGCACGACGATCCTGCCGACGGAGCTCGTCGTGCGGGCATCCGCCTGATCGGTTCTCCGACGGGCTCAGGGAGCAGTGCCGAAACCGGGTTGCTGAAGCCTGTCCAAGCATCCACCACGCGCAACTGCGTGCGCCGCTACAGGCTGCTGCGCACGCTGGCGTGGCGAGGGTAGGGGCTGGGGGTGACCCGAGGCACGACGTCGGGGACGTTCTGAAGCGCCACCTCGACGAGCTCGGGCGGAGTGATCACCCCGTATTGCGCGTTCGAGGCGAAAGCGGGTCGAGTGAGCTCATCGACATTCCGACTCGACTCGGCACCGTCGCTCTGGCGGATAGTCGGACCCCACACGGCTACTGCGTCGAGAACCCACGAACCGTCCTCGAACCGCCAGTGAATCCTCGCCTTCTTGATCCGCGCGGTACGAGCCTTCACTCTCATCGTGAAATCGTCGAGCCGCAAGGGAGTGTACGCGTGCACCGAGACCTGGGTCGTGGTCTCGAGGTGGGTGATACTCACCGAAGCACTTCCCACCCGCTCTGAGCATGAGAGGGCGGCAGGAACGGTACGTGCTGTCGCCCGACCCCGAGGTGTCCTCCGTGACCTTCTTGCGAGAAGGCCTCTGGACCGCTGCGATGGTCCGATGAGGGAGACCTCCGGTGTCCAGTCCGGCGAGTGCGATAGTGCTTGCGCGACGATCTCCGGCGGCGTGGCCGTGCGATAGGTGCGTCCGGATCCGTCCTCGACATGGGTGGTCACGTCGAGGCGCTGCTGGGAGTCCTTGCCATCTTTGTTCAAGAAGACCCCCCGGAGCTGGATGAAGAGGATCCGCCACGCCGCCTCCTCGAAGGCCCAGTACACCTCTGCTTCGGTGACGCGGGTGCCGCGACCTCGCACTTCGAAGGTGACGCCCTCCACCCGCAGAGTCGTGTACGCGCGCACCGTGACCTCTGTCGTGGTTTCACCAATGGTGACCGTCATGCGCACCCTTCCTCGGTCCAGGATCGTGCTCACGAGAGCGATCCCCTCTATGGCCGAGACGATCGACCCACTAGACGACGATGAAGGTGGAAGAATCTGACGGTTTCGCGGGCCAGGATCCGCCCCGCACGACGATCCTGCCGACGGAGCTCGTCGTGCGGGCATCCGCCTGATCGGTTCTCCGGACGGGTGCGGCCCTGTCGCCCCCTCGTGGACAGGGGCGCACCCGCGGGCGGAGACGCCCGAACGCTTCGCTGCGACATACCCTCCGGGGAAACTCGTAGCTTGAATGTACGTTCAGTGTTTACTCTATACCCCGGGGGGTGTGTTCCGACACACCAATCGGGGATCAGGGAAGTGAACAGCACATGGCGCGATCAGAGGATCAGAACCGCCTGGCCCGGCAGCGCGCCAAAGAGGTGATCGTGCAGGCGGCGATCGAGGTGTTCGAGGAGCGCGGCGTCTCGGGTGCCAGCATCGCCGAGATCACCAAGCGCGCGGGCGTCGCGCAGGGATTGGTCAGTTACCACTTCGGCGGCAAGGATCAGCTCATCTCCGCGGTGATCGACCGCTGGTTCGAGACGGTGCTCGGCCTGCCCAGCGTCGAGGGCACCCCCGACGAGGTGCTGGCGTCGATCATCGACGCGGTCTTCATGGCCACGGCCTACGCGGTGCCCCTGCAACGGGTGGTGATCGCGATGCAGCAGCAGCCGGCCACGCGTCGGCTCTTCGCCGAGTCCGAGGAGCGGCACGACGACGCGGTCACGGTGGCCGAAGATGCGGTGCGCGAGCTCTTCCGCGCCCGCGGTGCCGCCGATCCGGCGCTCGAAGAGGTGATGCTGCGCAGCGTGCTCGAGGGCATCTTCGTGAAGTACTCGGTCTACGGCGACACCTACCCGCTCGAAGACTCGCGCATGTGGGTGCACGACCTGTACCGGTTGCCGGCGCCGACCGAGCCGCTGCCCCTCTCGGTTCTACGGCATACCGGCGAGCCTCGGCCGCGCGCCCGTGGCGCCGTCAGGGACGACACCGCCGGGTGACGCCGAAGGCCCCGGATGCTCGGGCGGAGCATCCGGGGCCTTCTCGCCTCTCGTGCGCGACCGTCAGGCCGGGTCGCCGCCCAGCGGGCCCACCGGCTCGAGCGGCTTCGGGTCGTCGGCGCCCGTCTTGCGTGCGCGGGCGATGAGGTTGCCCACGTGGTAGATCAGCAGCGCCGCGACGGTGCCGAGCACGATGCCGCCGAAGGCGAAGTCGCCCAGGTTCATCGAGAAGCCGGCGATGCCGATCACGAGCGACACCGCCGCCGTGTACTGGTTCACCGGACGCGAGAAGTCGACCCGGCTGTCGACCCAGATCTTGATGCCGATGATGCCGATGAGCCCGTACAGTGCGGTGGTCGCGCCGCCGAGCACACCCGCGGGGATGGAGTTGAACACCTCGCCGACCTTGGGCGAGAACGCCAGCAGGATCGCGAAGAGCCCGGCCACCCAGTAGACCGCCGTCGAGTAGACGCGGGTCGCCGCCATCACGCCGATGTTCTCGCCGTAGGTCGTCGTGCCCGAACCGCCGAACCCACCGGCGATCGTCGTCGCCACGCCGTCGGCGATGAGCGCGCGACCGGTCTGCTTGTTGATCGCGGGGTCCTCGGTCATGGTGGCGACGCCGCGCACGTGGCCGATGTTCTCGGCGACCAGCACGAGAACCACCGGCAGGAACATGGCGATGGTCGACCACGTGCCCGGGTCGACAAAGTCGGGGAAGTGGAAGTCGGGCAGACCCACCCACGGGGCCTCGCCGATGAGCTCCGCGGGGGTCTTGCCGCCGCGCAGGGCGTTCGGCACCTCGAACGAGCCGTTGAACGCCGCCCAGACGAAGCCGACGGCCACGCCCAGGAAGATCGAGATGCGGCCGAGGAAGCCCTTGAACAGCACCGCGAACAGGATGATCGCGACGAGGGTGATCGTGGCGGTCACCGGGTCGAGCGCGAAGTTGCTCCAGGCGGTCGGGGCCAGGTTGAAGCCGATGAGCGCGACGATCGCACCGGCGACCACGGGCGGCATGAGCGCGTCGACCCAGCGCAGGCCGGCGAACTGCACCACGAGACCCACGATCGCGAGCAGGATGCCGACGGCCACCACGCCCGCGAGCGCCGAACCGAAGTTGCCCGAGGCCGTTGCCGCGGTGATCGGGGCGATGAATGCGAACGACGAGCCGAGGTAGCTGGGCAGGCGGTTCTTCGTGATGAGAAGGAAGAGCAGTGTGCCGATGCCGCTGAAGAGCAGCGTGGTCGAGACGGGGAAGCCCGTCAGCGTCGGCACGAGGAAGGTCGCGCCGAACATCGCGACGACGTGCTGCGCACCGATCGCGATCGTGGCCGGCCAGTTCAGGCGTTCGGTCGGGCCGACGACGGCACCGGGCGCGACCGTGCGGCCGTTTCCGTGGATGTTCCACAGGGGCATGCGGGCTCCTCAAGAATCGGGGTGGGGGAGTGCTGGAGCCACACTACCGATTCCTGAGTGTTCCCTGGGTGCGCGGGAGCCGACGCGGTCAGGCGCCGAGGCGTTCGATCAGCTCGCGGTAGCGGTCGGCCGTGCGGGAGACGACGTCGTCGGGCAGCGCGGGGGGCTCGCCCTGCTTGTCCCAGTTCGCCGCGAGCCAGTCGCGCACGATCTGCTTGTCGAAGCTCGCCATGCGCTCGGCGGGAGTCGTGCCGGTGCGCCACGCCGCGGCATCCCAGTAGCGCGACGAGTCGCTCGTGAGCACCTCGTCGGCCAGGCGCAGCGTGCCCTCGGCATCCGTGCCGAACTCGAACTTCGTGTCGGCGAGGATCAGGCCCTTCTCCTCGGCGATCGCTGCGGCGCGCGCGTAGATCGACAGCGAGGCGTCGCGCAGCTCGGCCGCGCGCTCGGCGCCGACCAGCTCGACCGTCTTCTCGAAGGTGATGTTCTCGTCGTGCTCGCCCAGCGGCGCCTTGTACGCGGGGGTGAAGAGGGGCTCGGGCAGACGGTCGCCGTTCTGCAGGCCGGCCGGCAGGGCGATGCCGCACACGGTGCCGCTCTGCTGGTACTCGACCCATCCCGAGCCGGTGATGTACCCGCGCACGACGCATTCGATCGGCAGCATCTCGAGCGACTGCGCGAGCATGGCGCGGTCTGCCACCGCATCCGGGATCTCGCCGTCGGCGAGGTGGTTCGGGGCGTCGAGCTGCGCGAACCACCAACGGCTGAGGCGGGTCAGCAGCGCACCCTTCTGCGGGATGCCGGGCTCGAGCACCACGTCGAACGCGCTCACCCTGTCGCTCGCGACGACGAGGATGCGGGTGTCGGCGGGGTCCTCCGAGGCGTATAGGTCGCGGACCTTGCCCGAGTAGAGGTGACGCCAACCGGGGATGCTCTGTGCCGTGCCTTCTGCAGGAGTGCTCACCCGCCCCATTATCCCGGTCGCGCGCCCGCGGCGGTGTCAACCCCTGGCGGGAGGGCCGAGAGGTCGGCGACGCTCGGATCAACGAGCGGAGGAATCATGGCGAAGGAACTGTCGAAAGGCGACCGGGTGAGCTGGAGCACCTCGCAGGGGCGCACGCAGGGCACCGTCGAGGAGAAGCGGGTGAAGGACTTCGAGTTCGCGGGGCAGAAGTTCACGGCATCCGATGACGAGCCGGCCTACATCGTGAAGTCGGAGAAGAGCGGTGACAAAGCGGCCCACAAGGGCTCTGCGCTGCGCAAGCTCAAGAGCTGACGTGCGCTGCGGCGCGAACTGCAGGTCGCGGGGCGAGATGCAGGCGGATGCGATCGGATGCCGCCTGCATCTCGTCATCGTGCCTGCAGGTCGCGGGCGGTGTGGAGCGGCGACGCGCATCTGACTTGCCGCACCCGGCTGCACAAGCGTATAGTCCACGTGGACTAATCGAGGTGGAGCAGGTGACGAAGGAACCGATCGACACGCTCACCCCCATGGGGGTGATGGTGCTCGCGCTGCTGCGCGAGTCCAACATGCACCCCTACGAGATGGTGCGACTGCTGCGCGTGCGGCAGGACGACCGGTTGGTCACGATCACCAACGGCACGCTGTACCACACGGTCGCGCGTCTGCAGCGGGCGGGTCTCATCGACGAGGTGGGCACCGACCGCGACGGCAACCGCCCCGAGCGCACCACCTACACGCTGACGGATGCCGGCCGCGACACCGTGGTGGCGTGGGTGCGGCGCGAGCTGCCGCGCATCGACCGCGAGACCGACTTCCGCATCGCGCTCGCCGAGGCGCACAACCTCGAACGCGACGACACGGCCGCCCTGCTGCGGGAACGCCGCGCCACCCTCGCTGCCGCACACACCGTCCTCCGCGACGGGCTGCACGAGGCGCACGCGAAAGGCGTGCCGCCGCAGGTGCTCGTCGAAATCGAGCGCGAAGAGGCGCTCCTCGACGCCGAGCTGCGATGGCTCGACGCATTCCTCCTCCGCCTCGAGGGCGACGACCTCCCCTGGGGTCCCGACGCCTTCGACGACTCCGACCGCTACCTCGCTCAGCGAAAGGCTGCTCAGCAATGACCGAAACCCGTCAGACCGCGAATCCCGAGACCGGGCCGTTCGCGGCCGGGAACGAACCGAAGAGCCCCTGGCCCGCCCTGTGGGCGCTCGTCATCGGCTTCTTCATGATCCTCGTCGACACGACGATCGTCTCGGTCGCGAACCCCGCGATCAAGGCCGCCCTCGACCCGAACACCAACAACCTCGACAACGTCGTGTGGGTGACCAGCGCCTACCTGCTCACCTACGCCGTGCCGCTGCTCATCACCGGACGCCTCGGCGACCGCTTCGGCCCGAAGAACATCTACCTCATCGGCCTCGCGATCTTCACCGCGGCGTCCCTCTGGTGCGGTCTGTCGACCTCGCTCGAGGGACTCATCGCGGCGCGCGCCGTGCAGGGCCTCGGCGCGGCGTTCATGACCCCGCAGACCATGGCGGTCATCACCCGCACCTTCCCGCCCGAGCGCCGAGGAGCGGCCATGGGGCTGTGGGGTGCGACCGCCGGTGTCGCGACGCTCGTCGGGCCGCTGCTCGGCGGTGTGCTCGTCGACGGACTCGGCTGGGAGTGGATCTTCTTCGTGAACCTGCCGGTCGGCGTGATCGCGTTCGTCGCCGCATGGATCCTCGTGCCGCGACTGAAGACCCACCCGCACCGCTTCGACGTCCTCGGCGTGGTGCTGAGCGCCGTCGCGATCTTCCTCGTGGTCTTCGGGCTGCAGGAGGGTGAGAAGTACGACTGGGGCATCATCTGGGGACCGGTCTCGGTGTGGGGCATGATCATCGCGGGCATCGTGGTGCTGGCGATCTTCGTGCTGCAGCAGTGGAAGACGAAGAGCGAGGCGCTCGTGCCGCTCGAGCTCTTCCGCGACCGCAACTTCTCGGGCGCGAACATCGCGATCGCCGCGGTCGGCTTCACGGTGACGAGCATGTCGCTGCCGCTGATGTTCTTCCTGCAGACCGCCCGGGGCCTGACGCCGACGCAGTCGGCCCTGCTCATGATCCCGACGGCGGTGCTCTCGGGCGTGCTCGCCCCGGTCGCGGGCAAGATCCTCGACCGCACCGATCCGCGTCTCATCCTCGTCCCCGGCCTGCTCGCGGTCTCCGGCGGTCTGTTCTGGTACTCGTCGCTGGTGAACATGGATACTCCGGTGTGGATGTTCCTGCTCCCCTCGGCCCTCATGGGCATCGGCAACGCCGGCATGTGGGGTCCGCTCGCGACGACCGCCACCCGCCGCCTGCCAATGCGTCAGGCCGGCGCGGGCGCGGGCATCTACAACACCACCCGCACCATCGGGTCGGTGGTCGGGTCGGCGGCGATCGCGACCTTCATGCAGGCGCGCCTCGAGGCCAACCTGCCCGGGATGGACGACGCGTCGGGCGCGATCGGTGCCGGTGGGGGAACCCTGCCGGACGCCGTGGCCGAGGGCTTCTCGGCGGGAATGTCGCAGGCGATCCTGCTCCCCGCCTGTGCGATCCTCGTGGCGCTGATCGCCTCGCTCTTCCTGCGCGGTGCGCCGAAGCATCCGGCGTCGTGACCCCGCACCCGCTCCTCCCGCCGGGCGGGAGCGGGGCGGGGCTGCGTGCGAGCGGCGACTAAGGTAGGTGGGCGGCGATCGTCCGGTCGTCATCCCGACCCGAGGAGCACCCGTCGTGATGCGAACCCCCTCTTCCCTGCGCGAGCGGCTGCGGCAGCTCGGCCGCACGACGAGCGCGATCGCGCTCACGGCGCTCGTGGCGGGCGCCTCGCTGTTCGGAGCCGCTGCACCCGCGAGCGCCGCCGGTGACGGCGAGACGTACGTGATCGGCACCGACACGACCTTCGCCCCGTTCGAGTTCACGAACGCCGACGGCGAGCTCGTCGGCATCGACATGGACCTGCTGCGCGCGATCGCCGAAGACCAGGGCTTCGAGGTCGAGATCCGTCAGCTCGGGTTCGACGCCGCTGTGCAGGCGCTGCAGGCCAATCAGGTGGATGCCGTCATGGCGGGCATGTCGATCACCGACGAGCGCAAGCAGGCGTTCGACTTCAGCGACCCGTACTTCACCTCGGGCATCCAGCTCGGCGTGCTCGAAGCGAGCGATGTCGAGTCGCTCGACGACCTCGACGGCAAGACCGTCGCGGTGAAGACCGGCACGCAGGGCCAGACCTTCGCCGAGGAGAACCAGGAGGAGTACGGCTTCGACATCGCGCCGTACTCCGACACGACCGACATGGTCGACGCCGTGAAGGCCGGTCAGGCCGTCGGCTACTTCGAGGACTTCCCGGTGCTCGCCTACGGCATCCAGCAAGGCTCCGGCTTCCGTCTGGTGGGCGAGCCCGAACTCGGCGGCGAGTACGGCTTCGCGGTGAACAAGGGACTCAACCCCGAGCTCCTCGAGATGTTCAACGCGGGCCTGGCGAACCTGCAGGAGTCGGGCGAATACGACGAGATCGTCGACACGTACCTCAGCGGCGAGGCATCCGAGCAGCCCACCGACATCGTCTCCGTCGCGGTGAAGTACTGGCCGCAGCTCATGCAGGGCCTCTGGCTCACGATCCTGTCGACGCTGGTCGCGCTCGTGGCCGCGTTCATCCTGGGCATCGTGTTCGGGTTCGGTCGGCTCTCGCGGTTCCTGCCGTTCCGCTGGCTCGCGACCGCGTACGTCTTCGTCTTCCGCGGCACGCCGATCCTGGTGCAGGCCTTCTTCGTCTTCTTCGCGATCCCGCAGCTCTTCCCCGGTCTCACGTTCAACCCGTTCGTGGCGGGCGCGATCACGCTCTCGCTCAACACCGGCGCGTACATGACCGAGATCATCCGCGGCGGCATCCAGGCCGTCGACCCCGGCCAGAACGAGGCCTCGCGCTCGCTCGGTCTGGGTCATTGGAAGACCATGCAGAAGGTCGTGCTTCCGCAGGCGTTCCGCATCATGATCCCGTCGTTCGTGAACCAGGGCATCATCACCCTCAAGGACACGTCGCTCATCAGCGTCATCGGCCTCGCCGAGCTGACGTTCCAGTCGCGGCAGATCATCGCCTCGACATACCTGTCGGCGCAGGTGCTGACGATCGTCGCCATCATCTACTTCGTCGTGATCACGCTGTTGACGCTGCTCGCGAACCGCCTGGAGAGGACGTTCAACGCATGAGCAAGATCGCCGTGCAGGACCTGCACAAGTCGTTCGGGAGCAACGAGGTGCTCAAGGGCATCGACCTGACCGTCGACGACGGCGAGGTCGTCGCCGTGATCGGCCCGTCCGGTTCGGGCAAGTCGACGCTGCTGCGCTGCCTCAACAAGCTCGAGGAGCCCACGTCCGGCCACGTCGTGATCGACGGCGTCGACCTGACCGACAAGAGCGTGAAGCTCGACGAGGTGCGCCAGCGCATCGGCATGGTCTTCCAGCACTTCAACCTGTTCCCGCACATGACCGTGCTCGAGAACATCACCCTCGCCCCCATCGAGCTGGGTCGTCTGTCGAAGTCGAAGGCGCGCGAGCGCGCCCTGGCGCTGCTCGACCGGGTCGGGCTGTCGGAGAAGGCGGATGCCAAGCCGGCCTCGCTCTCTGGAGGGCAGAAGCAGCGCGTGGCGATCGCGCGTGCGCTCGCGATGGACCCCGAGATCATGCTGTTCGACGAGGCCACCAGCGCGCTCGACCCCGAGATGGTGGGCGAGGTGCTGCAGGTGATCCGCGACCTCGCCGAGGGCGGCATGACCATGGTGCTCGTCACGCACGAGATGGGCTTCGCTCGCGAGGTCTCCGACCGCACGGTCTTCATGGACGGTGGCGTGGTGGTCGAGGAGGCCGTTCCCGCCGAGCTGTTCGGAGCTCCGAAGAACGAGCGTCTGCGGGAGTTCCTCTCGAAGGTGCTGTAGCCCTTCCGGCATCCGTCGACGGACGCCCGGGCACAACTTCGGAGTTCGCGGGCGACAACACCACCCGCCCGAGGCACAACTTCGGAGTTCGCGGTCGACACACCGCCCGCCCGAGGCACAACTTCGGAGTTCGCGGGCGACACACCGCGAGCCCGAGGCACAACTTCGGAGTTCGCGGGCGACACGCCGGGACGGATGCCTGCAGTGCGGCGCGTCGCGGCGGCTCTCCGAAGTTGGGTCGGCTCGGCGGCGGCTCTCCGAAGTTGGGGCGGCTCGGAGGCGGCTCTCCGAAGTTGTGCCAGCTGCGAGGCGGCTCCGAAGTTGTGTCGACGGGCGGGACCTGATGGGGTGGGTCGATGACCGTTCGTCTCGTTCGTCCGACTTCTGACCTCTTCGACTCGTGGGCCTCGGCCGTCGCCGAGTTCGGTGACGGGCACGTCGACGGATCGGGTCTCACGGCGCCGGTCACCCCCGACCGCGCCACGCTCGCGGCGTTGATCTCGGATGCCGAGCGCCTCGCCGACACCTCCATCGCGCCGCCCGAGGATCGGGTGCACAACGACCTGTACTGGGTGGTCGACGGCGAGGAGGTGGTCGGGTTCCTGTCGTTCCGCCACGCGCTCAACGAGTGGCTCGCCGAGGCCGGCGGGCACATCGGCTACGCCGTGCGGCCGTCGCGGCGCCGGCAGGGCATCGCCTCGGCGGCGCTGCGGTCGGGTATCGAGCGCGCCCGTGAACTCGGCCTCGACCGGGTGCTGCTCACCTGCGCTGTCGACAACGAAGGCTCGTACCGCACGATCGAGCGCGCGGGCGGCGTACTGCAGGACGTCAGCGATCAGTCGGCGCGAGGCATGGGGATGCTCCGCCGCTACTGGATCACGCTCTAGCCGCCGCGCCCCTCGCGCTGTCGCAGGCTCGATCGTCCGGACACGTTCGGACGGTGTCCGGGATCGTCCGGAATACCGCGGACGCGTCATCCGCGCCCCCGCGCGCTCCTTAGCGTGATTCCCGGCGCGATCGTCTCACCCGGGACTCCGCGCCGCAGGAGCAGCGGCCGTGCCGCGGACGGAAGGGGCGACGGTGGGACGAGCTGTCGGCATTGATCTCGGGACGACGTACTCGGCGGTGGCCATCGTCGACGAGTCGGGGGCGCCCGTGATTCTGAGGGATGCCGAAGGTCGGGCCACGACGCCCTCCGTCGTGCTCTTCGAGACCGCGGGCGGGGCGGATGCACCGATCGTGGGGCACGAGGCGAAGCAGCAGGCCGGGGTGCGTCCGGACGACGTGGTGCAGCACGTCAAACGGCACATGGGGGACCCCAGCTGGCGGTACGACTCGCCGGGGGACGAGCAGTACCGCCCCGAGGAGATCTCGGCGATCATCCTGCGCGCGCTCGTGCGGCGGGCCGAGGTGGCTCTGGGGGAGCCGATCGAGGACGTCGTCATCACGGTGCCTGCGTACTTCGACGACTCGCGGCGCACGGCCACGAAGCAGGCGGGGGAGATCGCCGGGCTCAACGTGCTGCGCGTGTTGAACGAGCCGACGGCGGCGGCACTGTCGTATGGCGTCGCGGCGCAGACCGACGAGATCACGCTGGTGTACGACCTGGGCGGCGGCACCTTCGACGTGAGCATCCTGGGCATCGAGGGGAACGAGTTCGTCGTGCTGGCTACCGACGGCGACCGGAATCTGGGCGGGTTCGACTGGGACAACGCGCTGATGTCGCTCGTCGTGGCGGAGCTCGAGGAACGTCATGGCGCGAGCGATTTCTACGACGACCTGGATGCGGTGGCCGCGCTGCGCGAGGCCGCTGAGCAGGCGAAACGTGCACTCTCGACCGTCGAATCGACCGAAATCGTCGTCGAGCACGGCGGCGCCGAGCGTCGCGTGGGGGTGACGCGCGAGCAGTTCGAGACGGCGACGCGATCGCTGGTGCGGCGGACGCAGGAGCTCGTCGAAGACACGCTCGATGCGGCGGGGATCGGCTGGGGGGACGTCTCGAACGTGGTGCTCGTGGGCGGATCGACACGGATGCCGGCCGTCCGGTCGCTCATCGAGCGCCTGGCGGGCCGCGCGCCGGTGGAGGGCGTCGATCCCGACCTGTCGGTGGCGCTCGGCGCCGCGATCCAGGCGGCCCTGGTGGGCGGGCAGCCGCCCGCGGGGTTGGCCGACCTGCACATCGCCGACGTCACCTCGCACGCTCTCGGAACGCTCGCGCTCGACGAGGACGAGAACGAGCGCAACTGGGTGCTCATCGAGAAGAACACCAAGGTGCCGGCGCAGGGGGTGAACGTGCTGTCGACGCGCGGCCCGCGCACGCGGCTCGTCGTCACCGTGACCCAGGGCGACGACCCCGACCCCGACTTCGCGACCGTGATCGGCGAGGGCGTCGTCGAGCTCGACGAGGAGTGGCCGGCGGGCGTCGACTTCGCCGTGGTCTACCGCTACGACGCCGACCAGACGGTGACGGTCGAGATCTACCGGCTTCCCGACGACCTCTACGTGGGCGCCTTCTCGATCGAGCGCGTCGCCAACCTCACCGCCGAGAGGGTCGAGGAGGCGGTCGAGCGCATCGACCGCCTCGCCGAGCCGACACCCGTCGTGGCGCCCGCGCCCTCGGCTCCCGCCGTCGCGTTGAAGCCGGCGGCCCTTCCCCGCAGCATCCCCACCCCGCAGACGACCGCATCCGCGACGTCCGCCACGCCCGCGCCGTCCGCGCGCTAGGGCCGACACCCCTCCCGAACTGAGAGAAGAAGCGCATGAGTGTGACTGCTCCTGTGGTCGACGACTACTACACGCTGTTCGACATCGATGCGGCCGCCGATGCCGACACGATCCGCGCCGGGCTGAAGGCGGCCCGACGCAAGTGGCGGCAGATGACCGGCTCGCCCGACAAGAATCGCGCGCGCACCGCCGAGCAGCGCATGGAGCAGATCGAGGCGGCCGAGACCACTCTGCTCGACGAATCCGCCCGGGCCGCGTACGACCGCGAGCTCACGGCGGCCCGCAGCGCGCCCGCCGCGGCGGCGCCCGCGGCACCCGAGCCGGTCGCGAGCGGCTGGGGGGAGCGCGCGAAGGCCTATTACGACGCCGGTGACGTGCGCAACGCCTTCCTGGCGGCGAAGAAGGGGACCGACGCCGACCCGGCGGGGCTGCTGGCCTGGTTCGTCTACGTCTGGGCGGCCACCGACCTGAAGCGCCATGAAGACGCCGACTTCGCGTCGGCCGAGCTGGTGCATCGGATGCCCGGCGACCCCGTGCCGCTGGAGATGCGCGCCGGGGTGCTCGACGGCATGGGCCGGTACGCCGAGGCCGAGCGCGCCTTCCGCGAGGCCGTGGCACTCGCCCCGGCGAACCCGTACTACCAGGGTCGCGCCGCGTGGGCGATGCTCGACCAGGGCCGGGTCGACGAGGCCGTGCGCGAGGCGTGGACCCTCGTCGACCGGTTCCCCGACGACACGTTCGCGCTCAAGGTGCTGCGTGCGGCCGCGGAGTACCTGCGCGACCGCAAGCGGCCGACGGATGCGCTCGCCCTCGCAGGGTCGATCCTCGGCCGGTTCCCCGGCGACCGCGACGCCGTGCTGCTCGTCGTGCTGGCCGTGCAGGACATCGAGGCCGCGGGCGACATCCGCACGGCGGTCGCCGAGGCGTGGCGTCTGCACGATTCCTACCCCGACGACGAGCGCGCGCAGCGGCTCATGCGCTACGTGATCGCCGGGCTGCGCCAGCGCGGGATGGCGCGCGAGGCGCTCGCCGAGTCGCGCCGCCTGCTCGCCGCCCACCCGGGCGACGAGGAGGTGCGGGCGGCGTTCGCTCTGTCGCGCATCGCCGAGGCCGAGACGCGCCTCAGCCCGGCGGGACCCCGCAGCCACATCATCCTCAACAAGGCGCAGGCGACGTATTACGACGAGGCCATCCGCGAGATCGAGGCGATGGCGCCGCAGGATGCCGACGTTCGTCGGGCGCTCACGGGGATGCGGGAGTACCACACCGCGCAGACCAAGACGAAGGTGCAGCTGGGCCTCGGCAAGATCGTCCTGGCGATCGTGGCGGTCATCCTCCTCCTCGTCGGGCTCGCGAACATCGCCAGCGGTGGCTTCATCTGGCTGCTCTTCGGCGCCCTGCTCGCGTGGGCGTTCTGGGGTCTCGCATTCCGCAAGCAGTACCAGCTGAACTACAAGGCCGCCGACCCCGCGAACCGCACGAAGGGCCTGCGATGATCGAGCTGCTGCAGATCCTCGGATCGGTGTTCGCGCTGATCGGCGGATTCTTCCTGTTCCGCGCCCTCATCACCCCGCGTCGCTTCCGGGCGAAGCGTCCGTGGCTGTTCACCGCGGGCTGGGGCACCATGGCCATCGCGGCGCTGTGCTTCTCGCTCGCGGGCGGCTGGATCCCCGACCTGTTCGTACCCGCCGAGGGCATGGCGCCCCCGGTGGCATTCTGAACGGCGGGCGGGTCGGAGGCGCAGGGGGCGCCGACGCCCGGTGGCGACGCGCGCAGGCGTGGGGCACGCTGCGCGCAGGCGATCTGATCCTCGCCCTGCAGAAGCTCGCGCCGGCGCGGTCCGACGACGCGTCGTCGCCGCAGAGCGGCACCATGCTGCACGCCTCGCCCGACGGTCTGGTGGCCTGGGCCGCGACCGACGCCGGGCTGGCGGTGATGACGGTGCCGGCGCAGCTCGCCACGGGGGCATCCGGTGCGGCGGTCGTGCCCGGGGGATACGCGGCCGCCCTCCGCGAGGAGTTCGACCGTTCCGAAACCGTGGAAGTGGCGCGGGCCGACGGGGAACTCCTCGTGCGCCGCCCGAACGGCCCGCGCGTGCTCGTGCAGCCGCTGTGGGACGAGCGGTCGGCGATCGACGCCTACAACGCTCTCGCGATCGTGGGTACCGCGACCGGTGCGCTGAGCCTCCGCGGCGACGACCTGCGCGCCGCGCTCCGCGAGCCGGCGTCGGCGGGGCGCATCGTCCTGCGCATCCGCGAGGACTCCGTCGACGTCATCGGCGCGGACGGGCGGGCCGCGGCCGTCGAGGCCCGCTCGTCGGCCGCGGTCGAGGTACCCTGCGAATCGCGTGCTCTCGACGCCGCGGTCGCGACGGTCACCGACGTGAAGTTCCCGCGGGTGCAGGTCGAGTTCGGTGCGGCGGACGCCGCGGTGCGCCTCTACGGGGCGAGCCGCAGCGAGCCGCCGACGTTCGGCACCGTCGAGTTCCTCCTGCCCACCCGGCCGGGGTTCCGGCTGCCCAGCGGTTCCGGTGCCCGCTCGGCCGCACCTCCCGCCGCGGCCTTCGTCGACGAACCCGAGCCGGTCGAGCCGATCGACGTGATCCTCGCCGAGCTCGACGCCATCGTCGGTCAGGCCCAGCTCAAGCGCGAAGTGCGCGGCATCGTGCACCAGGTCGAGATCAACAAACTGCGCGAGGCGCAGGGCCTCAAGCCCAGCCGCGTCGGCAGCCACCTGGTCTTCGCGGGTCCTCCGGGTACCGGCAAGACGACGGTCGCCCGTCTCGTCGCACGGCTCTTCCACGCGCTCGGCGTTCTCGAGGCGCCGGTCGTGCACGAGGTGTCGCGTCCCGACCTCGTCTCGTCGAACGTCGGCGGCACCGACGAGAAGACCAGCCAGGTCATCGCCGACGCGATGGGCGGCGTGCTCTTCATCGACGAGGCCTACACGCTCGCCGAGGGAGGCGACAACGACTTCGGCACGCAGGCGATCGCCGTGCTCATGAAGGAGCTCGAAGACAAGCGCTCCGAGTTCGTCTGCATCATCGCGGGCTACGGCGACCGCATGTCGGCCTTCATGAAGGCGAACCCGGGGCTGGCATCGCGCTTCCGCCCGCCCGTCACCTTCACCTCGTACGCACCCGACGAGCTGCTGCGCATCGCCGCGCACATGGCGGCCGGGATGGACAACGAGCTCACCGACGACGCCCGCTCGCGACTCACCGCTCGCCTCGCCGACGAGGAGCGGCGCGGCGGGCTGGAGCGGGCCGACTGGGGCAACGCCCGCGCCATGCGCAACGTCGTCGAGGCGGCGATCACCCACCGCGACCTGCGCATCAGCATGTCGGGGGCGCGCGACCGCGCCTCGCTCGTCGAGATCGGCGCGGATGACGTCGACGCGGCGTGCGACGACCTCGCGATCGGCCGCATCTCCGGCGTGGAGGAGTCGGTCGACGACGTGCTCGCCGAACTCGACGCCCAGGTCGGGCAGCCCGCGTTGAAGCGACAGGTGCGTGCGATCCTCGCCCAGGCGCGGGTGCAGCAGCGCAAGATGGCGCACGGCGGAGGAGGTGGAGCCTTCCCCCTCGACCACATGCTGTTCGTCGGCCCGCCGGGAACGGGCAAGACCACGGTCGCGCGGCTGATCGCCCGCCTGTACCGGGCGATGGGCATCCTGCCGCGCAGCGAGATCGTCGAGGTCGACCGGCAGGCCCTGGTCTCGGGTTTCGTCGGGCAGACCGCATCGAAGACCACCGCCGTGATCGACGACGCGATGGGCGGGGTGCTGTTCATCGACGAGGCGTACACGCTCGCCGAGGGTGGCGACAACGACTTCGGGCGCGAGGCCATCGCGACACTGCTGCCACGGCTCGACAACGACCGCGGCAAGTTCGTCGCGATCGCCGCGGGCTACCCCGACGACATGGACGCCCTGCTCGCGACGAACGTCGGGCTGGCCTCGCGCTTCGTGACCCGCATCGAGTTCACGGCGTACACCGCGGCAGAGCTCGTGCGCATCGCAGAGGGGATGGCCCAGTCACGCGGGGAGCAGTTGACGGCGGATGCCCGCGCGCTGCTGCTCGATCGCCTGAGCGCCGCCGAGGCCGCCGGAGCGTTCTCGTCGAAGGACTGGGGCAACGGGCGGTCGGTGCGCAACGTGCTCGACCGCGCCGTGCAGCAGCGCGACCTGCGGGTGTCCGACCAGGGCGGGCCCGACGACGCCCTCACGGCGATCGACGCGCTCTTCACGATCGAGGTCGACGACATGCGCGCCGCCTGCGATATCGAGCGCATCGCCGTCGTCGCCGCCGCAGAATCGGTCGACGAGGTGCTGGCCGAACTCGACGCGCAGATCGGCCAGCCGGCGTTGAAGGCGAAGATCCGCGAGCTGCTCGCGCAGGCGCGCTTCGACCTGCGCCGCCGCGAGGCGGGGATCACCGCCGGCCCCGTGCCCCTCGAGCACATGCTGTTCGTGGGCCCGCCGGGCACCGGCAAGACCACCATCGCCCGCCTGCTCGGGCGCCTCTACCGCGCTCTCGGTCTGCTCCCCACCGGGGCGATCATCGAGGTGGCCCGCGGCGATCTCGTCGGCGCGCACATCGGCAGCACCGCCCCGAAGACCAATGAGCGCATCGATGCGGCGATGGGCGGTGTGCTGTTCATCGACGAGGCGTACACGCTCGTCGGCGGCGGACCGCAGGACTTCGGGCAGGAGGCGATCGAGACGCTGATGCCGCGCATGGAGAACGAGCGCGGCTCGTTCCTCGTGATCGCCGCCGGGTATCCCGCCGACATGGACCGCTTCGTCGCCTCGAACTCCGGGCTGGCATCGCGGTTCACCGACCGCATCGAGTTCCTGCCGTACACGGTCGACGAGCTGGTGCAGATCGCCGAGAGCATGGGGCGCCGTGCCGGTCAGCAGTTCGACGACGACGCCCGTCTCGTCCTGCGGGAGCGGTTCGCCGCGGCCGAGAGCGCCGGAGCGTTCGAGACCGAGGGGTGGGGCAACGCCCGGCAGGCGCGCATCGTGATCGAGGCGGCGATGAAGGCGCGCGACCTGCGGCTGAGCCTCGTCGAGGAGGCGAGCGCGGGAGACCTCGTCGCGCTGCGCGCGGACGACCTGAACGCCGCGTTCGACCGCCACGGGATCGGCTGACGGGTGAGAGCGGTGCCGGTGGGAAGCCGGTCTCAGTGCATGCCGGGGTCGGGCGTGCGCTCGCCGCGATCCGCGGCCGTGTTCCGGCGACGCAGCAGGACCGGAGGCATCCGCTCGGTTCCCAGACCCCAGCGCAGGAACAGGCCGGCGATGAGCAGTCCGACCGCTCCCGAGATCGTCTTGTCGATGATCGAGACGCCGATGTTCACCCCGAACGTACCCGCCCACGGGTCGCCGATCGCATGCGCGAGCGACGCGAGGAGGAACCCCGAGTGCAGCGACGGCCCGCCGTACATCAGAACGTTCAGCGGGGCGCCGATGATCGAGCAGGCGAGGGCGACCGCGACGGTGAGCAGGATGAACCGCGGAATGGTGTGCGCGAAGCGACGGATGCCGAAGCCCCACACGAGCGCGCCGGTGATGTTCACCAGCGCGAACACGATCGTCTCGGGGGTGGCGACGAGCGACCCGAGCAGATTCGTGATGAGGGCCACGAGGGCGCCGAACCACGGACCGAAGGCGAACGACGCCGCCGCGGTGCCGATCATGTCGAGGTAGAGCGGCACCTCGTGGCGGATGATGAGGGTGCCGAGGTACACGTTCAGTCCGACGCACGCGAGGAGCGCCCCGACGAGCGCGCCGGGGTGCGCTCCGAAGCGAGACGAGCGCGCCGGGGCGGCCGGCGTACGGTCGACGTCGGCGGTCGTGCCTTCCGCGACGGCAGCCGGGGCGTCGGTCGACCGATCGGGGCGTCGCGCATCGAGGTAGCGCATCCGCCACCGCTCCGCCTCGTCGGCGTCGTAGCCGAGGGCGAGCACGATCTCCCGCACCAGCGCCGGGTTGATGCGGCGCCGACCGGTCTGGAAGGCGTCGAAGACCGTCGACCGGGCGATGCGCGCGGCGCCGGGATCGCGCCCCTCCGACACGCGGCGGGCGGCGATCCGCGACGCGATCTCGGCGTACGAGATGTCGCCCGCATCGAGGCGCAATCGCCGGAGTTCCTCGGCGAGCGCGTCGAGACGCGCGGTCGCCGCCGCCTCCGCAGCCGGGGGCGGGGCGGCGCCGACGGGGTCTGCGTCGGTCATCCGCCGCCGCGCGCCGCGATGTCGCTGCGGTAGTGCGCGCCCTCGAGCGAGATCCGGGCGATGGCGTCGTAGGCGCGCTCGCGGGCAGTCGCGAAGTCGGATGCCGTCGCCACCACGTTCAGCACACGGCCGCCCGTCGCGATGAGATCGCCGCCCGGAGCATCCGGACCTGCGGTCGCGGCATGCACGATGCGCACGCCCTCCACGGCCGCCGCGTCGGCGAGGTGCTCGATCGGGCGGCCGGTCTGCGGCGCCTCGGGGTAGCCCTCGCTGGCGAGCACGACGGTGATCGCGACCTCGTTCGAGAACTCGGGCTCGGGCTGGTCTTCGAGGGTGCCGGACGCCGCGGCGAACAGCAGCTCCGAGAGGGGGGTGCGCAGACGGGGCAGCACCACCTGGGTCTCGGGGTCGCCGAAGCGCGCGTTGAACTCGATCACCCGTACGCCGGCCGGGGTGAGGATGAGCCCGGCGTACAGCAGACCGATGAAGGGGGTGCCCTCGGCGTCGAGCTGGCGAACGACCGGCAGGGCGACGTCGCGGGTGACCTGGGCGACGAAGTCGTGCTCGCTGCCGAACTGCTCGGCGAGCCACGGCAGCGGCGAATAGGCGCCCATACCGCCGGTGTTGGGCCCGGCATCGCCGTCGAGCGCGCGCTTGAAGTCCTGCGCGGGGCTGAGCGCGCGCACCGTGTCGCCGTCGCTGAGGAAGAAGAGCGACACCTCGGGGCCCGAGAGGAACTCCTCCACGAGCACGGGACCGGCGGGCAGGTACTGCTCGGCATGCGCCAGGGCCTCGGCGCGGTCGGAGGTGACGATGACCCCCTTGCCGGCCGCGAGCCCGTCGGCCTTCACGACGTGCGGGGCGCCCAGATCGTCGAAGGCGGCTTCGACCTCGGCGACGGTCGCCGCGCGCACGGCACGGCCCGTCGGAACCCCGGCGGAGTCCATGATGCGCTTGGCGAACGCCTTCGACCCCTCGAGCTGGGCTGCGGCCTTACCCGGGCCGAACACGGGGATGCCCCGCTCGCGCAGCGCGTCGGCGACACCCGCCACGAGCGGTGCCTCCGGCCCCACCACGACCAGATCGATGGCGTGCTCGTTGGCGAACGCGGTGACCGCGCCGCCGTCGAGCATGTCGACCGACACGGTCGTCGCATCGGCGGCGATGCCGGCGTTGCCGGGGGAGACGAAGATCTCGTGCTCCGTCTGCTCTGCTCGCAGGGCGAGGATGATCGCGTGCTCACGGGCACCGGAACCGAGGACGAGGATCTTCACCCGCCCAGCCTATCGAGCGGGCCCGGCGCGTTTCGGGTCGATGCGGCGCGGCTTCGCAGCGCGCCCTCGGAAGGAGATCACCTGACAAGGCGGCGAGATGACGGCATCCGGTCCTCCTGATCGCGAGATCTCCTCCGTTGCGTGTGAGGGACGCTGCAAGGGATGCGCGGTGAGGGACGCTGCGAGGGATGCGCGCGAGGGACGCTGCAAGGGGTGCGCGCGAGGGACGCTGCAAGGGATGCGCGCGAGGGATGCGCGCGAGGGGAGAGCCGAGGCGACGGGAGGAGCTAGACGGGGCGCTCGTCGGCGGTGTTCCAAGGCACCGTCCAGCCCGCGGCGTCGAAGATCCCGTTCAGCACCATCGCGGTGAAGCCCCACACGATCGTCCCGTCGACATCGAACGCCGGGGCGCGGAACGTGCGGTCGCCGAACGTGCGCACCGAGGTGTAGCGCGTGGCGGGGTCGAGCAGCGTCGCGACCGGCACCCGGAACACCTCCACCGTCTCGGCGTGATCGACGGCGGCGACCTGCGACGGCATCCGCCACCACCCGAGCACCGGGGTCACGCGGTGATTGCTCGCGGCGAGCGGCAGGGCGGGCAGCGTGGCGAGCACATCGACTCCCGCCGGGTCCAGGCCCGTCTCCTCCTGGGCCTCCCGCAACGCGGTGGCGACGGCATCCGCATCGTCGGGCTCGGCCCGCCCCCCGGGGAACGACACCTGCCCGGGGTGCGACGACAGCGTCGACGCGCGCCGCTGCAGCAGCACGTCGAGGTCACGGGCGACGGCTGCGTCGGCGACGACCGCCGCTTCGCGGTCGAGCACGCCGAACAGCACCAGCACCGAGGCGTCGTGCGCCGTCTCGGGTTCGAGCAATGCCGGGAACGGTCCGCCCCAGGAGTGCGCGCTCGCCGCAGCCCGCCGCTCGGCGCGCGCGCCGGCCGGCTGCATGCTCATGCTGCGAGCCGACGCGGGTCGTAGGGTGGGGAGATGGCCAGGAAGATCGACATCGTCGACGGTCGCGCCGCCCTCGACGTGGTCAGACGAGCGGATGCCGCGGGCGAGAAGCCGCCCCGCACGGCACTCGCCACGGCCGTGCGCTACCTGCTGCAGTTGCTCGACGAGAAGGCCCCGGGCAACAGCGTCGAGGTGCGCGTGCCGCCGTTCGGCGCGGTGCAGGTCATCCAGGGTCCTCGGCACACGCGGGGGACCCCGCCCAACGTGGTCGAGATGGACGCGGCGACGTGGATCGCCGTCGCGCTCGGCGAGGAGGCCTGGGCGGATGCCGCGGCATCCGGTCGCATCGCCGCCTCGGGCACCCGCGCCGACCTCGTCGGCGTGCTGCCCCTGCGCCCCTGACCCTTCAACTGTCGTCACCTGCAGGCGCGGCAGCGAAATGCAGGCCGAATACGCCGGATCGTGCCCACATCCCGCCGCGACGCCTGCATCTCGCCGCCCCCGCAGGCGTCGCCCCACCCGAGGTGAGAGGTCAGCGTCGCGCCACCACCAGCGGCACCCCCGTGACGGGATGCGGGAAGACGTCCACCGGCTGTCCGTAGACCTCTTCGATCCGCTCCGCCGTCAGTACGTCGGAGGGGATGCCCGAGGCCACGACCCGCCCACCCGAGAGCAGCGTCACGCGGTCGGCGTGCGCGAGGGCGGCGTTGAGGTCGTGCAGCACGATCGCCACGGCGGCTCCGCTCCCCGCCTGCGCCGCGATGAGGCGCATGACGTCTTCGTGGTGCTTGAGGTCGAGGGCCGCGGTCGGTTCGTCGAGCAGCAGGATGCCGGTGCGCTGCGCCAGCACCCGGGCGAGCGCCACCCGTGCCCGCTCGCCGCCCGACAGCGAGGTGACCGCGCGCGCGGCGAGCGGCGCCACCTCTGTCGCGGCGAGCGATTCGGCGACGATCTCGTCGTCGTCGTCGGCGGCGGCCGACCGGGCCCACGGGGCACGCCCCATGCGCACGACCTGCTCGACGGTGAACGGGAAGGTCACCGTGTTCTCCTGCAGCAGCACCGCGCGCTGCCGGGCGAGCGCACGGGAGCGGATGCCCGTGACCGCCGCCCCGTCGAGGTCGACCGTGCCCGAATGCGGGGTGATGTCACCCGCGAGCACCCCGAACAGCGTCGACTTGCCGGCACCATTGGGCCCGACCAGGGCGTGCACCTCTCCGGCGCGGATCTCGATCGCGGCATCATCGAGGATCGTCCGACCCTCGCCGACGCGCACGGTGAGACGGGTGCCCCGCAGTCGTACGGTCATGCCCAGCCTCCCGCGCGGCGGCGCGTGCGCACCAGCAGCCAGAGGAAGAAGGGGCCGCCCACGAGCGACGTGATCATGCCGATGGGCAGGTCGGCCAGCGGCACGGCGGTGCGGGCGACGAGATCGGCGACGGCGATGAGCAGGGCGCCGCCGAGAGCCGAGGCGATCACGAGGGGAAGGTGCGCGGGACCGATGACCATGCGCATGAGGTGCGGTACGACGAGGCCCGCGAACCCGATGATGCCGGCGAACGCGACCGCCGCGCACACGAGCAGCGCCACCGTGACGATCACGACGATGCGCAGCAGTTCGACGTTCAGGCCCAGGTGGCGGGCGGTGCGCTCGCCGAGGGCGAAGAGGTCGAGCTGCGGGGCGACGATGAGACCGATGAGGATTCCGACCGCGACGAGCGGGGCGACCAGGCCGACGTTCGACCACAGGGCGCCGTTCAGCGAGCCGAGCTGCCAGAACACGATCTGCTCGCGCGTCGACGTCGTGCCGATGAAGGTGAGGAAGGCCATGCCGGCGCCGGCGATCGCGTTGACGGCGATGCCCGTCAGCAGCAGCGTGACGACCTCGGTGCGTCCGTTCGACCGGCTGATGAAGTACACCGAGAGTACGGCGATGAGCCCGCCGATGAACGCGAACGCGGGTGTCGTCCACATGCCGAACGTGGCGAGGCCGAGCGTGATGCTCGCTGCGGCGCCGAGGGCCGCGCCCGACGAGACCCCCACCACGCCGGCGTCGGCCAGAGGGTTGCCGAAGATCGCCTGCATGAGCACGCCGGACACCGCGAGAGCCGCCCCGACGAGCAGACCCAGCACCAGCCGTGGCAGGCGCAGGTTGTAGATGACGCCGTAGTCGGTGGTGCCGCCGGGCGCCCATGCCGTGTCGATGCCGATGCCGCGCAGCAGCACGCCGACGAGGTCGGTGGGGGCCAGCTGATATTGGCCGCTCGTGATCGACGCGACGCACGTGGCCGTGAGGGCGACGACGAGGGCGGCGACGACCACCGCGAACCGCAGCCCGCGCCGGGTGGTCGGCGTCGGGGTGACGACCTCCGAGGTCATCCGACGGGCTCGGGGGCGTACAGGGCGCGGGCGAGTGCGCGGATGATCTCGGCGGAGCGCGGCCCGAAGCTGAGGATCTCGCTGTCGGCCATGTCGATGACGCGCCGGTTCGCGCCGGCGGGTGTCTCGGCGAGCGCGGGGATGCGTTCGATGAGCCCGTCGATGCCGTCGACGGAATCCAGGCCGTCGGTCATCATCACGAGCACGTCGGGCTGGGCGGCGACGAGCGCCTCGGCGGTCATCGGCTTCATGCCCTCCCAGCCGATCTCCGCGGCGACGTCGATGCCGCCGACCGCGTCGATGAGCGAGTCGGCGCCGGAGTCCTCGCCGAAGATGTAGTACACGTTGGCGCTGCCGCGCACGTAGAGGAACAGCATCCGCGCGCGGTCGGATGCCTCGGCAGGGGTGACCTCCGCGATCTCGGCGAGCGCATCGTCGAGTTCGCCGTCGAGTCTCTCGATGAGCGCGGCGCCGCGCGTCGGCACCCCGAGGGCGGCCGCGATCTCGGTGACCAGGGCGTCGGTCGTGTCGATGCGGCGGTCGCTCGAGATGACGACGACGTCGATGCCCGCGTCGCGCAGCTGCTGCCGCACCACTTTCGGGCCGATGGTCGTGTCGGTGAGCACCACGGTGGGGGCGAGCTCGAGGATGGCCTCGGCGTTGAGGGTGTGCCCGCTCTGCGTGACGACGGGAAGGTCCTGCGTGCCGGCGAACTGCGTCGATGCGTCGCGCCCGACCACCTGATCTCCCAGACCGAGGGCGAAGACGGTCGCGGCGATGGTGCCCGAGATGTCGATGGGCAGGATGCGGTCGGTGGAGTCGACCGTGACCGCGCGGCCCTCGCTGTCGGTGACGGTCGCGGGCAGCGCGGGGGCGGTGTCATCGGCGATGGGTTCGATGGCGTCGCTCGAGAGGCATGCGGTCGATCCACCTTCGACCGCGCGCACGTCGTCGGCGAGGGGCAGGTCGGTCAGGGCGGCGGATGCCCGCGGGCAGTCACCTTCGACGGATGCCGGCGCGGAGGCGCCGGCCGGTGGCTGTGTGCACCCGGCGAGGCCGGCGGCCAGGACGGCGGCGAGGAGGACCACGGAAACGCGACGCATAAGGCAAGGCTAACCTAAAACTTGACGCGTACATCGCGCACAGCCTACGCTCAGGGAGGGTCGCTGCTTAGTGCAGCCTAACCTAAATACTCCCGCCCGCTCGCACAGTGGCTCCGCCGGCGCGCGTGCCTCGCGCGTGCCCGGGGTCCGGAGAGAAAACGTGAACGCCACAGCATCCCGCAGCTCAGCGAACAGACGCCTCCGCGCGTCGTTCGCCGCTCTCCTCTCGCTCTTCCTCGTCGTCGCCGGCCTGACCGTCGCGCAACCCGCGCTCGCCGCGAGCGCGGCGGTCTCGACCACGGTCACTGCGGCGGGCCCCTCGGGACTGACCGTGCAGGCCACGGCGTCCGGGTTGCCCGACGGCACCACGGGCGCGTATGCGGCCGTGATCGTGAAGGGGGCGGAGGGCGCGGTGTCGGCGGGCGGCGGCTTCGCGGCCATGCAGTTCGTGCGCGCGGTCACCGACGGCGGATTCACGATCGACCTCGTCGCCGCCGCCGCCGGACTCGACCGCTCGAAGTCGTACGAGGTGATCGTGTGGCAGCAGCACACCAACCCGAGCGCCGCGACCGTCTACGCCCGCGGCGACGTGGCGATCTCGGCCGGGCAGTGGGACGCCGTGTTCCCGCCGCAGACCGAGGAGCCGGGCACCGATCCCGGCACGGATCCGGGCACCGATCCCGGCACGGACCCGGGCACCGACCCGGGCACCGACCCCGGCACGGACCCGGGCACCGACCCCGGCACGGACCCGGGCACCGACCCCGGCACGGACCCGGGCACCGACCCCGGCACGGACCCGGGCACCGACCCCGGCACGGATCCGGGCACCGACCCCGGCACGGACCCGGGCACGGACCCCGGCACTGACCCGGGCACCCCGGTGCCGGCGACGCCGACTCTGGCGGTCTTCCTCGCCGACGGCACCACTCCCGTCGGGGCGTCTGCGCTGACGGCCGGCGACACCATCGTCGTGCGGGGCAGCGGGTACGACCCCGCGGCGAACGTCGGCGGTCGCGGCGTGCCGATCCCGGCCGACCAGCCGCAGGGCACGTACGTCGTGTTCGGCAACTTCGCCGCCACGTGGCAGCCGTCCGCCGGCGCCGCCGGGTCGGCGCGTTCCGTGGGTGCGCAGGCCTGGGCGCTGGCCGAGAGCGTGCTCGAGAAGGTTCCGGCGCAGTATCAGAGCGCCATCCGCGCCCAGTGGGTTCCGATCGCGGCCGACGGATCGTTCACCGCGACCCTCACCCTCAAGGACACCCCGGCGACGCCCGGGCAGTACGGCGTCTACACGTACGGGGCCGGCGGGGTCGTGAACCCCGCGCAGGAGAAGAGCATCCCCCTCGCCTACGCCGTGAAGCCCAGCGTCGCAGGCACGGTGAAGACCGCGACGGCGGACGGCCTCACGGTCACCGCCACCGGCTCGAAGCTGGGCGCGGCCACCGGGGCCTATGTCGCCCTGATCGAGAAGGGCACCGAAGCCGAGGTCACCGCCGGCGGCGGCTTCGTCGCGATGCAGTATGTGCGCGGCATCACCGGGGGTGCGTTCACCGTCGACCTCTCGGCGGCGGCCGCGAACCTCGACCGCGGCACGACGTACGAGGTCATCGTCTGGCAGCAGCACACCCTTCCGAGCGCCGCGACGATCTACGCCCGTAGCGCCGTCGAGGTCTCGGATGCGCAGTGGGATGAGGTGTTCCCGCCGGCACCCGGCCCGACCGCGACGACCACCGTCGCGTCGGCATCGGCGGCGACGGGTCTGACCGTCACGGCGCGCGCCACCGGGCTCGACGCCGCCACGACCGGCGCGTACGTCGCCCTGATCGAGAAGGGCACCGAGGGCGACATCACGGCCGGAGGCGGATTCCTCGCCATGCAGTACGTCCGCAACGTGTCGCTCGGCGCACTCGCGGTCGACCTCACCGCCCCGGCAGACACCCTCGACCGCACCAAGACCTACGAGGTCGTCGTCTGGAAGCAGCACACGCTGCCGACGGCATCGACCATCTACGCGCGCGCGACGGTGACGATCACCGAAGAGCAGTGGAACGCTCTGCTCGGCGAGCCGGGCACCCCGCCCACGACCCCGCCGACGACGCCCCCGACGACGCCGCCGACCGACCCCGGAACGACGCCGGCGGCCCCGGTCGCCACGGTGCCGGGCGGGTCGCTGCGCTGGGCGATCTCGAGCTCCTTCCAGCGGTACATCATCAGCCCCATCGCGAAGGGCGGCATCGAGGTCGGCAGCGGCGCCACCCGCTCCGGCGAGCAGTTCCAGTTCGGGCAGACCGCCGGCAGCACCTACGACCCGGCAACCGGCCTCGGCACCGTGTCGTACGTCGGATCCGTGCGGTTCACCGGCCACAACGGCGTTCTCGACGTCACCATCGCCGACCCGCAGATCCGCATGACCTCGTCGACGTCGGCCACCCTCCTCGTCCGCAGCGGCGGAGCGCAGGTGCCTTTCGCCACGCTCGACCTGTCGCGAGCGGCGAAGACCACGGCGAACGGCGCGGTCACCTACACCTCCGCGCCGGCGTCGATCACCGCAGCCGGCGTCGATCGGGTGTTCCAGGGCTATTCCACGACCCTCGACGCCGTGTCGTTCACCGTGGGTTCGGCGGCGGCGGCTCCGGTCGGCGCCTCGGGCACCGTGGCCACGGCCGCCGCGGCGAAGAAGCAGACGCCTCTGCCGGCGACGCCGCCCGCGTCCCGCGGTATCGAGATCGACGACGAGAACCTCGCTGCCCTGCAGGCAGGGAAGCAGGCGACGGTCACCGCATCCGGATTCCAGCCCGGCGAGAAGGGCATTCAGGTGGTCGTCTATTCGACGCCCGTGCTGCTAGGCACGGTCGATGCGGATGCCTCCGGTACCGCCACCTGGACCGGAACGCTGCCGGCGACGCTCGAGAACGGCGCGCACACCCTCACGCTGCAGGGGTCGGTCACCCGCGGCCTCGAGTTCACGCTCGCCCGTGAGGCGGTCGCGATCGGACAGTGCGTCGTCGAGGGGGCCTCGTTGAACTGGGGCTTCAAGGAGTCGTTCCGCACGTACATCGAGGGCATCGCGCAGGGCGGCTGGACGCTCACCGACGTCGCCTACCAGTACCCCGACTTCGTGTGGGAGAACGGCTCGGGTTCGTTCGACGACGAGACGGGGGCGGGGCTGATGGCCTTCGGCGGCACGATCGAGTTCACCGGGCACGACGGGGCGCTCGACACGACCCTGTCCGACTTCCGCGTCGAGCTCGCCGGCGGCACCGGGTACATCGTCGTCGACGTGGCGGGAACCACCCAGTCGGGCGAGGCGATCGACCTGCAGGACGTGCGGTTCGCGGAGTTCTCCCTCGGCGACGCGGCGCCGGTCGACGGCGTGCTGACGCTCGACGGCGTCTCGGCGACGCTGACCGAGGCCGGCGCGACCGCATTCGGCACCTACGGCGCGGGGGAGGAGCTCGATCCGGTCTCGGCCGCCATCCCGGTCGGGGCGGACTGCGGCGTGGCCGCGCCCGTCGAGGACGAGACGGCGGGCGGGGCGGATGCCGCGGCCTCCGTCACCGCGGCCGACGTGCCGGTCTCGGAGCAGGGCGTACCCGTGTGGGTGTGGATCGTCGGCGGCCTCGTGGTCGTCGCCCTGGCCGGGGCGGGGGGCGTGCTCGTGGGCCGCCGCACGCGCACCGCGACGGACGCGCACGCGACCACGGAGGTCTGACACCGCGGCGAGACCGCCCTTCCGCGACGGGAGGGCGGTTTCGTCGTCCCCGCCTTCGGGAACGGTGGGAGAATGGAGGTATGTCCTCCTCCGAGACCCCGCAGACCGTCGAAGCGACCGTGCGCCACGTGCCGCGGTACGGCGTGTTCATGGGCCTCGGCGTGGTGCTCGGCATCATCGTCGCCGCGATCCTGACCTTCGCCGGCAGCTTCGAGGAGTCCGACGCCCTCGACGTCGTCTACCCGCCCAGCCAGGTGTTCGGATTCCTGCTGCTCTGGACGGTGCCGATCGGCCTCGCCCTCGGTGGCGTGGTCGCCCTGGTGCTGGAGCGCACCGGACGCCGCCACGACCGCGTGGTGCGCGTCGACCGCGAGACGATCATCGCCGTCGACGAACCGAGCGACGAGGTTCCGCAGACGACGCTGCCCGACGCGGTGGCACCGTCAGTTCCCGCCCCGGTGCTCGATGTCGATCCGCGCACCGACCCGAACCGCGGTTCCGCCCCGCGCGGCTGACGCCGCCCGTCGTCACGCCAGCTCGGCGATCACCGGCCGGATCGCGGTGTCGAAGGCCACGATGTCCCGCCGCAGCCCGTCGGTCACGGCGACCGTGAGATCGCCGATCCACCACACGCCCCGCTGCGTGAGCGGCAGCACCTGCACATTCAACTCGAACGAATGCGCCCGCCGGCCGATGTCGCGCTCGAACTCGGCGATCGCGCTGGCATAGGCGCGGTAGGCGTCGCCTCCGGTGTGGCTCTTCATCGAAGAGAGGTAGCGATCGTGCGCCGCGCGCGCATACCGCAGGGCGGATGCCGCGAACGGGCCGACCGCGGTGGACAGCTCCTCGGCGCCGGAGGCGGGCAGGGCGACGAGCGTGTCGAACCCCTCGATCAGTTCGAGCGGCACCTCCGACCGATGCGCGCGCGGCTCGACCGTCATGTCCCAGTAGTCGCGCCACTGCCCCTCGAGCGCGGGGGCGGCGTCGGGGGCATCCGCCGCGCGCAGCGGCAGATCGCGCAGACCCGGCAGATCGAGCGGGGAACGGACGCCGAGAGCCTGCCGCAGCACGAGCGCGACGAGCACCGGGATGCTCGCGTCTTCGCGGATCAGCCACTGCGGCTTGTCGGCCATGGCCCCATCGTAGGGCGGCCACCGGCCGCCGTGTCCTGCCCGATGACAATCGGCGAACCGCGTGATATCGGCCTCCACGGGCACCGAACGGCCCCGCCCCACGCGGGCGCCCACGGTAGCCCTCGGAGAGAGCCGCGTCAACCCTGGCGGATCCTCGGGAGCCGGGGCGTAGACCTTCCTTCACGCCGACGAACCGTCGGTCGCAGTCGAGAGGAAGAACGATGTCGCACAGTCAGGAAGAGGGCTCCGTGAACAGCGGTTCGGCCGGGCCGTCGGGCACCGTCCAGACCGCCGCGCACGAGGCCGCAGGTGTCGCGAGCACCGCGAAGGACGAGGCCGTCGGAGTCGTCGAGACGGCGAAGGCCGAAGCAGGCGCGGTGGCCCACGAGGCCAAGGATCAGATCCGCGATCTGTACCACCAGAGCACCGCACAGCTGAAGGACCAGGCCGCGCAGCAGCAGCGCCGTGTCGCCGACGGTCTCCGTTCGGTGGGCGGCGAGCTCGAGAGCATGTCCCAGAACTCCGAGGGTGGGGTGGCCGCCGATCTGGTGCGCCAGGCATCCGCCCGCATCCAGGGCGTCGCCGGCTGGATCGGCGATCGCGACCCGGGCTCGCTGCTCGGCGAGGTCAAGTCGTACGCCCGACGCAAGCCGGGCACGTTCATCGCGGTGGCGGCGCTCGCCGGCCTCGTCGCCGGACGCCTCACCCGTGCGCTCTCCGAGGGCGGCTCGGGCGGGAGCGGCACATCGGGTGCGGTGCAGAACACCACGACGGGTCCGGAGTACGGCACGGGCGCTTCCGCCTCGGGCAGCTACGCCGGCACGGCCGCCGGCGCAGGCATCTCCGGGCAGGCCACCGCGGTCGGAGCGGATGCCGCACTCGGCTCCAGCGCCGACGGAGGAGCGGGCACGCTCGGCGCGGCCGACACGTCGGTCGGAGCATCCGCCGCCACCGAGGCTCACCGCCAGCCACCGCTGCCCTCCGACGGCAGCATCCCCGGTGCGCACGACGGCATGAGCGGTCTCGACAGCGGCACGGCCCCCTGGGGCGTGCACGGCGAGGGCGACGCGCGCGACGGCGACGCGGCCGACACCGACACCCCGCTGTTCGACCGCACCGACGCCGCGCGCGGCTCGCAGGAGGAGGGGCGACCATGACCGATGCCGGTGCCACACCCAGCGAGCAGAAAGCCGAGTCCACATCGCTCGGCGAGCTGCTCGGCGAGGTGACGTCCGACCTGTCGACCCTGATGCGGCAGGAGCTGGAGCTGGCGAAGGCCGAGCTGAAGCAGTCGGCCGCACGCGCCGGCCGCGGTGCGGGAATGCTCGGCGGCGCCGGGTACGCCGCCCTGATGGCGGTGTTCTTCCTGTCCGTCGCCCTCTGGTGGGCGCTCGGGTACCTGACCGGCCTCGGCTGGTCGGCCGTCATCGTCGCCGTGATCTGGGCGATCATCGCCGCCGTCCTGTTCGTGACGGGCCGTAAGCAGTTGAAGAGCGTGGAAGGGGCGCCGCGCACGGTCGAGTCGATCAAGCGCATCCCCGACGCCGTGAAGAGGAATGAGGAGAACCGATGAGCGATTCACCCGACGCGATCCGCGCCGACATCGAGAGGACCCGGGCGGAGTTCGGCAGGGATGTCGATGCCCTGGCCGACAAGGTCACGCCCTCGAAGGTCGTGCACCGTCAGACGCAGAAGATGAAGGGCGCCGTACGCGGGGTCGTCGACCGCGTGATGGGTGCGGCCGAGGATGCGGGCGACGCCGTGTCGCACGCCGGATCGTCGGTCGCCGACGCCGTCGGCGGCGCGGGCGGCCGCACCGTGTCGAAGGCGCAGGGCAACCCGCTCGCCGTGGGCCTGATGGCCTTCGCCGCCGGCCTCGTGATCGCCGCCGTCATCCCCGCCTCCGAGAAGGAGAAGGAGCTGGCGGCCGAGGTCAAGGACAGGGCCCAGCCGCTGGTCGACGAGGCCGCCTCCGTCGCGAAGTCGCTCGGCGAGGACCTCAAGGAGCCGGCCCAGCAGGCCTTCGCCGCGGTCAAGGACGAGGCGACCGGCGCGGCCGAGCACGTCCGCGACGAGGCGACCCAGGCCGCCGGATCCGTGAAGGACAGCGCTCAGGACGCCCGCGACAACGTCACCGGTTCCTGACCCGTCGCACCCGCATCTCCCGTCGCACTTCCTGTCGGCATCCGTCCCCCGGGCCGACAGGAAGTGCGACGGGAGCGGATGCGCTCTCGCGGCGTCTCGACGCGTCCGGCGGGCGGTAGGCTGATGGCGTGGCTGCCTCCCCCACCGATCCCTATTCCGCTGCCGGCGTCGACACCGCTGCCGGCGACCTCGCCGTCGAGCTGATGAAGTCGTCCGTCAAGGCGACGCACGGCCCCGAGGTCCTCGGAGGCGTCGGCGGCTTCGCCGGCCTCTTCGACGCCGCGGCGCTGCGCGACTACCGGCGTCCGCTGCTCGCGACGAGCACCGACGGCGTCGGTACCAAGGTCGCGATCGCCCAGGCGATCGACAAGCACGACACGATCGGGCAGGACCTGGTCGGCATGGTCGTCGACGACATCGTCGTGGTGGGCGCGAAGCCGCTCTTCATGACCGACTACATCGCCTGCGGCAAGGTGGTGCCCCAGCGCATCGCCGACATCGTCCGCGGCATCGCCGAGGCATGCGCCGCGACCGGCACCGCCCTGGTGGGCGGCGAGACGGCCGAGCATCCCGGACTGCTGGGCCCCCGCGACTACGACGTCGCCGGCGCGGCGACCGGCGTGGTCGAGGCCGACGCGATCCTCGGGGCCGAGCGGGTGAACGACGGCGACGCCGTCATCGCGATCGCGTCGAGCGGTCTGCACTCGAACGGCTTCTCGCTGGTGCGCCACATCGTCACCGGCGCCGGCATCTCCTACGGCGACAACGCCGCCGACCTCGGCACCACGTGGGGCGAGGCGCTCCTCGAGCCGACCCGCCTGTACACCCTCCCGCTGCTGCGGCTGATCGACGCGATCCCCGGTGCCGTGCACGCTCTCAGCCACGTGACCGGAGGCGGCATCGCCGCGAACCTCGCGCGCGTGCTGCCGCTGGGCAGCTGGGCCGAGGTCGACCGCAGCACCTGGTCGCCGAGCCCGGTCTTCCGCGTGCTCAGCGACATCGCCGGCTCGACGCTCGAGTCGGCCGAGGGCACCTGGAACCTCGGCATCGGGTTCCTCGCCGTCGTGTCGGAGACGGCCAAGGATGCGGCGCTCGCCGCCCTGACGGCCGAGGGCATGCCCGCGTGGCAGGTCGGCACGGTGCACGTCGGCGGTCGGCCGGCAGGAGAATTCGAACAGGGCGCCAAGGGCGTCGACGGCGGAGCGGTGCGCCTCGTGGGCGCCTACGCGGACGGAGCGAAGTAACCCCCTATGTGCGGCATCGTCGGAATGGTCGGGACGGCCCCGGTCAATCAGGACATCTACGACGCTCTCCTCCTGCTGCAGCACCGCGGCCAGGATGCCACGGGCATCGCCACGGCGGAGGCGAACGGCGTGATGCACAACGCCAAGGCGCAGGGCATGGTGCGCGAGGCGTTCCGCACTCGCGACATGCGCGCGCTGCTCGGCAACGTCGGCCTCGGTCACGTGCGCTACGCCACCAAGGGCACCGCGTCGAGCGAGGAGGAGATGCAGCCGTTTTACGTGAACGCGCCGTACGGCATCATCCTCATCCACAACGGCAACCTCACCAACACGCGTGAGCTGACGGCCGACATGGCGAAGCGCGACCGTCGCCACCTCAACTCCTCCAGCGACACCGAGCTGCTGCTCAACGTGCTCGCCGGCGAGCTGCAGAACACCACCTCGACGGTCGACCTCGACCCCGACCGCGTGTTCGAGGCGGTCGCCCGCACGCATGAGCGCATCGAGGGCGCTTACGCCGTGATCGCCGTCATCGCGGGGTACGGTCTGCTCGCGTTCCGTGATCCGTTCGGCATCCGCCCTCTCATCCTCGGCCGTCGCCCCTCGACCGTCGCCGGGTCGGAGGGCAAGGACGAGTGGGTCGTCGCGAGCGAGTCGCTCGTGCTCGAGAACGGCGACTACGAGGTCGTTCGCGAGGTCGAGCCGGGCGAGGCCGTGTTCATCACCACCGACGGCGAGCTGCATACGCAGCAGTGCGCCGCCGAGGTGCAGCTCTCCCCCTGCGCGTTCGAGTACGTCTATCTCGCTCGCCCCGACTCGGTCATGAACGGTATCTCGGTCTACGAGTCGCGTCTGCGCATGGGCGAGCGCCTCGCCGACACGATCGCGAAGCACGTGCCGATGGACAAGATCGACGTCGTCATGCCGATCCCCGACTCCGCCCGCCCCGCGGCGATGGAGGTCGCCCGCAAGCTCGGCATCGAGTACCGCGAGGGCTTCTACAAGAACCGCTACGTGGGCCGCACGTTCATCATGCCGGGGCAGGCGGTGCGCAAGAAGAGCGTGCGCCAGAAGCTCAACGCGATGTCGACCGAGTTCCAGGGCAAGAACGTGCTGCTCATCGACGACTCGATCGTGCGCGGCACGACCTCGAAGCAGATCATCCAGATGGCGCGCGACGCCGGGGCCACGTCGGTGACCTTCGCCTCGGCGGCCCCGCCCGTGCGGCACCCGCACGTGTACGGCATCAACATGCCGTCGCGGCAGGAGCTGATCGCCCACGGCCGCACGATCCCGCAGATCGCCGAGGAACTCGGCTGCGACCACCTGGTCTACCAGGAGGTCGACGACCTCAAGGCCGCGATCACCGAGGGCTCCTCCATCGACGACCTCGACATGAGCTGCTTCGACGGGCGCTACGTCACCGGCACCGTCAGCGACGAGTACCTCGCCTGGGTCGAGGGCTCGCAGACCTCCTGACATGGGCGGCCCGCTGCCCGTGACCTCGCCCCGCTCATCGCGGAGCGCATCGTGACGGTCGCCCGCCCGCTCTGGAGGGGGAGAGCCCTCGCGCTCCTCGGCATCGTGCTGGTCGCGTTCTCGCTGCGGTCGGCCGTCGCCTCGTTGTCGCCCGTGATCGATCACGTCGCCCGCGACTTCCCCGTGCCGTCGGTGGTGGTGGGACTCATCGGTGCGGCGCCGCCGGTGTGCTTCGCCGTGTTCGGTCTCGTGACGCCGCTCGTCGAGCGCCGCTTCGGTCTCGAGCGGGTGGCGGTCGGGGCGCTGGCGCTGGTGTCACTGGGGCTCATCCTGCGCGGCTTCGCGGGCGATTCGATCACGCTCCTGGCGGCGACCGTCGTCGTCTTCGCCGGGGTCGGCGCCGGGAACGTGCTGCTCCCGCCGCTCGTCAAGAAGTACTTCGCCGATCGCCTCGGCGTCATGATGACGCTGTATTCGACGATGATGGCGGTGTCGACGTTCGTGCCGCCGCTCGTGGCGGTGCCGATCGCCGACTCGCTAGGCTGGCGGGTCTCGCTGGGCGTGTGGGGCGTGTTCGCGGTGCTCGCGCTGCTGCCGTGGATCGCACTGCTCGTGGCCGAGAGGGGGCGCGCCTCGGCATCCGCCCCTGCGTCCCGCCCGGCACCCGCGGTGGCCGACCACGCCGACGACCTGACGGATGCCGTCGCGGCGGCGACCGGTCCGATCGCCGTCGTCCCGGCCAGCCCGAAGGTGTTCGGGCGACTGTGGCGACTGCCGCTCGCCTGGGCCCTCGCGCTCGTGTTCGGCACGTCGTCGACCATGGCCTACGTCGCCTTCGCCTGGCTGCCGACCGTGCTCGTCGACACGGCGGGTGTGAGCCCCGCCACCGCCGGTTTCCTGCTCTCGTTGTTCGCTCTCGCGGGTCTGCCCTGCGGACTGCTCGTGCCCATTCTCGTGGTGCGGTTCCAGGCGACGCGTCCGCTGTTCCTCTTCGCGGTCGCCGCCGGTCTCGTCGGCCTGGGGGGACTGCTGATCGCACCGACCTTCGCCCCGGCGCTATGGGCGATCGTCTACGGCCTCACAGCGGTGATGTTCCCGCTGAGCCTCGTGCTGCTGAGCATCCGCGCACGCACGCCGGAGAGCGCGGTCGCGCTGAGCGGATTCGTGCAGAGCATCGGTTACGCGATCGCCGCCGTCTTCCCCCTGCTGGTGGGTCTGCTGCACGACACGACCGACGGGTGGCAGCTGCCGCTCGCCGTCGTGATGGCCGTGTTGGTGGTGTCGATTCCCGCCGGTCTGGTCGCCGGGCGTCGGCGCACCATCGAAGACGAATGGGAGGCGCGGCACGGTCGCTGGTGATCGCTGCCGGATGCTCGCGCAGACGACGAAACCCCCGCGGGTCGCGCGGGGGAGAAGTCGATCAGGAGCGGGCGGTCAGGCCTTCTCTAGTTCGTCCTCGTCTTCGTCGGCGTAGTCATCCGCCCACTTGTCGACGTACTCGTCTTCGGAGTCGCCCGAAGTCGCGAGCTCACGTTCCAGCGCCGAGTAGTTCACCGACGGACTGTACGCCTTGAGTTCGCGGGCGATCTTTGTGTGCTTCGCCTTTTGACGGCCACGGCCCATGCGCGAGACCCCCTCACGAGTCAGCTGCGGGCAAACGATGGCCCGAGTCATTCACGACACCGGCTCGCGGCCGGTAAGAGTAGCATTCAGAATAGCACGCGGGTAAGACCCTCTGGCTGACGCCAGACCGGTGAAGGGAGCGATCTCATGTCCGACAGCACCTCCACTCCGTCCGATGAAGCCGCACAGAACGCGGCGCTGCAGAAGGCCGTGATCGTCGGCGTGCAGCCCTCGCAGGATCGCCGTGTGGTCGACGAGGCCGTGCGCTATGCGCGTCTGCTCGGTTCCCCGCTCGTCGTGGCGCACGTCGACGTGACGCGGTTCGTGACCTACGAGGACCCCGACGGCTACGTGCACTCGGCGCCGATCGACATCAACTTCGACGCGGGGATCGCCGAGTTCGAGGCGGTGCAGCAGGCCGTGGCCCCGATCCTCGACGCCTCGGGCCTCACCTGGACCGCCCGGCAGCTCGTCGGCGACCCGGCGCTCGCGATCAAGCAGCTGGCCCACAAGCTCGACGCCCAGCTCATCGTGATCGGCACCCGCAAGCGGGGGTTGGGCGAGAGCATCCGCGAGTTCTTCACCGGGTCGGTCGCCGCGCGCCTCGCTCACCGGCAGCACCGATCCATCCTCGTCGTCCCGCTCGGCGAGCTCGTGCCCGACTCGCAGAAGGAGATCTGGCCCGAGACGGCCGAGTGAGGCCCAGGCGATGGTGCCTGGCGCGAGGTCGGGAGTGCTCACGACCAGGGGGTGAGCTCAGTGCCCTCCCATGCGGAGGCCTCGTCGGCGTGGCGCGCTCGTACCGCTTCGGGCGTCTCCGCGATCGCGACGCGCGGGTCCGCGAGTCGCCGACGGCGGTCTTCGGCGTCAGCGAGGTGGGTCAGGTGCGCGCCGAGCGTGAGGCCGTCTCGGGATGCCCGTTCCTTGAGTCGATCCCGGAGATCATCGCTCACCTTGATCGTGGGGGTCGTACTCCGAGTATGCCGCCGCGAGATCGTCCGCCCCGTCGAGAGAGCGCCGCTCATGATGACGGTGACGACGTCGTCGGTGATCGTCAGAGAGACGTAGCCGACGCCGACCTGGCCGGTGACGAGCAAGGTCGTGCCCGGCACCTCGCGCATCCCGACCCCGTTCCCCGACCCGCCGCTCCGGTCGTCACTACCCACCCCCCGGGGGGGGGGGGGGGGGGGGGGGGGGGCGGGGGGCGGCGGCGGGCGGGGGGGGGGGGGGCTGTCTGGGG
>JASCNZ010000050.1 GCA_029959905.1 Microbacteriaceae bacterium PS02344
CGCTGCGCGCCCACCACACGGCCACCGCGGGCGGACCGGCCGCCGACGGGCCCGGGCACGCGCCCGGGCCCTTCGTCATGCCCGCCGAGACACCACTTCCGCCGTGAGACGCCGCGCGCGCCGTGATGTCTCGCGGCGGGGGTGGTGTCTCGCGGCGCGGGCAGGGCGCCGCGTCAGGCGGGTGGGAGGCGGAGGACGTCGGGCGACTCGCCGCCGGTGAGATCGTCGGCGATGCGGATGCTCCGCGCGAGGTCGTCGAGTGCGCTCTCGACCGTGCCGAAGCGCTCCCGGTCGCTGCAGATCGCGGTGAGGGTGATGAGGTGCGACCCCGCGTCCCACGTGTAGGTCGCGAACGGCGGAGCATTCGGCGAGGGCGGCACCGGCACGAGAAGCTTCTCTCCCGCGCCGAGCGCGGTGCGGAACGTCACGGTGTCGTCGTACTCCATCGGCATCGACGCCCGCGCGATGCGCAGCTCGGGGGTGAGTTGCTGCACGGTCGCCATCGCCACCACGAGGTCGGGCTCGGCCTTCCACGTGTACACGAGTACCCGGCCATCGGCGCGCTTCATGAGCATCGGGGCCGCCTGGCTCATCGCCCAGGCGCCGAGCTTCGAGCCCGGGCGCCCCGTCACGCCGAGCGCCTGGTTCGCCTGGCCCAGCAGCATGCGGATCGCGGCCTTGCGATGGCGCCGCCCCCTCCAGCCGAGGGAGTCGGTCACGGGCATCCACAGCGCGGGGTCGGCATCCGCAATCAGTCGCATGTCTCCACGCTAGAGCGTGAAGCCGGGAGGATGCCGGTGGGCCTCTCCGGCGCCCGCGAGGGCCTCGGGTAGAGTGGCCAGCGCCCTCACGGGCCGCCCCGCCGGGCACTCCTCGACCGCTTACCGTAAGGCAGCATGTCTGATTCTCCCTCCGACCCGACGAGCGCATCCGCCGGTGAGCGGCCGCTGCGCATCCTGATCGGCGCCGACACGTTCGCGCCCGACATCAACGGAGCCGCCCGCTTCGCCGAGCGGCTCGCCGCCGGTCTCGTGCAGCGCGGACACGACGTGCACGTCTCGGCCCCGAACCAGGCCTATCGCCGCGCCCGCCCGCACACCGAGATCATCGAGGGCGAGCGCATGACCCTGCACCGGCTTCCCTCGGTGCGCTGGGCGCCGCACGATTGGCTGCGCTTCGTATGGCCGTGGCGGTCGAAGCACTACGCCCGCACGGTGCTCGATCGCGTGAACCCGGATGTCGTGCACATCCAGTCGCACATCGTGATCGGTCGCGGTCTCGCGCGCATCGCGCGTCAGCGCGGCATCCCGGTGATCGCCACGAACCATGTGATGGCCGAGAACATCCTCGAGCACACGAAGATGCCGGATGCGGTCAACCGCTTCATCCTGAAGCACGCCTGGGCCGATGCCAAGCGCACGTTCGATCTCGCGCGGGCCGTGACGACGCCCACCCGCCGCGCCGCCGACTTCCTCGAGAAGACCGTCGCGGTGAAGGGCGTCATCCCGGTGAGCTGCGGTATCGACCGCACGCAGTACACGCCCGTGCTGGGCCCCCGCCAGCAGAACCGCATCGTCTTCGTCGGACGCCTCACCGCCGAGAAGCAGATCGAGGTCATCCTGCAGGCGATGACCAAGCTCGACCCGGCGCTCGACACCATGTTCGACATCGTCGGCGGCGGCGACCAGCGCAAGCAGCTCGAGAACCTCGCCGCGCAGCTCGGCCTCGCCGAGCGGGTCACGTTCCACGGCCGCACCACCGACGAGGAGCTGCGGGCGCTGCTCTCGCGCGCCAGCCTGTT
Source organism: Microbacteriaceae bacterium PS02344 (assembly GCA_029959905.1). Classification (GTDB taxonomy): domain Bacteria; phylum Actinomycetota; class Actinomycetes; order Actinomycetales; family Microbacteriaceae; genus Microbacterium. The sequence continues at coordinate 1,802 of JASCNZ010000050.1, forward strand.
CGTGATCGCGTCGATCGCCGAGCTGCAGTCGATCGCGACCATGGAGGCGATGGCGTCGGCGCTGCCGATCGTCGCGGCGGATGCCGTCGCCCTGCCGCACCTCGTGCACGACGGAGAGAACGGCTACCTGTTCGAGCCAGGCAACGCCGACGAACTGGCGGCCCGCCTCACCGACGTGCTGACCGCAGACCCGGCGGAGTACGAGCGGATGCAGCAGGCCTCGCTCGACGGCGTCGCGATCCACGACATCAACCGCACGCTCGACACGTTCGAGGCGCTGTACCGCGACGCCCCGCTGCCCGAGTGACGCCGATGCACGTCGTGTTCTTCGGCGACCAGCACCTCGACTCGCTCGGCGGTGCCCAGGTGTCGATGCGGCTGCAGCGGGACTTCCTCGAACGCGCCGGGCACACGGTCACGGTCGTGGCACCGCGAATGCACGGCGCTCGCGGGCAGCGCACCGCCCCGCACGCGGGGAACCTCGACCTGCCCTCGATGCCGATCACGCTCGACCGCGAATACGCGATGAGCTGGCCGGGGCGCGCGACCGACCAGGTGCTCGACCGGGCGATGGCCGCTCGTCCCGCCGTCGACCTGGTGCACGTGCAGGCCGACTTCTGGGGCGCGTTCATCGGGCATCGTTACGCCCACCGTCACGGCATCCCCGTGGTGCACACCATGCACAACCGCGTCGACGTCGGCATGGCCGCCGTCACCCCGCTGCACCGCCCGGCCCTCGCCGTGCTCAACGCCTGGCGTCGGGCCGCCTTGCGCGGGGTCGGCGAGCGGGTCGGCGGGAGCGACGGATGGGCGTTCCTGCGGGGGCTCGCGGCCGGGGCATCCGCCGTCACCGCCCCGTCGACGCACTTCGCGCGACGGCTCGAACAGCACGGGGTGTTCAATCACGTCGATGTCGTATGGAACGGTATCGACGACGACGTGCGTGCCGCGACCCTGGCGGATGCGCCGTCGACCCGCCCGCCCGGGCGCCCCCGGTTCGTGTGGCTCGGCCGCATGAGTCCCGAGAAGCGCCTGCTGCCGTTCCTCGAGTCGTGGGTGGCCTCGGGCGTCGACGCCGAGCTCGAGGTGATCGGCGGAGGAGGGCAGCGCGCCGCCGCCGAGCGGATCGTCGGCGGCCGTGACGGTGTGCGCTTCGCCGGGCGACTCACCTACCCCGAGACGCTGGCCCGCATCGCGGCGGCGGATGCTCTCGTGCAGACGTCGATCGGTTTCGAGACGCAGGGCATGACCCCGTTCGAGGCCGCGACCCTGGGCACGCCGTCGATCGTCAGCGACCCCGACATCGCCGCCGAGCTGGGCAGCGGGTTCTGGGCCGTGCCGGATGCCGGGGCCGACGAACCGCGTCGCGTCGCCGCGCTCGCCGAGACGCTGCGGCTCGCCGCATCCGACATCGCCGCCGGTCGTGCACCGACCCCCTCGCCCGAGGTCGCGGAGGCGTTCCGCCAGTCCAGCCGCACGGCCGCGATGGTCGAGGTCTACGAGCGGGTGCTCAGTACGCCCAGTGCGGTCGGCGCGCGCTGAGACCTCACCTCTGCCGTGAGGCCTCACGTGCGCCGTGGTGTCTCACGGCAGAGGTGAGGTCTCGCGGCAGACGCGCGGGAGCGAGCCGGGTCAGCCGAGCCCGTAGAAGAGCGAACTCACCCAGCCCACCAGCACGCCGATGACCTGGGCGCCGCCGACGCCGATCGCGATGCCGGCGAGCAGGCGCGAGTCGGTGCGCCGCAGCGAGATGAGTCCCAGGATGAGCGCGGCTGCGGCGGCGAGGAAGCCCAGCAGGTTGACCACGAACCCGAGCACTCCCAGGCCCTCGTAGTCCATCGGCTGCGCCAGGAAGATGAACGGGTAGATCAGCGAGTAGAGGGTGGAGATCGCGAAGCCGACGAGCGCGAGGATGAACGCGAGACGCGCGAGTCCGCCGCCCGCGCCGCCCGATGCGCCCGCGTTCTGCGGGTAGGGCTGCTGACCGTATGCGGGCTGGGCGTGCGGGGCACCGTAGTAACCCGGATGCTGCGGCGCGGCCTGTCCGAACGGCTGCTGCGTGCCCGGCGGCTGGCCGTACTGCGTGCTCGGCTGCTGCGCGCCGGGCTGGTGCGCGTTCGGCTGCTGCGCGCCGGGCTGCTGCTGTCCGGCTTGCTGGCCGAAGTGCGGAGACGGGGACGGCGGGAAGGACGGCTGCTGCGGGTCGCTCATGCCCCGAGCGTAGACCCCCGGGTGTTCGCGGCGCGATGGGCGGGCTCGATGGGCCAGCGCGGGGCTTTCGGGCATCCGGTGATGTGGGATGTCGCGGGGCGGTCCCGGGGTCAGCGGTAGCCGTGCGCAGTCTCGGCGCGCTGCAAGGAGTCGCTCGGGGGAACGCGATTCCAGTCGGTGGGGGTGGGGCGGTAGCCGTCGCGGCGCAGTTCGACGGCCGTGGCGACGCCGGCCCAGACGACGATGGCGAGGAGGAGAAGGAGGAGTACCATGGCAGAAACGCTACGGAAGTGCCATAACTGCCACGAGTGGCAGCACGGACGGCATCCGTAGGAATCCTGCCAACCGGGGAGCGCGCATGAAGACCGTCGCCTGCATCGTCCAAGACGGTTTCGCGCCGTTCGAGTTCGGGCTCGCCTGCGAGGCGTTCGGCCTGGATCGATCCGCCGACGGCGTGCCCAACTTCGACTTCCGTGTCGTCGCGCCGCACCCCGGGGCCGTGACCTCGAAGCTCGGGTTCTCGATCAACGTCGAGCACGACCTGTCGTTCGCGTACGAGGCCGACCTCGTGGTGTTCTGCCCGGTGCCGCGGGAGTACTGGACGAACATCGACCCATTGCTGATCGACGTCGCCCGGCACGCCGTCGAGCGCGAGGCCTGGGTACTGACGATCTGCAGCGGCTCGTTCATCCTCGGGGCGGCCGGGGTGCTCGACGGGCGCCGCGCGACCACCCACTGGATGTACTCCGAGACGCTCGCGGCGATGTACCCCGAAGTCGAGATCGACCCGGATGTGCTGTTCGTGCAGGACGGACGGGTCATCACGAGCGCGGGCACGGCCGCCGGCATCGACGCGTGTCTGCACCTGCTGCGCGTCGAGCTCGGTGCCGAACTGGCGAACCGCATCGCGCGACGCATGGTCGTGCCGCCGCAGCGCGACGGGGGCCAGGCGCAGTTCATCGATCGCCCGATCCCCGTCGTGCCGAGCGACTCGCTCGCGGCGGTGGCCGACTGGGCGGTCGAGCACCTCCGCGACGACCTCGGCGTCGAGCAGCTCGCCGCCCGAGCGCTCATGTCGCCGCGCACGTTCGCGCGGCGGTTCAAGGCCGAGTACGGGGCCACGCCCGCGGCCTGGCTCGCCCGACAGCGCATCATCCACGCGCAGCGGATGCTCGAACGCACCGACCTTCCCCTCGACCGCATCGCCGAGGAGTGCGGCTTCGGGTCGGCGGCTGTGCTGCGGCAGAACTTCGCCCGTGTGCTCGGCACGACGCCCACGGCCTACCGTGCCCGCTTCTCGTGCGCGGTCCCGGCATCCGCCCCCGCCCTGGCCTCCTGACCCCCCGTCCCCCCGGCTTCGTCCGTCGCCTCACCCCGCCCTGGCCTCCTACCCCCCCGTTCCGCCCCGGCTCGCTCCGTCCCTCGCCTCACCCCGCCCGTCGCGTCCCCCGTCGCACCGCTGATGCGGGATCGAAATCGCACGTCCCAGGGCCGCCGGACGTGCGATTTTGATCCCGCGAAGCGGGGTATGGGGGGGCGGGGCGTGGAGGAGGCGGGGCGGCGCGAGGGGAGGGGTGGAGGGGCGGGCGGGCGCGGGTCAGAGGGGGCGCGTCGTGGAGCGCTCCACGAGCGAGCAGGGGAGTAGCACGTGCGCGGCATCCTGTCCGGGCGACGCCAGGCGGGCGAGCAGCAGCTCGACCGCGCCGTGCGCCATGTCGAGGATCGGCTGGCGCACCGTCGTCAGGTCGAACGCCTGCCACGACGACATCGCGACGTCGTCGAAGCCGAGGATCGAGACGTCCTCGGGAACGCGGATGCCGAGGGCCTTGGCGGCATTGAGGGCGCCGAAGGCGGTGAGGTCGTTGTGGCAGAACAGCGCGGTGGGCGGTTCAGGCAGGCGCAGCAGGCGGGTGGCGGCGTCGAAGGCCCGGGTGTAGTCGAGGTTCGCCGACTCGAACAGCTCGTCGTGGAACGCGACGCCGGCGTCGGCCAGCGCGGCGACGAAGCCCTCGTGCCGCTCGCGGACGGATGCGGTCGTGAGCGGCCCCGCGATGACGCCGATGCGGCGATGCCCGAGCGAGGTGAGGTGGCGACCGGCGATGCGTCCGCCGTCGAGGTTGTCGGGCGAGATCGAGTCGTTGTCGGTCACGGCACCCGGGCCCATCGTCACGGCCGGCACCCCGAGCGACACGATGCGGCCCTCGTCGTCGGCCGACAGCAGGGTCGTGGTGAGGATGACGCCGTCGACGTTCGTCTCCCACAGTGTGCGGGCGAGGTCTTCGGTGGTGTCGGCGCGGCCCGAGAGGATCAGCGTGCGATAGCCCGCACGGTTGAGCTCGCCGCTGATGGTGTGCAGCAGCTCGGCGTAGTAGCTGTTGCGCGGATCGCCCAGCACGACCCCGATCGTCTGCGTTCGGCTGGTGACGAGGCTGCGTGCGCTGAGGTTCGGGCGGTAGCCGAGCCGTTCGATGGCGGCCTCGACCCGGGTGCGGATCTCGTCGGAGACGCCCTCGCGGCCGTTGACGATGCGCGAGACGGTGGTCTGCGAGACGCCCGCCGCCTTGGCGACGTCGATGCTCGTGACCCCGCGGGTTCTCGACGGCATGGCCCCTCCTCTTCCGTGCCGGGGATTCCATGCTAGACCGGCGGGACGGCGGCGATGACTACGCAGTCGTCCGGCGTGGCGGGCGGATGCCCGACGTGGTGAGGCGGAGGTGCGGGGCGCATGCGCGACGCGATCAGCCCCAGTGCGCGGGGGTGGGGAGCGTGTGGTCGCGCACCTCGACGCCGTCCGCGGTGAGCGATGCCGTCGCATACAGCAGCGACTGCGTCGGATAGCCGTGCGGGCGGTTGTCGCGGATGATCGCCCGGTCGTCGTCGGGCGACAGCTCGGCTGTCTGGGCGAGCAGGCCGGTCCAGTCGGCGGCCCAGTCATCGCTCTCCGCAGCCGGCCCGAGGGCTCGGAAGCGAGGGAGCCACATGTCGATGCGCGGCGTCGCCGGGTCGTCGAGGTCGTCGTGCGCGATCATGTGGGTGCCGGGCGCGACCGGGGTCTCGCGCACCTCGACACCGTCCCACGAGAGCACGCGGGCGCCCTCCGGCCCGACCTCGAGCAGGTTGAATCCGTGCATGGGTGGCGTGCCGGCAGGGGAGTGCCCGGACACCGATTCGAGGGCGAGCGTGCCGCGGGAGACCGCACGCTCTGCGGGCAGTTCCTGCAGGTCGGCGCGGTTGAGCAGGACGGCGAGGCGGCGCCGTGCCGGGTCGACCGCGAGCCACGCGCCGCCGGCGCGGCGGTCACGGATGCCGATCACGCCCGGGTACCGCTCCGGCCACCAGGGGCCGAGCGCATCCCACTCGCGCTGCGGGTCTTCGTCGCGCACCGCCAGCAGTCGCGCCGCGCCCGCGCTCTCGACATCGATCACGACCGTGCACACCCTCCCGAGTCTAGGCGTGCCCCCGCGCCGCCGGCCCGCCCGCGTCTCGGCCCCGGGCGGGCCGATGCTGGGGCAGAATCGGAGGCGTGAACATCGTCGTGGGAGTCACCGGCGGCATCGCCGCATATAAGGCGGTGCACCTCGTGCGCCTGCTGATCAAGGAGGGGCACGACGTCACGGTGGTGCCGACCGAGGGCGCGCTGCGCTTCGTCGGGCTGCCCACGTGGGAGGCGATCAGTCGGCAGCCCGTGACGACCAGCGTGCACGACGACGTCGCCCGTGTGCGGCACGTCGCCCTCGGGCAGAACGCCGACCTCGTCGTCGTCGCCCCGGCGACCGCGAACACCATCGCATCGATGGCGGCGGGCCTTGCGGGCGACCTGCTCGGCACGACGCTGCTGGCCACCGAGGCGCCGGTGCTCATCGCCCCCGCCATGCACGCCGAGATGTGGCGGCACGCGGCGACGCAGGCGAACATCGCGACGCTGCGCTCCCGCGGCGTCCACCTCGTGGGTCCTGCCGACGGCGAGCTCGCGGGTGGCGACGCGGGCCCGGGGCGCATGTCCGAACCCGAAGAGATCCTCGCCGCGGCGCAGGCGCTCCTCGCGCCCGGTGACCTGAGCGGTCTCCGTGTCGCGATCTCGGCCGGTGGCACGCGCGAGCCGATCGACCCCGTGCGGTTCCTCGGCAACCGGTCGAGCGGCCGGCAGGGCGCCGCCCTCGCGGCGGAAGCCGCGGCCCGAGGCGCCCTCGTGACGCTGGTGGCCGCACATGTCGATGCGGCGGTGCTCGATGCAGTGGAGCATCCGTCGGTCGTCGTCGTGCATGTCGGCACGGCCGCCGAGCTCGCCGCCGCGATGAAGGATGCCTCCGCGTCGGCCGACGTCGTCGTGATGGCCGCCGCGGTCGCCGACTACCGGCCGCGCGAGGCCGCCGACCACAAGCTCACCAAGGCCGAGGGCGGGCTCGGACGGATCGAGCTCGTCGAGAACGAGGACGTGGTGGCCGCCCTCGCGACCGCGCGGTCCCAGGGGCGGGCCCCCGCCGGGCAGACCATCGTCGCGTTCGCTGCGGAGACCCTGCCGGATGCCGATGATCGTCGAGAGCGCGCGCGGGGCAAGCGCGAACGCAAGGGCGTCGATCTGCTCGCGGTGAACCTCGCCGACGCCGAGCACGGGTTCGAGAAGTCGCACAACGCCGTCGAGGTGATCGGTGAGGGCGGAGCGGTCATCGCCGAGGCGTCGGGAACGAAACGCCAGGTCGCGGGGGCGATCTGGAACGCGGTGCTCGGCATCCGCTGACCGTCGGCCCGTTGTCGCCGCCGCCACCTCCTGCTAAACTTGAGTCAAGCCAACTCAAGTTTGAGTGACCATCGATCAGAAGGAGTCTCCAGGAGGGACAGATGAGCAACCCCCAGACCGGATCCCCCAACGAGCAGCAGACCGCGCTCGAGCAGTTCGGCATCAACCTCACCGACCGTGCACGCCAGGGCAAGCTCGACCCCGTCATCGGGCGCGACAGCGAGATCCGTCGGGTGAGCCAGGTCCTCACCCGACGCACCAAGAACAACCCGGTGCTGATCGGCGAACCCGGCGTCGGCAAGACCGCCGTCGTCGAGGGTCTCGCGCAGCGCATCGTCGCGGGCGACGTCGCCGAGTCGCTCAAAGACAAAGAGCTCGTCACCCTCGACATCTCGGCCCTGGTGGCCGGGGCCATGTACCGCGGGCAGTTCGAGGAGCGGCTGAAGAGCGTGCTCAAGGAGATCACGGAGTCCGACGGGCGCATCATCACGTTCATCGACGAGCTGCACGTGCTCATGGGCGCCGGCGGCGGCGAGGGCTCGGTCGCGGCATCCAACATGCTCAAGCCCATGCTCGCCCGCGGCGAGCTGCGGCTCATCGGCGCCACGACGCTCAACGAGTACCGCGAGTTCATCGAGAAGGATGCGGCGCTCGAGCGCCGCTTCCAGCAGGTGTACGTCGGCGAGCCCACGGTCGAAGACACGATCGCGATCCTGCGCGGACTCAAGGAGCGCTACGAGGCCCACCACAAGGTCGCCATCGCCGACGGCGCGCTCGTCGCCGCGGCATCCCTGTCGAACCGCTACCTGCCGGCGCGGCAACTGCCCGACAAGGCCATCGACCTCATCGACGAGGCCGCGTCGCGTCTGCGCATGGAGATCGACTCGGCCCCCGTCGAGATCGACGAGCTGCGTCGACACGTCGATCGTCTGAAGCTCGAAGAGCTCGCTCTCAAGAAGGAGAAGGACCCGGCGTCGAAGGAGCGGCTGGCCGCGCTGCGCGACGACCTCGCCACCGAAGAGTCGAAGCTCGCCGAACTGCAGGCCCGCTGGGAGAGGGAGCGCGCATCCCTCAACCGCGTCGGTGACCTCAAGACCCGCCTCGACGCCGCGCGCATCGACGCCGAACGGGCGCAGCGCGAGGGCAACCTCGAGCGCGCCTCCCGGTTGCTGTACGCCGAGATCCCCGCCCTGGAGCGCGAGCTCATGGAGGCCGAGCGCTCGGAGGGCGCCGACGGCGACGAGGGCCGGATGGTCAACGAGCAGGTCACGGACGAAGACATCGCCGGCGTCATCGCGGCGTGGACCGGCATCCCCGTCGGCCGACTGCTGCAGGGCGAGACCGAGAAGCTGCTGCACCTCGAGGCGGAGCTGGGCAAGCGCCTGATCGGACAGAAGGATGCGGTGAAGGCCGTGTCAGATGCGGTGCGCCGCTCGCGCGCGGGCATCAGCGACCCCGGTCGCCCGACCGGATCGTTCCTGTTCCTGGGGCCGACCGGTGTCGGAAAGACCGAGCTGGCGAAAGCGCTCGCGCAGTTCCTGTTCGACGACGAGCACGCCATGGTGCGCATCGACATGTCGGAGTACGGCGAGAAGCACTCGGTGTCGCGTCTCGTCGGCGCTCCTCCGGGGTACGTCGGCTACGAGCAGGGCGGTCAGCTCACCGAGGCCGTGCGTCGTCGCCCGTACAGCGTCATCCTGCTCGACGAGGTCGAGAAGGCGCACCCCGAGGTGTTCGACGTGCTGCTGCAGGTGCTCGACGACGGTCGGCTCACCGACGGGCAGGGGCGTACGGTCGACTTCTCGAACGTCATCCTGATCCTGACGTCGAACCTCGGTTCGCCCATCCTCATCGACCCCGTGCTCTCGGTCGACGAGAAGCGCGAACAGGTCATGGCGCTCGTTCGTCAGGTGTTCCGGCCGGAGTTCCTCAACCGACTCGACGACATCGTGATGTTCCAGGCGCTCAGCGAAGACGACCTCGCGCAGATCGTCGAGCTGTCGATCGATCAACTGCACACGCGGCTGCGCGACCGCCGGCTCACGCTCGCCGTCACCCCGGATGCGCGGTCGTGGCTGGCCGAGCGCGGCTACGACCCGGTGTTCGGTGCCCGGCCCCTGCGCCGCCTCATCCAGACCGAGGTGCAGAACAAGCTGGCGACGGCGCTGCTCTCGGGCGGCGTGCGCGACGGCGACACGGTGCGCGTCGACGTCGCCGCCGACGGCACGGGTCTCGCCCTGACGTCGTCGTCGCCGGAGGCCTGACCTCCCACGACAACGCTCCCGTCGCATTTCCTGTCGTCTCCCCCTCGGTGGAGCGACAGGAAATGCGACGGGAGCGTTCGTGTGACGGAGGGATCAGGAGAGGGGCGGGCGCCGGAGGCCGCCGAGCGCGTCCTTCTCGAGACCCTGGCCGATCAGCGAATGACGGCGCGAGTAGCCGAAGTAGATGATCATCCCGAGCGCGAGCCAGATGCCGAAGCGCAGCCACGTCTCGGTGCTCAGGTTCAGCATGAGCCAGAAGCAGGCGAGAGCCGAGATCCAGGGCAGCCACGGCGACAGCGGCACCGTGAAGGGGCGCTCGAGGTCGGGTCGGGTCTTGCGCAGGATCGGCACCCCGATGCTCACGAGGACGAACGCCGACAGCGTGCCGATGTTGATCATGTCGCCCAGCACCTGCACGTCGGTGAAACCGGCGATGATCGCGATGACCACCCCGACGATGAGCTGGATGCGGATGGGCGTGCCCCGCTTCGCGTCGGTGACGCTGAGCGAGCGGGGGAGCAGGCCGTCTCGGCTCATCGCGAAGACCACCCGAGCCAGGCCCATGAGCAGCACCATCACCACGGTCGTGAGGCCGACCAGGCTGCCGATCGCGATGACCTGCGCGGCCCAGGTCGCCCCCACGAGCTCGAACGCGCTGGCGAGCGAAGGCTCGTCGAGTTTCGCCAGTTCGGTGTACGAGACCATGCCCGTGATGACGACGGCCACGAGCACGTAGAGCACGGTGACGATCGCGAGACCCAGAAGGATGCCCCGCGGAACGGTGCGCTTGGGGTCCTTGGTCTCTTCGGCGCTGGTCGCGACGACGTCGAACCCGATGAACGCGAAGAAGACCAGCGCGGCGCCGCTGAGGATGCCGAAGACGCCGTAGATCGACGGGTCGGCGCCGGTGAGGAACGAGAAGAGCGACTGCGTCCACGCGCTCTCGGAGGCGACGCCCTCCTGCGCCGGGGGGACGAACGGGGAGTAGTTGGCGCCGTTGACGAAGAACAGGCCGACGACGATGACGAAGAGAACGATCGCCACCTTGATGATCGTGAACACGCTGTTCACGCGGCTCGACAGGCGGGTGCCGAGGGCGAGCAGGGTGGTGAAGATCGCGACGATCACGACGGGACCCCAGTCGAAGCTCAACGGTCCGAGCTGGAGGGTCATGGGGATCTGCAGGTCGAACAGCGAGACGGCGTCGCCGAGGTAGACGCCCCAGTACTTCGCGATCACGGCCGACGCCATGAGCATCTCGAGGATGAGGTCCCACCCGATGATCCAGGCGAGGAACTCGCCCAGGGTCGAGTAGGTGAAGGTGTAGGCCGAGCCCGCGACGGGGATCGACGAGGCGAACTCGGCGTAGCAGAGGATCGCGAGGCCGCAGACGACCGCGGCGATGAGGAACGAGACGATCACCGCCGGGCCCGCATGGCGGGCGGATGCCTCGGCGCCGACCGAGAAGATGCCCGCGCCGACGGCGACCGCGACGCCCATGACGGCGAGGTCCCACACGCCGAGGGAGCGGCGGAGGGAGCGTTTCTCGTCGTGCGTCTCGGCGATCGACTGCTCGACGGACTTCACCCTGCGCTGAATGGCCATTGGACGATTGTAGGTCGGGGTGGTCGCGCCGTACCCCTCACAAATCAGAACGCTCCCGTCGCACTTTCCGTCGCTGCGCGGGCGCGCAGGCGACAGAGAATGCGACGGGAGCGGAAGGAGACGAGCGGGTCAGGCGCTGAGGATGACCGACTCGGAGACGGGGCGGCGCACGCGCGGGGCGGTCTCGCGCTGCTGCAGCACCTCGGGCAGCGCCTCGACGTCGCCGAACTCGCCGACGGCGAAGACGGTCACGGCCGCGAAGCGGGGGTCGAGGTCGGCGAACTCGCGCACGACCTCGGGGTCGAAGCCGCTCATCTGGTGCACGAGCAGCCCCTCGTGGTGCGCCTGCACCGAGAAGTGCGCGACGGCCTGGCCGAGGTCGTAGAGGGCGTGGGTGATCGGGGTGCCGTCTTCGGTGGCGGTCTCGGCGACGGCGACGACGAGCACGGCCGCGTTCCCGGCCCACGTCTGGTTGAAGCCCATGAGGGCGTCGACGATCTGCGCGTGCAGCGCGGTGCCACGGCGGGCGACGATGAAGCGCCACGGCTGGGAGTTGTTGGCCGACGGCGTCCAGCGGGCGGCCTCGAGGGAGGCGGCCAGCTTGGCCTCGTCGATGGGGGCGGTGGCGTCGAACGCGCGCGGGCTCCAGCGCGCGGCGAGCACGTCGAGCACCGGATGCTCGGTCGGGGCGGTGCGGTCGAGGGTGGGAGTGCTCATGGTCGTGCCTTTCAGACGGATGCCGATCGGACCTCGTCGTCCGCCTACGCGTGAGCGAACGCATGTGGGCGCATGGATATTCCGCGCCGCAATGACGGAACCCCCGGCACGGGCATCCGCCACCGGGGGTTCCGCCACGCGCGCGGGGTCAGCCGCGCAGCGCCTCGCGCAGCTTCACCCGGCTGCCCATGCGCAGCAGCGAGTTCTCGTAGATCTTCGCCCCCACGAGGATCGCGGCCACGCAGCTCAGCAGCAGGATCACGAGCGACACGAGCGGCTCCCACCACTGCGCCTCGCCGACGAACAGCCGCATCGGCATCCCGACCGGCGCCGAGAACGGCACGTACGACATGATCGTCAGCACCAGCGAGTTGTCGTTGAAGACGATGACGAGGATGTACGGCGCCATGATCAGCATCGTGATGGGTGTCGTCGTGGCCCCGATGTCCTCCTGACGCGACACCATCGACGCCGCGGCGGCGAACAGCGACGCGAGCAGCACGAACCCGAAGAGGAAGAACACGGCGAACCAGATGATCGGCGAGCCGAGCATCGTGAGCACGTCGTTCTGCCCGGTCGCGATGAGGCCGATCGTGGCGACCGCCGCCAGCAGGAGGATCTGCGCCATCGCGAGGATCGTGTTGCCGATCACCTTGCCGGCGAGCAGCACGCGGGCGGGCATCGCCGAGAGCAGCAGCTCGACCACCCTGGTCTGCTTCTCCTCGACCACGCTCTGCGCGATCGTGCCGCCGAACGTCGATGCCGCCATGAGGAAGACCAGGCCGAACGCGAGAGCGATGAAGTACCGCAGCAGCGGATTCGTGCCGGCGGGCTCGAGGATCTGCACATCGGGGGTCTGCGACAGTGCCGACACCAGTGAACTCGGCGCATCGGTCAGCGCGACGACGGTCACTCCCGTCGGGCCGTCGCTCGACACGACGGCGGCGTCGACCTTCTCCTCACGCACGAGCGCCTCGGCGGCGGCGTCGTCGGCGACCTCGGTCACCTCGATGCCCGGCAGCGCCGACACGGTGGCCGACGTCTCGGATGTCACGGCGACGGGGGTCTTGTCGTCGGCCGCGCTCTTGCTCGCGAAACCGCCGATGACGATGCCCGCGAGGGCCACGATCATGAGGATGATCGTCGAGATGATGAACGCCTTGCTGCGCAGCTTCGAACCGATCTCGCGCTCGGCGACGAGCCAGATGCCGTTCGAACTGCGGAGGGGGGAACCCCCGGGGGTCTGCGCGGTCACTGGATGACCTCCTTGAAGATCTGAGCGAGCGAGGGGTGCTTGGGGGCGAAGCTGGCGACGTCGCCACGGTCGACGGCCGCACGCAGCACGCGCTGCGCGGTGTCGGCGTCGTCGGCGTCGAACAACGCGTAGCCGCCTTCGAAATCGACCACGGTGACGCCCGGCTCGGTACGCAGCCAGCCGGCGTCACCGGCCGAGACGAGCTCGTAGCGGTTACCGGCATGCTCGGCCCGCAGGCCGTCGCGCGAGCCGGCCGCACGGATCGTGCCGCCGGCGAGGATGACGAGGTCGTCGCACAACCGCTCGACGACGTCGAGCTGATGCGACGAGAACAGGATCGCGGTGCCGCGCGCGGCCGTGGCCTGCAGCGTCGAGGCGACCACGTCGACCGCGAGCGGGTCGAGTCCGGAGAACGGCTCGTCGAGGATCATGACCTTCGGGTCGTGCACGAGCGCCGCGGCGATCTGCGCGCGCTGCTGGTTGCCGAGCGAGAGCGACTCGATGGTGTCGCCCAGGCGCTCGCCGAGTCCCAGCTCGGTGAGGATGCCGGTCGCCCGGTCGACGGCATCCGCCTTGCCGATGCCGTGCAGGCGCGCGAGGTACACGATCTGCTCGAGCACCTTCATCTTGGGGTAGAGGCCGCGCTCCTCGGGCATGTATCCGAACGTGCGGCGGTCGGCACCGGTGACGGGGGCGTCATCGAGGGTGACGGAGCCCGAGTCGGACGAGAGGAGTCCGAGCACGATGCGCATGGTCGTGGTCTTGCCGGCGCCGTTGCCGCCGACGAAGCCGGTGAGGCGGCCGGGCGCGACGTCGAAGGTGACGTCGTCGAGCACGCGCCGCGAGCCGTAGCTCTTGGTGATGCCGTGGAGGTGGAGCGTTCCTGAGGTCATGTCTCCACGCTAGGCAGCAGGGCGGGCGCGGGCATCCCCCGCACGGGGGATTGCGAGCGGATGCCGTCACCGGGGCGGGCCTCGTCGGGGTCCGCCCCGCGGGGGACCTAGCGGCGCGCGTGCAGCACGACGCGCACGGCGAGACCGGCGACCAGCGCCCAGAAGGCCGCGCTGACACCGAGCACCTGGATGCCGGACGCGGCCACGAGGAACGTGACGACGGCCGGCAGACGTTCACCGGCGTCTTCGACGGCCTGCTGCACCGCCGCACCGAAGGCCGCGAACAACGCCAGTCCGGCGACGGTCGGGATCACGGCCGCCGGAGCGAGCACGACCAGGGCGGCGAACGCGGCCGAGGCCGCGCCGAGCACGAGATACGACACCCCGGTCGAGACGCCGGCGATCCACCGCCGCTTCGGGTCGGGGTCGGCGTCGGGTGAGGCGGCCAGCGCGGCGCTGATGGCGGCGAGGTTGATCGCGTGCCCGCCCGCCGGGGCGCCGAGGGCGGTGCCGAGGCCGGTGACGAGCATCGCCGGCCGCCACGGCACCTCGTAGCCGAAGCTGCGCATGATCGCGACGCCGGGAACGTTCTGCGACGCCATCGTCACGATGAACAGGGGCAGAGCCAGGCCGACGAGTGCGCCGAGGGTGAAGGTCGGCGCGGTCAGCTCGATGCGGGGCAGCAGGATCTTCGGATCGATCGGCGCGCCCGCCTGGACGAGCGCGACCGCGACGACGATGGCCGCGGTGACGAACGCGAGCGGTACGGCCCAGCGCGGCGCGAAGCGCGCGGCGATCAGCCAGGTGACGACGACCGGCACGACACCCCAGGGGTTCTCGACGATGCCGGTGACGGGTGCGAGGCACAGCGGCAGCAGCACGCCGGCGAGCATCGCCTGCGCGATCGAGCGCGGGATGCGCGCGATCATCGCGCCGAGGGCCGGCCAGAGCGCGGTGAGCAGGATCAGTGCCGCCGTGACGAGGAAGGCGCCGACGGCCGCGGGCCACCCGCCCTCGATCGCGCCGGACGCCGCACCGGTCGACGCGAGCAGGGCCGCCCCGGGCGTCGACCATGCCACGGTGATCGGCATGCGGTACCGCCAGGCGAGCACGATGCACGCGAGCCCCATCGTGATGCTCGCCGCGAGGAGGCCGCTGGCGGCCTGAGCGGGCGAGGCGCCGACCGCCGAGAGCCCGGTGAGCACGACGGCGAACGAGCTCGTGAACCCGACCAGCGCCGTCACCACGCCGGCGACGAGGGGACGAGAGGCGCCCGCTCGGGCGCCCGGTGACGTCATGCGAGACCGTGCCGGTGTGCGAGCACCACGGCCTGCACGCGGTCGCGCGCGCCGAGCTTCTGCAGGATGCGCGACACATGGGTCTTCACCGTGGCCTCGCCGATGTACAGCGCCGCCGCGATCTCGGCGTTGCTGCGGGCATCGGCGAGCAGGACGAGCACCTCGGCCTCGCGCTCGGTGAACGGCTCCACGAGCGCCGGAATGCCGGGGGACGCGTCGGCGGTGGGGACCGTGTCCTTGGCGGGGGCGGGGGCAGTCGTCGCCGTGCGCCCTTCGTCGCCCGCTCCGTTGCCCGCCCCGGCGAACCGGGCCAGGACGCGGCGGGTCACCTCGGGCGCGAGCATCCCGTCGCCGATGGCCAGTGCGCGCACCGCGGCGATGAGGTCGTCGGCACCCGCGTTCTTCAACAGGAACCCGCTCGCGCCGGCATCGAGCGCCTGGTACAGGTAGTCGTCGCGGTCGAAGGTGGTGACGATGGCGATGGAGGCGGTGAGGTCGGGGTCGGCGACCAGCCGGCGGGTGGCCTCGATGCCGTCCATGTCGGGCATCTGCACGTCCATCGTGATCACATCCGGGCGCAGCGCCGCGGCCTGCGCCATCGCCTCGCGCCCGGTCGACGCCTCGCCGACGACCGAGATGTCGGGCTGCGTCTCGAGGATCGTGCGGAATCCGGCGCGCAGCATGGCGTGGTCGTCGACGAGGAGAACCCGGATCGGGGCGTCGGTCATGCGGGAGTCCTCTGCGGCGTAAGGGTCGTCGACAACGGTACCCGGGCGCGCACGCGCACCCCGCCCTGCGGACGCGGCGCCACCTCGATCGTGCCGCCGGAGGCGACGGCGCGTTCGCGCATGCCGAGCTGACCGAGCCCGGGGCGCAGTTGGCTGACCCGACGGCCCGAGTTCACGATCTCGACCTCGACGCCCTCGTCGTCGTAGCGCACCCGCACGTCGGCCGTCGCGCCGGGGCCGGCGTGCCGGCGGGCGTTCGTGAGTGACTCCTGCACGATGCGGTACAGGTTGACCGCGACGAGGGGCGGCACCTCGGCCGCCTCGCCGATCACCTGGTACGTCGTCGGGAGTCCGGCCTCCACCGACGACTCGACGAGTTCGCCGACGTCATCGAGCCCGACGGTCGAGCCCGCGTCGGTCGTCTCGCCCCCGGGGGTGCGGAGGGTCTCGAGCAGCTGCCGCAGCTCGCCGATCGCATCACGGGCCGATCCCTCGATCCCGGTGAGGATGCCTTTGGCGCGGGTCGTGTCGTGGTCGATCACCAATCGAGCCGCCCCGGCCTGCACGCCCATGACCGAGACGTGGTGAGCCACGACGTCGTGCAGCTCGCGGGCGATGCGCACGCGATCGAGGGCCACGGCCTGCGCGGCGGTGACCTCGCGCTCGCGTTCCAGGTCGCGGGTGCGCTCCTCGAGTACCGCGCGCTGCTGCGCCGCCTGCCAGGAGCGGTCGCCGAAGTAGTACGCGCCGCCGAAGTAGAGCATGTTGAGGAGGATCTGGATCAGCATGAAAGCGACGTACGGCGACATCGCACCCGCGACGACCTCGGCCTCGTCGGCCTGGCCGATCGCGTCGCGGTACATCGTGACGATCAGCCACGCGAACATGCCCACGATGATGCCGACGCGCACGAGGAGCGCGGCACGGCGGTTGCTCATCCATGCGCCGACCGAATACAGGCCGATGAACATGGCGATGTTGCCCACATAGATCTCGGGCACGCGGATCGTGACGGCCACGAAGTACGCCACCGAGACGACGATCGCGACCGCGGCGGGCCACCGGCGGCGCACGGCGAGGGGAGCGGTGACGACGACCGCGTAGACCAGGGCGGTCCACAGCTCGGCCTGCTCGTCGCCGTAGATCTGCGAGATCGACGAGAGGGCGGCGCTGAGCACCGCGCCGACGAACAGCACGGCGGCCAGCAGCAGGTCGTTTCGGTGGTCGCGCGCGGTCGGTGTGCGCGTGAACTCGGCGGGCATGATTCCACCGTAGGGGTGGGGGCGCGGAGCGGCATCCCCCGCACGGCGGATGACAGAATCGAGCGTGACCACCGCGCCGCGCCCTCGCCTCGCCCCGCTGTACCTCGCCGGCTTCACCACCGCCTTCGGTGCGCACGGCATCGCCGCGGCGCTCGGCGCCGAGACCGAGGACATCGGGTGGACGCTGCTCGCGTTCGGCCTGACCCTCGCGCTGTACGACCTCGCCGAGGTGCTGCTGAAGCCGCTGTTCGGCGCGGTCAGCGACCGGGTGGGCGTGCGCCCCGTCGTCGTCGGCGGGCTGCTCGCCTTCGCCGCCTTCTCGGTCGTCGGGGCGATGATCCCCGGCATGGTCGGTCTCGTCGTCGCCCGCTTCGGACAGGGTGCCGCCGCATCCGCCTTCTCGCCCGCCTCGTCGGCGGCCGTCGCCCGGCTGACCGACGAGAGCACGCGCGGGCGGTACTTCGGCCGATACGGTTCGTGGAAGAGCCTCGGCTACGCGCTGGGGCCCCTGCTCGGCGCCGTGCTCGTCGTGTGGGGCGGCCTCCCGATGCTGTTCTGGGCCCTGGCGGTGATCGGTCTCGTTGCGGCCGTGTGGGTGGGGGTCGCCGTGCCCGCCGCGCCCGTTCTGCCGCGCCGACGTGTGACGCTCGCCGACCTCGGGCGCGAACTGACCGCGCCGGGCTTCCTGGTTCCGACGCTGGTGCTCGCCGCGACGACCGGGGCGCTGGCCGTGGCCGTCGGCTTCCTCCCGTTGCTGGGGCGGCAGAACGGGCTCGACACGGTGGGCAGCATGGCGATCGTGACCGTGCTCGCGGTGGTGTCGAGCATCCTCCAACCGCTCACCGGCGCCGCCCATGACCGCGGCCGGGTCTCGGTGCGCGCCGCGATGCTCACCGGTCTTCTGCTGATCTCGGTCGGCATCGCGCTCGCCGCCTTCCTGCCCCACCCGGTGGCGCTCGTGGCGACGGCGGTGCTCGTCGGCGCCGGCGTGGGGATCGCGACGCCCGTGGCGTTCTCGCACCTCGCCGCGACGACGCCTCCCGAACGGATGGGGCGCACCATGGGCAGCGCGGAACTCGGACGCGAGCTCGGCGACGCGGGCGGTCCCCTGGTCGCGGGGGCCGTGGCCACGGCAACCGTGCCCGCGCTCGGGATCGGGGCGGTCGCTGTTCTCGTGGCGGCTGCAGGTGTCGGGGCGGCGCTCGGTCTACGCGGCGGCACCCCGGCCGCATCGGTCGGCGGCTCGTCCCCCGGCGGGTCGGCGGCCCCGGGCACGGCAGCGCCCGAGTCGGCGGCCTCGGGCCCGGCAGCGCCCGGGTCGACGGGGGCCGGGGGGGCCGCGCCCGGGGGCGGGGGGGGCGGGGGGGGG
>JASCNZ010000051.1 GCA_029959905.1 Microbacteriaceae bacterium PS02344
CCCGGGCGGAGGTGTCCCCGCCCGGGCGCCCGGTGCGCCTCAGGCGCGGCGGCTCAACGGAGCAGCTGCAGGACGCCCTGGCCCGACTGGTTCGCCTGCGCCAGCATGGCGGTACCGGCCTGCTGCAGGATGTTCGCAGCGGTGTACTTGACCATCTCGGACGCCATGTCGGTGTCCGCGATGCGGCTCTTGGCCGCCGACAGGTTCTCGGCCGAGACCTGCAGGGAGTTGATCGTCGACTCGAAGCGGTTCTGCACCGCACCGAGGTCGGCGCGGGCCGACGAGACGCTCTTGATCGCGACATCGACCGTGTCGATCGTCGCCGCGGCAGCGGTCGGGTTGGCGAACCCGTCCGCCGTGGTGAGGATGTCCTCGCGCAGCTTCGTCGACAGCGCGGCGATGTTCGCCGTGCCGAGGTTCACGGTGATCTGGCTCGAGGCGGAGCCGTCGGCACCGACCTGGAAGCTCAGCACGCCGTTGTTCGCCGCGCCGGCCGTGCCGTCCAGCAGCTGGATGCCGTTGAAGTTGGCGCTCTCGGCGATGCGATCGAGTTCGTCCACGAGCTGCGTCACCTCGGTGGTGATCGCCTTGCGCGAGTCCGGGTTGTTCGAGTCGTTACCGGCCTGCACCGCGAGGTCGCGCACGCGCTGCAGGATGGAGTGGACCTCGGTGAGCTGACCTTCTGCGGTCTGGATGACCGAGATGCCGTCCTGCGCGTTGCGGGCTGCGACGTTCAGGCCGTTGACCTGCGAACGCAGGCCCTCGGAGATGGCGAGGCCGGCGGCGTCGTCGGCTGCGCGGTTGATGCGCAGGCCGCTCGAGAGCTTCTCGAGCGACTTCGAGACGTCGTTCTGGTTTGCCGACAGGTTGCGGTACGCGTTGAGCGCACTGACGTTGGTGGCGATCTGAAGACCCATGTTCATCCTCCGTGGTTGATGGGATTTGGAAGCGGGTCCGTCCGTGGACCCGCACACCCCACATTCGCGACGGGTGGGCCACCGCGTAACCCGCGGCGCGACGAGGTTCAGAGAGGCGCGAGCACGGGCACCGCGAGGGGTGATCTCGGCGCCGAGGGCGGCACGGGTCCGAGCACCGCGGCGAAGAAGTCGGCGCGCGCGGCGTTGGACCGATCGCCCGACTCCCCGCTCTCCCACGCCTCCATCGCCTCGCGCATGAGGGCGAGGCCGCGAGACCGCAGCTTCGAGACGTAGGCGTGGCTCACCCCCATCTCCTCGGCGATGTCCTTGACCATGCGGTCGTCGAGGTAGATCCCGCGGATCACCCGGCGGGTGGCCTCCGGCAGCGCGTCGAGGATGCGCACGAGCATGCCGCGCGTCTCGGTCTGCTCCGCGGCGTGCTCGGGCAGGATGACGCTGTCGGTGAGGTCGGTCGCCTGGCGGCCGGATGCCGGATCGAAGTGCTCCTCGAAGCTGGTCGCGGTGCGCACCATGTCATCGATCTGGAGCATCTCGACGACGACCGATGCGTCGAGGCCGGACTCGCGGGCGAGTTCGGCGGGCGTCGCATCACGTCCGGTCCGTCCGCGCACGGTGTCGGCGGCGGTGCGGATGAGTTCGATCTTGTCGCGCGCTCGTTCTCCCGCGGGGTCCGCGCGGCGCATGTCCGACAGCATCGCCCACGTGATCTGCGAGCGGGCGAAGGCGCCGAACGGGATGCCTCGTTCGGGCTCGTACGAGAGCGCGGCCCGCGCCAGCCCCCAGCGCGCCGCCGACAGGAGGTCGTCGATGTCGACGTGCTGCGCGGTGCGGGCCTTCTCGAGAGCGAGGAAGGTCGCCAGGGGCATGTTGTCGCGGGCCAGCCGTTCGACCTCCGCCGAGGCGGGTGCACGGGAACCGGAGACAGCAGAGAAGGCAGATTCCCGCGGCAACGTGGCTCCTTGAGTTATCAACTGATTTACGTGTGAAGCTAGCAGCTTTCGCTCGTACACAAGCAAATTCTTGTGTAAATGGTGCGTGTCGCTTTGCCGCCGTGGCGACCACCGCCGATCGACCCCGCGGATGCCATGGCGCGCGGACGGCGCGATCCGGTTGAATGACCTCACGAGCGAAAGGCAGGCGCGCATGAGTGTGATCTCCCGCGGTTTCGGCGCACGTCGCCGGGAGTCCGACGACCGACTCCCGCCCGGCCAGTACCTGACCCAGGACTTCCCCGTCCTCTCCGCCGGGCCGACTCCGCGGATTCCGACGGACTCCTGGGAGTTCGTGATCGTGGCGCGCGACGGGCTGCGTCACACGTGGTCGTGGGACGAGCTGAGCGCATTGCCGATCGAGACCGTCACCACCGACATCCACTGCGTCACCCGCTGGTCGAAGCTCGACACGCGCTGGCGGGGCATCGCGGTGTCGCACCTGCTCGAGCAGGTCGACGACGACGCCGCCTACGCCGAGGTGTTCTCCTATGGCGGGTACACCACGAACGTCGCACGCACCGACCTGGCGGCGGGTCGAGCCTGGATCGCCACGGAGTTCGATGGCGCTCCCCTGGCACCCGCGCACGGCGGACCCGCCCGACTGCTGATCCCGCACCTGTACTTCTGGAAGTCGGCGAAGTGGGTGCACGGACTGAATCTGCGCACCGACGACGCCCCGGGATTCTGGGAGCAGAACGGCTACCACATTCACGGCGATCCGTGGAAAGAGGAGCGGTACTGGTGACGGGCGCCGCATCGTGGCGCCGAGCCGAGGTCGTGGCGGTGCGCCCGGCGGGCAGCCACGGGCGAATACTGCAGCTGCGGGTCGACGGCTGGACGGGGAACCTCGCCGGTCAACACGTCGACGTGCGCCTCACCGCCGAAGACGGCTATCAGGCGGTGCGCTCCTACTCGCTCGCCTCCGCGGTGCCCGGTGACGTCATCGAGATGGCCGTCGACGAGGTCGCCGACGGGGAGGTCTCGCCGTACCTGGTCGAGGACGTGCGCCCGGGCGACGAGCTGGAGGTCCGTGGGCCGATCGGCGGCTACTTCGTGTGGACGCCCGAGCACGCGGGCCCCGTCCAACTGATCGCCGGGGGCTCGGGAGTCGTCCCTCTTCTCGCGATCGCCCGAGCCCATGCCGAGTCGCCCCACGCTCCGGCGATGCGGCTGCTCTATTCGGTGCGCTCCCCCGCCGACGCTTTCTACGCCGACGAGCTCCAGGAACTCGTCGGCGACGTCTTCACGGTCGACTGGGCGTATACCCGATCGGCTCCGACCCCGTCGCCGCGTCCCGTCGGGCGCATCGACGCGGCGACCATCGCCGCGTCGACCCTGCCGCCTTCTGCGCATCCGACCGTCTACGTCTGCGGCCCGACCCCGTTCGTCGAGGCCGTTGCAGACCTCCTCGTCAGCGCCGGACATCCCCCCGAGCGCATCCGTACCGAGCGTTTCGGAGGCACCTGATGGATGCTCAGCACCCTGGTCGGGTCGAGCGGGTCGACGGCAACGCCGCCGGCGGACGCCTGCTCGCCCTCTTCGGCACCGACATGACGACCGCTCGTGCCACTTGCGGACGGTGCGACCGCGTCGCCGAGCTCGCGGATGCGGTCGCCGAGATCGACGACGCGGGCGTCATCCTGCTCTGTCGCGGATGCGGCCGCACGCTGCTGACCCATCTCGTCACGGGCGGACGGGCGACGCTCTCGCTGGGTGCGCTCACCCGCCTCGAATGGGCGGTGGATTCCGCGGAGGCTCCGGAGGTGGGCCCTGCCGGGATCGAACCGACGACATCCACGGTGTAAACGTGGCGCTCTACCAGCTGAGCTAAAGGCCCTGGTGTCTCCAGTCTATGGGCACGCGTCCCCTGCCTGTGGCGGCGCCTAGTCGAATGGGTTACCCAGCAGCACCAGGCCGAGGAAGACCCCGAGAACGATCAGAGTCCACTTGCCGACCTGCTTCACGACCGCGGCGATGGCGCCTGTGTCGACCGTTCGCAGAGGCGGGGCCTCTTCCCAGAAGTCATGATTCCGGGACTTCAGATGCGTGAGGTACACGAACTCCACGAGCATTGACGGGGCGACCGCCGCAAGGAGGAGGAACCCGATCGTTCCCGATATCAGCAGCAGGTACTCGCCCTTCGTGGCCACGTTCACGACCACGAAGGCCGCGGCGGCCACTATCAGAACGACCTTCGGGCCTTTCGCGCGCATCGCTCTACCGAGATTGCCGAGTGTCCGTTCGCGCGAGTGGCCGTCGCGTAGGCGCCTGCGAAGCAGCCACACGTGCACGACCAGTGCGCCGAGCACGACCACCGTTCCGCCCGCTCCCAGGGCTGTGAGAAGCGGTACCGAGAACATCGCCCCGCCCGCCGGGTCTTCCACCGTCGAGGCGATCGACAGCATCATCAAACTCAACGCGTAGACCCATCCCACGGCAGCGAGGCACGCCATCAGTGCGGTGGACAGAACCTGGAATCGGAAGACCCACGATTTGGCGGCGCCGATGAGGCACAGGAGCAGGCTGAGTCCGATCAGGACGAGGTGGGTCGCAAACCACCGCTCGAACATCCGCTCGCCATGAGAAAGAACCATCGAGGCCAGGGGTATGACGTCCACCCCCAGAAGCAAGGCTGTGATGAAGGCCATTCCCGGTAGACCGTCGAGCGAGAACCTTCCGTAAGCGAGCGTCAGGAAGTACTCGCGATTCGCGTCATCGCGCGCGGACATCATATTTCGTTCATCATTCATCGGGTGCTCCGGATGCTTGACGCCGCACATACAGCGTTCTGCTCGGTCCCGACCACTCCCCAGTGGTACGGGAATACTACTCGGTCGACCCGCAGAGCCGGCGGAGAGCGCGGAGACGTCCACCCATCCAGGGATGCGCGCCCGGATCGTCCGAGAGGGCTAGGCTGAGGACGGCGCGCGTTGTGCACAGTCGACAAGGCTGCCCGCGTCGCTTCCCGTTTCCTCGGCATGACCTGCCAGCTTGACGAAAGGCTCCCCGTGACCGTCCACGATCAGGATCCGTACTCTCAGGACTCTCTCGACAGCGACCCGGAAGAGACGGGTGAGTGGCAGCAGTCGCTCGACGAGCTCGTCGACGCCAAGGGCCACGGCCGCGGGCGCGAGATCATGCTCAGCCTGCTCAAGCGCTCCAAGGAGCTGCACCTCGGGGTGCCGATGGTCCCCACCACGGACTACATCAACACGATCGCGCCGGAGAACGAGCCCGAGTTCCCCGGCGACGAAGAGGTCGAGCGCCGCTACCGCGCGTGGATCCGCTGGAACGCCGCGATCACGGTGCACCGTGCGCAGCGCCCCGGCATCAGCGTCGGCGGCCACATCTCGACCTACGCCTCGTCTGCCGCCCTGTACGAGGTGGGCTTCAACCACTTCTTCAAGGGTGCGGACAACCCCGGCGGCGCCGACCAGATCTTCATCCAGGGCCACGCCTCCCCCGGCACCTACGCCCGTTCCTTCCTCGAGGGGCGCCTGACCGAGCAGCAGCTCGACGGCTTCCGTCAGGAGAAGTCGCACGGCCCCAACGGCCTGCCCTCCTACCCGCACCCGCGCCTCATGCCCGACTACTGGCAGTTCCCGACGGTGTCGATGGGTCTCGGACCGATCAACGCCATCTACCAGGCGATGTCGAACAAGTACCTCGAGAACCGCGGCATCAAGGACACCTCCCAGTCGCACGTCTGGGCCTTCCTCGGCGACGGCGAGATGGACGAGGTCGAGAGCCGCGGCCAGCTGCAGGTCGCGGCGAACGAGGGCCTCGACAACCTCACCTTCGTCGTCAACTGCAACCTGCAGCGTCTCGACGGCCCGGTGCGCGGCAACGGCAAGATCGTCCAGGAGCTCGAGTCGTTTTTCCGCGGCGCGGGCTGGAACGTCATCAAGGTGGTCTGGGGCCGCGAGTGGGACGACCTGCTCGCCCGCGACACCGAGGGTGCGCTGCTCAACCTCATGAACGTCACCCCCGACGGCGACTACCAGACGTACAAGGCCGAGTCCGGCGCGTACATCCGCGAGCACTTCTTCGGCCGTGACGAGCGTGCCGCCGCCCTCGTCAAGGACTACTCCGACGACGACATCTGGAACCTCAAGCGCGGCGGCCACGACTACCGCAAGGTGTACGCCGCGTTCAAGGCCGCGACCGAGCACAAGGGCAAGCCCACCGTCATCCTCGCGAAGACCGTCAAGGGCTACGGCCTCGGTCCTCACTTCGAGGGCCGCAACGCGACCCACCAGATGAAGAAGATGACGCTGGACAACCTCAAGACGTTCCGCGACGCCATGCACATCCCGATCACGGATGCGCAGCTCGAGGAGAACCCCTACCTGCCGCCGTACTACAACCCCGGTGCTCAGGACGAGACGATCCAGTACATGCTCGAGCGCCGTCGCGCCCTCGGCGGATTCCTGCCGGAGCGTCGCTCGACGCACGTCGGCCTCGACCTGCCGGACGACAAGGCCTACGCGCTGCCCAAGAAGGGCTCCGGCACGCAGGAGATCGCGACGACCATGGCGTTCGTCCGTCTGCTGAAGGACCTGCTGCGGTCGAAGGACTTCGGCCACCGCATCGTGCCGATCATCCCCGACGAGGCCCGCACGTTCGGCATGGACGCGTACTTCCCGACCGCGAAGATCTACAACCCCAACGGCCAGCACTACACCTCGGTCGACCGCGAGCTCCTCCTGGCCTACAAGGAGAGCCCGCAGGGTCAGATCGTGCACGTCGGCATCAACGAGGCGGGCGCCCTCGCGGCGTTCACCGCGGCCGGCACGTCGTACGCCACGCACGGCGAACCGCTCATCCCGATCTACCTGTTCTACTCGATGTTCGGGTTCCAGCGCACGGGCGACGCCCAGTGGGCGGCGGGCGACCAGATGGCGCGCGGTTTCATCATCGGCGCCACCGCCGGTCGCACCACCCTCACGGGTGAGGGCCTGCAGCACGCCGACGGCCACTCGCACCTGCTCGCCGCGACCAACCCGGCGACGGTGTCGTACGACCCGGCATACGGGTACGAGATCGCGCACATCATGCGCTCGGGCCTCGAGCGCATGTACGGCGGCGACCACGAGGACCCGAACGTGATGTACTACATCACCGTCTACAACGAGCCGCTCGTGCAGCCCGCCGAGCCGGAGAACGTCGACGTCGACGGCATCGTGCGCGGCATCCACCGCGTCTCCGTCGGCGAGGGCGACGGCCCCCGTGCCCAGCTGTTCGCGTCGGGCGTCGGACTCCCCTGGGCCCTCGAGGCGCAGGAGCTGCTCAAGAACGACTGGGGTGTGATCGCCGACGTGTGGTCGGTCACCTCGTGGACCGAGCTGCGCCGCGACGGCCTCGCCGCCGACGAGCACAACTTCCTGCACCCCGAGGAAGAGCCGCGGACGGCGTACCTCACGCAGAAGCTGCAGGGCGCCGAGGGTCCGGTCGTCGCGGTCAGCGACTTCATGCACGCGGTGCAGGACCAGATCCGCCCGTGGGTTCCGCAGCGTTTCGCGACGCTCGGTGCCGACGGCTTCGGCTTCTCCGACACCCGTGCCGCGGCGCGACGCTTCTTCAAGATCGACGGCCCGTCGATCGTGGTGCGCACGCTGCAGTCTCTGGCCGAGGACGGCGTCGTCGACCGCTCGCTGGCCGCGCAGGCGATCCAGAAGTACTCGCTGCACGACGTCAACGCCGGCACCAGCGGTAACGCGGGCGGCGAGAGCTGAGCCCTTCCGTGACAGGCCCCACGCCCGTCGGCATGGACAAGGCCGCGACGCTCACCTGGCTGCGCCGGATCTCCGGTGACATCGCCTCGGTGACGATCAAGCGCCTGGAGGACACCCTCCCCTGGTACGCCGACATGCCACCAGCCCGCCGCTCTGCGGTCGGGCTGGTGGCGCAGGCGGGCATCACGTCGTTCATCCAGTGGTACGAGGACCCCACCTCCACCCCCTGGATCGCCGCCGACATCTTCGCCGCCGCGCCGCGCGAGCTGCTCCGCAGCGTGAGCCTGCAGCAGACGCTGCAGCTCATCCGGGTCACCGTCGAGGTGACCGAGGAGCGCGTGGCGGGTCGGGGCGAGGATCTCCGCGAGGCGATCCTGCTGTACTCGCGCGACGTGGCTTTCGCGGCCGCCGACGTGTACGCCCGCGCCGCCGAGGCCCGCGGGCTCTGGGATGCTCGTCTCGAGGCGCTCGTGGTCGACTCGATCCTCACCGGGGAGGCCGACGAGGAGCTCCCGAGCCGGATCGCGGCCCTGGGCTGGCACGGGCACGGCGAGGTCGCGGTGCTCGTCGGCACGACGCCGCCGCAGTTCGACGTCGACCAGGTGCGACGCACGGCGCGCAAACTGTCGGTCGACGTGCTGATCGGCGTGCAGGGCTCCCGGCTCGTGCTCGTGCTGGGCCGCGCCCGCGATGAGGACCACGAGAACGACACCGACGACGACGAGCTGAGCTTCCTCGAGATCGCGACGCGGCTGGAGCCCTCGTTCGGCCCCGGCTTCGTCGTGCTGGGCCCGCCTGTCGCCGCGCTCGTCGACGCCAGTCAGAGCGCGCGTGCCGCCCTCGCCGGTTTCGCCGTCGCGCGGGCCTGGCGCGGTGCTCCCCGTCCCGTCGAGGCGGACGACTTGCTTCCCGAGCGCGCTCTCGCGGGAGATCCCCTGGCGAAGCAGACCCTGATCGAGCGCATCCACCGACCGCTGCAGGCGCACTCCACCGACCTCGTCACCACCCTGTGGAGCTACCTCGACAACGGCCGCTCGCTCGAGGCGACGGCCCGCGAGCTGTTCGTGCATCCGAATACCGTGCGTTACCGCCTCAAGCGCGTCAGCGAGGTCATCGGGTGGGATGCGACGGGTCCGCGCGAAGCACTGATTCTGCAGACCGCGCTCATCCTCGGGTCGATCGGCACCGCCGATCAGGCCAGACGGCGTCCCGCGTCACGACGCGCCCCGCGCTGACCCGCGCGCCCGGCTGTACGCCACACACAAGGGTTCGTCGGAATCTTGTGACGGATCATCCACCGTCCGACGGTGATCGTTGGCAGACTGGTGTGGTGATTGTCGTCGTTTGCCCTGGTCAGGGCTCGCAGACCCCTGGTTTCCTCGCCCCGTGGCTCGAGCTGGACGGCGTGGCCGAGCGTATCGCCGCGTACTCCGACGCCGCCGGTGTCGACCTGCGTGAGCACGGGACCGTGTCGGATGCCGACACCATCCGCGACACGCGCATCGCGCAGCCGCTCATCGTCGCCGCCTCGCTCGTCGCCGGCTCCGCACTGGTCGCCCGCGCCGGCCGCCGCGCCGACGGCATCGCCGGGCATTCGGTCGGCGAGATCGCGGCCCTCGTGGGCAGCGACGTGATCGACGACGTGACGGGAATGCGGATCGTCGGCATCCGCGGGCGCGCCATGGCCGATGCCGCCGCGCAGACCCCGACCGGCATGAGCGCCGTTCTCGGCGGCGACGAGGACGCGATCCTCGCGCGCCTCGCCGAGCTCGGCCTCTCCCCCGCGAACTACAACGGCGGCGGGCAGCTCGTCGTCGCTGGCGAGCTCGCCGGCCTCGACGCCCTCGCGGCCGAACCGGTCAAGGGCACCCGCGTGATCCCGCTGCAGGTGGCCGGCGCGTTCCACACCGACTTCATGGCCCCGGCGGTCGCCGCCCTGCGCGACGCCGTCGCCGACGTCGCGCCGCGCGACCCCGCACTGACGCTGTGGACGAACCGCGACGGATCGGTGGTCGAGAGCGGCGACCAGGCCCTCTCCTACCTCGTCGACCAGGTCTCCTCTCCCGTGCGCTGGGACCTGTGCATGTCGTCGTTCGCCGAGCGGGGTATCACCGGCCTGATCGAGCTCGCGCCGGCCGGCGCCCTGACGGGCCTCGCCAAGCGCGGTCTGCGCGGCGTGCCCACCGTCGCCGTCAAGACCCCCGAAGACCTCGACGCGGCCGTCGCGCTGCTGAATGGAGAAGCCGCATGAGCGCCACCCTGTCGCAGGCGACCGGCCCCGCCTACACCCGCATCTACTCGTTCGGTGCCGCGCGCGGCGAGAACGCCGTTCCGAACGACGACCTCGTCGGCCCCATCGACTCGAGCGACGAGTGGATCCGCCAGCGCACGGGCATCATCACCCGCGTGCGGGCCGACAAGGGCACCGACGCCATCGACCTCGCGGCCGCGGCCGGCGTCGAGGCGATCGAGAAGGCCGGCATCCCCGCCGATCAGGTCGACCTGGTCATCGTCGCGACCATCAGCAACCCGAAGCAGAGCCCGTCGGTGTCGGCCATCGTGGCCGACCGTGTCGGCGCCAACCCGGCCGCCGCCTACGACGTGAACGCGGCCTGCGCCGGGTACGCCTACGCCGTCACCCAGGCCGACGCGCTGATCCGCGCCGGTGCGGCCCGCTACGCCCTCGTGATCGGCAGCGAGAAGCTCTCCGACATCGTCGACCCGACCGATCGCAGCATCTCGTTCCTCCTGGGCGACGGTGCCGGCGCCGCGGTGATCGGCCCGAGCGAGACCCCGGGGATCGCCCCCGCCGTATGGGGATCGGACGGATCGAAGGCGGATGCCGTCGGCATGAACGGCACGCTCACGCAGTTCCGCGACGGCGAGACCCCCTGGCCGACCCTGCGCCAGGAGGGGCAGACCGTGTTCCGCTGGGCCGTCTGGGAGATGGCGAAGGTGGCACGGCAGGCGCTCGAGCGCGCGGGGGTTGAAGCGGAAGACATCGCCGCCTTCATCCCGCACCAGGCCAACATGCGCATCATCGACGAGTTCGCGAAGCAGCTCGGCCTGCCCGAGACCACCGTCATCGCGCGCGACATCGAGACCACGGGCAACACCTCCGCCGCGTCGATCCCGCTCGCGAGCCACCGCCTCATGGCCGAGCATCCCGAGCTGTCCGGCGGTCTCGCGCTGCAGATCGGCTTCGGCGCGGGGCTCGTCTTCGCCGCTCAGGTCGTCGTGCTCCCCTGAGCCGGCCCCGACGTTCCCTAGACTGTTCCACGGTTCCGAAAACAACCCGCAAGAAAGAGGAAGACCACATGGCTTTCACCAAGGATGAGGTCCTCGCCGGCCTCGCAGAGCTCATCACCGACGAGACGGGCATCAACGCCTCCGAGGTCGCGCTCGAGAAGTCGTTCACCGACGACCTCGACATCGACTCGATCTCGATGATGACGATCGTCGTCAACGCCGAGGAGAAGTTCGGCGTCACCATCCCCGACGACGAGGTGAAGAACCTGAAGACCGTCGGCGACGCCGTCGACTTCATCGTCGCAGGCCAGGAGTAAGACGCGCAGGATGCCACCCCCGCCTCGCCGGGGCGTGGCATCCTCCGTCCTGCCCGCCTCCATCCGCATCCCGCTCGACAAGGAACCACACCCATGACCCAGCGCATCGTCGTCACCGGCATCGGCGCCACGTCCGCCATCGGCGGGACTGCTCCCGACAATTGGACCAACCTGCTCGCCGGCATGTCCGGCACCCGCACCCTCGAGCACGACTGGGTGAAGGAGTACGACCTCCCCGTCACCTTCGCCGCCGAGGCCCTGGTGCGGCCCGAAGAGGTGCTGCCGCGACACGAGGCCAAGCGTCTCGACCCGTCGTCGCAGTTCGCCCTGATCGCGGCACGCGAGGCGTGGGAGGATGCGGGTTCGCCCGAGGTCGCCCCCGAGCGCCTCGGCGTCGACTTCGCCACCGGCATCGGCGGCCTCTGGACCCTGCTCGACGCGTGGGACACGCTGCGCGAGAAGGGCCCGCGCCGCGTTATGCCGCTGACCGTTCCCATGCTGATGCCGAACGCGGCCGCCGGGAACCTCTCGCTGCAGTTCGGCGCCCGCGCGTACGCGCAAACGGTCGTCAGCGCCTGCGCCTCGAGCACCGAGTCGATCATCCACGCCTTCCACCACCTGCAGGAGGGCCTCGCCGACGTCGTCATCGCTGGCGGCACCGAGTCGGCCATCCACCCGATCACGATGGCGTCGTTCGCCTCTGCGCAGGCCCTGTCCCGCCGCAACGACGACCCCGCTCACGCGTCGCGCCCCGGCGCCGTCGACCGCGACGGCTTCGTCATGGGCGAGGGCGCCGCGGCCCTCATCCTCGAGACCGAGGAGCACGCGAAGGCGCGCGGCGCGAAGATCTACGGCTACGTGCTGGGCGGCGGCGTCACCGCCGACGCGTACCACATCACCGGCAACGACCCCGAGGGCAACGGCGCGGCGCGCGCCGTGACCCAGGCGCTGACCGAGGCGGGAATCAGCGCCGACCAGGTCACCCACATCAACGCGCACGCCACCTCGACTCCCGTCGGCGACCCGAACGAGTACGTGGCGCTGAAGAAGGTGTTCGGCGAGCGTCTCGACGAGATCCCCGTGTCGGCCACGAAGGCGTCCACCGGACACCTGCTCGGTGGCACCGGCGCCCTGGAGGCGATCTTCGCCCTCCTCGCCCTGCGCGATCGCGTCGCTCCCCCCACCATCAACATGACCGAGCAGGATCCCGCGGTGCCCTTCCGCCTGTCGGTCGAGCCCACCCCGCTCGGCGACGGGCCGCAGGTCGCCATCAGCAACTCCTTCGGCTTCGGCGGCCACAACGCGGTCGCGGTGTTCGCGAGCGCCTGACATCGACAGCATGAGAACGGCCCCCGGAATGCTCCGGGGGCCGTTCTCATGGGTAGGGACGGTCAGCGCGTCGCGGCCACCTCCGCCGCGAGCTTCGCCGAACGCGAGGTACGAAGACGCGTGATCCTCGGCAGGAAGATCCCGATGAGCGGCCCGACGCCGAAGGCGAAGAGCACCGTGCCGACGCCGACCGGCCCGCCGAGCAGGAAGCCGATGAGCAGCACACCTCCCTCGAGCACGGTGCGCGCGATCCACACCGGCCAGCCGGTGACGCGCACGAGCCCCGTCATCAGACCGTCGCGGGGCCCCGGGCCGAAGTCGGCGGCGATGTACAGGCCCGTCGCGAAGGCGAGAAGCACCATGCCGAAGACGAACATCGGCGCGCCGACCCACACCGACGGCGGCTCCGGGATGACGAGGAGCGCCAGGTCGGCGGTGAGACCGACGAGGAGGGCGTTGAGCAGGGTACCGAGGCCGGCGCGCTGCCGCAGCGGTATCCACAGCAGCAGCACGGCGATCGAGACGAGGACCGTGACGGTTCCGTAGCCGAGTCCGGACGTGCCGGCGACGCCGAGCGCGAGCACGTCCCACGGTGAGACGCCGATGCCGCCGCGCACCATGAAGCCGAGTGCGACGCCGTACAGGCCGAGGCCGACGAGCAGCTGGAGCAGGCGCTCCACGAGATCGCGCCGGCTGACGGCCGTAACGGGGAGCAGGATCGAGCGGAGGTGCATTCCTCCATCGTGGACCCGTCGAGTGGCGATCGGGTGGTACCACTGCCGGCAAACTGGTCTCACTATCGCAGTCCACTTTGCGGCATCCTGGATTCATGACCTCCCGTCTCGTCGCCCAGCTCGGTGCGGAGAACGTCGCCGGAGTGTCGGCCTCGGCCCTCTCCGGTCACATCCGCGCCCTGATCCTCGACGGTCGCCTGACCGTTGGAGAGCGTCTGCCGAGCGAACGCGCGCTCGCCCTCGAGCTCGGTCGATCCCGCTCGACGATCACGCGGGCGTACGGGCTGCTCGAACGCGACGGCTTCGTGTCCCGCTTGCACGGCGGCAGCACCCGGATCACGCTCCCGCACACCGCCCTCGCGCCGATCATCCGCGACGATGCGGATGCGATCGACCTCTCGATCGCGTCCATGGACTCCACCCCGGGCCTGTACGACGCCACCGTGCGCTCACTCCCCCGCCTCGCCGCTCTCCGCGGCACCAGCGGCTACTCGTTGCAGGGCATGCCCGAGCTGCGCGACGCGGTCGCGGCTCGATTCACCCGCCGGGGTGTCGCGACCTCAGCCGAGCAGATCATGATCACCTCGGGTGCCCTGAACGCCTTCAACCTCGTGCTCTCGACGATCGGGCGCCGCGGCGAGCGGGCGCTGGTGGAGCAGCCGACCTTCCCGCACGCGCTCGAAGCCCTGCAGCGGCACGGGTACCGCCTGCTGCCCACTCCGGTCGACGTCGACGGCTGGGATCACCACCACCTGTCCGCAACGCTGCTCGAAGCCCGCCCGCACCTGGCGTACCTCATCCCCGACTTCCACAACCCGACCGGTGCATCCCTCCCCGACGCTCAGCGGGCGCGCATCGCAGCCACTGCACGCAGCGCGGGGACGCACCTCGTGGTCGACGAGACCACCGCCGAACTCGACGTCGACCGCGAGGGCTCGTACACCCCGGTCGCCGCGTTCGACCCACGGGTCATCACGGTCGGGTCGATGTCGAAGATCGCCTGGGGCGGTATGCGGATCGGCTGGATCCGCGCCGAGCGCGACCTCATCGATCGTCTGCTCGCGGTCCGACCGTCTTTCGAACTCGGCACCGCCCTGCTCGAACAGTGCATCGCGGTCGAGCTCCTCGACGACATGCCCGCACTGCTCTCGCACGTTCGCGAACGCCTGCGGGTGGGTCGCGATGCGGTGCAGCGCGGCCTCGCGCAGCTCGACGGCGTGCGGATGCCCGCCACGCCCGGTGGTCTCTCGGCCTGGGTCGACCTCGGCGCCCCGGTGTCGACGCGCCTCTCGCTCGCCGCGCGCGAGCAGCACCTGATCCTTCCGCCGGGCCCGCGCTTCACCACGGGTGGCGTGCTGGAGCGTCGGCTGCGCATCCCGATCACGCTCCCGCCCGACCGCACGGCCGAGGCGCTGGAGCGCATGCGCAGGGCCTGGGTGGCCGTGCAAGGCGGAACCCCGCCACGCGCCCGCGAGCTCGAGCACGCCGCGGTGATCTGACGGACGGCGGCGGGCCGCTCAGCCGACCTTGTGGAGCCAGACGACTCGTGCATCGTCGCTGGCGTGGCGGAAGGGCTCGAGCTCGTCGTCCCAGGCGGTGCCCAGCGCGACGTCCAGCTCGCGCTGCAGCTCGCCGACGTTGCCCGCAGCGATCTCCATGGCGTACCGGATGCGGTCCTCGCCGATGACGATGTTGCCCGCGGCGTCGGTCTGCGCGTAGTGAATGCCCAGATCGGGCGTGTGCAGCCACCGTCCGCCGTCGCTTCGGGGCGTGGGGTCTTCGGTCACCTCGAAACGCAGGTGCTCCCATCCGCGGATCGCGGTCGCGAGAGCAGCGCCCGTGCCGACCGGACCGTCCCAATAGAACTCGGCACGGCGGGCGCCGTCGAGCACCGGCTGGTCGGTCCACTCGAAGTTCACCGCACGACCGATAGCGCGTCCGACCGCCCATTCGAGGTGTGGGCAGAGCGCGCGAGGGGCGGAGTGGATGAACACCACTCCGCGTGCGTAAGGCGTCGCCATGATCTCTCCGTTTCATCAGGTGCGTCTTCCCCTACGACCTGAACCGACGAAAAGCGGCGGCTGATATGCGGTTGTGCCCTCATTCTTCCTGACGACACGCCGAATCACAAGCGTGTGATGAGACGACGACGGCCCCGATCCGAAAGGGACCGGGGCCGTCGCCGTGAGCATCAGCTCGGGCGTGTCATCACGCCTCGCTCATCGCCTGCTTCACCTGCTGGCCCTTGGCGGCGTAGTACGCGGCACGGGCGGCGTCCTTGCGGGCCTGCTCGGCGTACCCGTGCTCGAGCACGTCCTGCGGGACCTCGACGTTCGGGACGTCGTCGGTGCCGTGGTACTTCTCGATGTAGGCGTCGAGCTCGGGGCCCGAGGTCCACGAGGTGATGAGGCAGTAGCGCGGCTCGGTGCCGTTGTGGGTGGCGGCGTGCCACAGGCGCTGCGTGTCCACGATCAGCTGCGCACCGGCCGGCAGAGCGATGCGGTACTCGATGCTCGGGTCGGTGCGGTTCTCGCGCAGGACGAAGTAGCTGTCCTTGTCGTCGGTGAGATTGAAGAAGCCGCGCACGACCCAGCCGGTCCCGTCGGGGTTCAGGCGGTTGTTGTCGTCCTGGTGCAGGTTGTACAGGCAGTCGCCGTACGGGGTCGGCTGCAGCTCGATCACGCGGCAGCGGCCGACGTTCGCGCCCGGCTCCTGCGCACGGCGCGTGAGGTTCGGCGCCTTGGCGGTCTGCGAGTCGATCCAGACGCCGTCCTTGTCGGTGCGCGGCGGCTTGTGGTTCCAGAAGCCGTTGCACTCGATGTCGCCGAAGGCGCTGGCGAGCGGCGCGAAGCGCGTGTCACCCGAGGACTTCCAGTCGTTGTACTCGATGTCGAGCCATTCCTTCGGGTCGAGCTCCTGGTTGTAGCTGTCGAGGACGACGAAGCCCTTTTCCTCCAGCGCCTTGGACTTGATGTATCCCATGATCGAGTCATGTTCCTTTCATCGGGGGCCAGCACGTTTTAACAGGCCCTGATAAGGCAAGCCTAACAGCGCACCTCGCGTGCGCTTCGGAGGCCGCCGTGAATAACCGAATAGACTCGGAAGGGTGCCGCGCCGGCCTCGGGCGGCACGCGGTACAGGAGGACAGGCACCGATATGAGCACCGCCACGAATGTCGAGGCGACGGCCGTCAACACGATCGACTGGCTCGCGGCGGGCTCCACCACCATCGTCGTGCCCGTCTATCAGCGCCAGTACCGCTGGGACATCGGCGGCTGCGAGCGGCTCCTCTCCGACATCCGCGCGGTGGCGGACGCCGACGACACCCACCGGCACTTCCTCGGCTCGATCCTCTCGGCGCAGGACGGCGAGGATGACGACCTCATCCTGATCGACGGTCAGCAGCGCATCACCACGCTCATGCTCCTCGTGGCCGCCCTGCACCACAGCATCCGCGACGACGACCCCACCCTCGCCGCCGAACTCGCCCGGGTGCTGCTGCGCGCCGACGATCCCACACGCACCAAGCTGCGTCCTCACGATGCCTGGGCCTCGCTGTACGAGTCGGTGGTGCGCGACCTCCGCGACGACGCCGACCGCGAATCCCGGTTCGACGACAACTACGCCTTCTTCCGCAGCCAGGTGCACCCCGACGAGGTGCCGCGCATCTGGCGCGGCCTGCGGCGCCTCGAACACGTCTCGATCACGCTCGGACCCGAGGCGAACGCACAGCAGATCTTCGAGAGCCTGAACTCCACGGGCGAGCCGTTGCGCGACCACGAACTCATCCACAACTACATCCTCATGGGGCTCACCCACGCCGAGCAGCTCGACGTCGAAACCCGCTTCTGGCTCCCCATCGAGCAGCACACCGGCGAGACGATCGGAGCGTTCTGGCGTCACTACCTCGTCATGACCACGGGTCGCGAGCTCGCGGCGAACGGCGAGCACGGCGTCTACAGCGCGTTCCGGCGTTCCTTTCCGCATGTCGACGTCGGCCACCTGCAGGCGGATGCCGAGGTGTGGCGGCACTACGCCGAGATCTACGGCATCCTGCTCGATCCCTCCCGCGAGCCCGACCCCGAGATCGCCCGGCAGCTGCGCTTCGTGAACACGTTCGGCCGAGCCTCCTACCCCCTCGTGCTCGCCGCCTACAGCGATCACGCGCGCGGGCTGATCGCCCGCGACGAGCTCATCGAGACGCTGGAATGGCTGCAGACTCTGTATCTGCGCCGGACGCTGGTGAATCTGCCCAACGAGCGGCTCGTGGCCCGCCTCTGCCGCGCGCGGACCGAGGGGCGCGATGCACTCGCCCGTGCGTTCGCACGGATCACCCCGTCGGACGAGCGCGTCAGCGCCGTGCTCAAGTACAGCGAACTGCCATACTCCGCCTACGTGCTCGGGCGCCTGGAGGGCGTCGCCGACACCGACGACTTCGACGTGGAGCACATCGTCCCCGCCGTTCCCGGCGACGCCTGGTCGGGCGACGGGGCGCGCGCGTGGAACGAGTACAGCGACGACGAGCAGAACAGCCACCGCGCGCTCGCCCCCACTCTCGGCAACCTCACCCTGCTGGAGCAGCACCTGGCCGAGCGGGTGTTCGGCGAGTCATTCCCGACGAAGGCGGCGGATGCCTATGCCCGCAGCGCCGTGGCCGAGACGCGCGCGCTGCAGGAGGTCGAGGCGTGGACGACGGCCGAGATCACCCGACGTACAGTGCGGCTCACCGCCGACCTGCTGCGCATCTGGGCGCGTCCCGCGCTCCCGGAGATCGATGACGACGGCCTCACGCCGATCCTCGACGCGGTGCGCCGACGCGGCTGGCCGGCCGGCTGGGAACGGGAGTTCGACTACGTCGAGTACCGCGGCGAGCGGTGGGAGGTCGCCGATGTGCGGGCGCTGTTCAACCGCGTCATGCGACGCGCCTGGACCGACACCCGCGCCGCGGCCCTGTCGTACTCGGCCGCGCACGGCGGACCGATCTACGCCGAGACCGCGTGGAAGGGCCAGTGGGACGAGCTCACCGACGGGCATCACCTATACATGGGCTGGGACTCCAACTACATGATGAGCGCGGTTCAGGGCGTGCTCGATGAGGCCGGCATCGCGTCGGAGGTCTTCGTCAAGTACTCCTACATCGGCAACGTGATGTGACCCCCCGGGGCCGAGCGCCCCGTCGTTAGACTCGGACGGTGAGCACCACCACCCGCCGCCTCCTGGACCTGACCGTCGACGAGCACACGCTCAGCCTTCCGCTGGTGTGGGATGATCCCGCCGACACACGAACGATCGACGTGTTCGCCGCCGTGGTGACGCGCGAGGGCGGCGAGACGCTCCCCTACCTCGTGTTCCTCCAGGGCGGCCCCGGCCATGAAGCACCGCGCCCCTTCCACTCCCCCTCGGGGCCGACGTGGCTCGACGAGGCCCTCGCCCACTACCGCGTCGTGCTGCTCGACCAGCGCGGCACGGGGCGTTCGACGCCCGTCTCCGACGGCGACCTCGCTCGTGGAGCATCCGCGGTCGCCGAGCACCTGACGCATCTGCGGGCCGACGCGATCGTGCGCGACTGCGAAGCGGTGCGCGCGCACCTCGGCGTCGACCGCTGGAGCGTGCTGGGGCAGTCGTTCGGCGGCTTCACCACGCTCGCGTACCTGTCGACGCACGCCGAGTCGCTCACCGATGTCTTCATCACGGGCGGGCTGAGCGCCGTCGGGCGGCACCCCGATGACGTGTACTCGCTCTGTTACGACAAGATGCGCGACGCCTCGGAACGCTACTACCGCCGCTTCCCCGCCCATCGCGACGCGATGCGGCGGCTGGTCGACCGCGCGGCGGCGGGCCAGATCGTGCTCCCCGACGGCGAGGTCGTCTCCCCGTCGAGGCTGCGCTCGTTCGGCTCGGCTCTGGGAGCGGATGCCGGATGGCAGACCGTGTGGTCTCTGCTCGAACTCGATCCCACCACCAACGCCTTCCGTCATGACCTCGCGGCGGCGATGCCCTACGGCGGGCGGAACCCGCTGTACTTCGCCTTCCACGAGTCGAGCTACGCCGACGGCCATGCCACGAGATGGTCGGCGGAGCGCGTGGAGCCCGACGACTTCCGCGACGACGTGACGCTCTTCACCGGAGAGCACGTCCGCCGCGAGTGGACCGAGACCGTGCCGGCGTTCCAGCCGTGGCGGGAGGTGACCCTCGAGCTCGCGGAGTTCGCGTGGCCCCGCGTCTACGATGCTGCGGCCATCGCCTCCTCCGGGGCGACCGGCGCCGCGGCCGTGTATGTCAACGACGTCTACGTGCCGTACGAGTTCTCCCTCGAGACCTCGCGCCTTCTTCCCGGGGTGCACCTCTGGCAGACGAGCGAGCACGAGCACAACGGTCTGCGCAGCGGCGGGGTGCTCACGCGCCTCATCGACCTCGCCCGCGGCCACCGCATCCGCTGACCTCTCCGCGCCGCCGACCGTTCCGGGCGCGCGAACGGCTGCTCTCCGCACCGAGACGAGCCGTTCGCGCGCCCGGACCGTGTGATCTGCCCCGGGGCGCGCCCGGGAGGTGTGG
>JASCNZ010000052.1 GCA_029959905.1 Microbacteriaceae bacterium PS02344
AGATCAACTGATCCGATTCGGCTCGTGACGCGAGCGGGCCCGGTGGTGCGGGCGTAGTGCACCCCGGACCCGCTCGCCACGGAGGGAGCGAGAACCGATGAAGGTCGATTACGGAACGTTGGAGACGGCGGCCGCGGCACTGAACACCGCGGCGTCGGTCGTGGCGTCGGAGAGCCGCGTGCCGACGGATCTGGGCTCGGGGGCAGCAGGGCCGGATAGCGCGCACAGCGGTGGAGTGACCGAGCGCGGGACGACGGCGACCGCGATGCGAGACCTCATGGTCGCGCAGAGCAAGGCGTGCACCGAGCTCATCGCGCTGTTCCGACTTTTCGACGCGCAGATCGCGTCGCAGATCCCGAAGGGGTGAGGGAAGACATGACGGCAGGAGACGCAGCGCTGGCGGGCGACGCCGGCGACGTGCGAGATGTGGGTTCCGACATGCGGGGGCGGATGTTCGGCACCGACGTCGGCGCCAAACTGAACGAGGCCATCGCGGGGTTCGGGCAGCAGTCGGGCAATGCTGTGAGCATCGACCGGACGGTGGCGATGATCCGGGCCGCGCTCGCGCCGGCCGACCTCATCACCCTCGCCGATCAGGCCTGGGGCGACGCGGCCGAGACGCTCGGCGTGCAGATGGAGGACATCGCCACGCGGGCGAAGAGCGAGCGCGTGACGCGCGAGGAGGCGAAGGCGGCGGAGATCATCGCGCAGGATGCGGTGGACGCGTTCGAGTCGACCGGCGACGCCCATGACGACGCGGTGGCGCGGCGCAGTCTCATGGGCGCCTCCGAACAGGCGGGCGACGACGTTGCAGCGTCGACGCAGCGGCTGACCGCCCTGGACGACGAGCGCCGCGGGATCGATGCCACGGCGGCGACCAGCCTGACCGGCGTGACCTCGAACTACGCGGCCGCCCGCACGGCGATGCCGAGTGCACCGACTCTGTCCGCGGGCGTCGCGGTGTCGGTTTCCCTGCCGGACGGCACCACGCAGGCGGTGACCGCGGTCGACATCGCCGAGCTCAAGGATCCTGCTGCGATCCGTGCGCTGTGGGACGCCATGACCCCCGAGCAGCGGAACACGCTCATCTACGACTTCCCGATGCTCATCGGCAATCTCGAAGGCATCCCGCTGCGCGACCGCAACGTCGCAAACCGCATCACTGCTGTCGCTCATCGGACGCAACTGGAGAAGCAGATCGAGCTGTTGACCCTGCTGCGCGAGCAGGGCGCTCGCGAGGATATGGCTCCGCTCATCGAAGAGATGAGGGGCGAGGTGACGAGCATCGACGCGATGCTCGGTGATCGCAACGGCGAGCACGCCGACGAAAAGGATGCGAGCGGTCAGAAGTTCGGCGAGTACCGCGTGTTCGACCAGAACGGTATGCCTTCGACGCAGAAAGGGGCCACCATCGTCGGCTTCAGCCCGTTCCGCGATTCCTACATCACTTACCAAGGCGCGCTCGATCCTGTGTCCGGCGAGGTGCCGGCATGGATGGACGATGTCGGAGTGCTGATCCCCGGGACAACGTCCCGTTTGGCCACTTTCGCGACGGACATCGACCGCTCGAAAGACCTGTTCGCGCAATCTGGGGCGCGGTCCGGGTACTTCACCTGGCACGGTGCTCCGATGCCGCAGTTCGACCTCGATCACATCGACGAAGCGTCACGACGAGGTTTCGCGGATACTGCGGCGTTGCGTCTGACCGTCTTCATGAATGAGCTGGCAGTGCCGCAGGACTGCGACGTGGTGCCCATCGCTCACAGTTTCGGCGCGGCCGTGCTCGGCGGAGCCGAGTATCGCGGACTCGAAGCAGACCGCGTGGTGTACGTGGCGCCGGCGGGCCTCGGCCATCACGTCGACGGCATCGAAGACTTCCCGGAAACCAAGGATGTGCCGCACTTCGTGCTGCAGGCGCGGTCGGACGGGGTCGTCGGATGGAACCAGGGCAACTCCGGTCTGAACCGCGGCCACGGTGTCACCAACCCGCTGACGGCGGACGGGATCACAAGGCTGGAGACGGGGTACATCGACATCAAGAACCCCGAACGCGGAACCATCGAGAGCACGGGCAACGTGGAGAGCCACAGCACAGTATTCGAGCCGAGCAGTACATCGATGAGAAACATATCCCGCGTCGTCACCGGGAAGCCGGTATCGCTCTACCACGAGGACGATTCCTTCGTCGGCGGCATCAATCCGCGGCGCCAGACAATCGCCGACAGCGGTGCCAAGAAGCCAGAAGAACTCATCTCGCCGATCACCCTGGAGAGGATCGAATGACGAACTCTAGAAAGCGCGCGTCGGCGGTCGTGCTGGGTCTGGTGCTCGCCCTCGGAGTCACGGGGTGTGCATTGAGTGCGGAAGAAAGGATCACCGTGCAGGAAGAGCAGTTGGCGTCGTTCATTGATCGAGCGGATGCGTGGGGTGCGGACATCGTCGCGCAGATCCCAGAGGACGAGATCGAACTGCTGTCGGACGTGGCCGGAGGGTCGCGGGGAGCGAACGGGTACGAGCAGTGGCCGCGTTATTACTATTTCGACCAGATCGTGGTCTTGCATCCTGACGGTCCACGCTCGCCGACGCAGGTTGCTGACGATCTCGAGCCGTGGCTTGAGGAGCAGGGGTGGAAGCGCGCAACCGAAGGCGAATTCCCGCCCGATGAGGAGAGTTTCGAGAGGGACTACTTTCAGGACGGCTATCACTTGGCGTTGGAGATCTACACCGTCGAACCGCCCCAGGCCCAGTCCCTGCAGATCGTGATCGTGACGCCGACCACCGACCCCGGACGGAGCTTCGATGAGTGAGCATTCGAGTCGTGAGACCGGTGGCGAGAGTTCGAACCGCTCCCTGACTCGCGCAGCTCGCGCTCGGGTCGTCGCGCGTATGGTTCTTTTCGTCATCTGTGCGATCGTTCCCGTTGCGGCGGCGGTGCCGATGACCATCCTCGGGGGATTCCTCGGTTACGCGGGTCTCGTCACCACGCAGTCAGAGGGGGTTTTCATGCTCTTCCTCACGATCGCCTATGCCGGTCCGACCGTGCTCGCTTTCGTGTCGATCCTCTGGGGGCTTCACCGGCTCGTCACGAACCGCTCGGCTCCCTTCGCCATACCGCTGCTGGGTGCGGTGGCAATGCCCGTGCTGTACTACGTCTGCGGCGCGATTCTCGCCGCGTGAATAGCGTCCATGCCGATTACCGCGACGGCCAGTGCCAGCTCGGCCGTTCCAACGGCAGCTGATCACGCACGCGCGTGCCGAAACCCTGCGACTCGAGCTCGACGACCTCTCCGCCGGCGCGCGCCAGGGCAGCGCGCAGGCTCGCCGAATGGGTGACGACGATCACCTGGGTCTGGGTCGCCGCTTCGGCGAGCAGTGCACCGAGGGGCGCGATGAGGCTCTCGTGCAGGCTGGCCTCGGGCTCGTTCAGCACGAGCAGCGGTGGCGGGTCGGCGGGTAGCAGCGCCGCCGTCAGCAGAAGGAACCGCAGGGTGCCGTCGGAGAGTTCCGAGGCATCCAGCGGGCGCAGCAGCCCCGGCTGCTGCAGTTGCAGGCGGAACGAGCCGTCGGTCGTGGCGACGCGCACGCGCGACCCCGGGAACGCCCGGTCGACCGCTGCGTCGAGCGGTGCCCCGCGGCCGGCTTCGGCCGTCGTCGCCCACACGGCGGCCAGATCATGGCCGTCATCACTGAGCCACCGTGTGCGCGTGCCGACCTGCGGGAGGCGGGCGGGAGCGGCGGCATCCGTGCGGAAGTGGTCGTAGAAGCGCCACGATGCGATGCGCTGGCGCAGCGACACCGTCTCCCACAGTGCCGAACCGTCGGTGAGGTCCAGCAGCACACTCTGCCCCGGTCCCATGGCCTGCGTCGACGACACCCACCCGTCGTCTCCGCGCACGCGCACCCCGCCGCGCTGACGATCGATGATGAGCGTGCCCGGGCGGGCGAAGGGACCGGTGAAGACCTGTTCGCGCTTGATCTCAGGATCGCGCGAGAACAGGCTGCGCTGGTCGGTCTGCGGCAGCCCGAGGTCGATGATGTATCCCAACTCTTCGGAAGCGACGCCCAGTCGCACCGACACCGGCCGTGTCCGCACGGTGCCTTGCGCTCCCGCACCCTGCGGCGTCTCGGGACCGGCCCACAGCACGCTGTCGAGCCCGCCCTCGCGGGCGATCGCCGACACCGCGCGACCGTGTCCGGTCTCGGCGAGCAGTCGCAGCGCCCGGTAGAGGTTCGATTTGCCCGTACCGTTCGCGCCCGTGATCACGGTGAGCGGATGCAGCGGCACGACCACGTCGACGAGCGAACGGTATCCGGCGACGGCGAGGGTGGTGAGCATGCGGCCCATCGTGTCAGAGGGCTCCGACAAGGATGCCCTGAGCGAACGAGCTTCCGGTGGACGGCCGATGCTGGTCTCATGGTCGGATGGCCCGCATGCTCATCCTCGGCGGCACCGGCTGGCTGTCGCGCCGCATCGCCCACCACGCTCTCGCCGACGGGTGGGAGGTGACGTGCCTCGCCCGCGGCGCGCGCCCAGCCCCCGACGGTGCCGTGCTGGTCGAGGCGGATCGCGATCGCCCCGACGCCTATGCCGACCTGGCGGGGGCATGGGAGCACGTGGTCGACGTCTCGTCCCATGCCACCCCGGTCGCCGCGGCGGTCGAGGCTCTGGGTGACCGAGCGGCGCGATGGACGTACGTGTCATCGGCCTCCGTCTACGCCGATGACACGATCCGCGATGCCGACGAGTCCGCCGCTCGGCATCCGGCGGCCGCCCCCGGCGACGCCTACGACTACGGCGCGCAGAAGGTCGCCGCCGAGGACGCGGTGGTCGCCGCGGTCGGCGACAGGGCCCTCGTCGTGCGACCGGGGCTCATCGGTGGTCCCGGTGACCCGAGCGATCGCTTCGGCTACTGGCCCGCCGCGTTCGCCCGCGCGGTATCGGGCGACGTACTGGCGCCGAGTCTGCGCGGTCGCGAGGCGCAGGTGATCGACGTCGACGACCTCGCGGCCTTCATCGTGCGATCCTCGGCCACCGGGCCCGTGACGGCTGTCGGCCACACGCACGCGCTCGCCGACGTTCTCGACGCTGCACGTCGTGCCGCCGCCCACTCGGGCCGCCTCGTCGAGGCCCCGGACGACGCGTTGCGCGCGGCAGGGGTGGAGTACTGGGCGGGGGAGAGGTCGCTCCCGCTCTGGCTGCCCGACGACATGCCGGGCTTCATGAGCCGTTCGAACGCGCGGTACCTCGCCGCGGGCGGACGCCTCCGACCGCTGGCCGAGACGATCGCCCGCACGCTGGCCGACGAGCGCGCCCGGGGCCTCGACCGACCGCGTCGCGCCGGTCTCTCCCGGCGCGAGGAGGAGGCGATCCTCGCGGCGCTCGCCGCAGACATGTGACGTGAGGGATTTGCAGATGCTCCGCACCCCGCGCTATCGTCGCGACATGCCTTCGGCCGCATCCGCCTTCTCGACGCTCGCTCCGAGCGTCGTTCCGGTGCGCCGACGCCGCCGCGACCGCCGACGCTAGGCGACCCCGCGCTCCTGCCTGCCGATGACGGCTTCCGGCGGTCGAGCACCGGTGTCGCCGCCCCGGTCCCCGACAGCCCCGACCGTTAAGGTAGAAGCATGACGTACTCCGTCGCCGTCTCCGGCGCATCCGGCTATGCGGGCGGCGAGATCCTCCGCCTCCTCGCGGCGCACCCCGACATCGAGATCCGCACCGTCACCGCGCATTCGAACGCCGGACAGCCGCTCGTCGATCACCAGCCGCACCTCCGCTCGCTCGCGCACCTCACTCTGCAGGACACCACCCCCGAGGTGCTGTCCGGTCACGAC
The DNA here is from genome assembly GCA_029959905.1 of Microbacteriaceae bacterium PS02344. Lineage (GTDB taxonomy): Bacteria > Actinomycetota > Actinomycetes > Actinomycetales > Microbacteriaceae > Microbacterium. The sequence continues at coordinate 5,836 of JASCNZ010000052.1, forward strand.
ATCGTCGTGCTCGCGCTCCCGCACGGCCAGTCGGGGCAGTACACCGATGCCCTCGGCGACACGCCCCTCGTCATCGACGCGGGCGCCGACCACCGCCTCACCTCGCGGGACTCCTGGGACGCCTTCTACGGCGGTGACTTCCACGAGCCGTGGACGTACGGCGTGCCCGAGCTGCTCGTCGACGGGGGGAAGCAGCGCGAGCACCTGCGCGGCGCCTCGCGCATCGCCGCACCCGGGTGCAACGCCTCGACCGTGAGCCTGAGCCTCGCGCCGGGCGTCGCCGCGGGGGTGATCGACCCGTCCGACATCGTCTCGGTCCTCGCCGTCGGCCCCTCGGGTGCCGGCAAGAGCCTCAAGACCAACCTGCTCGCCAGCGAGATACTCGGCAGCGCGAACCCCTACGCGGTCGGCGGAACGCATCGGCACATCCCCGAGATCCGCCAGGCGCTCGCCGCCGCCGGCGCTCCCGCCGAGGGCATCCGCATCTCCTTCACTCCCGTTCTCGTGCCGATGGCGCGCGGCATCCTCGCCACGTCGACGGCCCCGATCGCGGCGGGAGCGACGGATGCCGACATCCGCGACGCGTGGCAGCACGCGTACGGTGACGAGACATTCGTGCACCTGCTCCCCGCCGGTTCCTTCCCGCGCACCGCCGACGTCGTCGGAGCGAACACCGCCCTGCTCGGCCTCGCGATCGATCGCAACGCCAACCGCGTCACGGTCGTGACCGCCGTCGACAACCTCGTCAAGGGCACCGCGGGCGCGGCCGTCCAGTCCATGAACATCGCGCTCGGCCTCCCCGAGGACCGCGCCCTCTCAGTGAACGGAGTCGCCCCGTGAGCGTCACCGCCCCCGCAGGCTTCGAAGCGGCCGGAGTCGCCGCCGGACTCAAGACCACCGGCAAGCCCGATGTCGCCGTGGTCGTCAACCGCGGCCCGCGCAAGGTCGGTGCGGCGGTCTTCACGAGCAACCGCGCCAAGGCGAACCCCATCATCTGGTCGCAGCAGGTGATCGCCGACCGCGTCGTCGAAGCCGTGGTGCTCAACTCGGGTGGGGCGAACTGCTTCACCGGCAGCTTCGGCTTCCAGACCACGCATCAGACCGCCGAACGGGCCGCGGAGCTTCTCGGCATCGGTGCGGGCGATGTGCTCGTCTGCTCCACCGGGCTCATCGGCACGGGCGACGAGGTGTTCCGGCAGAAGGTGCTGACCGGCACCGCAGAGGCCATCGCCGCGCTCTCGCCCGACGGCGGAGACGACGCGGCCGCCGCGATCATGACCACGGACACCGTCGCGAAGACGGCCGTCATGCACGGCGACGGCTGGACCATCGGCGGTATGGCGAAGGGGGCGGGCATGCTGGCGCCCGGGCTGGCGACCATGCTGGTGGTTCTCACGACCGACGCCGACCTCGATCCGCTCGAGGCCGACGCAGCGCTGCGCGCCGCCACCGGCACGACGTTCGACCGACTCGACTCCGACGGCTGCATGTCGACCAACGACCAGGTCACGCTCCTCGCCAACGGCGCGAGTGGCGTGCGTCCCGACCTCGGCGCATTCCGCGACGCGCTCGTATCGCTCTGCCAGGAGCTCGCGGTCAAGCTGCAGGGCGATGCGGAGGGCGCCAGCCACGACATCACCATCGAGGTACGCGGTGCGGTATCCGAGTCGGATGCCGTGGAGGTGGGCCGGTCGGTCGCCCGCAACAACCTCTTCAAGGCGGCCATCTTCGGCAACGACCCGAACTGGGGTCGCGTGCTGGCCGCGATCGGCACGACGTCGGCGCAGTTCGACCCGTACGACGTCGATGTCTCGATGAACGGCGTGCGGGTCTGCACCGCCGGAGGGCCGGATCGACCGCGGGAGGAGGTCGACCTGACGCCGCGTGCCACCAGGGTGGAGATCGACCTGCGGGTGGGCGAGGCATCCGCCATCATCCTCACCAACGACCTCACCCACGATTACGTGCACGAGAACAGCGCCTACGCCTCATGACCGACATCCAGGACACGCCGGCCGAAGAGGCCGCGCAGAAGGCGACGACGCTCATCGAGTCGCTGCCGTGGCTGAAGAAGTTCCGTGACCAGATCGTCGTCGTCAAGTACGGCGGCAACGCGATGGTGTCGGAGGAGTTGCAGGATGCCTTCGCGCAGGACATCGCCTACCTGCGTTACGTCGGCGTGCAGCCGGTGGTCGTGCACGGCGGCGGCCCGCAGATCTCCGACATGCTCGGTCGGCTCGACATCCCCAGCGAGTTCAAGGGCGGGTACCGCGTCACCAACACCGAGGCGATCGGGGTGGTGCGCATGGTGCTGACCGGTCAGGTCAACCCGCAGCTCGTCTCGAAGATCAACTCCCACGGCCCCATCGCGACCGGGTTGAGCGGTGAGGACGCCGGACTCTTCGGTGGCCGTCGCCGCGGTGTCATGGTCGACGGCGAAGAGATCGACCTGGGGCGGGTGGGAGACGTGGTGGAGGTCGACCCGACTCCGGTGATCGACCACCTCACCGCCGGACGCATCCCCGTCGTGTCGAGCATCGCGCCCGACCTCGACAACCCCGGTCATTCCCTCAACGTCAACGCGGATGCCGCGGCCGCCGCACTGGCCGTCGCGCTCGGCGCGCGCAAGCTGGTGATCCTCACCGACGTGCCGGGTCTCTACGCCGACTGGCCCCACCGCGACTCGCTCGTCTCGCACCTGACCTCGTCGTCGCTCGTCGAGCTGCTGCCGAGCCTCGAGTCGGGGATGATCCCGAAGATGCGCGCCTGCCTCGACGCCGTCGAGGGCGGGGTCGACGCCGCGGCGATCATCGACGGACGCGTGCCGCACTCGGTACTCGTCGAGCTCTTCACCAGTAAAGGAATCGGAACGGAAGTGGTGGCAGGATGACCGTCTGGAAGCACGACGCCGAGCGTGATCTCGTGCTCAATGCGGGGGAGCGGCTGGCGCTGCTCACCCGCGGCGAGGGCTCGTACCTCTGGGACTCCGAGGGTCGACGCCACCTCGACTTCCTCGCGGGCATCGCGGTCACCTCCCTCGGGCACGCGCATCCTGTCTTCGTCGATGCCGTCTCGCGTCAGGCCGCGACCCTCGCGCACGTGTCGAACTACTTCGCCACCCCGCCGCAGCTCGCGCTCGCCGCCCGCCTCAAGCGCCTCGCCGGCGCGGGCATCGACGGCCGCGTGTTCTTCTCCAACTCGGGTGCCGAGGCGAACGAGGCCGCTTTCAAGCTCGCCCGTCTGCACGGTGGCACCGAGCGGCCCCGCATCCTCGCGCTCGAGAACGGCTTCCACGGCCGCACGATGGGTTCGTTGGCACTCACGGCGAAGCCCAGCATGCGCGCACCCTTCGAGCCGATGCCCGGCGGCGTGGAGCACATCCCGGCGACGGTCGAGGCCCTCGAAGCCGCGCTCGACGACCGTGTCGCGGCGGTCATCGTCGAGCCGATCCAGGGCGAGGCGGGTGTCGTCGAGCTGCCGGAGGGCTACCTCGCGGCGGCCCGATCCCTCACGCTCGCGCACGGCGCGCTGCTCATCGTCGACGAGATCCAGACCGGCGCCGGACGCACCGGGGCATGGTTCGGGTTCAGCCACGAAGGCATCACCCCCGACGCGATCACCCTCGCCAAGGGCATCGGCGGCGGATTCCCCATCGGCGCCCTCGTGACCTACGGTGCCGCCAGCGCCCTCTTCACGCCCGGCTCCCACGGCTCGACCTTCGGCGGCAACCCGCTCGCGACGGCCGTCGCAGATGCGGTGCTGGCCGAGATCGAAGACGCGGGACTCGTCGAGAACGCGGCGCGACGCGGAGTCGAGGTACGCGAGGCGATCGCCGGCATCGGCTCACCGTTGGTGGCCGGCATTCGCGGGAAGGGGCTGCTCATCGGAGTCGCCCTCACCGAACCCGTCGCCGGCGCCGTGGTCGCCGCAGCCCAGGAGCGCGGGCTGATCGTCAACGCCGCCAACCCCGAGACGGTGCGCATCGCGCCCGCTCTCACGATCGGCGACGCCGAGATCGCGGAGTTCCGCGCGCTCTTCGCTACGACCCTCGCCGATGTCGCTCAGACCCATTCCGGAAAGGTTCCCGCATGACCCGCCACCTGCTGCGTGACGACGATCTGACGCCCGCCGAGCAGGCCGAGGTGCTCGACCTCGCGATCGAACTGAAAAAGGACCGCTGGGCCGACAAGAGCCTCGCCGGGCCGCAGACCGTCGCGGTGATCTTCGACAAGTCGTCGACGCGCACCCGCGTGTCGTTCGCGGTCGGTATCGCCGATCTCGGCGGATCGCCGTTGATCATCTCGACCGCGAGCAGCCAGCTCGGCGGCAAGGAGACCCCGTCCGACACGGCACGCGTGCTCGAGCGCCAGGTCGCCGCGATCGTGTGGCGCACGTACGCCCAGGCGGGGCTGGAGGAGATGTCGGCCGGCACGCGCGTTCCGGTGATCAACGCGCTGTCCGACGACTTCCACCCGTGCCAGCTGCTCGCCGACCTGCTCACCATCCGCGAGCACAAGGGCGACCTGACGGGTCTCACGCTCACGTTCTTCGGCGACGGCCGCAGCAACATGGCGCACTCCTACGCTCTCGCGGGGGTCACCGCGGGCATGCACGTGCGCATCGCGTCGCCCGAGGACTACGCGCCCCGTCCCGACATCGTCGAGGCGGCCGACCGCCGCGCGGCCGAGACCGGCGGTTCTATCACCCTCTACACCGACCCGGTCGAGGCCGCGGCGGGCGCCGATGTGGTCGTGACCGACACCTGGGTCTCGATGGGCAAGGAGGAGGAGAAGATCGCGCGCATCCGCGATCTCGGCGGCTACAAGGTGACGTCCGAGACGATGGCGATCGCCGATCCGTCCGCCGTCTTCATCCACTGCCTCCCCGCCGACCGCGGATACGAGGTCGACTCCGAGGTCATCGACGGACCCCAGAGCGTCGTGTGGGATGAGGCGGAGAACCGGCTGCACGCGCAGAAGGCGCTGCTCGTCTGGCTGCTCCGCAAGAACGGGGTCGCCACGGCACTCGAGGGGGTCGACGCATGACCGCATCGACGCACGACGGTACGAACGAGGGCGCGCTGTGGGGCGCCCGCTTCGCGACGGGCCCGTCGCCCGAGCTCGTGGAGTTGAGCCGCTCGACGCATTTCGATTGGATCCTCGCGCCGTACGACATCGCGGGGTCCCACGCTCATGCGACCGCGCTGCAGGCGGCGGGCTACCTCGAGCCCGACGAGGCGGCGCGGATGCACGAGGGGCTGGATGCCGTCGCGCGCCGCATCGCGGACGGCTCGCTGCAGGCCGCGCCCACCGATGAGGATGTGCACGGCGCGCTCGAGCAGGCGCTGATCGCCGAGCTCGGACCGGAACTCGGCGGACGACTGCGCGCGGGTCGCAGCCGCAACGATCAGATCGCGACGCTGGTGCGGCTGTACCTGATCGATCACGCCGCCGTCATCGCCCGCGACATCCTGCGGGTCATCGACGCGTTGGTCGCGCAGGCCGAGGCGCATCCCGAGGCCATCCTCCCCGGACGTACCCATCTGCAGCACGCGCAGCCGGTACTGCTCGCGCACCACCTGCAGGCGCACGGCTGGCCGCTGGTGCGTGACCTCGAGCGTCTCGTCGACTGGCGTCGCCGCGCGGGTGTCTCGCCCTACGGTGGCGGCGCATTGGCGGGATCGACACTCGGCCTCGACCCGGCGCTCGTCGCTGCGGAGCTCGGCCTGGACCGCCCGGCCGAGAACTCGCTCGACGGCACGGCCGCGCGCGACGTGGTGGCCGAGTTCGCGTTCATCACCGCCATGATCGGCGTCGATCTCTCACGGTTGTCGGAGGAGATCATCCTCTGGAACACGCGCGAGTTCGGATTCGTCACGCTCGACGACGGCTACTCGACCGGGTCGAGCATCATGCCGCAGAAGAAGAACCCGGACATCGCCGAGCTCGCCCGCGGCAAGTCGGGTCGGCTGATCGGCAACCTGTCGGGGCTGATGGCCACGCTGAAGGGTCTCCCGCTCGCCTACAACCGCGATCTGCAGGAGGACAAGGAGCCGGTCTTCGACTCGGTGCGCACTCTCGAGGTGGTGCTGCCGGCCTTCGCGGGCATGATCGCGACGCTGCGCTTCGACACGGCCCGCATGGCCGAGCTCGCTCCGGAGGGCTTCTCGCTCGCCACCGATGTGGCGGAGTGGCTGGTGAAGCAGCGGGTGCCGTTCCGCGATGCGCACGAGATCTCGGGTGCGCTGGTCCGGGCGTGCGAGGAACAGGGGATCGGGCTCGAGGATGCCTCGGACGAGCTGCTCGCGTCCGTCTCGCCGCACCTGACTCCGACGGTGCGGGAGGTGCTCTCCATCGAGGGTTCCGTCGCATCGCGATCCGGAGTCGGCGGTACCGCTCCGGATCGTGTGGCCGAGCAGCGCATCGAGCTGGTCACCCGGGCACAGTCGGCCGCGCACGCTCTCGGGCTCTGAGCCTCCGCGCGGCGCCGCTCAGTGCAGGGCGGCGTCGGCGGAGGATCGCACCCAGCGGGTGAAGGTCACGGTGAGTCCGGCGCGCGTGGGGGCGGCGAGCAGGGGGCCGGCGGATGCCGGGAGGTCGCCGTCGAGCGGAGCGACCCGGACGAGGCGCCAGCCTTCGTCGGCGGTGCGAGCGCGTACCAGCAGCGCATCCTCCCACCGGCTCACCCGGATGGTGATCTCGTCGTCGAGCCATTCGTCGACGAAGCCGATCGACCAGTCCGATCGCCCGTCGGTGACGACGGCCCCGAGACCGAGGTGACCGTCGGCGAATTCGACGCCGGCTTTCACCCACTGCTCGTCATCGACCTGGACGAAGAGACCCGCCTGATCGAACTGCCCGGTCCAGGGAGCGCGGAACGACACCTCCATCGCCTCACCCACCTCGAGGGGAGCGAGGAGGGCGTGCTCCGAGTCGTGCACGAATCCGTATGCCGTGCGTCGCCAGGCGTCGCTGCCCTCGACGGCGGTCGCATCGAGGTGGGCGCCGTCGGCGGGGTAGGCGACCGAGGCGGGTTCGTGGGTCCATGTCCCGGCGGACCAGGGGATGACGGTGGCAGGCATAACTCGACTATATAACCCTCAAGGGCATAAACCAGACTTATGCATGATATGGTTATTCCATGGTCATCGCTGTTCTCGCCGACATCGTGGGTTCGCGCCGCCTCGACGACCGCGGTACCGCGCAGCGCATCCTCGACGAGACCATCACGAGAGTGCAGATCGACGGGCCCGCCGCGGCGCAGCCGCTGACACCCACCGTCGGCGATGAGCAACAGGGGGTGTACCACCGCCTCGACGATGCGCTGGTCGCCCTCCTGATGGTCCAACTCGCGCTGCCCGACGGTCTCGCCTTCCGCTTCGGCATCGGCATCGGATCGGTCAGCGCCGTCGAATCCGTGCACGGCGAGCTCGCAGACGGCCCGGGGTGGTACGCCGCACGGGCCGCGATCGACCTGGTCCATGCCCGCGAGGAGCGCACCGTCCCCCGCACGCGCACGTGGATCGTCGGTGCCCCCGGGCAGGATGAGGTCATGGAATCCACGATCGCCGTCGCCAACGCCTACCTGCTCGCGCGCGACGAGATCGTCGGCGCGATGAGCGAACGCGAGCGGCGACTCACCTACGGGCGGCTCCTCGGCCGCGGCCAGCAGGAGCTCGCGGCCGAAGAGGGCATCTCGCAGCCCAGCGTCTCGAAGGCCCTGCGTGGTGCGGGCAGCGCCGCCGTGCTCGAGGGACTGTCCGCGCTCCGCGAGGGGATGCCCGCATGATCGTCGCCGCCTTCCTGCTCCTCGCCGTCGGCGCCGCCGATCTCGTGCGCCGCTTCGCCCCGCGCCCCTGGATCGGATACATCGTCGTGGCGGTGCTCCTCCTGCTCCTCGGGAGCGCCGGCGACGCGCTGCTGCCGATGCTGGTCGGGCTCGTCGGCGGCGCGGCCTGGGTCTGGTGCATGCCGACCGAGCGGCGCGCTCCGCTCGGGTTCTGGCCGGCGGTGCTCCTCGCGCTGGCGAGTGTGGCGGGGGTCGTCTCCGTGGGCGCCCGAACGGATGCCGGCATCATCGGCGCCGTGTGGACACTCCGCGCGCCGTTCGGCGAGGTGCCGTTCGACCTCGCGCTGCTCGCGCTCGGGACTGCGCTCTTCCTCCTCGAATCGTCGAACCTCGTCGTACGCGCGGCGCTCGACGGCGAGCACACCTGGCGACCGGCCGAGCTGCTGCGCCCCGCCGAGTCCGTGGCGGACCGCGACCCGGCGTCCGCGCCGGCGGTTCCGGCCTTCGAATCGCCTGCCGCGGCATCCGCATCACCCACCCCGGCCGACGGTCGTTCGGGGTTCCAGGGCGGCCGTCTCATCGGCCCGCTCGAGCGCGTGCTCGTGCTGATCCTCACCCTCGCCGCCGCGTACCCCGTCCTCGCCGCGATGCTCGCGGCGAAGGGCATCGTGCGGTTCCCCGAGATCTCCCGCGACGGCGAGACCGGTGCGCGCGCCGAGTACTTCCTCGTAGGCAGCCTGGTGAGTTGGGTCGTGGGGCTCGGAGCGGCGTTCCTGCTGCAATGGGCGGCGCACAGCTGAGAGCGGTCGCGCTGATAGCCTGGACCGCGTGTCTGAACCCGCTCTGACGACTGCGACGCCGGCGATCGACCCCACGTTCGAGAACGTGTGGGATGAGATCGTGTGGCGCGGCCTCGTCCACGTGTCCACCGACCAGGAGGCGCTGCGCGCCCTTCTCGCCGGAGACCCGATCACGTACTACTGCGGGTTCGATCCCACCGCGCCGAGCCTGCACCTCGGCCACCTCGTGCAGCTGCTGCTTCTCCGACGCCTGCAGCTCGCGGGGCACAAGCCCCTCGGACTCGTCGGCGGGTCGACGGGTCTCATCGGCGATCCGCGACCCACGGCCGAGCGCACGCTGAACACCCGCGAGACCGTGGCGGAGTGGGTCGACCGGCTGCGTTCGCAGGTCGAGCGGTACCTGAGCTTCGAGGGCGACAACGCCGCTCGCATGGTCAACAACCTCGACTGGACCGCGCCGATGTCGGCGATCGACTTCCTGCGCGAGATCGGCAAGCACTACCGCGTGGGCACGATGCTCAAGAAGGACGCGGTCGCCGCGCGCCTCAACTCCGATGCCGGCATCAGCTACACCGAGTTCAGCTACCAGATCCTGCAGGGCATCGACTTCCTCGAGCTGTACCGCCAGTACGACTGCCGACTGCAGACCGGTGGGTCCGACCAGTGGGGCAACCTCACGAGCGGAACCGACCTGATCCACCGCGTTGAGGGTGTTTCGGTCCACGCGATCGGCACCCCGCTCATCACGAACAGTGACGGCACCAAGTTCGGCAAGAGCGAGGGCAACGCGATCTGGATCGACGCCGACCTCACCAGCCCGTACGCGTTCTACCAGTTCTGGCTGAGCACGTCCGACGCCGACGTCGTCGAGCGTCTTAAGGTCTTCACCTTCCTCACCCGCGCCGAGATCGAGGAGTACGGGCGGCTCGTCGAGACCGAGCCGTTCCGCCGCGCCGCGCAGAAGCGCCTGGCGCTCGAGGTGTGCGCGACCGTGCACGGTGTCGAGGCCACGGCCGCGGTGATCGCGGCATCCGAGGCGCTCTTCGGGCAGGGCGATCTGACGGCGCTCGACGCCGACACATTGCGGACGGCGCTCGAAGAGCTGCCGCACGCGAGCGTGTCGCCGGGCACGCCGGTGGTCGAGGTTCTGGTCGAGACCGGGCTCGTGTCGAGCCTGTCCGAGGCGCGTCGCGCGATCGCCCAGGGCGGGGTGTCGCTCGACGGCTCCCGCGTCGACGACGAGAGCGCCCTCGTGCAGGGCACGCTCCCCGGGGGAGTGTCGGTGCTGCGCCGTGGCAAGAAGACCCTCGGCGGGGTCTTCGTCGGCTGACCGGCCGAGGCCGACGGGAGCGCACGGGGGATGCCGTTCACACCGAGTCACGCGCTCGTCGCGCTGCCGTTCATCCGCACGCCTCTCGTGCCGGCGGCCATCGCGATCGGCGCGATGACACCCGACCTTCCGCTCTTCGTGCGCGGACTGGGGCTGAACTACGGTTTCACGCACGACGCCGTCAACCTCGTCTGGACGGCGCTGATCGCATTCGCGCTCTTCGTCGTGTGGCGCGTGCTGCTCCGTCCGGCGGTGCCGGAGCTGATGCCCACGGCCGTGGCGCGCCGGCTGCCGGCGGAATGGTCGATGCGCGGAGTGCGGGCGGCGGCTGATGCGCTCGGTGTGGGGCGGGGCCGTTGGTACCCCGTTCTGCTCGCCGCTTCGCTTCTGCTCGGCGTCCTGTCGCACATCGCGTGGGATCTCTTCACCCACGAGGGTCGAGCCGGCGTGGAGCTCTTCCCCGCACTCGACCGGATGTGGGGCCCGCTGCCCGGGTTCAAGTGGTTGCAGCACGGATCGAGCGTCGTCGCGTTGCTGGTGATCACGGTGTGGGCTGTGGGGCGTCTGCGCTCGGCCGAGGCGCGAGCGGGATTCCGCTCCTCGGTGCCCGTGCCGGTCCGCGTGGCGTGGTGGGTCTCGCTCCCCGCGATCCTGCTCGCCGCCTGGGCTGCGGGACTGCTCGTGCTCGGGCCGCTGAACGACGAGTTCACCGTGCAGCATCTCGCCTACCGGGTGCTCCCGCCGGCGTGCGTGCTGTGGGGGGCGCTCACCCTCGTGCTCTGCGTCGTGCTCGCGCTACGCGGCGACCGCGATGGCCGGACCGGCGACGACCGAACGGGCGATCACCAGCTCGGCGCGTCACCGGCGAACGGCCGGGGCGCGTCGAAGGCGTAGCCCGGGAGTGCCGGTGCGGCGGTGACGAGTTTACGCCCGTTCACCTCGAAATGCGCGGCGTGCGCCGCGAGGTCGGCTGCCGTGAACGGCTCGCCCACGGTCCGACGCTCCATACCGAGCAGCTCTGCGGCGATGCGACGGAGCGACGTGTGCACCGTCCAGCTCCCTCCCTCCGCGTCGCGGCGATCGAGCAGCGTGCTCACGGCGGCGGCCAGGAGGTAGCCGGCGGAATGGTCGAGGGCCTGGGCCGGGAGCGCGCCCGGCCGGTCGCCGTCGGGCGATTCGACCATCGCGATGCCCGATTCCGCCTGCACGAGACTGTCGAACCCGGCGCGTTCGGGATGGTCGAGGCCCCAGGCGCTGAGCTGAGCGATCACGAGGTGGGGGTGACGTTCGGACAGTGAGGGGAGGTCGAGCCCGAGGAGCGCCAAAGACGACGGGCGGTATCCGAGCACGATGGCATCGGCACGTGACAGCAGTTCGCGGAAGCGAGGGTCGCGCACGTCGAGGACCGCCGACCGCTTGCCGTGACCGGTGTCGAAGTGCTGCCACTCCGGCTCGGGGAGTCCGGGCGGATCGATGCGCAGCACGTCCGCGCCCCACAGGGCGAGGGTGCGGGTGGCCACGGGGCCGGCGATGACACGGGTGAGGTCGAGCACGCGCCGCCCTTCGAGAGGGCGCCCGGCGCCGAGCCCTCGCGGCTCGGCGGTACGCGTGCGCGGCTCGGCGGTACGCGTGCGGGGCTCGGTGCCGGCATCGTGGCCAACGGCGAGCAGGGGAGTGGCGCGCAACGCGGCATCCGCGGCACGATCCTCCGAGAGGACGGGCACGGCGAGGCCGTCGAGTCCTGCGATGCGTGCGACGACTTCGTCGCGACGCGACTCGGCGAAGGCGCGGGTCACGTCGTCCGCAGTGGCAGACGACGACAGCTGGAGGGCCGTTCGCAGCCGCTGGGCATGATGCGGGTAGTTCGCGTGGGTGCGCACCCACCCGTCGGCCGTGCGCCAGAAGCCGGACAGCGGCGACCACACATCCGGCGCCGATCCGTCGACGCGGAGGAGACGGTCGCTGCGGTAGGCCGCAGCGATGCGCACGGGATCGAGGGTGCGCAGATCGAGGCCCACCGCGCACGCCGCCACGGCCACGGCTGTCCAGGCGAGCGAACCGGGGGAGAGGCGGGAGGGGAGCGGAACGCCGGGATCCGGGGGCACTTCCGGCGCGGGGATGCCCAGCTCCTGGAGCAGCCGGATGAGCGGAGTGCGCGACATGTGCAAGAGGCTAGCCGCTGCGGAATCGAGAGAAAACCGTCGGTGACGTGGGAAAAGACGTCCGGACGGCTCGTGCGACACGCCCGGGGGTACCGCCCCGATTTGCCAGACCCTCAGAACCCGCGTAACTTATTACTTGTTCGCCCCACAGGGAAGCGGAGAAGCCCCGAGCTTCACCCCCCTCAAGCGGAGAACCACCTCCCACTCCTTCTTCTCTCACTTGAGAGATCAGACGTTCGCGTCTAGGATGGGAGATCCACCTCCTCGACAGCTCTTCGGCTGTGCAGCGGATCACTGATCCGCTCGACACGCCGAGTTGACAAGCTCGGAGAGATGGGTAAGATAGAGAAGTTGCCCTTCGGGCCTGGTTGTGATGACTGGGTCGGGGGAGCATCCGATCCTTGAGAACTCAACAGCGTGCACTTGTCAAATGCCAAATAACCTCGATTCAGCTTCGGCTGGAT
>JASCNZ010000053.1 GCA_029959905.1 Microbacteriaceae bacterium PS02344
ACCCCCCCCCCCCCCCCGGGGCCGGCCCCGCCCCCGCGCCCCCCCGGCCCCCCCCCCCCCCCCCCGGGGGCCTCGTGCATCCGGTGTCAGGGCGCCAGGCCCAGAGCCGGAGCGAGGTTCTCGTTCCACACGTCGACGCCGAGCTTGGCGATGAGCGCCACGACCACGACGAGGAAGACCACGCGGATGAAGCCGGTGCCGCGCGAGATCGCCATGCGCGAGCCGAGGTAGCTCCCCGCCACGTTGGCGATCGCGAGGATGCCGCCCAGCAGCCACAGCACCGAGCCGTGCGGGATGAAGAGCAGCAGAGCCCCGGCGTTGGTGGCGAGATTCACGATCTTCGCCTTGGCGCTCGCCTGCAGGAAGTCGTAGCCCAGCAGGGCGACGAGCGCGATGACGAGGAACGTCCCCGTGCCCGGCCCGATCATGCCGTCGTAGAATCCGATGACGAGCCCCGCGGCACCCGCCATGACGTGGTGCCGGTGCCCCTGGAAGCGCAGTCGTGTGGCGGCGCCCATCTGCGGACGGAGCGCGGTGAAGAGGGCCACCGCGAGCAGAGCCACGACGATGATCGGTTTGAAGGCGGCGGCGGGCAGCAGCGTCGCGACGGCGGCACCGCCGAATGATCCGGCGAGCGCGATGAGTGCCATCGGGATCGCGGTGCGGATGTCGGGTTTCGCGCGGCGGTAATAGGTGACGCTGCTGGTGGCGGTGCCGAACACCGAGGCGAGCTTGTTCGTGGCGAGCGCCTGGATCGGGGCGATGCCCGGGATGAGCAGCAGCGCGGGAAGCTGCAGGAGCCCTCCCCCGCCGACCACCGCGTCGATCCATCCGGCCGCGAACGCGGCGAGCACGACGAGCACGAGCGTCGCCCACGTGAGCTGCTCGAGCCCGAGCACGGCGCCGATATCCACTCGCCCATGATTCCAGACACCCGGCTCGCCCTCGGCATCCGCCTGAGCCGAGTCGCCGCTGGCAGACTGGGCGGATGCTCTCCGCGGCGCGGGAGATCCTCGACGATCCGTCGAACGACCTGCTGGTCGTCGAGCTGGGCGGCGACGTCGTCGGCACCCTGCAGCTCACCTCGATCCCGGGGATGGCGCGCCGCGGAGCGCGGCGGCTGCTCGTCGAGGCGGTGCGCGTGCGCAGCACCCTGCGATCCTCGGGCATCGGCTCGTCGGTCATGCGCTGGGTCGCCGACGAAGCCGCACCGGCGCTCGGCGCGACGATCGTGCAGCTCACGTCCGACGCCGCGCGCACCGACGCCCACCGGTTCTCCGAGCGTCTCGGCTACGTGGGATCGCATCTCGGCTTCAAGCGGGCCGTCGCGCCGGGCTGAGCCACCCCCGCCCGCCGGCCTTCCCGCGGCGTCCCCCGGACGCGCCACCGCTCGGTCACCTGCCGTTCACCGCAGTCGCTCCGCGCGGTCATCCGCGGCCCATATGTTCCTCTCGCAACCCGAACCGGCGCACCGCCGGACACCGAGAGGACACTCATGGCACGCTTCACCCGCCGCGCGCGCATCGGCGCCGGTCTCGCCCTCGTCACCACCGCCGCCTTGGCGCTCACCGCTTGCTCCGGGGCCGCAGACGCCGCCGGCGGCGAGAGCGACACCGACGCCGCCACCGCGACCTCCGTCGAGGACTTCGGCTCGTTCGCCGACCTCGAGGCCGCCGCCAAGGCCGAGGGACAGCTCAACGTCATCGCCCTTCCCCGCGACTGGGCGAACTACGGCGAGATCCTCGATCTGTTCGCCGAGAAGTACCCCGAGATCACGATCAACGAGGCATCGCCCGACGTGTCGAGCGCCGAGGAGATCCAGGCCGCCGAGACCAACAAGGGCCTCGACACCGCCCCCGACGTGTTCGACCTGGGCCTCACCGTCGCCCTGCAGAACACCGACAGCTTCGCTCCGTACCAGGTGCAGACGTGGGACGAGATCCCCGATGCGCTCAAGGAACCGACCGGCCTGTTCGTGGGCGACTACGGCGGGTACATGTCGATCGGCTACGACTCGTCGAAGTACGACGCGCCCACCGAGCTCGCCGACCTGCTCTCGGCCGACTACAAGGGCGCCGTCGCGATCAACGGCGACCCGACGCAGGCCGGCGCCGCGTTCGCCGCCGTGGGTCTCGCAACCGTGCAGTCCGAGGGAACGCTCGACGACTTCCAGCCCGGCATCGACTTCTTCTCGGAGCTGCAGACGGCCGGCAACATGCTCAAGGTCGACGTCACGACGGCGACCGTCGCGAGCGGTGAGACGCCCGTCGTCTTCGACTGGGACTACCTGAACGCCTCGCACACGGCCGACAACCCGAACTGGGAGGTCGTCGTGCTCGACGGCACCGGATACGCGGGGTACTACAACCAGGCCATCAACATCGACGCCCCGCACCCGGCGGCGGCGCGCCTGTGGCAGGAGTTCCTCTACAGCGACGAGGTGCAGAACCTGTGGCTCAAGGGCGGCGCCCGCCCCGCGCGCATGGAGGCCATGACCGAGGCCGGCACGATCGACGCCGACCTGGCCGCGGCCCTGCCCGAGGTCCCCGAGGAGACGGTCGTCCCGACCGAGGAGCAGTCCGAGAACGCCGGCGCCCTGCTCGGCGAGAAGTGGGCAGCGGCGGTCCAGTGACCACGCTCGTCGACACGGGGGCGGAGGCGCCGGCAGCCGCCCCCGTCACCCCCGCCGGTTCCGTGCACGATGCACGGCCCCGGCGGTCCGCGCCGTCGTGGGCCTGGCTGGGACTGGTGCCCTTCGCGGCCTACGTCGTGCTGTTCCTCGCGGTGCCCACTGTTATCGCGATCGGCTCCGGCTTCTTCACCCGTGACGGCGCCTTCACGTGGTCGAACGTCGCGGCCCTCGGCGACCCCGTCGTGCTGACCACGTTCGCCAACTCGGGCGGACTCTCGCTGCTGACGGCGGTGGTCGGAGCGGTCGTCGGCGCCCTCGTCTGCTACGCCCTGCTCGGCCTGAATCCCGACGGCGTCGTGCGGCAGACCGTGGATGCCGCCGCCGGGGTGCTCGCCCAGTTCGGCGGGGTCATGCTCGCATTCGCCTTCATCGCCACGATCGGCATCCAGGGTGTGCTCACGGCGCTCCTGCGCGACTCGTTCGGCGTGAACATCTACGAGAACGGCACCTGGCTGTACGAACTCCCCGGCCTCGTCCTGCCCTACATCTACTTCCAGATCCCGCTGATGGTCATCACGTTCATGCCCGCCCTCGCCGCGCTCAAGCCGCAGTGGGCCGAGGCGAATCTGACGCTCGGCGGCACCCGTGCGAGCTTCTGGTTGCGCATCGGTCTGCCGGTGCTCGCTCCGTCTTTCCTGGCGAGCCTGCTGCTGCTCTTCGCCAATGCGTTCTCGTCGTACGCCACCGCAGCGGCGCTCGCCAGCCAGGGCTCGCAGATCGTGCCGCTGCAGATCCGCGCCGCGCTCACGAGCGAGACCGTGCTCGGCCGGGAGAACCTCGCCGGCGCGCTCGCCCTCGGCATGATCGTGGTCGTCGGCATCGTCATGGCTCTCTACGCGCTGATCCAGCGACGGGCAGCGAGGTGGCAGTCGTGAACCGTCTCGCTCCCTCTCGTGCCACCCGCGGGATCATCGGCATCCTCGTCGGCCTGTTCTTCGCCTTGCCTCTCGTCTCGACCTTCCTGTACACGCTGCGCGACCTCGACGGCGGCCTGTCGTTCGACCACTGGGCGGCATTGTTCGATCCGGCCGCATCCGCCGCGATCCGGCCGATCTGGACCGGCCTGGGCAACTCCCTCGTCCTGGCCGCGGTCACCGTCACGATCGTGCTTTTCCTGCTGGCGCCCACGATGATCCTGGTGAACCTGCGGTTCCCGCGGCTGCGGCCCGCGTTCGAGTTCGTGGCGCTGCTCCCCATCTCCATCCCGGCGATCGTGCTCGTCGTCGGACTCGCGCCCATCTACCTGCAGATCGGTCGCAGCATCGGCACGGGCACGTGGACCCTCGCGTTCGCCTACGGCATCACGGTGCTGCCGTTCGCCTACCGCTCGATCCAGGCCTCCATCGACGCCGCCGACCTGCGCACGCTCTCCGAGGCCGCGCGCTCCCTCGGGGCGAGCTGGGTGACGGTCGTGCTGCAGGTGCTCGCGCCCAATCTGCGACAGGGCCTGCTCGCCGCGTCGCTGATCTCCATCGCCGTCGTGCTGGGTGAGTTCACGATCGCCTCCCTCCTCAACAAGCAGGTGTTCCAGACGGCGATGGTCGTCGTCCAGAAGCAAGACCCGTACGCGCCGGCGATCTTCACCCTGCTCGCCCTCGCGTTCGTGTTCCTCCTGCTCCTCCTCATCGGCCGCGCCGCCCGCGGCACTCGAAAGGCCCTCTCATGACCATCGACCACGCCCTCCCCCGCACGAAGGACAACGTGCTGCTCGCCGAAGCGGGCGAAGGGACGCGTGTGCAGCTGCAGCGCATCGTGAAGAGCTACGGCGGCAACCGCGTGCTGCACGGCGTCGACCTCGACATCGCGCCGGGCGAGTTCGTCTCGCTGCTCGGGCCCTCGGGATGCGGCAAGACCACGCTGCTCCGCGTGCTCGCCGGGCTCGAAGGCGCCGACGAGGGTGCCGTGCTGCTCGGCGGCCGCGACGTGTCCCGCGTACCGACCAACAGGCGCGACATCGGCATGGTCTTCCAGTCGTACTCGCTCTTCCCGCACCTGCGCGTCGCCGACAACACCGCGTTCGGTCTCCGGCGGCGGGGCGTGGCCGCACGGGAGGCCGCGAAGCGCGCAACCGACGCCCTCGCTCTGGTGGGTCTGGCCGACTTCGCCGGCCGCTTCCCCCACCAGCTCTCGGGTGGCCAGCAGCAGCGCGTGGCCCTCGCACGCGCCCTCGTCACCGAGCCCAAGGTGCTGCTGCTCGACGAGCCGCTCTCGGCGCTCGATGCCAAGGTGCGCGTGCAGCTTCGTGACGAGATCCGCCGCATCCAGTTGCGCCTCGGGATCACGACCGTGTTCGTCACCCACGACCAGGAGGAGGCGCTCGCCGTCTCCGACCGGATCGCCGTGATGAACTCGGGCCGCGTCGAGCAGATCGGCTCGCCGGAGGAGCTCTACACGACGCCGTCGACGGCCGGGGTTGCGGCGTTCGTGGGTCTGTCGAGCGTCGTCGCCGGTGTCGCCGAGGGCGACCACGTCGTCGTCTGGGGTCAGCGCTTGCCGCTGCAGACGCCCGCCGACGGCCCGGTCGACGTGTACCTGCGCCCCGAGAACGTGTTCTTCGCCTCCGAGGCGGAGGCGGCAACCGACGCCCTCGTCGAGGAGAGCACGTTCCTCGGCAGCATGCGGCGCTCGCTCGTGCGCACGGAGTCGGGCGAATTGGTGCGCGTGCAGCACGCCCCCGGCATCCACCCGGCCTTCGGCGACCGCGTGCGCATCGCGATCGCCCCCGAGCCCGTGGCGGCGCATCCGCGCGGGTGAACCACCCCTGCCGGGCATGGACGTGGCCCCCGGAGTACTCTCCGAGGGCCACTGCCGTGTCTGATGATCAGAGCACGCGCGAGAGGAAGTCCTTCGTGCGCTGATGCTGCGGGTTGCCGAGCACCTCGCGCGGGTCGCCCTCCTCGACGATGTAGCCGCCGTCCATGAAGATCAGGCGCGAACCGACCTCCCGGGCGAAGCCCATCTCGTGCGTCACGACCAGCATCGTCATGCCCTCGTCGGCGAGCGAGCGCATGACCTGCAGCACCTCGCCGACGAGCTCGGGGTCGAGGGCCGACGTGGGCTCGTCGAACAGCATCATGTCGGGGTTCATGCACAGCGCCCGCGCGATCGCGACGCGCTGCTGCTGACCGCCCGAGAGGTGGCCGGGGTAGGCGGTCGCCTTCTCGGCGAGTCCCACCCGCCCGAGCATCTCGTGCGCGATGCGTTCCGCCTCGGCCTTGCTGCGCTTCTTCACCCGCTGCTGGGCGACCGTGAGGTTGCCGAGCACGCTGAGGTGCGGGAACAGGTTGAAGCTCTGGAACACCATGCCTATGCGGGTGCGCACGCGGTCGATGTCGGTCTCGGGATCGGTGATGTCGATCCCCTCGATCCGCACCGTGCCTCCGGTCGGCTCCTCGAGCAGGTTCACCGAGCGCAGCAGCGTCGACTTCCCCGACCCGGAGGGGCCGATGATGCACACGACCTCACCCTTGGTGACGGTGAGGTCGATGCCCTTGAGCACCTCGTTCTCACCGAAGGTCTTCACCAGTCCCTGCACGTCGATCGCAGGGGCATGGACGTCGATCAGTTCCGTGATCATCGCTCCCTCGCCATCCGTCGCTCCAGCCACGCCGTGTACCGCGTCAACGGGATCGTCACCACCAGGTAGAGCAGCGCACCCACGATGAGCGGCGTCGCGTTCGCGTTGGCCGTGTTCGCGTCACGCACGAACGTCGTGAGCTCCTTCGACCAGATGAAGCTGCCTGCCACGAACACGAGGGACGTGTCCTTGAGCAGCAGCACCAACTCGTTCGTCATCGGCGGGATGATGATGCGGAACCCCTGCGGGAGGATGATCCAGAACATCGTCTTCAGCGGCGACATGCCCAGGGAGCGCGCCGCCTCGGTCTGCCCCTTCGGCACCGCCTGCACGCCGGAGCGGATGACCTCGGCGATGTACGCCGAGGCCACCAGCATGAGGCCGAGGAGTCCGGCGCCGACGGGGCCGCCGGGCACCTTCCAGCCGAAGACGATCGGCACGATGAAGGCCACCGAGAAGATCGTCAGCAGCGCGGGCAACCCGCGGAACAGCTCGATCCACGCGGTCGCCACCCAGCGGAACAACCCGATGCTGGACAGCTTCATCATCGCGAAGAGGATGCCCAGCAGCAGACCGCCGGTGAAGGCGATGATCGTGAAGAGGATGGTGTTGCGCAGACCGACCGTGATGACGTCGGGGAACAGCCGCGCCGCGACCTCCAGGTTGAAGAACTGCGGAATGGCCTTCTGCCAGTTGATCGACAGGGCGATGCCGATGATCACCGCGAAGAAGATCACGTACATCGCCAGGCGATACAGCCTGGACTTCGTCGTCCGTTTCAACGCCATCGTGAAGGACCTCCGACCTCTCTACTCGCCGGTCACTCGGCCGAGAAGTAGGAGTCGTAGATCTTCTGGTACTCGCCGCTGTCGCGAAGCTCCTTCAGCGCGTCGTCGACGGCCTTGCGCAGCGCGTCCTTCTCGCCCTTGGCGAAGGCGAAACCGTACGACTCGTCGGTCTCGTAGGTCTCGACGATCTTGTACGCGCTGTCGGCCTTCTCGTGCTCGAGGTTCACCGGCTGGTCCTGCAGGATCGCGTCGATCTGGCCCGCCTGCATGGCCGGCCACAGCTCGCCGTCCGAGGGGTACTGCACGAGCTCGGCGCCCGTCGCGTTCTCCGATGCGTAGGACTCTCCCGTGGTGCCCTGCTGCACGCCGACGTTCTTGCCGTCGAGGTCGTCGATCGACTCGATGCCCGAGTCGGTGCGCACGAGCAGCGACTGCAGCGAGTCGTAGTACGGCGCGGAGAAGTCGATATTGGCCTTGCGCTCGTCGGTGATGGTCATGGCCGAGGCGCCGAGGTCGCACGTGCCGGCGACGAGCGTGGTGCCCGACTGGAGCGCGTCGAAGCCCACGTCCTGCACGGCGAGCTTGAGGTCGAGCTTCTTGGCGATCGCGTCGAGCAGGTCGATGTCGAAACCGGAGTAGCCGCTGTCGGTGCTGGGGTCTTCGACCTCGAAGGGCGGGTAGGGCACGTCGGAGCAGGCCGTGAGCGTGCCTGCCGTGACCAGGCCGTAGTCGTCGCCCTCACCCGAACCGCCGGATCCAGCGTCATCGGTGCCGCCGGCGCAGCCTGCGAGTGCGAGGGTGGCGGCGGCCGCGAGTGCGAGGCCGGCGAAGGTGGTGCGACGGTGCATAGCTGCTCCTGTGAGTCGATGGCAGGGTAGGACCCGCGCGGCGGGCCGATAGGTCATCATCTTGGCATGACGCCGAAGAGATGCTCCCCCTAGAGTGCCCGATCGCCGATTACGGTTTTGTTTCGTTGCGTGACGGCGGCGACGTCAGAGTTCGAAGTCGACGGCCACGCGGTCGGCCGCGACCGAGCGGATGTAGCCGGCGGCCTCGAGATGAGCCGGATGCTTCTGGTACCCGTCGAGCGCCTCGACCGACGCGAAATCCGCCACGAGCGCGACGTCCCAATTCGACCCCGGCAGCACGGTGTTCGCGCCGGCGGTGATCGCGAGCATCCCCGTGACCTGACCGTCGAGGGCGACGAGACGCCGGGCGACCTCTGCCGCCTGGGCATCGCGCTCCTGCGCGTCGTCGGTGGCGAGCTTCCAGCTCACGATGTGACGGATGGTCATCGCAGGGCCTCCTCGAGGGCCGTGCGCAGCCGGTCGGGCGAGACCCGCCAGTGCGCGTGGAATTCGCCGTCGATCAGCACGACGGGGATCTTCTCCCACCACAGTTCGTAGAGGGCGGGGTCGTCGGCGATCGACGCCTCGACGATCTGCAGGCGCTCGGCCGCGGCATCCGGCAGCTCGGCGACTATGGCGTCGACCACCTCGGAGGCGACATCGCACAGGTGGCAGTCGGGCTTGCCGATGAGCGTCAGCGTCGTCACGCCGAGGGCACCTCGACCGCGCGGCCCTGCGCGATCCACTCGCCCGTGCCGCCCTCGACGTTCGTGGCGTCGTACCCGCGGGCCTCGAGCGCCTCGACGACGCGCGCCGACCGGCCGCCGGCCTGGCAGATCACATCGAAAGACTCGGCGGGAAGCTCGTCGAGCCGGTTGCCGATCTCGGACATCGGGATGTTCTGCGCGCCGGGCACGTGTCCCGCGGCGAACTCGTCCTTCTCGCGCACGTCGATGAGCGGCGTTCCCGTGCGCTCGGCGAGTTCGGTGACGGTGATCGACTTCATGTCTTCCTTCGAGCTGGTCGTTTCGGGCCGCAGAGACACAAAGCGCCCCCGGTCGACATGCTCCGCAGAGCCGTCGGGGGCGCTCGTGTCTGGGCCGCTTACTTCTTGTTGCGGCGCTGGTGGCGAGTCTTGCGAAGCAGCTTGCGGTGCTTCTTCTTCGCCATGCGCTTGCGGCGCTTCTTGATGACAGAACCCACGGAAACCTCACTAAGTCAGGGGCTGGGCGTCGCGGATGTCGGACGCCCGGGTACGGGCACGGAAAAAAATGCCTCGGAGCAGTCTAGCAAACCGTCGGACCCTGCCGTCACACCGGCGGGACAGGACCGGTTCCGGGTCAGCCGACGTCGGCGATCGGACGCTGGAGAGCGTCGGCGACGGCCGACTCGGGCACGCGGTAACTGCGACCGAAGCGGATCGCCGGCAGCTCGCCGGCATGCACGAGGCGGTAGACGGTCATCTTCGACACTCGCATGAGCTCGGCCACCTCGGCCACCGTCAGGAATCTGACGTCAGGAACTTCGGGCATCCCACGTACCCCTTTCTCGAATGAGCACACTCTATGGGGTGGCCGTGACGCGTGTAAACCCGTGTGACTGCTGTGATCCACCACCCCCGGCGGCGGCGGCGTGTCACAGCGCGGTCATAGGGATCGTCCCTCGTTCGTCCAGGCTGCGGTGCCACGCTGTACGGACGGATCCGATCCCGCACCGAACGGATCTCCGCGGGCGTGGGGCCCGCGGCTCTCGCCCCTGACGACGCCCCCGGTCGTCAGGGGCGACGTGCGTCCGGAACGCGCGGCGGGGTCAGGCGCCGAGGCGCTTGAGGGCGGTGGCGACGACGTGCTTCGCGGAGGCGGCGGCGCGCCCGACCACCTCTGCGGCGTGGGCCGCCCCCTCGGGGAGAGGGGCCCCCGGGTAGGCGATGTCGGGAGCATCGTCGCCGAACGCGTCGACGAGAAACGGCACGAGCCAGTCGTCCACCTCGCTGAGCGGCTCCACCGCGAGGCTGTAGAAGCGCCGCTGGCCGTCTTCGCGCACCCGGACGAGGTCGGCGTCGCGCAGCACCTTCAAGTGCTTCGACACAGTCGGCTGGCTGAGACCGAGCTCGGCGACGATCTGACTCACGCTGGTGCCGGACTCCCCTTCGTCCGCGCGGCGCAGGAGGAGCTGGAGGATGTCGCGCCTCGTCCCGTCGGCGATCACGTCGAAGATGTCGGTCATGTGTTCAGGGTAGTGGTCCCTGCCACGGAGTACCATGACGAGGGCTCGGCCGGAGGCGCCGAGCGCGCCGGCATCGGCGTCGGCATACGGAAGGGGACGCGTTGTCCGGCATCGTCTCGGCGTCGTCGCCGCGCCAGCGCCTCCGCAACGTCGCCTCGCAGGGCCGCCACCTTCTCACCTCGTCGCCGTCGCGGCTTGCGATCGTGGTGTTCGCCGCGCTCATCCTCGTCTTCACGGCGCTGCTCTCCCTGCCGATCGCGTCCGCTGATCGCACCGTCACTCCGCTGAGCGATGCGCTCTTCACCGCGGTCTCCACGATCTGCGTCACCGGCCTCGCCACGGTCGACATGGCCAACCACTGGTCGCCGTTCGGTCACGTTCTCATCTTCATCGGGGTGAACATCGGCGGCCTCGGTGTGCTGACCCTCGCCTCCCTGATGGGGATGGTGATCTCGAAGCGGCTCGGCCTGCGCGCCAAGCTGCTCGCCGCCGGAGACACGAACCCCATGCGCGCGCACGGCGGCGTCGTGAACGAGAGCCAGACCGTGCGCCTCGGCGAGGTCGGGCAGCTTCTGCGCACCGTCGCCCTGTCCGCGCTCATCATCGAGGGCGCCCTCGCGGTGCTCCTCTACCCGTTCCTCGTGATGGCGAAGGTCGATCCGATCGCCGCTCTCTGGGAAGCCCCCTACTTCGCGGCGATGGCCTTCACGAACACCGGCTTCGCCCCGAACGACGGCGGTGTCGCGGTGTTCGCCGACGACTACGGAGTGCTCACCCTCCTCATGGCGGGCGTCTTCCTCGGCAGCATCGGCTTCCCGGTGATCTACTCGCTCGCCAAGCACGTCTGGCACGTCAAGAAGTGGTCGCTGCACACCAAGCTCACGCTCGTCACGACGGTGCTGCTCTTCATCGCGGGGGCGGCGGTCTTCCTCGTGCTCGAGTACGAGAACCCCCGCACCTTCGGGTCGATGGATGCCGTCGACACCACCTTCCAGGCGTTCTTCCTGTCGGCCATGACGCGCTCCGGCGGATTCAACGTGATCGACATGGCCGACCTGAACGGTTCCTCGCTCGTCGCCGCGAGCATGCTGATGTTCGTCGGCGGCGGCTCGGCGTCGACCGCCGGCGGCATCAAGGTCACCACGCTCGCGGTGCTGGCGATCGCGGTGTGGTCGGAGGCGAAGGGGCGGCAGTCGGTCGAGGTCTTCGGTCGCCGCATCCCGAGCGACGTACAGCGGGTCGCCCTCAGCGTCGTCGCGTGGGGCGCCACGATCGTCGCGCTGTCGACCATCGTGATCGCCCAGATCACCAAGGCCGACATCAGCCACGTGCTGTTCGACGTCATCTCGGCCTTCGCCACCGTCGGTCTCTCGACAGGGCTCACCGCCGAGCTCCCGGACGCCGGATCGTACGTGCTCGCCGTCACGATCTTCATGGGGCGCATTGGTACAGTGACACTCGCCGCGGCAGTCGCCGCGACATCGCGATCGCAGTATTACTCGCTGCCCGTAGAAAGGCCGATCGTTGGTTGAAGTCCTCCGGGGCGACGCGCCCGTCCTCGTCATCGGCCTCGGCCGATTCGGCGCCGCCTGCGCGGGCGAACTCGACCGCCTCGACCGCGAGGTGCTGGCGATCGACGGCAACCTCGAACTCGTGCAGAAGTGGTCCGACCGGGTGACGCACACCGTGCAGGCCGATGCGAAGAACATCGAGGCACTCCGTCAGATCGGCGCGCAGGACTTCCAGGTCGCCGTCGTCGCCGTGGGTTCGTCGATCGAGGCATCCGTCCTCATCACCGCCAACCTCGTCGACCTCAAGGTGCCGCAGATCTGGGCGAAGGCGGTCTCGCAGTCGCACGGCAAGATCCTGGCCCGCGTCGGCGCCAACCACGTGATCTACCCGGAGCGTGAAGCCGGCGAGCGGGTGGCGCACCTCGTCAGCGGACGCATGCTCGACTTCATCCGCTTCGATGACGACTTCGTGCTGGCGAAGATGTACCCGCCGAAGTTCATCCGCGGGATCGGACTCAACGAGTCGGGTGTCCGGTCGAAGTACAAGGTGACCGTCGTGGGCGTGAAGAGCCCGGGCAAGCCGTTCCGATACGCGGAGGCCAACACGGTCGTCACGAACCACGACCTCATCATCGTCTCGGGCACCAACAGCGACATCGAGCGCTTCGCCGCCCTCGACCGCTGACCCGCGAGGTCACGCCCCGGCGGCCAGCTCCTTCGCGCGCGCGAGCGCCGCTGCCGAGGCATCCGCGAACAGGCGCTCGAGGTGAGCGTCCTGCAGAACGGCGATGGCGCGTTCGGTGGTGCCCTTCGGACTCGTCACGCGTCGCCGCATCTCGGCCGGGGTCTCGCCGGAGGCGTCGAGCAACGCCGTCGCGCCGATGAAGGTCTGCTCGGCCATGAGTCGCGCGTCCGCCTCGCTGAAGCCGAGGCCGATGCCGACCTTGGTCCACACCTCGATGAGCAGGAAGACGTAGGCAGGACCCGACCCCGAGATGGTCGAGAGGGCGTCGATCTGCGACTCCGGCACCTCGATGACCGCCCCCACCGTCTCGAAGAGACGGCGCACGAGCGCCAGGTCGTCGGCCGTGGCCGCGGCGCCCGCCGCCAGCCCCGTGACGGCCTTGCCGACAGTGGCGGGAGTGTTCGGCATGGAGCGGACGACGTGCGCCGCGTCGCCGAGCGCGTCGGCGAAGGTCTGCAGCGTGACGCCGGCGGCAAGACTCACCACGATCGCGTCGGCCGCGAGATGCGGGGCGATCTCGCGGAGCAGGTCGGGCACCATGGCCGGCTTCACACCGACCAGCACGATGCGCGCGGATGCTGCGGCCTCGCGGTTCCCGTCCGGATGCGCCTCGAGGGCGACGCTCGTGACGTCACGGAGGTCGGCGAGGTCGGCGGCGCTCACCCGCGAGCGATTCGTGGCGACGATGCCGCCCTCGACCGGTACCCCCGAGGCGACGACCCCGCGAAGGATCGCGCCCCCCATCGAACCGGCACCGAGGAACGCGAGCGAGGGGAGCGAGTCAGCCATGTCGCCATCCTACGGCGGCGCACCTGCGCTCCTCGGAGAGCGAGTCCTAGACTCGACGCATGAGTGCATCCGGCGGCGGCAAGGCGATCATCGCAGCGTTCCTGGCGAACATGGGCATCGCCCTCGCGAAGCTCATCGCCTGGCTCCTCTCGGGTTCGGCCTCGATGCTCGCCGAGGCCGTGCACTCGGTCGCCGACTCCGGCAACCAGCTGCTCCTGCTGCTCGGCGGGCGCAAGTCGCGCCGCGAGGCCGATCGCTCCCACCCGTTCGGGTACGGCAGGGAGCGGTACGTGTCGGCGTTCGTGGTGTCGATCATCCTCTTCTCGCTCGGCGGCCTGTTCGCCATCTACGAGGGCATCGACAAGCTGCGCAACCCGCACGAGCTCGACCCCGCCTGGTGGTGGCTGCCGATCGTCGTGCTCGTCGTGGCGATCTCGCTCGAGAGCTTCTCGCTGCGCACCGCCGTCAAAGAGAGCAACCGCGTGCGCGAGAAGGGGCAGTCGTGGGTGTCGTTCGTGCGCCGGTCGAAGGCGCCGGAACTCCCCGTCGTGCTGCTCGAAGACACGGGTGCTCTCGCCGGTCTCTCCTTCGCCCTGCTCGGCGTCGGGCTCACGGTCATCACCGGCAACTCGGTCTTCGATGCGATCGGCACCCTCATGATCGGCGTGCTGCTCGTTCTCATCGCGATCGTGCTGGGCATCGAGACGAAGAGCCTGCTCGTGGGCGAGGGCGCCACCACCGCCGACCTCGACCGCATCGTCGATGCGATCACCAGCGGACCGGAGGTCGAGAAGCTCATCCACATCAAGACGCTCTACCTCGGGCCCGACGAGCTCCTGGTCGCCGCGAAGATCGCGCTCACCGCCGACAAGACCGTGCGCGAGGCCGCCGACGACATCGACGAGATCGAGGCGCGCATCCGCGAGGTCGTCCCCGCCGCGCGCGTGATCTACATCGAGCCGGACGTGTACCGTCCGTCGCTCGACCCCGAGCCGCCGACCGACGTCTTCGTGCTCAAGTCGTCGGACTGAGCGCAGCGCTGCGCGCGGGCTTCAGCGCCGTGCTGTGAAGAATGCGCGCAGCAGCTCGGCGGAGGCATCCGCCTGCACTCCCCCGACGACCTCGGCGCGGTAGGGCAGCCGGCGGTCGCGCAGCACGTCGTACATCGATCCGGCCGCACCCGCCTTGTCGTCCCACGCGCCGAACACCACACGTCCGACGCGCGCCTGCAAAATCGCTCCCGCGCACATCAGGCACGGTTCGAGCGTGACGACGAGGGTGTGCCCCTCGAGATTCCACGACCCGGTGGACGCCGCGGCTCGCCGGAGCGCGAGCACCTCGGCGTGGCCGGTGGGGTCGTGCGTCTTCTCGCGGTCGTTCCGGCCCTCGCCGACGATCCGCCCCGCCCGATCGAGTACGACCGCACCGACGGGGATCTCGTCGGCCGCCGCGGCCTCGGCGGCGAGATCGAGGGCGCGGCCCATCGCGGAGCTGTCGGCGGTCATGCGTCGAGCCTATGGCAGCAGCGGTGCCGGCCCGCGGGTCTCTCCTGCGGACCGGGTCCCCCGAGCGGCGGATGCGCTCTCCGACGATGCCGCCGCCCGTCCTCCCGCTGGGGGATCCGCCGGCCGGCGGCGGTGCGTAGCGTTGGTCGCATGGAAGCTCCGCTCGTCATCGCCCTCACCCTCCTCGGCCCCGTCATCGCGGGGGTGACCAGCGTGATCGCCGCCCGGTACGCCCTGCGCCGGAAGGCGGCTGCGGCGTCCGATGTCGTGCGTGAGGGCGGGGCGCATTAGCCTGTATCCATGCGTGTTCACGTCGCCGACCACCCCCTCGTCACCCACAAGCTCTCGGTGCTGCGCGACGCGCGCACCCCGTCGCCCGTCTTCCGGCAGCTGACCGAAGAGCTGGTCACCCTGCTGGCGTACGAGGCGACCCGCAACGTCAAGGTCACCCCGATCGAGATCACCACCCCGGTGACCACGACCATGGGCGTGAAGATCTCGGAGCCGCGGCCGATCGTCGTGCCGATCCTGCGTGCGGGTCTCGGCATGCTCGAGGGTCTGGTGAAGCTGCTCCCGACCGCCGAGGTCGGCTTCCTCGGCATGGTCCGCGACGAGACGACCTTCGAACCCACCACCTACGCCGAGCGCCTGCCCGACGACCTGAGCGACCGCCAGTGCTTCGCCATCGATCCGATGCTCGCGACCGGCGGCTCTTTGGCCGCCGCGATCCAGTTCCTCTTCGACCGCGGGGCGAAGGACGTCACGGCCATCTGCCTGCTTGGCACCCCGGAGGGCGTCGCCGCGATCGAGAACCTCGTCGGCGATCGTGACGTCACCCTCGTACTCGGAGCCCTCGACGAGCGTCTGAACGAGAAGGGCTACATCGTGCCCGGCCTCGGCGACGCGGGAGACCGGCTCTACGGCACGGTCTGACACCGTCGACGCTCGCTACACGGCGAGTCGATAGGCCCGCTCTTCGCCGACCTGTCGGAAGCCGGCTCGCGCCAGGATCGGTGCGGAGGTCGAGATGCGGCCCTTGACGAGGGCCGTGGTCGCGCCGAGTTCCATGCCGATCCGCAGGCGTTCGGCCAGCACCGCCCGGTAGGCGCCACGGCCACGCGCAGCGGCGAGGGTGGAACCGCCCCAGAGCCGCACGAAGCCGTCGACGACGGTGCATCCACCGACCGCGACGGGCGCTCCGTCGAGGCGCGCGAGCACCTGGACCCCCTCACCCGATTCGAGAGCCGCGACGACATCGTCGAGTTCGTCGCGTGCGCCGTGCTCGTCGAGCGGGGTCTGACCCCAGACCGGCACGTTGACGGCGTCGACGTCGTGCACCTGCGCGAGGGTGCGCACCACCTCGACCGCGACATCGCCTGGGGCGCCGAGGTCGATGCTGTCTCCCGGAGCCGACAGGACCGAGACGGTGTCGACGTGAACGGCGCCGCGGCGCTGCAGCTCCGGTTCGAGGTCGGGCTCGTCTGACGGGTTGGTCCAGAACACGATGCCGGTCGCCGCCCACTCCCGGCTCCGGGCGAGGGCGTAGTCGACGACCGCCGTCGCGTCGAGCCGCGAGCGCACTCGCGAGGCGCGCACTCCCCCGCCGAGCCGGGCGGGATAGAGGGTGAGCCGCGCGTGGGTGTCGTCGTGCGTGCTCCCTCGAGGGGTCCACGACCACTCCGCCGCGGCGCGGAGGATGTCGTCGAGGGAGTGCGCCATCTCCGGCATCGTCAGCCCGCCGCACCGACGAGACGGGCGAACGCGCTCAGCCGCGCCACGCCTTCCGGGGTGCGCGGCAGGTCGTCGAGCAGCGCCGGGGAGTGGATGAGGTAGGCGACGCATTGCGCTCGAGAGATCGCCACGTTGAGCCGGTTCTGCAGCAGCAGGAACTCGGGCCCGCGGGGAGCGTCCCTTCCGCTCGACGCCGCGAGCGATGTGATCGAGACGACCGCTTCCTTGCCCTGGAAATTGTCGACCGTGCCCACCGGAACGTCGTCGAACCCGGCGTCCGTGAGCGCGTCGTGCACGAGCTGGCGCTGGGCGTTGTAGGGAGTGACGACGATGATGTCGGAGGGACGGATCGGGCGCATGGTGCGGGCCTCATCGTTGTCGGTGAACGACCGGCCCACGAGGTCGCGCACGAGGCGTACGACCTCGTCGGCCTCCTCCGGCGACTGCGTCGCGTTGCCGCGGTGCCGGAGCGGGATCACGTGCAGCCCCGGCTCGATACCGTCGATGGATCGTCTCTCGGTGCCCGGCGCCGAGGCGAGGCGACCGGCATAGGCGAGGCGCGACACCGGAGCGGCGACGGCAGGGTGCATGCGCCACGAGCGGGCGAGGAAATAGCCGTACTCCGGCCGCACGACCGCATCGCCGTCCATCACCCAGCCGAGCGCCGACGTGTCGACCGGCTCGGGATGCGCACCCTGGCTGACCTGGGGAAGCTGCTGCGGATCGCCGAGGAGCAGGAGTCGCTTCGCGCCCGCGGCCACCGCGATCGTCGAGGCCAGCGAGAACTGTCCCGCCTCGTCGATCACGAGCAGGTCGAGGCCCTGACGGTCGACGCGGGCAGTGTTGCTGAAGTCCCATGCCGTCCCGCCGACCACGACGCCCTCGTTCGCGTGCTCGGCGAGATACGAGGCCATGCCGTTCTTCGGGATCGTGGTGAAGGAGTGGTCGCCGTCGGGGTCTTTCGGGGCCTTCGCGACCTGCGACGGCGCGAGCCCGTCACCGACCACGCGCTCCAGCAGCGTCTCGATGATCGCGTGGGACTGCGCGACGACGCCGATCGAGAAGCCGTGCTCGGCGGCCAGCCGCGCGATCACTCGCGAACCCGTGTAGGTCTTGCCGGTGCCGGGAGGACCCTGCACGGCGAGGTAGCTGCGATCGAGATCGAGAATGCCCCGGACGATCGCGTCGACCGTGTCGTCGCCGGCCGAAGGGAGTGAAGCCCCGGAGAGCGTGCGAGGCGGTACCCGACGGAGGATGTCGGTCGCCGGATCTGCGGGGAACTCCGGAGCAGCGGCGTGCACGGCGTCCGCCCACTCGTCGATCGCCCCCTGCAGCGAAACCACCCGGGGAGGCGCGGGCGGCGTGAGGGCGAGCGGCAACTCGTCCCACGTCTGCCCCTGGATCGCCGACTCGGTGACGAGATATCCGTCGTCGAGCAGCTCGGTGATCGTGACCGCGTGCGGCACGTGCACGGCTCGCGACGTGGGCGTGTCGACGTCGAACGGCCCGGGTGCCTCGTAAAGGGCGAATGGCTGGGCCCCGGCGCCGAGGGTGGTGCCCGGCGACACCTCGCCTCGCACCTCGATGTCGCGCGACATCACCCGACGTCCCTCGCCGACGCTCCACTCCCGACGCACGCGCGACGCCGCTGCGTCCACGCGGACCACGTCGCGGGTGCCCTCCCACATCGTCACCGGCTCGCGGAGACGCTGGAAGTGCGAGACCCAGAAGCTCTTCGCCTCGCGCGGGAAGTAGTCGATGGCCGCCGCGGCGATGCGCTGCACCTGTCCGTCGGCGCCGGCCGCGGTCGCCTGCTCGGCATCCGAGAGCAGCGCGACCGACCGGGGCGAGGGCTCGTAGACGACCAGGTCGGCCTCGTCGGGCGGGGCG
>JASCNZ010000054.1 GCA_029959905.1 Microbacteriaceae bacterium PS02344
GCGACGACCTCACGGTCGCGCCGGGGCCGCCGTGCGTCAGGCCTCGGGGAGTTCGAGCACCTCATCGGTGAGGGTGATGCCGCCGGACGAGTTGGCCGACATCATGAGCTGTTCGATCCACTTCACGTTGAGCTGGGGCGGCTCGGGGTCGTCGAAGACGAAGCGCAGCGGGATCGACGGATGCAGCCAGATGGTCTCGCGCCCGTGCTCACCGTTCGCCGGGTCGCGCCATGACAGCGTGAAGCTCTCGTTGCGTCGCAGCTTGGTGGCGATCGCGACCTTGAGGTGAGCGAGCGCGCGGTCGTCGATCGGGATGCCGTCGTTCGATCCGCCATAGCGCAGAAGTCCCATGACAGAACCCTAGCCGGGTCGTCGGCGTCCAGCCGCCTCGTCCGCGGCGAGAGCCGTGCGCGCGCCCGATCCGATGACACCGGGCGCATATCAGCGCGTTTTCGCCGTCGCGCCCGCGCCGGGGTGAGACGGTGGAAAGACCACGATGCGATCGCAGGATCGCGCCTCATGAGACGGGTTCCGGTGGCCGGAGTGAGGAGTATTCCATGGGCAAGTTCATCTACGAGGGCGGCGTCAAGACCGAGATCGAGGATCGCGCTCTCACGCACCTGCAGCTGGTCATCACCGCCAAGCTCCGCCGCGGCGAGCCCTTCGCGTTCACGTGGAAGGAAGACCCCAGCATCGGCGGCGGCCGCACCACCGTGTGGATCCACGCGGGCAGTGCGATCGTCTACAAGTACCACGGCAGCCGCCAGCCCTCGGTGAACCGCGAGTGGATCGAGGCTCTCGCCTTCACCGCCAACGGTCCGAGCGGTCTTTACCTCGTGCCCGAGCCCGCCGAGGGCGTCGCGAGCGAGCGTCTCGGCCTGTCGACCCACGTCTGACTCCGCTGTCGTCGCGTTCGCTATCAAGCGCTTCGCGATGGCACAACCCCCTCAGCGACGAGGACCCGGCGGCGTTACCGTCACAGCATGGACGGGGCGAGGACGATGACACGGGCGCACATCGAGATCGACGGCCACGGCTTTCTGCTGGATCCTGATCGCGATCTGGTCGAGGTCATGGAGCTGATCGAGAACGCCGCGCGGTCGGAGCCGACGTTCGTCGACCTCTCCAGCGGCGAGGAACTCGTGAGCGTGCTCGTCTCGCCCGGCGCGAAGGTGGTCGTCACCGTCGCTCACGAGAGCGTCGCGGCCGGACCCGAGGAGGAGGCGCCCGTCGCCCCCTTCTCCGACTGGGAACTCTGACCGGTTCGGTCGCCGACGAGAGGACAGCAGCGTGAGCATCGAGCAGGAGGCCCGCCGGGCCATCGTCACCGGAGCGGATTCGGGCATCGGGCGGGCGACCGCCGTCGCGCTGGCCGCCGCGGGCATCGACGTGGGCATCACCTGGCACAGCGACGAGCAGGGCGCGCAGCTGACCGCGGAAGAAGTGCGCAGCCACGGTGCGCGCGCCGTCGTCGCCCGCCTCGACGTCTCCGACATCCCCGCCTGCGGTGACGTGATCGACGCCCTCATCGCCGAGCTCGGCGGCGTCGACGTCTTCGTGAACAACGCCGGCACCGGCACCCAGACGCCCTTCCTCGACCTCACCCTCGACCAGTGGAACCGCGTGGTCGACACCGACCTCACGGGCGCCTTCGTGTGCCTGCAGCGCGCGGCCCGGGCCATGGTGGCCGCGGGCGACGGCGGACGACTGATCTCGGTCACGAGCGTGCACGCGCACCAGCCGATGATGGGGTCGAGCGCGTACGACGCCGCGAAGCACGGGCTCGACGGTCTCATGAAGAACCTGGCTCTCGAGCTCGGCGGTGCCGGCATCAGCGCGGTGAGCGTCGCGCCGGGCGAGATCGCGACCCCGATGACGGGACAGACCGACGAGGACCCGCGGGCTGCGGATCGCCCCGGCATCCCGCTCGGCCGTCCGGGCGATGCGCGGGAGGTAGCCGCCCTCATCGCCTTCCTCGCCTCCCCCGAAGCCGCGTACATCTCGGGAGCCTCCGTCGTCATCGACGGAGGAATGCTGCAGATGGGGCCGCAGGCCGGCGCGAGCATCACGTCGCACGACTGGCGCTCGGTCTGAGCGCCGCACGACCGCCGATGGACGTGCACTCCGGCGGCCTCACGACGACCGTCGTCATCCCCGTGAAGGACGACGCCGATCTGCTCGTCCGCTGCCTCGAGGCCCTCGCCGCGCAGACGCGGAGGCCCGACGAGGTCGTGGTCGTCGACAACGGCTCGACGGATGCCTCGGCCACGGTCGCGTTCGATGCCGGGGCACGGGTGCTCGAATGCGCCGAGCCCGGCATCGCCGCAGCCTCGGCCACGGGCTACGACGTCGCGCGTGGCGATCTCATCCTGCGCCTCGACGCCGACTGCGTGCCCGACCCGACCTGGGTCGCAGAGGTGCTGCGCGCATTCGCCGACGAGCCCGACCTCGCCGCGGTCACGGGTCGCGCCCGCTTCACCGACGGCCCCGAGCGTCTGCGCGCGCCGCTCGCCGCCGTCTACCTCGGCGCGTACACGCTCATCACCGGCCTCGCGCTCGGACACCGCCCGCTCTTCGGGTCGAACCTCGCGTTCCGCCGCGAGGCGTGGGTGGCCGTGCGCGACCGCATCCATCGCGATCCCGAGGTGCACGACGACCTCGACCTCGCCTTCCATCTGGGCGAGCACCACCGCATCGGGCTGCTGCCCGGCGACAGCATGGGCATGTCGATGCGACCGTTCACCGCCGGCCGCTTCGGGCGGCGCGTGCACCGCGGGTTCCGTAGCGTGCTCGTGCACTGGCCGCGCGACTTCCCGCCCCTGCGCTGGACACGGCTGCTGTCGCGGCGAGCGCGCCGCTCCGCCGCACGTCCGGCCCGCGCCCGCGCATGACCACGCCGGTTCCTCCGCTGCTCGGCTCGCCGGCACGGGACGACCTGCTGGTCATGACGTTCAACGTGCGCCGCGCGATGGACGGGCCGCTGGTCCGCCGGCGCGACCGCTGGACCCACCGCGCTCCGGCCGTCGCGGCGTTGCTGCGCGCCGAACGCCCGGCGGTGCTCGGGCTGCAGGAGGTCCGGCCCCGCATCTTGCCCGCGCTGCACGACGCGCTCGGCCCCGGGTACCGACGGATCGGCCGCGGGCGTGACGCCGACGGCGGCGGCGAGGGCAACCCGCTCCTCTTTGACGAGCGGCGGCTGTCGCTCGTCGACGCCGGGCAGCAGGCCCTGTCGCCGCATCCCGACGTGCCCGGGTCGCTCGGCTGGGGCGCGGTGTTCCCCCGCACCGCCGTCTGGGGCGAGTTCGACGATCGCGTCACCGGCGCGCGCTTCCTCGCGGTCTGCACGCACCTCGATCCGTTCTCGCCGCGCTCCCGGCTGCGGTCAGCCGATGCGCTGCGCGCCATGGTGCGCCGGCACGGGCTGCCCGCGGTGGTGATGGGCGACCTGAACGCGGGCGTCGACGCGCCGGCGGTGCGCGCACTGCTGGCCGACGGGATGCTGCGCGATGCGTGGGCTGCGGCCGAACACCGGGCGACCCCGGCGTGGGGCACTTTCGCAGACTACCGCGCCCCGCGCGAGAACGGACGCCGCATCGACCTCGTGGCGGTGACCCCCGGCATCCGGGTTCGCGCCGCGGGCATCGACGCGCGTAGGTTCGAAGGACGCACGCCGTCGGACCACCTCGCCGTGCACACACTCCTGCATTCCGCTGGTCGAGAGGACCCGCATGAAGGAAGACTTCCTCCGGCCGCCCCGCACTCCGGCTGAGTGGGCGGCAGACGCCCTCCGCCTCCTCGGCGTGCTGGGCGTGATCGCCGCGGCGATCTGGTTGCAACCGACGGATGCCGGGATCGCCGCCCTCGCTCTGCCCGCGCTCATGCTCCCCCGCATGCTCGGTCTCGCCGCCTGGTTCGACGTCACCGCGTGCGTCGTGGTGCTCGTGGCAGCCTGGAGCAACGTGTTCGACCTCTACCGGTCGATCACCGGGTGGGACCTGGTGCTGCATTTCGCCTGCACTGGCGTGCTCGCGATCGTCGCGGCCGTCATCCTGACCCGCACCCGCGTGGTGCCGCTCACGCGCGACGACGGAGTACACCGGCGCACACCGATCGTGCTGCTGCCGCTCATCGCCCTGGCGATCAGCGCGGTGTGGGAGATGATCGAGTGGCTCGGCTGGGCGTTCATCAGCGACGACATCTACGTCACCTATCAGGACACCATCGGCGACATGGTGCTCGGGGGGCTGGGTGGCGTCGCCGCGGGCATTCTGCTCGCTCGCGTGCGCGTCGGGCGCCCCGCAGACAGTGCTTCCTGGACGCGGTCCAACAGCTCTGGACACGGCTCGAAGACGGGCGCATAATCTGATTCACACACATGGATCGGCAAAGGAGCATCCCATGAGCGAATCGACGCAACCTTCGGAGCTGTTTTCGTCGGAGTCCGGCCCGACCGGCGCATCCATCACCGACTGGACCGACCTCGGTCGAGAGATGTGGGCGTACCTCACCGGCCGCGGGGCCGCCGTGAACTACACCTTCGAGGACATGACGGTCGAGGTGCCGCGCGACATCGGCCCCGACGCGCCGCGAGCGACGTGGAAGTTCAACGGCACCCTGCGCGTCACCACCAGCGACAGCGCCTCCGGCTCCGGCTCCACCGACCCGGCCTGAACACGGCGGCCGCCATGATCCGCCTCGACATCGACCTGCAGATCGAGCAGCTCGGCCCCGACGGCGACGCGGTGTCGCAGTTCGACGTGCAGGCCGCCGGCAGCGAGGTCGTCGTGACGCTCGGCGACACGACGCGTCTCAGCGGCATGTCGCGTCACGACCTCGCCGCCCTCGGCCCGCTGGCCGACGGCCTCGCCCGGCGGGGCATCCGCCTGCGCGTGGATGGCCCGAAGGGCACGCTCGTCCAGCTCGGCGACGTCAAGGCAGGACCGGTCGGGCGGGTCATCGCGGGGTCGCCGCACATCCGCCTGGGCAACCCCGTCGCCCTGCTGACCGAGGCGCAGCGGCGCGACCGCGACGGCGGCTTCCGCATCCCCGCGCCGCCGGCGACGCCGTTCCCGCTCGTCCCGACCGTGGCGCGCCGCGTGCGGCGCCGCGTCACCACCACCCACTACATCCCCGGGTCCGGTCGCCCGCGGCTGATCTTCGCCGTGGGGTCGAGCGACTGGGCCGGCAGCCGCCCGCGAGAATTCGATCTGCTCCCCGGCCGCACGCGCATCGGGTCGGGGCCCGACGCGGATCTGCGGCTGGAGGGCCTCGAGGCGATCCACGCCGAGATCCGCCACAACGACGACGACGAGTACGTGCTGTACTCCTTCGCGCCGGTCGGCGGGGGCCGACCCAACCTGCCCCACGGCTCGGACGACGCCCGCATCCTCCGCACCGGCTCGCGCATCGAGATCGGCACCTGGCGGCTCGCCTACTACCGCGAGGAGTTCGCCGACCACGGTCGCCCGTTCGGCGGCCGGCAGGGCGGCGAGTACGAGTTCCAGAAACAGCAGCCGGTGCGCCCGTACGGCTCGGGCGAACTCGGCTGACGGCGCCACAGGGCTCAGGACCCCGCGACCCCGATCTCGTAGGCGAAGATCACCGCCTGCACCCGGTCGCGGAGTCCGAGGCCCCGCAGCACCTTGCCGACGTGCGTCTTCACCGTCGACTCCGACACGAACAGCCGTTCGGCGATCTCGGCGTTGCTCGCCCCCTCCGCCATCAGCAGGAACACCTCGCGCTCGCGTTCGCTGAGCACGTCGAGGCGGCTCTCATCGCGGGGTCTGCTGCGCGCCAGCGCCGGGGCGGCCAGCTGCACGAGTCGCGCCGTCACCCGCGGTGCCACCACCGCATCGCCCCGGTGCACCGCGCGGATCGCATCGACGAGCTCGCTCGGCCGGGCATCCTTGAGCAGGAACCCGCTCGCCCCCGCCTGCAGGCCGCCGAACGCGTACTCGTCGAGGTCGAACGTGGTCAGCACGATCACGCGGCACCCCGGCTGCATCGCCGTGATGAGCTCGGTGGCACGGATGCCGTCCATCCCGGGCATCCGCACGTCCATGAGCACCACATCGGGCCGGAGCGCCCGCACGGCCTCGACCGCCTCGCGACCGTCGCCCGCCTCGCCGACGACCGCCAGGCCGTCTTCGGCGTCGAGCACCATGCGGAACCCCCGCCGCACCAGCTGCTGATCGTCGACCAGCAGCACCCGGATGTCGTCGGTCATCTCTCCCCCTCGCTGCGCAGGGCGATCGTGACGCCCCACCCTCCGCCGGGCCGCGGGCCCGCCTCCACCGTTCCGCCGTAGAGAGCCGCACGCTCGCGCATGCCCACGAGCCCTCGGCCCGCACCTTGAGACGCTTGGCCGGCACCGGGGCCGTCGTCGGCCACCTCGATCGCGACACCGTACGCCGACCAGTGCACGTCGGCGCTCACGGTCGCATCTCCCGCGTACCGCAGGGCGTTGGTGAGCGACTCCTGCAGCAGGCGGTAGACGACGAGACCGAGCGACGGGTCGCCCGTGGGCGCGCCCGTGGTGCGGAACGCGACCTCCAGACCCGCCGCGCGGAAGCCATCGACGAGCTCGGCCAGCTGATCGGCCCCCGGCTGCGGCATCCTCTCAGCCGGTCGACCGTCGTCCTCGTGCAGAACGCCGAGCAGGCGGCGCACCTCGGCGAGGGTGCGGCGACCCGTGTCGCTCACCTCGCGCATCGTCTCGGCGGCCGCATCGGGCTGCGCACCGACCGCCGCGGCCGCCCCGTCGGACAGGGCGATCATCACCGTCACGCTGTGCGCGATGACGTCGTGCATCTCGCCCGCGATGCGGTTGCGCTCCTGCGCCGCGGCGATGACCGCCTGCTGGTCGCGCTCGAATGCGAGCCGCTCGGCGCGGTCGATCAGCGCCTGCGTGTACCGCCGACGCCCGCCGACGCTGGTGCCGATGAGCGTCGCGACGAGCAGCAGGATGACCACCGACCCGGCGCTCGTCAGCGATTCCCAGAAGTTCGGCGCCGGGCTGGCGACGAAGAGCATCACCTGGGCACGGGAGCCGGTGAACGCACCGACCAGCCCGGCCGCGGTCGCCACGCCGAACCCGGTCCACGCCGCGCGCGACGACCGGTAGGCGCCGAGCGCGTACAGGCCGAACAGCAACGGCAGCAGCTCGGTCGCGGTCGGGATCGGCAGCGGCACGAGCAGGTAGGCGCATCCGACCACGACGAGCAGCCACGGCCGCGAGCGCCGCAGCGCGACCGCCACCACGGCGAGCACGACGAGCGCGGCGGTGGGCACGACCCAGGCCTGCGGGACCGGCAGCCCCCACACCAGGGTGCGGTTCTCGGAGATGGAGTACCACGAGGCCGCCACACCACCCGCGAGCGTCGGGATCGCGTAGACGAGCACGACGAACGTGTCGAAGAGCCGCGGATGCCGGTGCAGCCAGCTGCGGAACCCCCCGGGCGGCTTGGGCAGGGGAAGGTCCCCGGCCGTCACGTCGACCGGGGACCTTCTTGCGCGGCGGATGCTCAGGCGTCCCGTCCCTTCAGCACGAAAGCGCCGGCGACGAGCGGCACGGCGGCCCAGATCGCGAGGGTCAGCAGCGCGTCGGCGGTGCCGATCGCCGGATCGCCGAACATCGCGTTGCCCGGGATCGAGGTGAGGACCGACCCGGCGTTCGTCATGAGGTAGGGCGACAGGTCGCCCACCCACTCGAGGAACCCGCCGAGCAGCAGGAACACGGTCGGCAGCGCCAGCACGACGCCGACGACGATCGTGATGCCTCCGGCGCCCGAGCGCACGAGGGCGCCGATGCCGACGCCGAACAGCGCGACGAGGCCGACGAACAGCGGGGCACCGAGCAGGGCGGTGAGCACCTCGACGTCGAACTGGGTCGCGTAGCCCTTCGCGTCGAGGATCGCGGTCGCCGCCCCCCACGAGGCGAAGACGCCGATCAGGCTGACGAAGAACGTCCACACGAACACGACGACCGACTTGGCGGCGAGCACCGGCAGCCGGCGCGGGACCGCGGCGAAGCTCGATCGGATCTGCCCGGTGGCGTACTCGCCCGAGAAGGCGAGCACGCCCTGGATGCCGGCGACGAGGATGCCGACCTGCACGCCGATCGTCGCGGGGAACACGGCGAGGTACTGTCGCAGCTCCTCGGTGTCGGGCACGTCGCCGAATTCGGCGGTGCTCGCGAGCAGCACCGCGAGGCCCACCCACAGCACGAGGATGATCGCGGTGGTCCAGAACGTCGAACGCAGGCTGGTGAACTTGATCCACTCCGACCGCAGCACGCCGGTGAGGCGCAGGCGGGCGTCGGGGCGGATGGATGCCGGGGCTGAGGCGACGGCGGTCATCGTGCACCTCCCGTCGTGGCCGGCACTCCGCCGGCGCGGTACTCGACCTCGTCCTGGGTGAGCGCGAGGTAGGCCTCCTCGAGCGAGCTCGAGACGGGCGTGAGTTCGTGCAGCGGTACACCGGCATCCGCAGCAGCATCGCCGATCTGCTCGGCCGAAACACCCTGCAGGCTGATGGCCCCGTCGGGGAGCTGCGTGCCGACGACGCCCGGGAGAGCCGCCGCCAAGCGGTCGGGATGCGGGGTGCGCACGCGCACGGTCTGCCCACCCGCCCCCGCGATGATCTCCGACACCGGGGCGTCGGCGAGCACCTGCCCGCGGCCGAGCACGATGATGTGGTCGGCGGTCTGCGCCATCTCGCTCATCAGGTGCGACGACAGCAGCACGGTGCGCCCCTCCGCCGCGAGTCCGCGCACGAGGCGCCGCACCCACGTGACGCCCTCGGGGTCGAGACCGTTGACGGGCTCGTCGAGGATGAGCGTCTGCGGGTCGCCCAGCAGCGCCGACGCGATGCCGAGCCGCTGCCCCATGCCGAGCGAGAAGCCGCCGACGCGCTTGCGCGCCACGCTCTCGAGCCCGGTCAGGGCGATGACCTCCTCGACGCGCTGCCGGCCGATGCCGTGAGTCGCCGCCTGGGCGCGCAGGTGGTTGTACGCGGTGCGGCCCGTGTGCACGGCCTTCGCGTCGAGCAGCACGCCGACCTCGCGCAGCGGAGCACGGTGCTCGGCGTACGGCGTGCCGTTCACGGTGACCGTGCCGCTCGTCGGCCGGTCGAGTCCGACGATCATGCGCATGGTGGTCGACTTGCCGGCCCCGTTCGGGCCGAGGAATCCGGTCACGCGACCGGGCTGCACCGAGAAGTCGATGCCCCCGACCGCGGTCTTCGTGCCGTAGCGCTTCGTCAGCGCACGTGCCTCGATCATGTGTGTCCTCCACATCGGTGGTGGGGAAGAACCCCCGTGCACACCACGCTAGAGACGGGCATCCCCCTCCCGCGTCCATCGCTCGACGGAACCTGGGGAATGCCATTGGTACCTGGGTACCAGACGATGGAGCCGTCTGGCCACTCGCAGGTGCATGCCAGGTGGGCGCGATAGCGTGCGGATGACCACCGCGATCCCCCACTGCAGAGGACACGATGAGCCACGCCCTCCCCCTTCCGGCCGCCGCCGCGACCTCGTCGTCCGAGTACGACGGGTTCATCGGCTGGGTCCTCAGCCTGATCGAATCGCTCGGCGAGCTCGGCGTCGGGCTCGCGGTCTTCATCGAGACGTTCGTGCCGCCCATCCCCTCGGAGGCGATCCTCCCCGTGGCGGGCTTCCTCGCCTACGAAGGCCGCATGAGCTTCTGGGGCGCATGGCTCGCCTCCACCCTGGGCGCGCTGCTCGGCGCGCTGCTCTGGTATGCGATCGGCGCCGCGATCGGCCGTGACCGCACGCGACGCCTGGTCGGGCGCATCCCGCTGCTCGACCACGACGACTTCGACAAGGCCGAGGCGTTCTTCGACCGGTGGGGCGTGCGGGCGGTGCTGTTCGGGCGCTGCGTGCCGCTGGTGCGCTCGTTCATCTCGATCCCCGCGGGCATCGAGCGCATGCGGCTCTGGGCGTTCGCGCTCTATACGACCCTCGGTTCGGCGGTCTGGAACGGCATCTGGATCGGACTGGGATTCGCGTTCGGCCCCGCGATCAAGCCGGTGCTCGAACAGTGGAGCGGCGTCATCTCGAACGTCGCCGTGGGGGCGATCGCACTGCTCGTGGTGTGGTTCATCGCCGCGCGCATCCGCCGTCGTCTGCGCGACCGCGCCGACGACCGCTCCCTCCAGCCCGACGCCGACTGACGCGCGTTCGGCATGCGCATGAGGGGCCATCAGACGCCGTATCCAGGCCGCGGCTCGCGACGTGTCTCGACCCCTCACGCCCCGCGGGCGGCGCGCTTGGCCTCTTGGAAGACGCGGATCGCCTCGTAGCGTTCGGCGGACCGCGCCTGACGTTTCGCGGCCTGCTCGGCGCGGTCCTTGGGCGGCGCGGTGGTGACGAGATCGTCGAGCAGTGCGCGCACCGAGCGCTCGATCTCGGCCACCGTCCGGTCGAAGACCTCGCGGTTCGCCCGCGACGGCGCGTTGGTTCCCGAGATCTTGCGCACGAACTGCAGGGCCGCGTCGTGGCACTCGTCGTCGGTCGCGGGCGGGGCGAGGTTGTTCAGCGGGATGATGTTGCGGCACATGCCAGCCACGCTAGGCCCGTGCCGCCAGGAGTCAAGAGCATCCCCCCACCCCGCGCGAGCGACGGGAGTCAGGGCGTGCGGAGGGCGGCGTCGATGCGGGAGACGACGTCGGCGGGGGCGGCGACCGCGGCGAGCTCTGGGCGCAGCGCGCGGCCGGGCACCCAGCGGATGTACGCATCGAACTCGGTCGCCATCGCGGGAGAGTGCGCCGCCAGGATGCCCGACACCAGAGCGCACGCGCCCGGTCGGTCGGCGAGCACTGCGAGGTCGGTGTCGACTCCGCCCGCCGGGTCACCGCCGCGCGCAGACGGATGCACCGACCCCGCCCCCGCCTCGACGACCCACTCGTGCATGCCGGAGCCGACCTCGAACGGCACGCGCCCTGGAAGCACCACCTCGGCATCCGTGCCGGTCGGCACCACGGCCGTCACCCTCACCCGGTCGCCGTCGCGCCGCCATGCCACGCGCGCGAGTCCGTAAGGTGTCTCGTGCCGGACCTCGGCGTGAGCGAGCCGCGACGGGAACCACGGATGCACGCGCAGCCGCCGATACCCGGGCGCCGCCGGGGCGAGGCCGCCGATCCGCCGATGCAGCACGTCGGCGACCGCGCCGAACGCGCAGTGGTTCAGCGACACCATGCCCGAGGGGTGCAGCGTGCCGTCGGGGCGCACGGCATCCCACCGCTCCCACATCGTCGTCGCCCCCTGTGTGACGGGGTACAGCCACGACGGGCACATCGTCTGGAAGAGCAGCTGCTCGGCGGCGTGCTCCTGCCCGTTGTCGAGCAGCGCGTCGAGCACCACGGGCGTGCCGAGGAACCCGGTCGCCATGCGGTAGCCGCCGGCGCGCAGCAGGAAGGCGAGGCGCTCCGCCATGGCCCCGCGCAGGTCGGCGGGAGCGAGGTCGAGGGCGAGCACGAGGGCGTAGGCCGACGGGGCATCCGACATCAGCCGCCCCCCGGCGGTGAGGTACGCGCGCGCGAACGCCGACGCGGCGCGTGCCGCGATGCGTGCCGCCTCGTCGGCACCCGCCTCATCGCCGGCCGCGCGCAACGCGTCCGCGGCGAGCCGCGCAGACGCCACGCGGAAGGCCCCGGCGACGAGTCCCGGATCGGCCTTCGCCTTGTCGGGCCGGGCCGAGGTCGGGTCGAGCCAGTCGCCGTACTGGAAGCCGCGCTCCCAGAGTCCCCCGGCATCCGCCAGACTCTCGCACACCGCGACCCACGCACTCATGGCGGGGGCGAGTCGCGTGCGCACGCCGTCGTCGCCGTAGCGCTCCCGCAGCAGGGTCGGCACGATCGTCACGGCATCGCCCCACCCCGCCGCGGCCACCTCGGCGAACGCCCCCAGGGGATTCGGCACGACCGTCGGCACCACCCCGCCCAGCGCGCGCTGCTCGAGGGCGAGGTCGTCGAGCCACGATCCGTAGAGGGCGTCGACGTCGAAGATCGAGGCGGCCGCCGCCGCGAACACCTGCGCGTCGCCCGTCCATCCGAGGCGTTCGTCGCGCTGCGGGCAGTCGGTCGGCACGGCGAGCAGATTGCCGCGCAGGCTCCACACGACGTTCTCGTGCAGCCGGTCGAGCAGCGGGTCGGACGAGGCGAACCATCCGGTGCGACGCACGTCGGTGCCGAGCACGATCGCGCGCACGTCGGCCGGATCGAGCGGATGCTCCACCCCCGACACCTCGGCGTACCGGAAGCCGTGGAAGGTGAACTCCGGTTCGAACTCGCGCGGTCCGGCACCTTCGCCGACGATGCGGTCGGTCGCCTGCGCGGCACGCAGCGGCCACGTGCACAGTTCGTCGCCGTCGAGCACCTCGGCGTGGCGGATCACGACCTCGGCGCCCGCGGGCAGGTCGACCCGCAGACGCAGGCGGCCGACGAGGTTCTGGCCGAAGTCGATGAGGGTGCGACCATCCGGCCGCGCCTCCAGCGACACCGCCGCCACCTCGGCGACGCGGCGGACCGGCTCGACGTCGACCAGTTCGACCCGCACACCCGAGGGCGGGGGGATGACGGATGCCGGGAGCCAGGCCGCGTCGTCGAAGCCCGGGAGCACCCACCCCGCGCTCTCCCGGCGGAGGTCGCGGTGCTCCCCCGCATACAGCCCGCTCGCGACGAGCGGCGGCACCGGGTCGACCCGCCATCCGGAGTCGTCGAGATCGGTGACCCGTCCGTCGGCGTGCACCAGGCGCAGCCGTACCGAGACGGCGGGCTGATCGCCGTAGACGCGGGCGGCGTTCGCGCCGAAGCCGTAGCGTTCGGTGAACCAGCCGCCCGCCGCCCGCACGGTCAGCGCGTGCACCCCCGGCGTCAGGGCGGTCGTCGCGTCGGCGACCGTGAGGGGCAGTCGGTGGCGGTACGACGTCCATCCCGGCTTCAGCACGTGGTCGTCGACGTCGACGCCGTCGATCGCCACCTGGTGCACGCCGTGGCCCGTCGAGGCGAGCGTCGCCGACACCACGTCGGCGGGCACGCGCACCTCGCGTCGCAGGTGCAGCGGCGTGGCCTCGCCGGGCGGTGCGGGGTGCGCGAGCATCGCGTGGTGCCACGAACCGTCGGCCAGGTGCACCGCGAAGGGCAGCGGCGGGCTCCACGGCGTCCAGCGACCGTCGGCGCCCTGCACGCGCACCGCCAGCGTGTGCGCCGCCCCGTCGGTCAGGGGCGCGAAGGGCCACCGCACGAGCACCGAGCCGGCGCCCAGCATCCGCTCCTCGCCGTCGTCGAGCCGCAGCTGCGCACGCTCGGGGCGCCAGCCGGGCGGCCCCTCGACGGTCCACGAGACCGCCGGGGTCGACT
The DNA here is from genome assembly GCA_029959905.1 of Microbacteriaceae bacterium PS02344. Classification (GTDB taxonomy): domain Bacteria; phylum Actinomycetota; class Actinomycetes; order Actinomycetales; family Microbacteriaceae; genus Microbacterium. The sequence goes on from JASCNZ010000054.1 coordinate 13,381, forward strand.
CGACGGCGACCGAGAGATCGCGCCGGCGCCCGAGCCGCAGGCCGGTGACGACGGGGGTCACGCGAGGCGTTCCCGGAGCCAGCGGATGCCTCGTTCGTCCTGCACGGCCCCGCCGCCCTCATGACCGTTGTCGGGGTAGATGACGATGTCCTTGTCGGTGCCGCCGTGCCGGTGGAACGCGGCGAACACGGTCGACGGCGGGCATACCGCGTCGAGCAGCGCCACCGAGAACAGGGCGGGGCAGGTGGCCATCGGGGCGAGGTTCGCCACGTCGCTGTACGACAGGGTGCGCAGCGCCTGCTCGCGCAGGGTGCGCTGCGAGGCGAAGAACCGCGGCAGCTCGTCGTACGGGCTGGTCGAGGCGAGGTCGAGGGCGCGGGGCAGATCGGTGAGGAAGGGCACGTCGACCGTGGCGGCGGCGACCGCCGGATGCAGGGCGGCCGCGGCGAGCGCGAGCGCTCCGCCCTGGCTGCCTCCGCGCACGGCGGCGCGGGTCGCGCCGGTGAGGGCGAGCGCAGCATCGACAGCGAGCACCGCGTCGGCGAGCAGCCGGCGGTAGTAGTGGTCTTCGGGGCTGGCGAGGCCGCGCGTGAGGAAGCCGGGGGCTGAGGGGCCGGAGCCGACGGGGTCGGCGGTGTCGCCCACGGCGTGCACCCCGCCCTGTCCGCGGTTGTCCATCACGAGGGTGGTGTAGCCCGCGTGCACTTCGAGGGGGATCTCGTGCGCGAGCCCGCGCCCCGACCCATAGCCCTGATAGCGCACGACGACGGCCGAGGCGTCTCCTTCACGAGGCGTGTGCAGCCACGCGCGGATCGGATGCCCGTCGAACCCGCTGAACTCCACGTCGCGCGTGCGCACGCCGCGCACGACCGTGTCGACCGCCGTCGCGCGGGGCGGGGCGGCCAGGGCGCGGGACTCGGCGAGCGTGCGCCGCCAGAAGTCGGCGAGGTCGGCGGGCGGTTCGGAGACCGCGCGGTAGGCGTACAGCTGCGCGAGCGGCAGGTCGAACAGGGGCATGGGGTCTCCGTCGGGGTCGGGAAGGGGATGCCCGGTGCCGCAGCGGAGTGGCTGCGGCACCGGGCGAGGGGATCAGCGCGCGGCGTGCGCCCGGCGCCGTCGGGCGACGAGCACGCCGCCGCCCAGCAGGAGCGCGAGACTCAGCAGGGCGAGCGCGATCGGGGCGGATGCCCCGGTCTGGGCGAGCGGGTCTGCGGCGGCCGCACCGGCGGACCCGCCGCCCGTGCCCGTGCCGCCCGCGCCGCTGCCGGTGCCACCGGTGCCGTCGCCGCCACCGGTGCCCGGGGTTCCGGGGTCTGCGGCGGCGAGCAGACGCACGGGCAGGAACTGCGCCGAGTCCTTTTCGGCCGCGATGCCGCCGCCCCAGGCGAGGTAGCCGTCGCGGCCGGCGCCATCGGCCTCGTTCACGATGAGCGCGCTGCTCACGAGGGCCGAGTCGGGGTTCACCCCACCGAGCCGCACCCACGGCACCGCCGCCTCGTACACGGTGGTGCCGGCATCCTCATCGCGCTGCACCGCCACCTGCGACCCGGCCACGGTGCCCGGGCCCTCGCCGACCGCCAGCCAGCGGTACAGCTGGGGGCCGACGGGCGTGAGCGCGAGTCCGAGTTCGTGCCAGGTCGACGCCGCGCCGGGCGCGCCGCCCGCCACGGTGAACTGCACCGAGTCGCCCTGCCAGATGTTCGCGCCGGCGGCGGGCTGGTCGTGCACGTCGTCGGTCACCTCGATGCTGAGGTACAGGTTGTCGTCGTCCCACGTGTACCAGAACCGCGCCGACTGGTCGTCCGACGCCGCGAGCGCCGCGAGGGCACCGGCCTCGGCATCCTGCCCGGCGAGCACGACCGGGGTGAGGTCGGCGAGGTCGTCGAGCACGCCGTCGACCGTGATCGTGCGGTGAGCCGCGTCGAGCGCGGCGTCGACGTCGAGCGGTGCGACGGCGCCGGATGCCCGGAGCTCGCGGTCGCCGATCGTGGCGGTCGCCGTCCACGCCGTACGGGTGGTCACCCCGTCGAGCGGCACGTCGACCGTGAGCGCCTCGTGCGGCGCGACCTGCTCGTCGTCGGCGAGCGTGCTCGCCGTCTCCCCCAGCACCGCGGTGAGGGAGTCGACGGTGAGCGCCGCGTCGGAGGCGTTGCGCAGCGTGAGGCGCAGCACGGATGCCCCGTCGGCGGTGATCGTCTGATCGCCGCCGAGCGTCACCGGCTCGCTGACCGTCGTCGACGCGGTGAGGGCGCCGAGGTAGGTCGTGCCGCGGTAGAGGTCGGCGTCGACGACATACTCGCCGAGCGCCGCGGCGGCGGGCAGCGTGAAGTCGGCCGTGGCCGACGCCCCCGCAGCGACCGTCTGGGCGACCTCCTGACCGTCGGCGAAGACGAGGCGGTAGTCGCCCGCCGCGGTGCCGGCGGCGTTGTCCATCGTCCAGTGCGCGTCGATCGGCTGGCCGAGGTAGGCCGGGTCGAGCGTGAGCGTCGTGGCGTTGGCGGCCACGCCGGTCAGTTCGCCCTGCACGTACACGGGCCCCTCGCGCAGGTCGAGCACGATGCTCGTGCCCGCGCCGGCGGCGACCTGGCGCGCGCCGCCGTACATGTCGACGAGGGTCACGTCACCCTTCAACTCGACCGTGATCGAGCGGGCCCAGGTCGACCACAGCGCGGTCACCGGTCCCGACGGGGTCGTGAACGCGACGTTCCACAGGTCGGCGATCGAGGTGTCGCGTGCGGCGAACTCGGCGCCCGCGAGCACGTCGGCCGCGGTCGAGTACGACGCGAAGGCCGGCTTCGGGGTGAAGGCGCCGAGCGGGTCGCGCGGATTGTGCAGCAGGCCGAAGTTCTCCTCGGTCTCGTCGGCGTTCACGCCGTCGTTGACGAGGTCGTAGACGTAATAGCGCTCGACGTCGTGCATGGCGGTGATGATCGCCGACTTCGCGATGTTGGCCGCCTGCGTCTGCTCGGGCACCGCCCGGGCGTTGGTGCCGGTCGGCCACCCGTGCTCGGTGATCCACAGCGGGATCGACTCGCCGTCGTTGTACTGACGCACGAGCGCGTCGATGCGGGTGAGGGTCTCGTCGAGCGCCTCGGCGCCGACCGGGTAGCTGTACGGGTGCAGCACGATGCCGTCGAGGTAGTCGAGTGCGCCCAGACGGAAGGTGTTCTCGAGCCAGTCGGTGTTGAGGTTGGCGATGGCCGGGCCGATGACGGGCAGGTCGGGATCGACCGCCTTCACCGCGGGCGACGCCGACTTCAGCAGGTTGACGTAGTTCTCGGGGGCGACGTTCGTGTTGCCGCCGAGGCCGAGGTCCCACTCGTTCCAGATCTCGATACCGGTCGACATGTCACCGAACTGCCGAGCCATCTCGGCCGCGTACGCCGAGTAGGCCGCGACGGCCTCGGGGCTGACCGGTCCGTTGCCGCCGTCGTACAGCGGGTTGCCGTAGCCGGCGAGCAGCAGCGGCTTCACCCCGGTGGTGCGGGCGCGGTCGAGAAACTCGGCGCGGGCGAGCGACCAGTCGTACACGCCGGGGGTCTTCTCGACCTCGTTCCAGTAGACCTCGTCGCGGAACTGCGCGACGCCGCCGAGTTCGAGGGCCTGCATCGAGGCGGGATCCCAGTTCTGCCCGTAATGAGTGGCCGCGCCGTAGCGGCCGTTCGCCGTCTGGGCGACGTCGGTGTCGGCGAGCACCGCGAAGGTGGTCTGCGCACCACCGATGCGCGCACCGTCCTGGTAGGCGTCGACGGTCAGGGTCGCCCAGCCGCGGCTCGCCCCCGCGAGCACGAGCGAGCCGTCGTTCTGCTCCTCGCCGCTCGCCAGCGTGCGGCCGTCGGCCGAGGTGGTGCGCCAGCGCACGGTGTCGGCCGTGGTGTCGTAGGGGAAGGCGACGGTGTCGCCCGCGGTGAAGAGATTGCCGAACGTGCCGGAGCCGAGGGTGAAGGCGGGCTCCTCGGCCGCAGCCGAGACGACGATGTCGTCGACGAGTACGGTCGCGGTGGGGAGCGAGGCGTCCGGCCGTGCCCAGCCGTTCACGACGAAGCCGATCTGCTGCGCGGGTCCGTGCCACTCGCCGTCGCCCGCTCCGCCCCAGGCGCTGTGGCTGGGCTCGCCGGTGACCGAGGGGAGGCTGATCTGCTGCCAGCCGTCGACCTCGGGCACCGGCAGGAAGCTCTGATGGGTCTGACCGGTGACGTCGACGAGCTGCACCCCGATCGTGTGCAGGTTGTCGGCGTCGAGCCAGAACGAGACGCCGTCGAGATCGGTGTTCGACAGGGCGCGCACGCCCATCTCCCATCCGTCGACGCCGCGCACGGCGGTGTCGAGCTGGATCTGCACCGACGAGGCGCCGGTGTGGCCGCGGTCGGCGGCGGTCACGGTGCTCGGTGCGACGGTGGTGCCGTCGAAGGCCACCGCCGACCAGCCGTCGAGGTTCTCCACCGCGATGGGGGTGTGGGGGGGGGCCCCCCCCCCCCGGGGGGGGGGGGGGGGGGCCCCCCGCCAAAGCCCCCCCCCCCGCAGGGGGGGGCCCCCCCGCGC
>JASCNZ010000055.1 GCA_029959905.1 Microbacteriaceae bacterium PS02344
CCCCCGCACCCCTCACCCCTCACCCCCGCACTCCACACCCCACCGCTTCTGCACCGAGGTCATGTATCACCGACCTCTTGCCGCGCTCCTGGTAGATGTGCGCACAATGTTCCTCATGATCGACGGTGCTCCCGGCACCGCCCTCGATCCTGCATCGGACGACGGCCCCCGGCGTTGGCAACGGGCGGCCGAGTTCTTCGGCGCATGGCGTGGGGGCGACAGTCGCGCGATGGACGGGCTCGTCCGCTTGATGACGCCCGTGCTCTGGCATGTCGTGCGCGCGTACGGGCTGGAGCGCTCGCTCGCCGAAGACGTGGTGCAGACCACTTGGCTGCGGCTCGTGCGCGGGCAGGATTCGATCGCCGACCCGCAGGCCGTGTCGGCCTGGCTCACCACCACCGCGCGCCGCGAAGCCTGGAAGGTCGCGAAAGCGCACGGCCGCGTCGACACGACGGATGCCGACGACCTCGACGCGCTGCTGCCGGAGCAGCCGTCTCCCGAAGAGCAGGCGACCGTTTCCGACGAGCGGCGCCGGCTCTGGGTCGCCGTGAGACGGCTGGCGGAGCGCTGCCAGCGACTGCTGCGCGTGATCGCCTTCGAAGATCGCCCCGATTATGCCCGGCTCGCCGCCGATCTGGCGATGCCGGTCGGGAGCATCGGTCCGACCCGTCAACGCTGCCTCGCGAAGCTGCGCGTGGCACTCGACGCGGCGCCCCGAGCGGAGGGCGCGACATGAGCGACGACGCCCTGTTCGCCGAGCTGCGGGCGATGTGGCGCGAGGCGGATCCCGTGCCGGACACCCTCGTCGACCGCATGATCGCGGCCGTCGCCTCCGACGGTCTCACGCAGGAGTACGCGCTGCTCACCCTCATCGACGACCCGCTCAGTGCGGTGCGCGGCGACGCGGATGCCCTCACTCTGCAGTTCAGTGACGGCAGCACGAGCATCCTGCTGCACGTCACCACCACCGAGAACGCACGGCGCCGGGTCGACGGCTGGGTCGACACCGCGGCGGGCGAGGTCGTGCTGACGCAGGGTGACCGGTCGCGCTCCACCACCCCCGCCGAGACGGGACGCTTCGCCTTCGACGACGTGCCGCCGGGACTGACTTCGGTGCGGTTGACGACGGTCGTGCGGGGCGAGACGCGCACACTGTCGACCCCGCGCTTCGAACTCTGAGCATCACCGCCGTATCGCACGCCCGCCGTATCGCCGTATTCGCCGTATTCGCCGTATCGAGAGGATGACGCATGGAGCAGCCCGAGGGATGGAGCTGGCAGGATCGCGCGGAGGGGTCGATCCGCCGAGGATCAGCGCTGGATCCGGGCCTCGAACCGGTCGACGGGATCCGCGCCTTCCCGACCGCGTACCTGCCCGAGCGCCTGCTCATCACGAACGACCTCGACGAGCAGGAGGAGTTCGATCGCGAGCTGCGCACGCTGCGAGACGCGGCCGACTCGTTCGGGTGGATGCTCGAACTCGACGTCGCCGACCGCGAGGACGCGGGCGAACTGGTGCCGGGGGTCCCGGGGTTCCTTCGGGCCCGGTTGACGACGCCCGACGAGCCGCAGCGCGGGGAGTCTCCGGTCGCTCCGGATGCCTGGCGCGTGCTGCAGCGGGCACGACGCATGTCGCGGTCGACGATGCCGCGCACGAGCCTCGAGCACGTGGTGTCGATCGACCCCGTCGGGCTGAACCCGTTCAGCCGCACGAACCCCTTCAGCCGCACCAACCCGTTCAGCCGCACGAACCCGGCAGCGGGCGAGCGGGGCGGCAGCGACGACTATCTCGAGCCCGGGCGCGGGGCGCGGCAGCCGGTGAGCTGGGTGGGTCCGGCGCCGCAGCGCGGTCCGCGACCGACGCGGGGGAAGCGACGCGCGGTGGTCGCAGTGCTCGACACGGGCTGCGGGGTGCACGACTGGTTGCCCGACGACATCGTCACACGGCACCTCGAGCTCGACGGCATCCCGGTGGGCCTCACCGACGACGCCGATCCGGAACGCTACCCCGACCTGTACGGCCAGCTCGACGGCGAACTCGACGCCGTCGCCGGGCACGGCACCTTCATCGCGGGCATCGTGCGGCAACTGGCGCCCGACGCCGACATCCTGTCGGTGCGCGTCGCGGGGGCGCTCGGCGTGGTCGACGAGAGCAGCCTGCTGCGCACGCTCGCCCAGGTGGTGGAACTGCTGCGGCGATATCGCGACGACCCGGCGACGGGGCATCCGATCGACGTGCTCAACCTGTCGTTGGGCTACTACCACGAGACCCCGCAGGACGGTCTGTACAGCCGCACCCTCTTCGACCTCCTCGCGAAGGCGCGCGAGCTGGGTTGCGTGGTGGTGTGCTCGGCGGGCAACGACGCCGTCGATCGACCGTCGTTCCCCGCGTCGCTGTGGGCATGGCCGGGCGCCGACAACGGACTGCCGGTCGATCAGGGGGCGCCGCACGTGTCGGTCGGTGCACTGAACCCCTCCGGTCATTCGGTGGCGCTGTTCTCGAACGTCGGGCCGTGGGTGAAGGTGTACGCGCCCGGCGCCGCAGTGGTGAGCTGCTCGCCCGCCTTCGTCGGCGGCACGCAGGCCCTCACCCGCGCCGACGCCCACGACCTGCGTCGCGAGACCATCGACCCCGACGACTACCGCGGCGGTTTCGCGGTGTGGAGCGGCACGTCGTTCGCGGCGCCGTTCGTGGCCGCGCGCATCGCCGCCGAGCTGGGCCCGGTGCCCGTCGACGGCGCGGGAACGGATGCCGTCGCCGCTGCCGTGAAGACTGTCGCCGCGACTCTCCCGTCGCCGGCGTAACGGCCGCCGCGGCACCTGCGTCGTCCGGGTCGCGCCCGCCGCGTCTCGGGCGTGACGCCCGCCTCGGTCGCCGGCGCCCGCCGTGACACCTGCACGGAATTCTCACACCTGCACGGAGCATCCGCCCGTTCCTCCGTGCAGGTGTGCATCGCTCGTGCAGGCGCCCCGCCGCCCACCGCAGGCGCCCCGCCACCCAGTGCAGGCGCCCCGCCCCCCACCGCAGGCGCCCCGCCCCCCACCGCAGACCGCCCGACCCTTCCGCGGATGCCGGTGCACCGGGCATCCTGGGGTCATGCCCCTGACCGCCGCCGAGCTGCATCGGCGCGGCGTCGACGCGGCGAACGCCCGCCGCTTCGCCGCCGCACGACGTGCCCTGGATGCCGCGGCGGAGCGCACGCACGACGCCGACCTGCGCGCGCGCATCGACGGCACCCGGTCGTACGTGCTCGCGCAGACCGGGCATCCGGCCGACGCCGAACAGCTCTGCCGCGACGCTCTCGGCCGCCGGGGGTTGCGGCCCGACACGGTCGCACTGTTGAGCGGACAGCTCGGCACACTGCTCCTGCACTCCGGCGCGCTCGACGCCGCCGAGACGATGCTCACGCGCGCGATCGATGCGATGACCGACTCTTCGTCCGCCGAGCTCGCGAACCTGCTCATGAACCGGTCGATGGTGCGGATGCAGCGTCACGAGCTCGCGGCCTGCACCGCCGACCTCCATCGCGCCGTCGCCCTGTACGAGCGCAACGGAGACGACGAGCCGCTCGCCGAGGCGCGGCACAACCTCGGCTACACCGCGCTGCTCGCCGGCGATCTGGTCGCAGCGCTGACCCTGATGACGCGCTCGCGCCCCGTGCTCGCGGCGACGAGCGACCTCGCCGCGGCGATCAGCGACCTCGACCGCGCCGAGGTGCTGCGCGATGCCGGTCTCACCACCGAGGCCGAGGCGCTGCTCGCCCGCGTCGCCGAGCAGTTCGGAGCGCAGCGCATGCCGCAGGCCCGCGGAGAGGCCGAGCTGCACCTCGCCCGTTCCCTGCTGCGTCACGATCCCGCCGCGGCCGAGCGCGCCGCGCGCCGCGCCGCCCGGCGCTTCACGGCCCTGGGCAGCGAAGGCTGGGCCGCGCGCGCCGAGGCGGTGCGCTGCGAGGCCGCACGCCGCGCCGGTCGCACTCCCCCGCGCGCCGAGATCGACCGCACGATCGATGCCCTCACCCGCGGTGGCTTCCGTACCGAGGCGACGGCCCTCCGGCTCGATGCCCGGCGCGACGGGACGGGTCGCATGCCCCGGGTCGCCCCCGACGCCGCCACACCGCTCCGCCTGCGCGCCCACGAGGTGCGTGCGGCGCGTGCGGAGGCCGCAGGACGCACGGCGGAGGCCCGCCGTGCCGCCGCGGCCGGGCTCGATCTGCTCACGAACTGGCAGCAGTCGTTCGGGGCGCTCGATCTGCAGGCGTCGGTGGCGATGCACGGGACCGACCTGATGTTCGCCGGGCTGCGCGCCGCCGCGGCGACCGGCGACCCCGCCGTGCTGTTCGAGTGGGCAGAGAGGGCGCGGCACCTCAGCCAGCAGGTGGCGTCGGTACGCCCGCCGGTCGACGACGAGCAGGCCGCCGACCTGGCCGAGCTGCGGATGCTCCGCGCCGACCTCGCCGGCACCGACTGGACCACCGACGCCCGAGTGCGCGTGCTGCGCGGACGAGTTCGCGAACGGCAGTGGGCGTCGACGGGCGTGCAGGGTACTCGCCAGCGGGTCGACCTCGACACCCTCCGCGCATGCCTCGATGCCCACACTGCGCTGCTCGCCTACCTCTACACGGGCGTCGAACTGCTGTGCGTCGTGGTGGATCACCGTGGCGCCGCCGTCGTACGCCTCGACTGGGCGCGCGCTCGCACCGCGATGGATGGTCTGCGCGCCGACCTCGACGTCGCGGCGCTCACCCGTGGTGGGGCGATGTCGGGAGTGATCGCGCGCGCTCTCGACGCCCGGCTGCGCGATCTGGGCGACGTGCTCCTCACGCCCGTGCGAGCGGTGACCACGGCGCGGCACCTCCTGATCACGCTGCCGGGGGTGCTCGCGGGAGTGCCCTGGGCGATGCTCCCCGACATGCACGGCGTGCCGTTCACGGTGGCGCCGTCGGCATCTCGATGGGTCGACGACCGCCACGCCGCGCAGGGCGCGGATGCGCGCCGCGAGCGCACCGCAGCCCGCAACGCCGCCCCGCCGCACACCGCGGCTGCCGCCCCTTCCGCGGAAGGCACCGGCACTCCCGCGCCTCGCGTCGGCTTCGCGGTGGGGCCAGGGGTTCCGCGCGGGCCCGAGGAGGTGCGCGAGGCGGCCACCGCCTGGAGATCGTCGACGACCCTGCTCGGCGACGAGGCATCGGTGACGGGCGTCACGCGCCTCGCCGGGGCATCCGACCTGCTGCACATCGCCGCGCATGGCCGGCACTCGGCCGACAACCCGCTGTTCGCGGGCTTCGATCTGGCCGACGGCACCCTGTTCGGCTACGACGTCGACCTCATCGCCCGCACGCCCGAGACCGTGGTGCTGTCGGCGTGCGAACTCGGCCGCTCGGCCGTGCGCTGGGGCGAAGAGGCGCTCGGCATGACGCGCGTGTGGCTGCACGCCGGCACCCGCAGCGTGATCGCGGCCCCGGTGACCGTGCCCGACGACGTGGCCTGCGAGCTGCTCGGGGCGCTGCACGTCGAACTCGCGCGCGGCGCCGTGCCGGCCGTCGCGCTCGCGCGAGCGGCGAGCGCGACCGGACATCGCGCTCCCTTCCAGTGCCACGGCAGCGGTCTCTGAGGTCTTCTTCGCCGAGGCGCTCGACGACGATTTTCTTCTCGACGCGATGTATCAGGAGCGCGCCGTCGTGCTCCTGATCTTCGGAAGGTGTCGACAGAGCGGCTCCGGGTCACCTGGGGTGGGAGGGCGCTGTCGGCGGGGGAGCCCGCACTGGGGATGGCGGACTCGACATCGGCACCGACTGCTCAGAGGGCCCGGCGATGGGGACGCCGGGCCCTCGTGTGCGCCGGCATCACTTTTCCTGCGGCGCTTCCGCTCCCGCAGGGGCGAGCCGCCGTGCGTGCGCCGGTGGAAGACTGGAGCGTATGAAGATCGTCGTCATCGGAGCATCCGGCAGCATCGGCACCGTCGTCGCCGACACCCTCGACGCTCGCGGGCACGAGGTCGTGCGCGCCTCGCGCAGCGGCGACGTGCGCGTCGACCTGACGGACGCGGCCTCGCTGGCCGCCCTGTTCGACGAGGTCACCGGCATCGACGCGGTGGTCGTGACGGCCGGATCGGTGCCGTTCCGTCCCCTGGCCGACCTCGACCGCGACGACCACACCGCCGCGTTCCTGGGCAAGGTCCTGCCTCAGCTCGACGTGGCGCGCCTCGCCCTCACCCATCTGAACGACGGAGGATCGGTGACTCTCACCAGCGGGGTGCTGTCGCGCGCCCCGATCCCCACCGGAGCGGCGGCCGCCATGGCGAACGGCGCCCTCGAATCGTTCGTGATCACGGCCGCCGCCGAGGCGCCCCGCGGCATTCGCATCAACGCGGTGTCGCCCGACGTGCTCGAGAACTCGCCGGGCTACCACGACCTGTTCGCCGGCCACCGCCCGGTGTCGGATGCCGAGATCGGACGCGCCTACACGCTCGCCGTCGAGGGGCTCGTGAACGGCACGACGATCGTCGTGTGACCGCGGGCCCGTTGTCGGGGGTCGCGAATCGGAGACTGGTGGGGCGAGAACCCCCGCGGGTCAGCGCCCCTCTGCGGCCTCGGTGTGGTGACGGATGACCTCGGCGACGACGAAGTTGAACCACTTCTCGGCGAACTCCGGATCGAGGTGCGCATCTTCGGCGAGCGCCCGCAGGCGTGCGACCTGCTGCTCCTCGCGACCCGGGTCGGAGGCGGGCATCTCGTGCGCGGCCTTGAGCGTACCCACCTGCTGCGTCGCTCGGAAACGCTCGGCGAGCAGGAAGATCAGCGCGGCGTCGATGTTGTCGATGCTTGCGCGGAGGCGCAGCAGTTCGGCTCTCGGGTCGTCGGGGGCGCTCATGCTCCCACTCTAGAGCGGTGGGGGTGCAGGGACGGGCGGGCGACGGCCGATATCGTGTGCTGATGAGCGACGACAGCGCGTCCCGGGCATCCGACGATCCCACGACCTCCCGGGCGGGCGCCACAGCCGCCGACGGAACCGGCGATTCCCCGGCATCCGATCAGTCCGCCCCGGCATCCGACCGGCCCGACCTCGCGGCGGCCGGCGAGTCCTACGGCTCGGCGGCCGAGCAGGGCGACGCGCCCACCCGCGATGCGAGCCGCGACGTCGTCGTCGAGACGGCCCCGCCGAGCCGCTCGTTCTGGGCACGCATCGACCGCCCGTTCATTTTCGGTTTCCTGCTGACCCTGGGCGGACTCGCGGCGATCGTGCTCGGTCTCGCCATCACCAGCCTGTCGACCGTGCTCATCTACATCGCGCTCGCCCTGTTCGCGTCTCTGGGCCTCGACCCGTCGGTGCGATTCCTCGAGCGGCGAGGCCTGTCGCGCGCGTTGTCGGTCGTGGTGGTGATCGTCTCGCTGATCGTGGTGGTCGCGCTCGTGCTCTGGATGATCCTGCCCGTGGTGATCGAGCAGATCGCGAGCTTCGTGCGATCGGTGCCGGGCATGATCGCCGACTTCCAGCGCAGCGACCTCTACCGCACGCTCGACGACCAGTTCGGCGACCAGTTCCAGGGCCTCGTCTCCGACGTGCAGACCTTCCTCACCGACCCGGGCAACATCGCCAGCATCGGCGGCGGGGCGCTGCAGGTCGGGGCATCCATCGCCACGGGCATCTCGGGCGTGATCGTCGTGCTCGTGCTCACCCTCTACTTCGTGGCCACGCTGCCGACGATGAAGAAGGCGCTGCTGCGTCTGGTGCCGGCGCGCGACCGCGCGCGCACCGGCGGCATCGCCGACCAGATCACCGAGTCCGTCGGAGGGTACGTGATGGGGATGGTCGTGCTCGCGTTCTGCAACGCGGTGCTCGCCTTCCTGCTGTACTTCTTCCTGGGACTGCCGTTCCCGCCCCTCATGGCCGCCGTCGCGTTCTGCATCACGCTCATCCCGCTCGTGGGATCGGTGCTGTTCTGGGCGATCGCCACGACCCTCGCGCTGTTCACCGACCCGCTCAGCGCGCTGATCTTCGCGGCGGTCTACCTCGTGTACATGCAGGTCGAGGCGTACGTGCTCACCCCGCGCGTCATGAACAAGGCGGTGTCGGTGCCCGGGTCTCTCGTCGTGATCGGTGCCCTGGCGGGCGGCACGCTGCTCGGTCTGCTGGGCGCACTCGTCGCCGTGCCCGTGACCGCGTCGATCCTCATCATCGTCAAGCAGGTGTGGGTGCCGCGACAGGACGCCCGGGTGTAACACGCAGCAGTGCCCGGGACCACCGGCCCCGGGCACTGCGATACGGCACGAACAGCGGATCAGATCAGACCCTGGTCCTCGAGCCACTTCTTCGCGATGTCCTTCGACGACTGCTGGTCGACGGTGCTCTTCACGTTGAGCGACACGAGCTCCTCGGCCGAGAGCTTCGCGTTGACCTCGTTCAGCACCTCGCTGATCTCGTCGGCGATGTCGCTCGACACGATCGGCACGACGTTCGACGAGATGATGAGGTTCTCGGGGTCCTTGAGCGCGACGATGTCTTCGGTCTCGAAAGCCGGGTCGGCCGTGTAGATGTCGGCGACCTGGATCTCGCCGGCGAGCAGCGACTCGAGCGTGCTCGGACCGGTGGCCGAGAACTGCAGGTCGACGCCGTAGACCTCCTTGGCGGCGGCCGGGCTGTACGGGCGCTGCTCGAACTCGGGTGCCGCACCGATGGTGACCGGGGCGGGTGCCTTCGACAGGTCGGCGATCGAGGTGATGCCGTTCTCCTCGGCGAAGCTCTTGAGCACCGTGTAGGTGTCCTGGTCGGACGCCTCGGCGTAGTCGAGGGCGGTCAGGCCGTCGGGCAGAGCATCCTGCAGCGCGGCGTAGACGTCGTCCGGGCTGGTCACGTCGACGCCGTCCTTCGAGAGGTACTCGAGCAGGCTGCCCGTGTACTCGGGGAAGACGTCGATCGCACCCGACTCGACCTCCGGCATGTACGCGTCGCGCTGCCCGATGTTGAGCTTGGTCTCGACGTCGTAGCCGGCGTTCTCGAGCGCCTGGGCGTAGATCTCGGCGATGATCTCGTTCGAGTAGTACGCCTGCGAGCCGACGACGATCGTGTCGCTGCTACCCGAGCCGGAGCTGTCTTCCGACGGCTCGTCGAGCGGGTTGCTGCTGCCGCCGCATGCCGTCAGGGTGAGCGCCGCGGCGGCGACCAGACCGACGGCGAAAGCGGTGCGCTTGCCTCGTGCTGTGAACATGGACTTCCTCTTTTCTGGGAACTGCGGGGAACTGCGTGGGCTGTGTGGGCTGTGGAGTCGGCTCGATGGCGCCGCGCTGGGGTGGTCAGGCGGAGGCGGATGCCGGGGTGGCGGAGCTGCCGGCCGAGCCCCGGGCGGAGGCGGAAGTGGTCGCCGTCGCCGCGGATCCATCGGCCGATGAGCCATCGGCGGTTCGAAGCGCGCGCTGCGGCCCTCCGCGCGGGCCGCCGCGGAGACCCGCCGGCACGGCCGCACGCTGGGCGGCGGCGAGGAGCAGGTCGACGATGAGCGCCAGCACGGCGACGATGATCGCACCGGCGAGCACCTGATCGAACCGACGCAGCGGGATGCCCTGGATGATCGGCCAGCCCAACCCACCGAGGTTCACGTACGCGGCGATCGTGACGGTGGCGATGACCTGCAGAAGGGCCGATCGGATGCCGCCGACCAGCAGCGGCAGCCCCAACGGCACCTCGACCTTCCAGAACACCTGCCAGCCGGTCATGCCCATCGCCTTCGCGGCATCGAGCGTGCGGCGGTCGATCGCCTCGAGTCCCGTGTACGCCCCGGCGAGGAGCGACGGGATCGCGAGGAGCACGAACGTGATGATCGCCGCCTCGGGGATGCGGAGCACGCCGAGCAGGAGCACCAGAAGAACCATGAGGCCGAACGACGGGATCGCGCGCGCCGCGCCCGAAACGGCGACCGCGATCTCGCGACCGCGACCCGTGTGACCGATCAGCCAGCCGATCGGGATCGCGATGGCCGCGGCGATGACGACCGAGATCGCCGTGAGGGCGAGGTGCTCGCCGAGCAGCTTCGGCAGCGCATAGGTGCCGGTCCACTGGGCGGGGGCGAAGATCCAGGCGAACGCCTCGAGGAACAGGTTCATGCGGGGGCTCCCACCGCGATGGCCCGGGTCGGGATCTTCTTCGAGGCGGCCCGCGTCCACGGCATCAGCGCGCGCCCGACGAGCAGCAGGATCAGGTCGATCACGAGGGCGATGATGACGACGGCGACGACTCCGGCGAACACCTCGGCGATGATGCGCCGCTCGAGGCCGTTCGTGAAGAGGTAGCCGAGGTTGGTGACCCCGATGAGGATGCCGACGGTCGCGAGCGAGATCGTGCTGACCGCCGTGACCCGCAGGCCGGCGAGGATCACGGGGCCCGCCAGCGGGAACTCCACCGCCCAGAACCGCCGGAACGGGGCGAAGCCGGTCGCGGTGGCCGCCTGTCGCACGTCGTCGTCGACCGAGTCGAGTCCGTCGGAGACGGCGCGCACGAGGATGGCGATCGCGTAGATCGTGAGGGCGATCACCAGGTTCGTCTCGCTGATGGCCGAGTAGCCGAGCGTCGCGGGCAGGAGGATCAGCAGGGCGAGCGACGGGATCGTGTAGAGCAGGCCCGTGAGCACGATGATCGGGCCGCGCACCAGACGGTACCGCCAGGCGACCCATCCGAGCGGCAGGGAGAGCACGAAGCCGATCACGATCGGGATGATGCTCTGCCGCAGGTGCACTGCGGTGAGTTCGAAGATCAGCCCGAGGTTGTTGACGACCCAGTTCACGGGTGACCGCCCTGCACGGAATCGAGGGCCGCGGCATCCGGACCCGCCAGCGGCCCGTCGGAGTGTTCGATGTCGGCGACGATGGCTCCCTGCGTGCGACCCTCGGAGTCGACCACGACCGTGCCGTGCGGCGTCTGCTTGAGATGCAGCGCGCGGCGGCCGCGGTCGGCGCCGATGAACGAGGCGACGAAGTCGTCGGCGGGATTCTCGATGATCTCGCTGGGCGTGCCCACCTGCACTACGCGCGCGCCCTTGTCGAGGATGACCACCTGGTCTCCCAGCAGGAAGGCCTCGTCGATGTCGTGCGTGACGAACACGACCGTCTTGTCGAGCTCGCGCTGCAACCGCAGGGTCTCCTGCTGCAGGTCGGCGCGAACGATCGGGTCGACCGCGCCGAAGGGCTCGTCCATGAGGAGGATGTTCGGGTCGGCGGCGAGACCGCGGGCCACGCCCACACGCTGCTGCTGACCGCCCGAGAGCTGGCTGGGGTAGCGCTCGGCCAGCTTCTGGTCGAGACCCACCGTGTCGAGCAGCTCGCGGGACCGACGGTGGGCGTCGGCCTTCTTGACGCCGTTCAGCCGCAGCACGGTCGAGACGTTGTCGATCACCGTGAAGTGGGGCATCAGCCCCGAGTTCTGCATGACGTACCCGATGCGCCGACGCAGCTGCACGGGGTCGCCGCCCAGCACGCTCTCGCCGTCGATCTCGACGTCACCGGAGGTCGGCTCGACCATGCGGTTGATCATGCGCAGCAGGGTGGTCTTGCCGCAGCCGGACGACCCCACGAAGACCGTCGTCTTGCGCGACGGCAGCACCAGGCTGAAATCGTTCACGGCGACCGTGCCGTCGGGGAACTGCTTGGTGACGTTGCGGAACTCGATCATGGCTGTTCTCCCGTCGGGGGGGGTGGTGTGCAGTGACGGCTCGACCCTGGGGGTCAGGCCGAGACCTCGACCCCGGGTGCGAAGGCGACGTAGCCCGAGAAGTCGCCGCCGACCCGGTCGAACGCCGACGGGTACGGCTGCGGGTACGACCACGCCAGATCCTTGTGCAGCTCTCCGCCGGCCTGCACGGAGTAGTACTGGCACTCGCCCTTCCACGGGCACGTGTAGGGCGTCGGGCTCTCGACGAGGACGTCGGGCGCAATCGACGCCGGCGGGAAATACCAGTTGCCCTCGATGCGGTAGAGGTCGGTCTCGTCGGCCTCGGCGAGCACGGTTCCTGCGAATACAGCCTTCATGACGTGCCTCCTGGGATGTGGGTTAGAGCGTATAAGAGGGTGCCGACATCGTGTCGAGGCTTGCGCCACGCCGTGTCAATGTGCGAAACATTCGGGCGCGCTCGGCAGAGCCCGCCCCTCTCTGTTCGGAGCGGGCGACCGAACGGATCGGATGCCGGGTCGACACCGCCGCCCCGGCCGGCACGGTCATGCCGAATCCCTGCCGTAGGTCTCGAGCAGCCGCAGCCAGACCTCGCTGACCGTCGGGTAGGAAGGAACCGCATGCCACAGCCGCGCGATCGGCACCTCGCCCACGATCGCGATGGTCGCCGCCTGCACCAGTTCGGCGACCTCCGGTCCGACGAACGTCGCGCCGACGACGACCTCGCGTGCGGCGTCGACGACGAGACGCGCCTGTCCGTCGAAGCCGTCCTCGTACAGGCTCGCGCCGGCGACCCCGCCCAGGTCGTAATCGACCGTACGGACCTCGAGACCCGCCTCCGCCGCGGCATCCGCGGTCAGCCCGACAGACCCCACCTCCGGGATCGAGAACGTCACCTGCGGCACCGCGGCGTGATCCGCCGTCGCGGCGTGACGACCCCAGTCGCCGGCATCCACGTCGTCGCCCTTCGCACGAGCGGCGATCACGTCGCCGGCCGCGCGTGCCTGGTACTTGCCCTGGTGGGTCAGCAGCACCCGCCCGTTGACGTCGCCGACCGCGTACAGCCACTCCGAACCCGGCACGCGCATCGTGTCGTCGACCGTGATCCACCGGCCGGGCTCGAGGCCCACGACGTCGAGTCCGATGTCTTCGCTGCGCGGCGAACGCCCGGTCGCGACCAGCACTTCGGATGCCGTGATCTCGCTGTCGTCGTCGAGGGTGATCGTGACGCCGTCGTCCCCACGGCGCACCGCGGTCGTGCCGGTGTTCAGGCGCACGTCGACGCCGAGCTCGCGCAGCCCCGCGGTGACGCGGTCGCCGGCGAACGGCTCCATGCCGCCGAGCAGACCGCTGCGCGCGAGAAGTGTGACGCGCGAGCCGAGCGCGGCGTACGCCGTCGCCATCTCGACGGCGACCACGCCGCCACCGATCACGGCGAGGGAATCGGGCAGCTGCTCGGCGCTCGTCGCCTCGCGGCTCGTCCACGGCGACGCGTCGCGCAGGCCGGGGATCGGCGGTACGACGGCGTCGGATCCGGTGCTGATCGCGACAGCATGGCGGGCGCGCAGCACGCGCGTGCCACCGTCGGCGTCGGTGACGGTCACCTCGCGCTCGCCCGTGATCCGGCCGTGGCCGCGAGCGAGGTCGATGTGCGCCGACTCGAGCCACTTCACCTGACCGTCATCCGACCAGTTGCTCGTGAACGAGTCGCGCCGTGCGAACACCGCCGACACGTCGAGCGCGCCGGTCACCGCCTCTTTCGCACCGGCGACGTGCTGGGCCGCGCGCAGCGCCTGGGCCGAGCGCAGCAGGGCCTTCGACGGCATGCACGCCCAGTACGAGCACTCGCCTCCGACGAGCTCGCTCTCGACGATGATCGCCGTGAGACCCCCCTGAACGGCGCGGTCGGCGACGTTCTCGCCGACCGGACCTCCGCCCAGGACGATCAGATCGTAGTCATCGGTCTTCTCTGCAGTCATCGCACGCCTCTCCGCCGAACAGTCTTGCTCACCAGCAACGCCGTGTCACGGGTCCGTTGTTCCCGCGAGCGATTCGCGCGCGCGTCCGGGCGCGTCTGCCGCGCCGAGAGCACAGGCCTCAGCGGACGGGGAGGATGTGCGTGGGCGTCGCCGCCGGCGCCTGGTGACGGATGCCCCGGGGCGCTCCGGTGCGGTCGTCGAGGTCGATCAGCGCGATCGAGTCGGACCGCTGCCCCGCGACGACGAGCTTGCCCTCGAACACCCGATGGTGGCGGGGCCAGTCGACGCCCGAGTCGGCCAGCGCGACCGACTCGAGGCGCGCGCCCCCGTCGAGCACGCGCAGGGCGGCGATCGTGTTGCTGCCGCGGAGCGCGGTGTACAGGAAGGCACCGTCGCGGGTGCGGGCGAGCTCGGCGGGGAAGTCGGTGCCGACCTGTGCGACGGGGCTGGTCGGGGTGACCGACGCGACGCTCCAGGTTCCGTCGGGCGCTGACGCGAGGGTGAACACCTCGCAGGAGTACTCGGTGACGACATGAAGGTGACCGCTCGGGTGCACGACCATGTGGCGGGGCCCCACGCCCTGCGGCAGCACCACCTCGTGGTCGAGCGCGAGGCCCGAGCCGGTGAGCCGCCAGAACCGCACGAGGTCGAACCCCAGATCGGTGGTCGCGAGGCGCCCGTCCGGCAGGAAGACGGCGGCATGCGCGTGCGACGACCGATCCGGCGCGGAGTACGGGTCGGACGCCGCAGCACCCACGCCGGGTTCCTCGCGCACCGCATCGGGGTCTTCATCGGCGCCGAACAGGGCCGCGCGCAGCGCCGCCGCCGCATCCGCCTTCGCCGGCACGAGCCGCCCGTCGGGCGCGAGGCCGAAGCGCACGACCCGGCCGTCTCCGTAGCAGCTGGCGATGAGCGTCTGACCGTTCCGCGCGACGGCGAGGTGGCACACCGCCTCGCCGGCCGGCACCGGGGTTCCGAGGGGTGCGAGCGTCCCCTCGCCCGAGCGGACGAACGCCTGCACCGTGCCCGCATGCTCGAGCGCCGCGTAGACGACGTCGAGCGTCGGATGCTGCGCCAACCACGACGGCGACGAGACGGGCGCCGCGAGGTCGCGGTAGGCGAGGGTCGTCGCCTCGCGCCCCTCGTCACCGGCCAGGAAGCCGACGCCCTCGGCCGATCCGCCCATCTCGGGGCCGTAGCCGCCGAGCCAGAAGCGCGTCACAGCTCAGTCGAGGAGGTCGTGGCGCACCACGACCTGATCGCGCTCGGGGCCGACGCCGATGACCGAGATGCGCGTGTTGCTCATCTTCTCGAGGGCGAGCACGTAGTCCTGGGCGTTCTTGGGCAGGTCGTCGAACGTGCGCGCCACGGAGATGTCTTCGCTCCAGCCGGGGAAGTACTCGAGGATCGGCGTCGCGTGGTGGAAGTCGGTCTGATTGACCGGCACCTCGTCGAACCGCTCGCCGTCGACGTCGTACGCCACGCACACCGGGATCTGCTCGAGTCCGGTGAGGATGTCGAGCTTGGTGAGCACCAGGTCGGTGATGCCGTTGACGCGCGTGGCGTAGCGGGTGATCGGGGCGTCGTACCAGCCGACGCGACGCGGGCGCCCCGTGGTGGTGCCGAACTCGAAGCCGCGCGAACGCAGCCAGTCGCCCTGCTCGTCGAACAGTTCGGTCGGGAACGGGCCAGACCCGACCCGGGTCGTGTACGCCTTGACGATGCCGACGATGCGGTCGAGCGCGCCCGGGCCCACGCCCGAGCCGGTGGAGGCGCCACCGGCCGTCGCCGACGACGACGTCACGAACGGGTAGGTGCCGTGGTCGACGTCGAGCATGGTCGCCTGACCGCCCTCGAACACCACGACCTCCCCCCGGTGCAGCGCCTCGTCGAGGAGGTGACCGGTGTCGGCGACCATCGGGCGCAGGCGCTCGGCGTACGACAGCAGGTCGTCGACGATCTCGTCGACGGTGATCGAACGGCGGTTGAAGACCTTCACGAGCAGGTGGTTCTTCTGGTCGAGGGCGCCCTCGACCTTCTGGCGCAGGATGTTCTCGTCGAACAGGTCTTGCACGCGGATG
Organism: Microbacteriaceae bacterium PS02344; assembly: GCA_029959905.1. Taxonomy (GTDB): domain Bacteria; phylum Actinomycetota; class Actinomycetes; order Actinomycetales; family Microbacteriaceae; genus Microbacterium. Next base: position 15,715 of record JASCNZ010000055.1, read on the forward strand.
CCGACGCGGTTGATCTTGTCGGCGTAGGCCGGGCCGATCCCGCGGCCGGTCGTGCCGATCATGCGCTTGCCGAGGAAGCGCTCGGTGACCTTGTCGAGCGTGCGGTGGTACTGGGTGATGATGTGCGCGTTCGCGCTGACCTTGAGGCGCGAGATGTCGATGCCGCGGGCGCCGAGCGCCTCGAGCTCGCTGAACAGCACCTCGAGGTCGATGACGACGCCGTTGCCGATCACGGGGGTGACCCCGGGGGAGAGGATGCCGGAGGGCAGCAGGTGCAGTGCGTACTTCTCGTTGCCGACCACCACGGTGTGCCCGGCGTTGTTGCCGCCGTTGAACTTCACCACCCAGTCGGTGCGCTCACCGAGGAGATCGGTGGCCTTGCCTTTTCCTTCGTCGCCCCACTGCACGCCGACGATCACGATTCCTGGCACGGGTGTCCCCCTTGCTTTCGCCGGGTTTGCACCGGCCGATGAGCTGGCCCTTCTCGGGCTCCCCCATCCTATCGAAGGGGCCGACATCGCCCCTCGACCGCGGAATGCCCTGGTTCGCGGCACACGGGCCTCCCCACGGGAGAGCGGCTCCCGGATGCGAGGAGATCTCCCGCCCGGGAGGAGCGGATGCTCCGAACGCTCCTCCGTTCCGAGAGATCTCCTTCGCAGCGAATGGGTCCGGTGCCGCGGGGCGGGAGCGATCGGTGCCGCGGGGCGGGAGCGACGGATGCCGAAGGGAGGCGGAAATCCGACGGATGCTGTCCGTCCGCCGCATCGCGGATGTCGGTGGTCGATGCGACCATCGAGGAATGTCGAAGACCGCTCCGGTAGCCGGTGGCCCGCCGGAAACCCAGACCCGCCAGGGACCGCTCGTGCTGCTCGCCGCCCTCGTGACAGTGCTGCTGTGGGCGTCGGCGTTCATCGGCATCCGCGGAGCCGGTCCGCATTTCGACCCCGGCGCGCTCGCGCTGCTGCGGATGGCGGTGGGGAGCCTCGTGCTCGCGGTCATCGCGGTACGACACGGCATCCGACTGCCCGCCCGCCGTCACTGGTGGCTCGTCGTCGTCTGGGGCGTCGGCTGGTTCTGCGTCTACAACCTCGCTTTGAACGCGGCCGAGCGCACCCTCGACGCGGGCACGGCAGCGATGGTGGTGAATCTCGCGCCGCTCATGGTGGTCGTGTTCAGCGGGCTGTTCCTGCGCGAGGGGTTCCCGAAGCCGCTCGTCGTCGGCGCGCCGATCGCCTTCCTGGGCGTGGTGCTCATCGGCATGAACTCCTCGACCGGCGACGGCGCGGGGCCGGACATCACCGGACTGCTGCTCGCCCTGCTCGCCGCCGTCATGTACGCGGGATGCACGCTGCTGCAGAAGCACCTGCTGAGCGCGGGATCGGATGCGACGACCCTGACCTGGTTCGGAGCTCTCGCCGGCACCGTCGCGCTGGTGCCGTGGACGGGCAGCCTGCTCGGCGCCCTGCAGTCCGCTCCGCTCGACGCGACGCTCTGGGTGGTCTATCTGGGCATCTTCCCCACCGCGATCGCCTTCACCACGTGGGCGTACGTGCTGCAGCGCAGCACCGCCGGTCAGACCTCCGCGACGACGTACGTGGTGCCGGCGATCACCATCCTCATGTCCTGGGCCATCCTCGGCGAGGTGCCGACCCCGCTGATGTTCCTCGGCGGTGCACTCTGCCTCCTGGGCGTGCTCGTCACCCGCCTGCACTGGGGGCGGAGCAGAGTCTCGAACCGCTGAGCGTCGATCCGCCCGACTCGGTTCTCGCGCTCGACTCCTGCCCCCGCCCTCTCCCTCGCCCACGCGCACGCCCACGCCCACGCCCACGCCCACGCCCACGCCCACGCCCTCACCCACGCCCACACCCGCGCCCGCGCGCACGCCCTCACCC
>JASCNZ010000056.1 GCA_029959905.1 Microbacteriaceae bacterium PS02344
TCAACCCGCTCCCCCGGGGCGGGCGCCTCGAGCCGCGCGGCGAGGCCCTCGCCGCGGCGAGTGCGCTCGCCGCTCCCGCGATCGCCGAAGCCGTCGCCGACGAGTCGACGGCGGACGCCGACGAGCCCGAGGCCCCGGCGACGGAGGACGGCACGCCCGAGGAATCCGCTTCCCCCACGGCCTCCCCCGCCGTCGACGACACGACCGACGGCACCGACGAGTCGGACGCATCGAACGCGTCGAACGACGCGCCTGCGGATGCCCCGGCCTCCGACGACGCGGCCGACGCGGAGGCTTCGGCCGCCGCATCCGCCATCGCCGCCGACGTCGCCACCGCCGCTCCCGGCGGCCCGGTGTCGGCCGGTGTCGTGGCCGCGGGCGCGGGTACGGCCATCGCGGCCGGCGCCGGTCTCCGCCGCGGCGGCTCCGCGCGTGACGCCTCGACCGACCCCGACGACACCGCGACCGCTCCGGTGACCCACGGCGCAGAGGGTGAGGGCCACCGGTCGTTCGACGACATCCTGTTCGGCGCCGCCGCGCCGGAGTCCGAGGCGCCGTCGACCTTCCCCCGCCCCGCGGGCGAGGGCGACGCGCCGGTCGATGGCGACGGCGACGTTCCCCCGTCGAGCGAGGCAGCGGGCGACGAGACCTCCACTCCTGCATCCGACACCGCCGTCACGCAGTCCGCCGACGACGAAGGCGCGGATGCTCCCGCCGACGACGCACCCGCTTCCGACACCGACACCGGCGCGATCGGCGTCGAGGTGTTCGACGGACTCGACGCCGAAACGGGCGCCTTCCCGGCTCTCGACGAGCACGCCGCCACCGAGGGCACCGCGGCGGATGCATCGGGCGACGCGGACGCTCCGGCGACGGACGACGACCCCCGGGCGGCAGCCGTGAGCTCGATGCTCGCCGACGCGGCACGCACTTATTTCCACGACGAGCCCCGCGACTACCCGTACGGGTCATCCACTGCGGCCCCCGAGGCAACCGCCGAAGACGGCGACGCCGATGCGCCCGCCGCCGACGCCCCGCTCGCCACCGACCCGTCGCTGGTTGACGGCGACGACGACGACGTGCGCACCCGGGTGATCGAGATCGTCGACACGACGCCGCTCTCGGCCTCCGACGACGAGGCGGCGAACGCCGATGAGCACGACGATCTCGCCACCGAAGGCGCCCCGGTCGACGAGCACCGCGGCCACGACGGCGACGACCACGACGGTCACGAGGGCGACCACCACGAGGGCGAGCACCCTCACCACGACGACCAGCACCACGACGACCAGCACCACGGCTGACATCGCCGCGATCGATACGACGGAGCCCTCCGCCACCTTCCCGGTGCGGAGGGCTCCGTCGTTGGTCTGATCGCCCGGCTCAGGCGGGGCGCGGCCGGATCACCGGACGGCGGCGCGTCGGCGGGGTCGGAATCGCGCCCGTCGTCGAGACGATCTCCTCGACGTCGGCGGGCTCGTCCGATACGTCGAGCCGCAGCGCCTGCGTGAGCGCCGGGCCGTGCCGGGTGGTGAGGATCAGGCGGCGGTACTGGTCGTCGCCGGTCAGGTCGATGACCACGCTCGGGCGTCGCCGGCGGATGAGCACGAAGTCGGTGCTGCCCGCGGCCTTCCAGGTTCCCGCCGCGAGAACGGTCGGAATGTGCGTGCCGGGGTTCGGAACCCCGCGCAGCCAGGTCCACGCGTCGTCGGTGAGCTGCACCTTGGTGATGGTCTCGCGCTCGATGCGGAGGTTCTCACGGTGGAAGGTCACGGCGCGCTCCAGGGGCGAGAGCACGATCTCGAGTTGCGTCTGATCCAAGAGCAACGTCACCATGCGACCAGTCTGCCAGCGGCATCCTGCCGTTTGTCTGCATGTTCCTCACAGACGCACAACGATCCCGCTGTGGGCTCCGACGCTTCCGGTCGCACGAGTGGCTCGTCTCGAGCCCGAGAGCAGCCGTTCGCGCGACCGGAGCAGGCCGAGCAGCCGTTCGCGCGACCGGAGCGGGTGGCGAGCGGGTCAGGCCTGGGCGGATGCCGCGGCCGCCGCCGCGACGGGCAGCGCGCGCTCGATGTGCGCGAGCTCCTCCTCGCCGTGCGCGGCGGTGAGGAACCAGGCCTCGAACACGCTCGGCGGCAGGGCCACCCCCTGCTCGCGCATCGCGTGGAAGAAGGGGGCGTAGCGGAACGTCTCCTGCGCCTGGGCTTCGGCGTAGTCCCGCGGAGCCGACGACCGGAACGACGCGTTGAACAGGTTGCCGGCCTCGGCGACGGAGTGCACGACCCCGGCCTCGGCGAGCGCACGGTCGAGCGCGGTCGCCAGCCGGTCGGCGGCGGCATCGATGGTGGCGTAGACGTCGGGCGTCGCGAGGCGCAGCGTGGCGAGACCGGCGGCGACCGAGAGCGGATTGCCCGACAGCGTGCCCGCCTGGTACACGGGGCCGAGCGGCGCGAGCAGGTCCATGATCTCGGCGCGTCCGCCGAGCGCGGCGAGGGGCATGCCGCCGCCGACGACCTTGCCGAACGTCAGGATGTCGGGCAGGTACTCCTCGCCCGCCGCGGCCTGCAGCCCCCAGTATCCGGCGGGGTGCACGCGGAAGCCGGTGAGCACCTCATCGAGGATCATCAGGGCACCGTGCGCGTGGGCGGTCTCGGCGATCAGGCGGTTGAAGCCCGGAAGGGGCTCCACGACACCCATGTTCGCCGCGGATGCCTCGACGATGACGGCCGCGATGCGCGGGCCGTGCTCGGCGAACACCGCGGCGAGGGACTCGGGGTCGTTGTAGTCGATGACGAGCGTCTGCGCGGCGATCGGCGCGGGCACACCGGCCGAGCCCGGGAGCGCGAGCGTCGCGACGCCCGAGCCCGCAGCGGCGAGAAGCCCGTCGGAGTGGCCGTGGTAGTGCCCGGCGAACTTCACGAGCAGGTCGCGCCCGGTCGCCCCGCGAGCGAGACGGATCGCCGTCATCGTCGCCTCGGTGCCGGTCGACACCAGCCGCACCCGCTCGACGGGACGCACCTCGCCCACGCGCACGCGGTCGGCGATGAGGGCGGCCAGCTCGACCTCTCCCTCGGTGGGCGCGCCGAACGACAGGCCGCGGGTCGCGGCCTCCTGCACGGCCGCCACGACCTCGGGGTGCGCATGACCGAGCAGTGCGGGTCCCCACGACGCGACGAGGTCGACGTAGGTGGTGCCTGCCGCATCCGTCACCGTCGCGCCGAGCGCGGAGGCGAGGAACCGGGGCGTGCCGCCGACCGATCCGTAGGCGCGCACGGGCGAGTTGACGCCGCCGGGGATCACCGCGCGAGCGGCGGAGAACAGGTCGTCGTTGCGATCGGACATGGGGGTTCCTCTCGAAAGGTGCGGGCGGCGCGGATCAGGCGCGCAGCCAGCGGGCGACGTCGGTCGCCCAATACGTCAGCACGGCGTCGGCCCCCGCGCGACGGATCGACAGCAGGGACTCGAGGATCGCCGCGCGGCGGTCGATCCAGCCGTTCGCGGCGGCGGCCTCGATCATCGCGTACTCGCCCGAGACCTGGTAGGCCCACACCGGCACGTGCACCGTGTCGCGCACCTCGCGCAGCACGTCGAGGAACGCCATGGCCGGCTTCACCATGACGATGTCGGCGCCCTCGGCCTCGTCGACCACGGCCTCGCGCACGCCCTCGCGGCGGTTGCCGGGGTCGAGCTGGTACGTACGGCGGTCGCCCTTCAGCTGCGAGTCGACGGCCTCGCGGAACGGACCGTAGAACGCGCTCGCGTACTTGGCGGCGTAGGCGAGCAGCAGCGTGTCGGTGAAGCCCTCGGCGTCGAGCGCTGCGCGGATCGTGGCGACCTGGCCGTCCATCATTCCCGACAGGCCGAGCAGCTGGGAGCCGGCGCGGGCCTGTGAGAGCGCCATCGAGGTGTACCGCACGAGTGTCGCGTCGTTGTCGACCGAGCCGTCGGATGCGAGCACCCCGCAGTGCCCGTGATCGGTGAACTCGTCGAGGCACAGGTCGGTCTGCACGACGAGCGCGTCGCCGACCTCGGCAGCGAGCGCCTCGGTCGCGAGATTCAGGATGCCGTCGGGAGCATCGGCCCCCGATCCCTGCGCGTCGCGGACCGCCGGCACACCGAACAGCATCACGCTGCCCACGCCCGCCTCGGCCGCCTCGACGGCGGTGCGCCGCAGCGAGTCCATGGAGTGCTGACGCACGCCGGGCATCGAGCCGATGTCGACGGGCTCGGTCAGCCCCTCGCGCACGAACAGCGGGAGCACCAGCTGGTGCGGCAGCAGGCTGGTCTCGCGCGCGAGGTTGCGGACGGCGGGCGACTGGCGCAGCCGCCGAAGGCGCGTCTGGGGGAAGGTCATGGCGCCACCTCGTCGGCCGCGTGCGGAAGGGGGAAGAGCGACACGGCCTCGATGAGCGCGTCGACCGTCTGGCGGTCGGCGACGACCGAGACGGGCAGACCGGCCTTGCGGGCGTCGCTCGCCGTGCGCGGACCGATGGCCGCGAGGATCGTGTCGTCGGGGATCACGGGGAACTGCTCGCGCACCTGCTCGGCGACCGAACCGCTCGTGATGAGGATGGCGTTGATGCGGCCGTTCTCGACGTCGCGGCGGATGCGCTCGGTCACCGGCACCCCGACCGTGCGGTACGCCACGACGCTCTCGACGTCGTGTCCGGCGTCGGTGAGCATGACGCTGAGCACGGGCTTCGCGATCTCGCTGCGGAGGGCGAGGATGCGGCGCGGCTCGGTCTCGAGCGCGATCATCTGCTGGGCCATGCCGGCGGCGGAGTTGTCCTGCGCGGGCACGAGGGCGACGTCGTAACCGACCGCCTGCAGGGCGGCCGCCGTCGTCTCCCCCACCGCCGCGATGCGGGTCGTCGGGGGCACCACCGCGCGGTGGGCGAACATCACGTCGACGGTCGTCGCGCTCGTGACGGTCAGCCAGTCGAAGGCGCCGTCGGCGAGCTGCGCGAGCGCGGCGTCGAGCGCGGCCTGGTCGGTCGTGGCGGCGAAGTTGATGAGCGGCGCGACGACCGGCACCGCTCCCTGGGCCCGCAGGCTGGCGGCGACGCCGTCACCCCAGGGGCCTCCGCGGGGGACGAGGATGCGCCAGCCGTCGAGCGGCTTGTCGTGCTTCGATTCGGGTGTCGTGGTCATGAGGATTGCTCTCGGGGGACGAGGTCGGCCGCCCCGTGATCGAGCAGCCGATGCGCGAGGGTCAATCCCAGAGATCGAGCGGCCGGGATCGGGCCTGCGCCATCGGCAGCATCCGCCCCATTGCCACTGCCGTTCCGACGAATATACTCCTCGTCCAGGGCTTCGGTGACGTCGAGCCCGATCCGGCGCCCGCCGTCGGGGGCGTAGACCACCGTCCTGACGCGGATCGATGAGCCCTCGACCTGCGCGTGGGCGGCCATCGGCGCCTGGCATCCGGCGTCCAGCCCCTCGAGCACCCCGCGCTCGACACTGACGGCGATGCGCGTGGGCTCGTGGTCGAGCGCGGCGAGCGCCTCGAGCAGCTCGCTCGGGGCATCCGTGCGGGTCTCGATCGCGAGAGCGCCCTGGCCCGGAGCGGTCGGCCACTCGGCGAGGCCGAGCTCCTCCCGCCGCAGCGGGCTGTCGGTGCCGAGGCGCGAGAGGCCGGCGGCGGCGAGGATCACCGCGTCCAGCTCGCCCGACGCGACGCGGGCGAGACGGGAGTCGACGTTGCCACGCAGGTCGACGACCTGTGCATGCGGCGCGCGCCGACGCACCTGGGCGATGCGACGCGGGGATCCCGTGCCGACCGTACTGCCGGTGCGCAGCTCGTGCAGGGGCGTGCCCCCGCGGGTGATGACGACGTCGCGGGCGTCTTCGCGCTCGGGCGTCGCGGCGATCACGAGGCCCTCGGGGATGGCCGTCGGCAGATCCTTGAGCGAGTGCACGAGGAAGTCGCACTCCCTCGCCAGCAGGGCCTCGCGCAGACGCGTCGCGAAGATGCCCTGGCCGCCGATCTCCGACAGCGACGCACGGTTGGTGTCGCCTTCGGACGTGATGGGCACGAGCTCGACCGGGCGCCCCGCGACCTTCTCGAGAGCGGCGGCGACGTGACCGGACTGGGCCTGCGCGAGAGCGCTGCGCCTGGTCCCCAGGCGGATGGGAGTGCTCATGACGTCACTGCAGCACGTCGGCGATCTCGTCGAACCGCAGGCGGCGGCCCGTGTAGAAGGGCACCTCCTCCTTCACGAAGCGACGGGCCTCGGTGTAGCGGAGGTCGCGCATCATGTCGACGAGGTCGGTCACGTCGTCGGCCTCCATCGGCAGGATCCACTCGTAGTCGCCGAGGGCGAACGCGGCGACCGTGTTCGCGATGACACCGGTGAACGCCGCCCCCTTGCGCCCGTGGTCGATGAGCATCTCGCGACGCTCCTCCTCGGGCGCGAGGTACCACTCGGGGGTGCGCACGAACGGGTACAGGCACAGCCACTGCTTCGGCTCGACGCCGCGCAGGAAGCCGGGCACGTGCGACCGGTTGAACTCCGCGTCGCGGTGCACGCCCATGACGTTCCACACCGGCAGCAGCGAGCGCAGCAGCTCGGTGCGGCGCAGACGGCGCAGGGCGACCTGCAGCTCCTCGGCCGTCGGACCGTGCAGCCACACCATGAGATCGGCGTCGGCCTTGAGGCCCGACACGTCGTAGAAACCGCGCACGGTCACGCCCGAATCCTCGATGTACGAGACGATCGTCTCGAGTTCGGTGGAATCGGACTCGGTGACGGCGACATCGGGGTTGCGTCGCCACACGGCCCAGAGGGTGAAGCCGGACGGGTTCTCTACGGACTCTGCGGACATGATTCCAGTCTGCCCCTTTTGTCGGGGGGCCGCGAACGCGCCCCGTCGTGAAAACGATCGGCGACCCGGAGCATCCGCCCGGGCCGCCGATCGAGGAGAGTGAGACGGATGCTCAGCGCGAGAGCCCTCGCGCGATCACCCACACCGCGCTGCCGACCACGGCGGCCGCGGCCACCGCGACGGCGATCGCACCGGCCGGGTTGCGATCGGCCATCGTGCGCAGCCGCACGGCCGCGCGCTTGGAGGCCTTGTCGAGTCGACGGGGCACGTTGCCCTTGATCTCGATCGCGGCCAGCGCCGCCTTCAGCTCGGCGCGAGCCGAGAGCACGGGGTCGACGATCCCGGCGGGGACCGCAGTGTTCGGCACGTCAGAATTCGTCATTGTCGCCGGCCTCCTTCACGATGCGGACGTCGGTCTTGACGGCCTGGGCGGGATTCTCGCGGCGCAGCACCTTGCGGAACTTCAGCACGCCGAGCAGAGCGAAAAGCAGCGCGACGAGCAGCAGCCCGCCGAACACGACGATCGCCGACAGCCACACCGGCCACCACGAGGCGATGCCGGCGATCGCGAAGACCAGCAGCACCGGGATCGCCCAGAACAGGAAGAACAGCGCGACGACGAACCACAGCGATCCGATGCCGGCGTCCTTCGCCGTGCGCGACACCCAGGCCTTGGCGGCGTTGATCTCGGCCTTGACCAGGTTCGAGACGAGCTCGGGCAGGTCGCCGATCAGCGAGAGGAAGCTGTCATCGGCCCGATCGCGGTACCCGCGGGGCACCGATCAGCCCTCGGACTTCTTGGCCGCCGACGTGGCGGGCTTCGACGTGCCGGAGGCGGACGGCTGGGCCGACGATCCCGACTTCGACGAGACCTTGTCCTTGACGTCCTCCGCAGCATCCTCGATGTCCTCGGCGACGTCCTTGCCCGCGGCGATGACCGAGTCGAGCTTCTGCCCGGGGGTCTTGTCGCTGCCGACGGACTTGACGATCTTGACCGCGCCGTTCCAGACGGCACCGGGCACGGCGGCGGCCTTGTCGCCGACGAAACCCTTCACCTGCTCGACCCGCTCCTGCACGGGGTCCATGTTCCAGACCTTCAGCCACTGCGTCTTGATCTGCTCGTAGCGCTCGCGTCCGGCGCGCGTTCCGAGGACGTAGCCGGCTCCGAGTCCGACGATGAGTCCGATCTTCCCCTTCATGGGGTCTCCTCACGTTGTTCCGGTCGAGCCGCAGGCGTTCGATCCCCGTCGGCCAGGTCACCAGAGTAACGCCGTATGCCCGTTTCGGCATCTACGGCTCTGGGGGTTGACACGCCGGAGCGATCCGGTCAGTCCGCGCGGTCGGTCAATCCCACAGCAGTGCGCGGCGCAGGCGGTCGGTCTCCTCGACGGCATCCGGCACCACCTGGGCGAGCCCCGTCCCCGCGAGCCAGGCGCCGACCGCGGCGAGACCCGGGACCGCACGCACGGCGGCGCGCGCGGCATCCCGGCGCTCCCCCGAACCGATCACCGACGCCGGCTGCGCCTGCACGTACCGCGCGCGGTGCGCGGCGACCACGGCGGCGGGGGCGAGATCGACCCCGAGGAGGACGGATGCCTCGCGCCGGGCGAGGTCGGCGGCGGCCGCGTCATCGAGCGCCGCGGTGGCCGCGGGCTCGCCCTGCGCACCGAACGAGACGCGCACGACGTGGCGCGAACCGGCCGCCCGGCGCACCCACTCCCACTTCGCGGTGGAGTGGGTGAGCGCCTTGGCGATGCTGCTGCCGGGCACGGTGAGCACGCCGGTACCGCGGGGCGCGGGGTCGAGCGCCGGAGCGTCGAGCAGCAGGGTCACGACCTCGATCTCGGGGGCCACCGCATCGGTCGCCTCCGCCAGGGCGGGAACGACGCCGGCCAGCAGCGCCCGGGCCGCGCGCTCGTCGACCGCCATCACGAGGGCGTCGGCGAAGAGCTCTTCGGTGGACGTGTCGGGGGCGGTCGAAGCGGTGTCGAGCGCGTCCGCGGCCGGGGCGGGCTCGGCATCCTGCGCGACCGGCGTGTCGACGGCATCCGGCGCGTCGGGTGCGGCGTCGGTGTCGTGCGCGTGCGCCAGGGCGTCGACCGTGATCCGCCACCCGTCGCCCTGTCGCGCGATCCCGCGCACGGGCGTGACCGTGCGCACCTCCACCCGGAACGTCGCGAGGTCGCGCAGCAGGGCGTCGACGAGCTGCGTCATGCCCCCGTCCAGTCCCTCGACCGCGGCGCCGGGCTTCCGATCGACCGTGCGTGCCGCGCTCTCCTCCTTGAGCGCCTGCACCGCGCCCGCCAGCGAGCCCACCCGGGTGAGGGCGGCGTTGAGACCGGGGGCGGCGACGTCGACGTCGATGGCGTCGGGGGTGGCCGAGTAGACGCCCGTCGTCACCGGAGCGACGAGACGGTCGCGCACCTTGCGCCCCATGCGCGAGGCGACGAGGGCGCCGAGGCTGTGCTGGTGACCGATCGTGAGCGGAGGACGCAGACGATCGAGGTACGCGCGCCACACGCCGGACCACCCGAGGATGCGGCGCACGTCGGGCTGGAACGGGTTGCCCGGGATGCCGAGGATCCCCCCGACCGGCAGGGGCGCTGCCCCGATACCGGGGATGCCCGCCAGCCACGCCCCACCGGGGGCCGGCGGGACGATGCGGTCGGCGATCCCGAGCTCGGTCAGCAGGGCGCGCACATGCCCGCCGCGGGTGGCGAAGCTCTCGGCCCCGGCATCCACCCGCACGCCGTCGAGCTCGGCCGCGCGGATCGCGCCGCCCGGAGCATCCGATGCCTCCAGCACGGTCACCCGCATGCCGACCTTCGCGCACTCCCGGGCGGCGATGAGGCCTCCGATACCGCCGCCGACGACGACGACGTGCTTCTCGGCGGCGCGGGCGGCGAGTTCATGGGGCTCGGTCATGCCTCCATCCTCCCACCGCCCTCCTCGGCACCCGCCGGGGATAACCGCGCGCGGAGGCGAGGCCCCCGGGCGTGAGGGGTCAGGAGGACGTGGGGACGCGAACGCAGGTCAGGCGGACTGCGCGTGCACGAGCTCCACGATGCGGGTGAGCTGATCGGGGTCGGTCTCGGGCGGCACGCCGTGGCCGAGGTTGACGATGTGCGCCCGCGCGGCGCGGCCCCGCGCCAGCACGTCGAGCACGTGCGCCTCGAGCACCGGCCAGGGCGCCGACAGGAGTGCGGGGTCGATGTTGCCCTGCACGGTCACGTCGGGTCCGAGCAGGGCCGCGGCCTCGTCGAGCGGCTGACGCCAGTCGACGCCCACGGCATCCGCCGCGCCGTCGAGGTGCATGTCGGCGAGGAACGGCCCGGTGCCGACGCCGAAGTGGATGCTCGGCAGACCGATGCCCGCGAGCGCGACGCGGGAGTGCGGCTGCACGTATGTGCGGTAGTCGGATCGGCTCAGTCCGCCGGCCCACGAGTCGAACAGCTGCACGGCGGATGCTCCGGCGTCGCGCTGCGCGGCGAGGAACACGCGAGACACCTGCGCGAGCCAGCCGGCGAGACGGTTCCACGAGTCGGGGTCGGCGTGCATCATGGCCCGGGCCCGCAGGTGCTCCTTCGACGGGCCGCCCTCGACGAGGTAGGCGGCGAGCGTGAACGGGGCCCCGGCGAAGCCGATCAAGGGGGTGTCGCCCAGCTCGGCGACGGTCAGCCGAACGGCCTCGGCGATCGCCGAGGAGTCGAGCGACTGGGGGTCGATGGCCGTGATGCGGTCGACGTCGCCCGCCGTGCGCACCGGGTCGGCGAACACCGGCCCGCGGCCCGGCTCGATCTCGACGTCGACGCCGGCGAGGCGCAGCGGGATGACGATGTCGCTGAAGAACACCGCCGCATCGACGCCGTGGCGACGCACGGGCTGCAGCGTGATCTCGGCGGCGAGGTCGGGGGTGAGGCAGGCGTCGAGCATCCGCGTGCCCACACGCAGCTCGCGGTACTCGGGCAGCGAGCGGCCGGCCTGGCGCATGAACCAGACGGGCGTCGTGGCGGGGCGGTCGCCGGCGAGGGCGCGCAGGAGCGGAGCGTCGGAGAGGGGCATGCTCCCATCCTCCCACCGCACGCTTGTGCGCATGCCGTGCCCTCACGGCCGACCTCGACCCGCGCTGCGGTAGAATCGGAGCGTGCTGCTGTGTGTCACGGCGAGTCACAAGACCGCCAGCTTCGATCTGCTCGAACGCCTGAGCCGCACCCCCGACGATGTCGCCCCCACCCTCGTGGGGATGGCCCCGTGCGTGCAGGGTGCGGTCGTTCTCGCGACGTGCAATCGCTTCGAGGCGTACGTGGAAATGGACGAGCCGGTCACCGCGGCCGGTGCGATCGGCGTCGAAGCCGTGCTCGAGGCCGTCGAATCGGCCACCGGGGTTCCGGCATCCGAACTCGACGGTGCCTACGCCGTGCACTCCGGCCGCCATGTCGCCGAGCACCTCTTCTCGGTCGCGTCCGGCCTCGAGTCGGTCGTCTCCGGAGAGGGGGAGATCGCGGGTCAGGTGCGCCGGGCACTGAAGTCGGCCCGCAAGGAGGGCACCACGTCCCCCGAGCTCGAGCGCCTCTTCCAGCGCGCCAGCCAGGCGCAGCGCAAGGTCAAGAACGTCACCGCCCTCGGCCGCGCCGGGCGTTCGCTGGTGCGTCTCGCCCTCGAGCTCGCCGACAGCCGCATCGCCGACTGGTCGGCACAGCGCGTGCTGCTCGTGGGCACCGGCGCCTATGCGGCCGTGACCCTCGCCACTCTGCGCGAGCGCGGGGCGGTCGACATCTCGGTCTACTCCCCCTCGGGTCGCGCCGAGATCTTCGCCGCGAAGCACGGCATCCGCCCGGTCGCCGAAGCCGACTACGCCCGCACCGCCGCCCGCTCCAGCCTGCTCATCACGTGCACGTCGGCCACCGAGCCGGTGCTCGGCCCTCAGCACCTGCAGGCCCCGACGGGTCCGACCGCGGTCGGCTGCCCCGTCGCCCACGGTTCGCAGCTCGTCATCGACCTCGGCATGCCCCGCAACGTCGACCCCGCGATCGCGACGGTCGAAGGCGTCGCGCTGCTCGACCTCGAGACCATCCGCCTGCACGCCCCGCTCGAAGAGCTGCAGGCGACGGATGCGGCGCGCGACGTGGTGCGCGAGGCCGCCGAGACCTTCCACGTCGTCGGTTCCCGTCAGAGCGTGACGCCCGCCGTCATCGCACTGCGGTCGCACATCTTCTCACTGCTCGACGGTGAGATCGATCGCGCCCGGGCGCGCGGCGACGAAGACGGCAAGGTCGAACAGGCCCTGCGCCACCTCGCAGGCGTGCTGCTGCACACACCGACCACGCGCGCGCACGAACTCGCCGCCTCGGGTCGCGCCGACGACTTCACCGCCGCGCTCGAGACGCTGTACGGCCTGTCGCCCGAGGCGCCGGCCGTCGCCGCCGTCGATCCGCTCGACGACGCCGCCTCCGCCTGACGCCGGGGCCGGCCGCGGCACCCGCCCCTACCGGTGGGAGAATGAGGGCATGGCCCTGCACATCACCGGAGACGACGCCGCCGACGCGCTCCTGACCGACAACCCGCTCGCGCTCCTGGTGGGCATGCTGCTCGACCAGCAGATCCCGATGGAGACCGCGTTCACCGGTCCGCTCAAGATCGCGCAGCGCACGGGAGCGGCCGATGCCCGGGCGATCGCCGGCATGGATCCGGAGAAGTTCCTCGACGCGTTCAAGACGACGCCGGCGGTGCATCGCTTCCCGGGGTCGATGGCGACGCGCGTGCAGACGCTGTGCCAGACGATCGTGGACGACTGGGACGGTGACGCCGCGGCGATCTGGACGCAGGGCGACCCGGACGGGGCCGAGGTGCGGAAGCGGCTCGAGGCGCTTCCCGGCTTCGGCGAGCAGAAGGCCAAGATCTTCCTCGCACTGCTCGGCAAGCAGTACGGATTCACCGGTGCGGGCTGGCGCGAAGCCGCCGGCGACTACGGCGACGAGGGCTCGTTCCGCAGCGTCGCCGACATCGTCTCACCCGAGTCGCTGACGAAGGTGCGCGAGCACAAGAAGGCGATGAAGGCGGCCGCGAAAGCCGCGAAGGCCTGAGTCACGGCGCAGACGACGACGCCCCCACCGCCGCAGTCCCCGCGGGCGGCGACAGTCGGAGGTGAGGGCGTCGATTCGGACCGGATGCCGGGTCAGGCGCCCTTCAGGCGCTCGGCGAGGTAGGCGTGCAGCTCGTCGATCGAGACGCGCTCCTGCGCCATGGTGTCGCGGTCGCGCACCGTGACGGCGCGGTCGTCGAGCGAGTCGAAGTCGACCGTCACGCAGAACGGGGTGCCGATCTCGTCCTGGCGACGGTAGCGGCGACCGATCGCACCGGCGTCGTCGAAGTCGACGGCCCACGAGCTGCGCAGGGTGTCGGCGACCTCGCGTGCGAGCGGAGACAGACGCTCGTTGCGCGACAGCGGCAGCACGGCGGCCTTGACCGGCGCGAGGCGCGGGTCGAGCTTCAGCACGGTGCGCACGTCGGTGCCGCCCTTGGCGTTGGGCACCTCTTCTTCGCGGTACGCGTCGACGAGGAAGGCCATCATGGCGCGGGTCAGACCGAACGACGGCTCGATCACGTACGGGGTGTAGCGCTCACCCGTGGCCTGATCGAAGTACGTCAGGCTCTGCCCCGAGGCCTCGCTGTGGCTGGAGAGGTCGTAGTCGGTGCGGTTGGCGACGCCCATCAGCTCGCCCCACTCCTTGCCCGCGAAGCCGAACTTGTACTCGACGTCGATCGTGCCGGCGGAGTAGTGGGCGCGGTCGTCTTCGGGCACGTCGAACTGACGCATGTTCTCGGGGTCGATGCCGAGGTCGATGAACCAGTTCCAGCACGCGTCGACCCAGTGCTGGAACCACTCCGGTGCGTCGGCGGGCGGGGTGAAGAACTCGATCTCCATCTGCTCGAACTCGCGGGTGCGGAAGATGAAGTTCCCGGGCGTGATCTCGTTGCGGAAAGCCTTGCCGACCTGGCCGATGCCGAACGGCGGCTTCTTGCGGCTCGCGGTGAGCACGTTCGAGAAGTTCACGAAGATGCCCTGCGCGGTCTCGGGCCGCAGGTAGTACAGGCCGGACTCGTCGTCGACGACGCCGAGGTAGGTCTTCACGAGGCCCGAGAACGACTTGGGCTCGGTGTACTGGCCCTTCGTGCCGCAGTTCGGGCAGGGCACGTCGGCGAGACCGTTCTCGGTCTTGCGGCCCTTGCGCGCCTCGAAGTCCTCGATGAGGTTGTCGGCGCGGAAGCGCTTGTGGCAGCTCAGGCACTCGACGAGCGGGTCGGTGAAGGTCGCGACGTGACCGGATGCCTCCCACACGCGCTTCGGCAGGATGATGCTCGAGTCGAGGCCGACCATGTCGCCGCGGCCGCGCACGAACGTCTGCCACCACTGGCGGCGGATGTTCTCCTTGAGCTCGGTCCCGAGGGGGCCGTAGTCCCAGGCCGACCGCGAACCGCCGTAGATCTCACCCGCTTGGAACACGAACCCGCGGTGGCGGGCGAGGGCGATGACCTTGTCGAGGCGGGACTGTTCGGCCATGGTGGCTCCAATGGTCGGATGCGGGTGAGGATGCGGCACGCGCGATGGCGCGGCATCCTCATTCTATCCGCGCACCCCGCGCCGTTCCCGGCGTCAACCCCTCGCCGCATCCTCCGCCGCGGACTACCGTCGAGCCATGAGCACGACGGCGCAGCCCCGCAGGAACCGCGACGACGACACCCGCTTCTTCGGGCAGCCGTGGTCGCTCGTGCACATCTTCGGGGTGGAGATGTGGGAGCGGTTCAGCTTCTACGGCATGCAGGGCATCCTGCTCATCTACCTCTACTTCTCGATCGAGGACGGCGGCCTCGGCATCCCCCAGGCAGTCGCCGGAGGCATCCTGGGGGCGTACGGCGGCTCGGTGTACCTCGCGACGGTCCTCGGCGCGTGGCTCGCCGACCGGCTGTTCGGGGCCGAGCGCGTGCTGTTCGCGAGCGCGATCGTCATCGTCGCAGGGCACGCCGCCCTCGCGCTGCTGCCCGGTTTCGTGGGCGTCGGCGTGGGTCTCGTGCTCGTCGCGCTCGGTTCGGGCGGACTCAAGGCGAACGCCACGGCAGTGGTCGGCACGCTCTACCGCGCGGAGGACGTGCGGCGCGACGCGGGCTTCTCGCTGTTCTACCTCGGCATCAACCTCGGCGCCTTCCTCGGCCCGCTGCTCACCGGGCTGCTGCAGGAGAGGGCGGGGTTCCACTGGGGCTTCGGACTCGCCGCAGTCGGGATGGCGGCGGGACTGGTGCAGTACTCGTTCGGCCGCCGCTCGCTTCCTGACGAGGCGCGCGAGGTCGCCAACCCGCTCCCGGCCGCACGTCGTCCGCTGGTGTGGGGCGTGGGCGTCGCGGCCGTGGTGCTGATCGCCGCGCTCGTGCTGCTGGGGGTCATCCGCGCCGACAACCTGGCGACCATCGTGATCGCCGTGACCATCGTCGCGGCAGTGGCGTACTTCGCGGTCATCCTCACCAGCCGCCGCATCGACGCCACCGAGCGCTCCCGGGTGTGGGGCTTCCTGCCGCTCTTCCTCACCAGCGTCGCCTTCTGGTCGCTGTATCAGCAGCAGTTCACGGTGCTGACGGTCTACTCCGACGAGCGCCTGAATCGCGACCTGTTCGGCTGGGAGATGCCGGTGTCGTGGGTGCAGTCGATCAACCCGGTGTTCATCATCATCCTGTCGGGCGTCTTCGCCGCGATCTGGACCCGGATGGGCGCACGCCAGCCCGCCACACCGGTGAAGTTCGGGCTCGCGGCGATCATCATGGGATCCGCGTTCCTGCTGTTCCTGCCGTTCTCCGGCGGCGGACCCAACTCCACGCCGCTGCTCGCGATCGTCGGCATCCTGTTCGTGTTCACCGTGGCCGAGCTGCTGCTCTCACCGGTCGGGCTGTCGGTCACCACCAAGCTCGCCCCGAAGGTCTTCCACACGCAGATGGTGGCGCTGTTCTTCCTGTCCGTCGCGCTGGGGACGGCCATCTCGGGATGGCTCGTGCGCTACTACGACCCCGAGAACGAGGTGCCCTACTTCTCGATCCTCGGCGGGATCGCGATCGTGGTCGGCATCGGCCTGCTGCTGTCGGTGAAGCCGGTGCTGCGACTGATGCGCGACGTGCGCTGAGGCCGGCGCGTCTTGCCGCCGAGACACCACTTCGGCCGCGAGACACCACGGGCGACGTGATGTCTCACGGCGGGGGTGGTGCCTCACGGGCGGGGCGGTCGGATGCGGGGGCGCGATGTCGGCTGTCGGATGCCCGTGGCAGGATGCCGGCATGGAACAACGCGTCAGCTTCATCACCCTCGCGGTCGCCGATGTGGAGCGGAGTCGCGCGTTCTACGTCGACGGCCTGGGGTGGTCTCCGATCTTCATCGGCGACGACGTGCTCATGCTCCCCGTGGGCGAGCGTCTCATCCTGTCGCTGTGGTCGGTCGCCGGGTTCACCGCCGAGATCGGCGCGGCACCGGCATCCGGCGTCGCGCCACTCACGCTCGCGCACAACCTCGCCACCCCCGCCGAGGTCGACGCGGTGCTCGCCGAGGCGCAGCGGCTGGGGGCCGAGGTGCATTCGGCAGAGCACCGT
Source organism: Microbacteriaceae bacterium PS02344 (assembly GCA_029959905.1). Lineage (GTDB taxonomy): Bacteria > Actinomycetota > Actinomycetes > Actinomycetales > Microbacteriaceae > Microbacterium. The sequence continues at coordinate 16,456 of JASCNZ010000056.1, forward strand.
GCGTGGGGCGGGTACTCCGGCTACTTCGCCGATCCCGACGGCTTCCGCTGGGAGATCGCAGTGAACCCCGGCGAGACCGGAGCCTACGTGCTCCCCCCACCCTGACCCCCCCCACCCCCTTCCCCCTCC
>JASCNZ010000057.1 GCA_029959905.1 Microbacteriaceae bacterium PS02344
CTCCCCCCCCTCCCCCCTCCCCCCGTCCCCCTCCCCCGCCCCCGTGCGGGATCGATATGTCAGGTTCCTGGGGCCTGCCACGTGCGTTTGTGATCCCGCACCCGCCCTGCGGCTGACAACGCGCGACGACCCCGACCCCCGTCGGCACCGGTAGCCTTGATCGGTGAGAGAGAACGACGACCGGGCCCGACGACGACTCTCACGGAACACCCCGCGGTGGGCGATCGTCGCCGTGCTCGCCTTCGCCGGACTGTGCTCGTCGTTCATGTTCACGCTCGTGGTGCCGCTGCAGGCCGAGCTTCCGGCGCTGCTCGACTCGTCGCGGGAAGACACGACGTGGGTGGTCACCATCACGCTGCTCGTGGCCGCCGTGGCGACGCCGATCTCGGGGCGTCTCGGCGACATGTACGGCAAACGGCGGGTCGCCATCGCGCTGCTCGCCCTGTTGATCGTGGGGTCGCTGATCGCCGCGCTGTCGGGATCGATCGTCGGTGTCATCATCGGCCGTGCCCTGCAGGGAGCCGTGACCGGCGTGGTGCCGCTGGGCATCGCCATCATGCGCGACGTGCTGCCGCCGGAGCGCCTCGGCACGGCGGTCGCTCTGATGAGCGCGACGATGGGCGTCGGCGGGGCTGTCGGTATGCCGGTGGCCGCCTACCTCGCCGTCAACGCCGACTGGCACGCCCTGTTCTGGCTCGCCGCCGCGCTGGGCGTGGTCGGCCTGCTGCTCATCTTCTTCATCGTGCCGGAGGACGTGCTGCGTTCGCCCGGGCGCCTCGACATCGTCGGAGCCATCGGTCTCGCGATCGGCCTCACCGGCATCCTGCTGTTCGTGTCGCGCGGCGCTGAATGGGGCTGGACCGCCCCCTCGACGCTCGCCTGCATCATCGGCGGCGTCGTGGTGCTGCTCGTGTGGGGCTGGTACCAACTGCGCACCGACGATCCGCTGCTCGATCTGCGCGTCGCCGCACGACCGGCCGTGCTCTTCACGAACATCGCCGCGATCGGCATGGGCTTCGCCCTGTTCGCGTCGAACGTCACATTCCCGCAGATGCTCGAGATGCCGGTCGGCAGCGGTGCCGGCTTCGGGCTCGACATGATCTCGGCGGCCCTCGTGGTGATGCCGGCGGGACTGGTGATGATGGTCATCTCGCCCCTCTCGGGCTGGTTGGAGCGCACCGTCGGACCGCGCCCGCTCTTCACGGTGGGCGCCGCGGCGATCGTGCTCGCGTACGTGTTCGTGCTGATCCTGTCGAGCGAGGTCTGGCACATCCTCGTCGGCAACCTGCTCATCGGGGTGGGCATCGGCTTCACGTTCGCCGCGATGCCGATGATCATCATGCGCTCGGTGCCCGCACACGAGACGGGCGCGTCGAATGGCTTGAACGCGCTCTTCCGCTCGGTCGGCACCTCGAGCGCGTCGGCCGTGATGGGCGGCGTCCTCGCGGCGATGACCGTGGACGTCGATGGCGTCGCGGTGCCGACGCACGATGCCTTCCAGGTGTGCTTCTGGCTCGCGATCGCCGCCGGCATCGTCGCGCTCGTGCTGTCGCTGTTCATCCCGAAGCAGCCCGCCGCCGACCCCCACCCCTCCCTCCCCTAGCCCCCCCGCTCTGCCCCCTCCCCCCTCCCCCCTCTCCCGTGGGGGATCAGAATCTCGGGTTCCCGGCGGCTGGGGCGTGCGATTTCGATCCCGCATCGGGCGGAGGAGGGTGCGGGGCGGAGGAGGGTGCGGGGCGGAGGAGAGGGCGGGCGGAGGCCGCGGTCAGTGCGTGTACTCCATGAGCTCGACGCCGAGCACGCGGAAGGCGTCGTGCGCCCGCAGACGGTGCGCGATCGAGAGGTCGTCGAAGCAGACCACGAGAGAGTAGGCGACGCCGGCGCGCGGCCCGGCGAGCACACCGGCTTCGGCGCGCACACCACGGTCGCGGCCCGTCTTGTTGACGAACAGGAGCCCGTGGGCGTCGTGGTCGTGTGCGAACGGATCGAGCCCGGTGGATGCTGCGACCAGGCTCAGATCCTGATTGAGGCTCAGCCATTCCGACACCTGGGCGCTCACGGCCGCGTCGACGACCGACGAGTTGACGAGCGCCGAGAACAGCCCGGCGAATTCGCGGGTCGATCCGACCGCGACCTGCGGAGCGTCGTCGGGGCCGCGCAGGTCGCGGAACCGGTCGAGCAGGGCGGTGCGTCGCAGACCGAGGGCGTCGATGCGCTGGCGTACGCGATCGTGCCCCACCTTCTGCAGCAGCGCGTTCACGGCGATGGGGTCGCCCGCGGTCGCCGCGAGCACCGCGAGGTCGGCGAGGGGCAGGGCCGGTGCGTGCAGGTGACGCCACAGTCCGGAGGTCGAGACCTCGTCGACGCTGGTGCGTTCGATGATCTCGAGAGGGTCAAGCGCGCCGCTCTCGAAACCGGCCGCCACCTCGATGAGCAGCGGCACGACACCGAGGCCGCCCACGGGCATCGTGACGTGGTCGTCGCCCGAGAGCACGTGCTCATGGGAGTCGAGGTCGACGACGTGCACCGACACCTGCGCGCCGGACTGGGCGAGATTCTCGAGTGCCCGCAGGGTCGCCGTGAACGAGCGACGACCCACGGCCGCCCGTCGGGGGAGGCGACGATGCGGGCGCTGCGACCCGCGCAGCACCGCTCGCGGGCCGTCGACCGGCTCGGGATTCGGGGAGGAGAGAGCGCCCACGCGTGATCCTTACGGGGGATGGGATGTGGGGAACGCCGTGAGCTCGTCCGCACGGCACGGATATCGTACCCCCGCCGTGCGGACGGCCTCATGGTGCGAGGCGATTGGTCACCAGATCGTCACGCGCTCGTTCTCGGCGAGCCAGAGCGCGTCGTCGGGCGTGACGTCGAACGCGCGGTAGAACGCGTCGATGTTGCGCACGATCTGGTTGCAGCGGAACTCGTTCGGCGAGTGCGGATCGATCGTGAGCAGACGCAGCGTCTCGGCGTCGCGGCTCTTCTGCTGCCACACCTGCGCCCATGAGAGCAGCAGACGCTGCACGCCGGTCAGCCCATCGATGACGGGAGCGTCGGCGCCGTCGAGCGACAGCTCGTACGCCTTGAGCGCGATGCCGAGACCGCCCAGGTCGCCGATGTTCTCGCCGATCGTCAGGGCACCGTTCACGTGGTGCGCGGCGTCGAGCCCCTCGGGCACGAGTGCGTCGTACTGGGCGATGAGAGCCTTCGTGCGCTCCTCGAACGCCGCACGGTCGGCATCCGTCCACCAGTCCTCGAGGCGGCCGTCGCCGTCGTAGCGGCTGCCCTGGTCGTCGAACCCGTGACCGATCTCATGACCGATGACCGCGCCGATCCCGCCGTAGTTGGCGGCTGCGTCTCGGCTCGCGTCGAAGAAGGGGTACTGCAGGATCGCGGCCGGGAAGACGATCTCGTTCATCGACGGGTTGTAGTACGCGTTGACCATCTGTGGCGGCATGTGCCATTCGTCGCGATCGATCGGTGCCCCGACCTTGTCGATGTTGCGGTCGTGCTCGAAGATCGAGGCCCGGCGTACATTGCCGAACAGGTCGTCGCGGTCGATCTCGAGCGAGGAGTAGTCGCGCCACACCTCGGGGTGACCGATCTTCGGGGTGAAGGAATCGAGCTTGGCGAGGGCGCGCTCCCGCGTCTCGGGGGTCATCCACTCGAGGTCCGTGATGCTGCGCCGGTACGCCTCGATGAGGTTCGCCACGAGCTCGTCCATCGCGGCCTTGGCCGTCGGCGGGTAGTGCCGCTCGACATAGACCTTGCCGATGGCCTCGCCCATGGCGCCCTCGGTCAGCGAGACGCCGCGCTTCCATCGCTCGCGGATCGTGGGCACGCCGGTGAGCTCGGTGCCGTAGAACGAGAAGTTCTCCTCCACGATCTCGTCGGTGAGGTACGGGGCCGCGGCGTGCACGGCCTTGGCCCGGAGCCAGGCCTTCCAGTCGTCGAGACGTGCATCGACGAGCAGCGAGCCCAGGCCCTCGAAGAAGCTGGGCTGGGCGACGACGACCTCGTCGAACGCGGCCGGGTTCGACGGCGTCACGGCCTCGCGCCACGGCGTCAGGTCGACGCCGGCGAGTGCCTGCAGCTCGTCCCAGGTCTTGAGGTTGTAGGTGGCGACCGCGTCGCGGCTGCGCACGTTGTCCCAGTGGTGCGTCGCCAGCTCTGTCTCGAGCGCGATGGAGCGCTCGGCCTGGCCCTCGGCATCCGCCACGCCCGCCAGTGCCAGCAGACGGCCGAGGTGCGCGCGGTACGCGGCGCGGGTGCCCTCGAAGGCGTCGAGCCGGAAGTAGCTCTCATCGGGCAGCGACAGCCCCGCCTGCACGAGCACCGGGAGGTAGCGCTCGGGGTTGCCGGGGTCGCCGTCGACGTAGAGACCGATCACCGCCGCGCGCCCATCGCGGTCGTAGGCCCCGACGGCGCGGAGCAGGGCGGGGATGCCGTCGATCGCGTCGATCTCGGCGAGGGTCTCGGCGAGGGGGTTCGTGCCGGCGGCGGCGATGCGCTCGGTGTCCATGAAGCTGGCGAACAGGTCGCCGATCTTGCGCGCGGTGGTGCCGGGCTCTGCCTGCTGCGACTCTTCGATGATCGCGCGCACATCGGCCTCGGCCTGCTCGGCGAGGAGGTGGAACGAACCCCAGCGGGCCTTGTCGCCCGGGATCTCGGTGCGCGAGAGCCAGGCGCCGTTGACGTGGCGGTAGAGATCGTCCTGCGGGCGGATGTCGGAGCTGAACTCGTCGAGGGCGAGGCCCGAAGGAAGCACGTCTGTCATGCCTTCCACCCTAGGACGGGTCCCCGACATCGTGTCCAGCGGATGCGGCGGGATCACCGCCCGCGACGGCGACCCCATCGGAACCGACGGCCGGGAGAGATCGGATCCGCCGGCGCGAGGGCCGCGGCTCGACGCGCACGACGCTCGGCCCAGGCCACCACCTCGGCGTCGACGTCGCGGATCGACGTCACCACGGGTGGGCCGCCGAGCAGCTGGCGACGCGCCTCGACGACGCGACGGTTGAAGTCGTCGAGCACCGCCCGCACATCGACTTCGCGTCCGAGCAGGTCGAGCTGCGCCTCGAGCTCCCGGTCCTCCTCGCGCAGCAGCAGAGCCGGCGGCCCGAGCCCGGTGAGGTTCTCGGTCTCGATCTTGCGGCGGATCCACCAGTCCGGGTCGTGATGGTCGCCGAGCCCCTCGATGGGCTTCCCCGCCCCCGGCAGATCGTCGAAGTCGCCCCGGCGGATCGCGACCTGGATCGCAGATTCGATGAACGCCGCCCGGTCCACGGCCGCGCCGATCCCCGGTGTCGGCGCGGTTCCCGCGTCGTCGCCGACGTCGCCCGTGTCGGATGCCGTCTCGCGCGCCTGTTGCCGAGCGCGGTAGCGCGCCGCCTGCTCGCGGGGATCCGTCATGATGCTCCGTTCTGCCGCATCCGGCGTCTTCCAGGGTACGTCCGCGGCGGAGGGCCGGTCCCGGTTCCGCACGGTGTCGGCGGCAGCCCATAGGCTCGGAGGATGGCGACGCGTTCCCTCAACCGAGAGATTCTGCGTCTCGCCGTCCCCGCGCTCGGTGCCCTCATCGCCGAACCCGCCTTCCTCATCGTCGATGCCGCCCTGGTCGGACACCTCGGCACGACTCCCCTGGCGGGCCTCGGCATCGCCGGCGCCGTGCTGCAGACGATCGTCGGGCTCATGGTGTTCCTCGCCTACTCCACGACCCCGGCGGTCGCGCGCCGGTTCGGGGCCGGGCGCCCCGGCGAAGCGGTGTCGGTGGGCATCAACGGCATGTGGCTCGCCCTCGCGCTCGGCTCGGTGCTCGCCGTGCTCGGCGCGGTGTCGTCGCCGTGGCTGGTGTCGCTGTTCGGTGCGGGCGAGGCCGTCGCCGCGCAGGCGAACGACTACCTCGTCATCTCGATGTGGGGTCTTCCCGCCATGCTGATCGTCTTCGCCGCGACCGGTCTGCTGCGCGGCATGCAGGACACGGTGACGCCGCTGTGGATCGCGGGGCTCGGGTTCGGCGCCAACGCTCTGCTCAACGTGCTGTTCATCTACGGCTTCGGGTGGGGCATCGCGGGCTCCGCGGCCGGAACCGTCACGGCCCAGTGGGGCATGGTCGGCGCGTACGCTCTGGTGGTTCGCCGTCTCGCCACGCGCCACAGCGCCTCGCTGCGCGCGCAGCGCGAGGGACTGCGCTCGACCGCCCGATCCGGCGGCTGGCTGTTCCTGCGCACCGTGAGCCTTCGGATCGCCCTGCTCGCGACCGTCGCGGTCGCCACCGGGGTCGGCACCGCCGAGCTCGCGGGGTGGCAGATCGTCTTCACGATCTTCTCGGCCGCGGCCTTCGCGCTCGACGCGCTCGCGATCGCCGCGCAGGCCCTCATCGGCAAAGAGATCGGCGCCGGCGACCCGCAGCAGGTGCGGCGGGTGCTCGCGCGCACCGTGGCGTGGGGCGTCTGGTTCGGCGTGCTGGTGGGAGCGGTGATCGCCGCCCTCTCGGGCGTGCTGGGCATCGTGTTCACGGGCGACGCCGAGGTGGCAGCCCTGGTGCAGCCGGCGCTGCTCGTACTCGCCGTCGCGCAGCCGATCGCGGGCATGGTGTTCGTGCTCGACGGGGTGCTCATGGGCGCTGACGACGCCCGTTATCTCGCGATCGCGGGCGGCCTCAACCTGGTGCCGTTCCTGCCGTGCCTCTGGATCATCGCGGCCCTGGGCCTCGACGGCACCGCGGGACTGATCTGGCTCGCGGTGGCGTTCTTCGGGGTCTACCTGTTGGCGCGTCTCGCGACGCTCGGATGGCGCGTACGCTCGGGGCGCTGGACGACGATCGACGCGTAGTCGCGCGCCGCACCGCGTTCACCCGGCGTAGCGCCGGCACCACTCGTACATGATGACCGCCGCGGCGGCGCTGGCATTGATCGACCGCGTCGAGCCGTACTGCGTGATCTCGACATGGGCGGATGCCGCGGCGAGCGCCTCCTCCGAGAGTCCCGGCCCCTCCTGACCGAACAACAGCACGCATCGTTCCGGCAGCTCCGCACGATCCACCGGAACCGACCCGTCGACGTTGTCGACGGCGACGATCGGCATCCGCTCCTCGGCGGCCCAGGCGGCGAACGCCGCGACGTCGTCGTGGTGCACGACGTGCTGGTAGCGGTCGGTGACCATCGCGCCGCGCTTGTTCCACCGTCGCCGCCCGATGATGTGCACCGTGTCGGCGAGGAAGGCGTTCGCGCTGCGCACGATCGAGCCGATGTTCATGTCGTGCTGCCAGTTCTCGATGGCGACGTGGAACGGATGCCGATGCGTATCGAGGTCGGCCACGATCGCCTCCATCCGCCAGTACCGGTAGCGGTCGATGACGTTGCGCGTGTCTCCGTGCCTTAGCAGTTCGGGGTCGTACTCGTCGCCGTCCGGCCAGCTGTCGGGCCCGCCGGGGAAGGGTCCGACACCGTGCGTGGTGCGCTCCGGGGTCTCGTCCGGGACCGCGACCGGCGACTGCTCATCCATCCCGCCAGGCTATCCGCCTGCCCCGGTCGAGGGATTTCGGTGCACCGAAAAATTGGCTAGGGTTTCGGTGTGCCGAAAACTCGCAGCGTGATCGAGAAGCCCCGCCCCGCGGCCGTCCCGCCGCGCAGCCTCTGGCTGCTCGGGCCCGCCCTCGTGGCGGGGGTCGCGTACCTCGATCCCGGCAACGTCGCCAGCAACATGACAGCCGGAGCGCAGTACGGCTACCTGCTGGTGTGGATCGTGGTCGCCGGCAACGTGATGGCGTGGCTGATCCAGTACCTCTCGGCGAAGCTCGGCGTCGTGACGGGCCAGAGCCTCCCCGAGGTGCTCGGGTCTCGGCTGCGCAACCGCTGGGCTCGTCGCGCGTACTGGCTGCAGGCCGAACTGGTGGCGATGGCGACCGATCTCGCCGAGGTCATCGGCGGCGCGGTCGCGCTCAACCTGCTCTTCGACGTGCCGCTGCTGCTCGGCGGACTCATCACCGGCGCCGTCTCGATGATCCTCCTCGCGGTGCAGTCGCGACGCGGCGCCCGACCATTCGAGTTCGTCATCGTCGGCCTCATGGTCATCATCACCGTCGGCTTCGTGGCCGGTGTGTTCATCGCCCCGCCCGACCCCGCCGGAGTGGCGGGCGGGCTGGTGCCGCGCTTCGACGACACGGGGTCGGTGCTGCTCGCGGCATCCATCCTCGGCGCGACGATCATGCCGCACGCGATCTACGCGCATTCCGCCCTCAGCCGCGATCGGTTCGGTTCTCGCGGCCGACAGGCCGCGGATGCCGAGTCCGAGACCGCCCGCACCGAGGCCGGCCGCATCCGACGCCTGCTCACAGCGACGCGGTGGGACGTGACGATCGCGATGATCATCGCGGGGTCGGTGAACCTCGGCATCCTGCTGCTCGCCGCCGCGAACCTCGCCGGCGTCGCGGGGACCGATTCGCTCGAGGGCGCCCACGCCGCCCTGGCCGCGGGCCTCGGCCCGGTCGTGGCGACGTTCTTCGCGGTGGGGCTGCTGGCCTCCGGCCTCGCGTCGACCTCCGTGGGCGCCTACGCCGGAGCCGAGATCATGCAGGGCCTGCTGCAGGTGCGCATCCCGCTGCTGGCCCGTCGCATCATCACGCTTCTGCCCGCCCTCGCGATCCTCGGGTTCGGCGTCGACCCGACCCTGGCCCTCGTGCTCAGCCAGGTGGTGCTGTCGTTCGGCATCCCGTTCGCGTTGATCCCGCTCGTGGCTCTCACCGCCCAGAAGCGCACGCTGGGCGCCTGGGCGAACCGGGGCTTCACGACCGCGGCGGGCGTCGTCGCCTCGGTTCTGCTGATCGCCCTCAACGCCGCGCTGCTCTGGCTCGTGCTCACCGGGGCGTGACGCCCGCCGGCGACCGCGCGGATAGGCTCGAGGGCATGTCCGCCGAGTCCGCCGAGCACCGCGTCCGTCTCCTCACCTGGTTCGCCCTCGCGACCGGCGCGCTCGGGGCGGTGCTCGTCGCCGTACCCTCGCTGCTTCCCGTCGGCGGCCCCTGGGCGCAGCTCGCCCTCGGCGTCGTCACCCTGGTGCTCGCGTTCCGCGCCCGCCGCATCGGCATCGCCGAGATCGAGGGCTACGACGGGCGCCTGTCCTTGCTCGCCGCGATCCTGGGCTTCATCGTGGTCTTCTTCGCCGGGCAGGTCGCGTTCGGCCTGCTCGTCGCGCTGGCGAACTGACACCCCGGGGTCGCGCGGGGCCGCCCGCGTAGACTGGAGAGGTGGCATCCCCGGCGGCAGACGACTATCTGAAGACGGTGTACGCGCACACCGAGTGGCAGGACTCCCCGATCACCCCGTCGGTCCTCGCCGGCAAGCTGGGCATCGCGCCGTCGTCGGTGACCGAGATGGTCAAGAAGCTCGCGGCGGCCGATCTCGTCTCGCACGTTCCCTACGGGGCCGTGCGCCTCACGGATGCCGGAACCCGGCGCGCGCTGGCGATGGTGCGGCGCCATCGCCTGATCGAGACCTGGCTGGTGCAGGAGTTCGGCTACGGCTGGCACGAGGTGCACGACGAGGCCGAGGTCCTCGAGCACACGATCAGCGACCGCCTGCTGGAGGGCATCGACGAACGGCTCGGACGGCCGCGCTTCGACCCGCACGGCGACGCCATCCCCGACGCCGACGGCAACGTCGAGCGGGTGCCGTTCGTGCTGCTGGCGGATGCTCCCGCAGGTCACGCCGGCACCGTGCTCCGGGTCGACGACCGCGACCCCGAGCTGTTGCGCACGCTGGAGGCGCTCGGCGTCGACGTCTCGTCGCGGGTGCGCGTGACGGCATCCGGTCTCGAGGTGGACGGCACTGACGTGAGGTTGCCCGACGGCGCCGCCCAGGTGGTCTGGCTCACCGCCTGACACCCTCTCACCTGCGGGAAACCCGCTCCCTCTAGGCTGAGCACATGGGACAACACCGCGATGACATCGAATGCTGGCTCACCGACATGGACGGCGTCCTCGTGCACGAGAACACCGCCATCCCCGGGGCATCCGAGCTGCTCGCCGGCTGGGAGCGCAACGACATCCCCTACCTCGTCCTCACCAACAACTCGATCTTCACCGCTCGCGACCTCTCGGCCCGCCTGCGCGCCAGCGGCCTGATCGTTCCCGAGGAGCGCATCTGGACCTCGGCGCTCGCCACGGCCGACTTCCTCGCGCAGCAGCTCCCGGGCGGCTCCGCCTTCGTCATCGGCGAGGCGGGCATCCTCACCGCCCTGCACGAGGCCGGCTTCATCATGACCGAGACCGCGCCCGACTTCGTCGTCGTGGGCGAGACCCGCAACTACTCGTTCGAGGCGATCACCAAGGCGATCCGGCACATCAACAAGGGGTCGCGTTTCATCGTCACCAACCCCGACGCCACCGGGCCGAGCGCCGACGGCGTGCTGCCGGCCACCGGAGCGATCGCCGCGCTCATCACGAAGGCCACGGGCAAGGAACCCTACGTCGTCGGCAAGCCCAACCCGATGATGTTCCGCTCCGCGCTCAACAAGATCGGCGCGCACTCGAAGAAGACCGGCATGATCGGCGACCGCATGGACACCGATATCGTCGCGGGCATCGAGGCCGGTCTGCACACCGTGCTCGTGATGACGGGCATCAGCGACCAGGCCGAGATCGAGAAGTACCCGTTCCGCCCGGACGAGGTCGTCGACTCGGTCGCCGACCTGCTGCCGACCGTCACCGAGTCGATCCCCACGCTCGACGAGGACTGACGTGGGCGTGCTCGACGACGGCGAGCGCGTCACGGCGGCGGATGCCGGGGCCTGGCGCGCGTGGCTCGAGAAGAACCACACCCGCCCGCACGGCGTGTGGTTGATGCGTGCCCGCGGAGCGGCGAGCGACGGGATCTCGTACGACGACGCCGTGCGCCAGGCCCTGTGCTTCGGCTGGATCGACGGTCCGGTGCGCGTGATCGACGGCGAGAACGCCCAGTGGTTCTCGCCCCGCCGGAAGGGAAGCGGCTGGGCGGCGACGAACAAGGCCCGTCTCATCGAGCTCGACGCGGCAGGGATGCTCGCGCCCGCCGGCATCCGCATGGTCGAGGCCGCGAAGGCCGACGGGTCGTGGACCCTGCTCGACGGCCCGGAGGCCGGGATGGAGCCACGGGAGCTCACCGCGGCCCTCGACGCCGTTCCCGCCGCGCGGACGAACTGGGATGCATTCCCGCCGTCGGTGAAGAAGTTCGGCCTCACGCAGATCGCGACGGCGAAACGACCGGCGACGCGCGAGGCCCGCATCGCGAAGATCGTGGCGGATGCCGCGGAGGGAAGGCGACCATGACCCAGAGCGACATGCTGTTCCTCGTGCTGATCCTGATCGGACTCAGCTCGATCACGCTGTTCGTCGTGCAGTTCGTGCGATCGCGGCGCCGCGGACCCGGAGACGACCGGGGCGGCAACTGGTGGGAGGGCCCCTGGGACGACGACGGCCGGCGCTAGCGCGACCCCGCGCCCGGCTACGAGCCCGTCGTCAGCGTCAGCCCCGCGACGCCCTCGACCGGCTCGGGCAGGCGCAGCGGCCCCTCGCCCGGAGTGATGGTGCCGAGGATGCGCGGTGCGCGGGCACCGGTACCCCCCGGGACGATCGCGGGCACGCCGTGCAGCGTGCACCAGCCGATGAGCGCGAAGAGGATCGCCTCCTTGCTGTCGACCGGGGCGCCGAGCTCGTCGGCGAGCACCACGTCGACGTCGGGCAGGGCCGACCGCAGCCCGTCGAGGATCACCGGGTTGTGGCATCCGCCGCCCGAGACGGCGAGGTAGCGGATCCCGGCGGCGCGTACGTCATCTGCCACCGTGCGCACGGTCAGCTCGGTGAGGGTGCGTACGAGGTCGGCGTCGGAGATGTCGCGCCCCTCGATGTGGGCCCGCACGTAGTCGAGATGGAAGTGCTCCTTGCCCGTGCTCTTCGGCGCGGCGAGGGCGTAGTACGGGTCGGCGAGGAGCGCGGCGAGGAGCGCCTCGTCGACGGTACCCGCCCGGGCGATCGCGGCGTCATCGTCGTACCCCTTGTCGTTCAGCCGCCGGTCGACGACCACGGCATCGACGAGCGCGTTCGCGGGTCCGATGTCGTAGGCGAGGATCTCACCGTCGGCCACGACGGTCATGTTCGAGATGCCCCCGAGGTTGAGCGCGGCAGCGGTCTCGCCGCCGCGGCCGCGCAGCAGCAGCTCGTCGAGGAACGACACCAGCGGAGCACCGTGTCCGCCGGCGGTGATGTCGCGGATGCGCACGTCCGAGACCACGGGCGCCCCGACGGCCTCGGCGATCCAGGCCGGCTGGCCGATCTGCAGGGTGCCACGGGCGTGGTCGCCCTCGACCCAGTGATAGACGGTCTGCCCGTGCGAGCACACCGCGTCGACTCCCCCGACGGCCGCGGCGGCCCGAACGGCGACCTCGGCGAAGGCCTGACCGATGAGCGTGTCGAGTTCGCACACCTCGGCGAGCGTCGTCTGCGCCGGCGGGAGCGCCGCGATCAGACGCGCGCGCAGGTCGTCGGCGTAGGGAACGCTGTCGTCGTGCAGCACCGTGCCCGTCAGGGCCCCTTGCTCGAAAGCGAAGTCGACCACCGCCACGTCGATCCCGTCGTGCGAGGTGCCGGAGATGAGGCCGAGTACGCGCATGGAGCATCCTTCCGTCGTCGTCTTCCGACCCTACGCGGTATTTGTTAGGAGTGTGAACGGATGCGTCGCTCGCGAGACATCGGATTCACCGAGAGACACCGTGCCGCACGTGGTGTCTCGCGGCGCAGGTGGTGTTTCGCGCGTTCCCGGCGGGGACGTGACATGTCCTGCACGACGCGCCAGAAACTCGGGTTCTGCACAGTTCAGCGGCACGTCGCGGCGCGTGGAGCGACGCGCCCCGAGCGGCCCGTACCGTTCGATGCGGAAACGGAGTTCGGGTCGCACAATAGGAGGGTGTTCGTGTCTGCAGAGACTCTCGCCGTCGTGCTCAGCGCCGTCGGGATCGTATTGAGCCTCGGAACGGCCATGCTCGCCGGCTTCGCGTGGTGCGTACGACGCATCGACGCGGTCGACGCGACGCTCACCACACGTATCGACGCCGTCGACGCACAGCTCACGAGACGCATCGACGCGGTCGCGGATGACGTGACCGAACTCAAGATCTCCGTCGCGCGTCTCGAAGGACCCGCGCGGCACCTCTTCGTGCCGGGTCGCTGACCGCGCGAGAGCTAGCGCAGCACGAGGGCGGCAGCGCCGATGAGCGGCCCCTCGTCACCCAGCCCCGACCGCACCACCCGCGCACGGCGGGAGTACTCGTGCACGGCGCTCGCGGTGAGGGCCTTCTGCACCAGGTCGATGTAGTCCGACGACACCCGCGAGAAGCCTCCGCCGATCGCCACCATGTCGAGGTCGACCAGGGTCGCGGCATCCGCCAGAGCCTCGCCGACCGCCTTCGCCGATCGCTCGATCGCCGCCCGGGCGACCGCGTCGCCGCTGGCGGAGTCCCGCGCGAGGTCCTCCCCGGTCGATCCGACCCAGCCCTGCGACTGCGCCCACGCGACACTGGCCGGCCCCGAGGCGATCTCCTCCAGGGTCAGCCCACCCTCGCGACGGATCTGCCCGAGGTGGCCCGCGTTTCCGGATGCTCCGGGGATGTACGCCCCGGCGACCACGAACCCTCCCCCGACGCCGGTCGAGACGACGATCGACAGCGAGGCCCGGGCGTCCTGCGTCGCGCCGCGCCAGGCCTCGGCGAGCGCGAGCGCACCGCCGTCGTGACCCAGCACCGCGCTCACATCGCGTCCGAGCACCGCCGACGCTTCGCGGTGCACCGCCTCGGCGAGACCGTATCCATGTGCGCCCGGCATGTTCACGGGCACGATGCTGCCGGTGCGCCGATCGACGGGCCCTGCGCTCCCCGCGCCCGCACCGACCAGCTCGGCGCCGGCGGGCAGCGCCGCGAGAGCGTGACGCACGATCTCGGCGACGGCGGCGTCGAGCGAGGCGGCCGTCGCGTCGCGACCGGTGGCCTGGCGACTGCGGCTGCCGTCGACGAGCGTTCCGTCTTCGGCGACGAGGGCCGCCTCCATCTTCGTGCCGCCGACGTCGACGGCGAGGGCGTAGCGGGTCACTGCGGGTCGAGTCCGAGGTCGTCGAGGTCGAACGCCGCGCGCCATTCGAGGCCCTCGGCTTCGATGGCGGCCTGCGCACCGGTCTTGCGGTCGACGATCACTGCGACGGCGACGACCTCGGCGCCTTCCTTGCGCAGCGCCTCGACGGCTTTCAGCGCCGACTGCCCGGTCGTGGAGGTGTCTTCCAGCACGACCACGCGCTTGCCGGCGACGTCGGCGCCCTCGATCTGTCGGCCGCGGCCGTGGTCCTTCGGCTCCTTGCGCACCACGAACGCGTCGAGGGGGCGGTCGGTCGCGACGGACGCGTGCATGACCGAGTTGGCGATCGGGTCGGCACCCAGGGTGAGTCCGCCGACCGCGGCGACGTCGAGGTCGGCGATGAGGTCGAGCATGATGCGGCCGATCGCGGGGGCGGCGCGGTGGTCGAGCGTGAGTTTGCGCATGTCGACGTAGTACGTCGCCTTCTTGCCGCTGGAGAGGGTGAAGTCGCCGTGGAACACCGCCTCGTCCGTGATGAGGGCGAGGAGGTTCTGACGGTCTGCGTCGAGTGCGGTCACGGCGTCCAGTGTAGGGCGCTCGTGCTATGACTGCGCTGTCATGATGAGGTGGGTCGCGGTCGCGGCGCGTGTCCGACCCCGCAACTAGGCTGGATGCATGCGCTTGGCCACCTGGAACGTCAACTCCATCCGCACCCGTGTCGCCCGCACCGTCGACTTCGCGGTTCGCGAAGACATCGACGTGCTGGCCATGCAGGAGATCAAGTGCAAGCCGGAGCAGTTCCCCTACGCGGCGTTCGAGGAGGCGGGGTACCAGGTCGAGGTGCACGGTCTGAATCAGTGGAACGGCGTCGCGATCGCCAGCCGCCTGCCCATGACCGACGTGCGCACCGCCTTCGACGGCATGCCGGGGTTCGCGAAGGGTCATGAAGGACCGGATGCACCGCTCGAGGCCCGCGCGCTCGGAGTCATGGTCGACGGTGTGCGCGTGTGGAGCCTGTACGTGCCCAACGGGCGCTCGCTGAACGACCCGCACTACACGTACAAGCTGCACTGGCTCGAAGCGCTCAAGACCTCGACCGCGGCCGAGCTCGCCGCGACGCCCGGGCTTCCGCTCGCGCTGGTGGGCGACTTCAACATCATCCCGTTCGACTCCGACAACGGCGACCCAGACATCGTCGAGGGCGTCTCGACCCACGTCTCACCCCCCGAGCGCGCCGCGTTCTTCGCACTCGCCGACGCGGGCGTCACCGATGTCGTGCGCCCCCTGCTGCCCGAGGGATACACCTACTGGGACTACCAGCGGCTCAAGTTCCCGCGCAACGAGGGCATCCGCATCGACTTCATCCTCGGCTCGTCGTCGTTCGCCGACGCCGTCACCGGTGCATCGATCCACCGCGAGGAGCGCAAGGGCGAGCAGCCCAGCGACCACGTGCCCGTCGTCGCCGAGATCGACCTCGGCGGTGCCGACGACGACGGCGACCTGCCCATGATCTTCTCGTGAGCATCCGCCCATGCGGCTGATCGCCACCGACCTCGACGGCACGCTCCTCGATTCGTCCTCATCGGTGACCCCGCGCACCCGGCGCGCGCTCGATGCCGCGCGTAAATCCGGCATCCACGTGGTACCGGTGACCGCCCGGCAGCCGATCGGTCTGCGCGCGATCGCCGCCGAGGCCGATTTCCGCGACTGGGCCCTGTGCAGCAACGGCGCCTACGCGACCCATCTGGCCGACGGGCGCCTGCTCTTCGCCGAAGAGCTGGCCGCCGAGACCCTGCGCGCGCTGGCGACAGCTCTCAGCGCCCGCATCCCCGACCTGCTCTTCGCGAGCGTGCGCGACGCCGGCGAGACCTTCGTGGCGCAGCAGGGTTACGCGGCGATCGCCGACCACTCCGACCACAAGCGCGACCCCGAGTCGATGGGCGGTGTGCCGCTCGACGAGGTTCTCGGCGCCCCGAGCGTGAAGTTCGTGGTCCGGCATCCCGATCTCGCGCCACCCGCCGTGTTCGAGGCGTTACGGGCCCTCGGGCTCACCGGTTTCGAGGCCACCCTCTCGGGCGCGCCCTTCGTCGAGGTCATGGCCGAGGGCGTCACGAAGGCGACCGGTCTCGCGCGGTTGTGCGCGCACCTCGACATCGACCGCGCCGACGTCGTCGCGTTCGGAGACGCGTTGAACGACGTCGAGATGCTGCGGTGGGCGGGTCGCGGCGTGGCGATGGGCGGAGCCGGCGAGGCGGTTCGCAGCGCCGCCGACGAGCAGACCGTGTCGAACGACGACGACGGAGTGGCGCGGGTGATCGAGCGGATGCTCGCCGAACGCTGACCGGCGGATCAGGCCCCCGGGGGCGGGGGCCCCCGGCCGCGGGCCCCCCCCCCCCCCGGCCCCCCCGCCCCCGCCCCCCG
>JASCNZ010000058.1 GCA_029959905.1 Microbacteriaceae bacterium PS02344
CCGGGGGGGCGGGCGGCGCGGGGGGGGGGGCGCGGGCGGGGGGGGGGGGGGGGGGGGGGGGGGGGGGGCCCCCCCCCCCCCCCCCGCCCAGCGACTCGCCGACCTCCTCACATGGCGACTCGGCATGCCCGCCGTCGTCGCGTCCGACGTGGTCACCGCCCACGCCGGAGCGCTCGACGGCGGTCCCGGGGTGCTGCTCATCGCGGGCACCGGCGCCGCCGCGCTCGGCACCGACGACGACGGCGTGCGCCTCGTCGACGGTTGGGGTCCCGAGCTCGGCGACCTCGGCAGCGGATCGTGGCTCGGGCGCGAGGTGCTGCGCGCCGTGCTGCGCGCGGCCGACGGACTCGGTCCGGCCACCGCGCTCACCGATGCCATCTCGACTGCGGTCGGGGCGGCATCCGATGTCATCCCCTGGCTCTCGCAGGGCGACGCCCTCGCGCGACGACTCGCCACCCTCGCCCCGCTCGCACTCGACGCCGCGTCTCAGGGCGACGAGGCGTCCGTCGCGATCGCCGACGAGGCGGTCCGACTGCTCACGGCCACGGCGCTCGCCGCCTCGGCATCCGCCCCCGACGTGGTGCTCCACGGCGGCCTCACCGACCACGCCTGGTTCCGCACCCGGCTGACCGACGCGCTCGCCGCCGCCGGACGCCGGACGCGTCCGCGTGTCGGCGACGCCATAGACGGGGCGCTGCTGCTCGCCTCCCGTCGCGATCTCCCTCACGAAAGGTTCGTGCACCGTGCCGAATGACGACACCCGACTGACCGCCCTGATCGAAGAGCTGTCGAAGCTCGACACCGAGGCGGCCACCACCGAACGCGGCGATCTCGATCTGCTGTCCACGCCCGAGC
This sequence comes from Microbacteriaceae bacterium PS02344, assembly GCA_029959905.1. GTDB lineage: Bacteria > Actinomycetota > Actinomycetes > Actinomycetales > Microbacteriaceae > Microbacterium. The sequence continues at coordinate 856 of JASCNZ010000058.1, forward strand.
TGGTGGCGCGCATGAACGCCGAGGACGCTCGCGTCGCCGGCGCCGTCGCGGCCGAGGCGCCGTCGATCGCCGCGGCCGTCGACGGCATCACCGAGCGGTTCCGCCGTGGCGGGCGTCTCATCTACATCGGCGCCGGTACTGCGGGGCGCATCGGCGTGCTCGACGCCAGCGAGTGCCCGCCGACGTTCGGCACGGATCCGTCGCTCGTCGTCGGCATCATCGCGGGCGGCGAGACGGCCATCCGCTCGGCGGTCGAGAACGCCGAAGACGATGCCGATGCCGCGCCGACCTCCCTCGGCGAGCTCGGGCTCGACGAGTCCGACACGGTCGTCGGCATCTCGGCCTCCGGACGCACCCCGTACGTGCTGGGCGGACTCGCCTACGCGCGCAGCGTCGGGGCGCTCACCGTGGCGATCGCGTCGAACCCGCGCTCCGCCATCGGCAGCGCGGCCGATATCGCGATCGAGGTCGTCACGGGCCCGGAGTTCATCTCGGGCTCGACCCGCTTGAAGTCCGGCACGGCGCAGAAGCTCGTCGTGAACATGCTCACGACGCTGTCGATGATCAAGCTCGGCAAGACGTACCGCGGCGTCATGGTCGACCTGCTCGCCACGAACGAGAAGCTGCACGCCCGGTCGGTGCGCACGGTCTCGCAGCTGGCCGGCGTCGGCACCGACGAGGCGGGTCGGGTGCTCGCCGCGGCCGACGGTTCGGTCAAGCTGGCCGTGCTGATGCTCGCCACCGGCGCGGATGCGGTCGCCGCGGCGGCGGCGCTGGCGTCGGCCGACGGCATCCTGCGCGATGCCATCACCGCGCTGAGCTGACCCGGCGGACCTACTCGGCCGCGTGCCGTCCGAGGAACTCGTACACCTCGTTGTCGTCGACCCCGGGGAAGGCGCCCCGGGGGAGCGGCGAGAACATGTAGGTGTGCACGCGGGCGCTCGGCCACGACTTGCCGTGCCAGCGCTCGGCGAGCTCGGCGGAGGGGCGGCGGCAGCACGATTCGTCGGGGCAGGTCGACACCGCGCGGTCGGTCGTCTCGCGGCCGCGCCACCACCGCGCGTCGTCGAAGGGCACGCCCACGGTGATCGAGAACTCGCCGTCGGCCGATGAGCCGGTCTGCGTCGAGCACCAGAACGTCCCCGACGGGGTGTCGGTGTACTGGTGATGCTCCACCGTGCGGTTCTGCTGACCGAACGCCGCACGCGCCTGGAACTTGCGGCACACCCGCTGCCCCTCCACCGAGCCGGTCACGTCCATCGGCAGGGGCAGGTCGTCGTTCTCGTACACGCGCATGATCGCGCCGTCGGAGTCCACCCGCAAGAAGTGCAGGGGCATGCCCATGTGCTGGGTGAGCAGGTTGGTCATGCGCATGCCGGCGGCCTCGTGCGTCACGCCGAACGCGTCGCGGAAGTCCTCGACGGCGAGGTTGCGATCCTTCTTCGCCTGCTGCAGGAACGCCACCGACGCCGTCTCGGGCATGAGGCAGCACGCGCCGAAGTAGTTGATCTCGAGCCGCTGCTGCAGGAAGTCGGCGTAGTCGGTGGGCGGCGTGTGGCCGAGCAGCCGATGCGCCATGGCCTGCAGCGCCATCGAGCGCAGGCCGTGGCCGCCGGGGATCGACGCCGGGGGCAGGTAGATGCGTCCGTTCTCGAGGTCGGTGACCGACCGCGTCGAGTGCGGCAGGTCGTTGACGTAGATGAGCTCGAAGCCGAGCTTCTCGGCCATGATGCTCACCGTGCGGTGGCTGAGCGCCCCCTGCACATGGCCCGCCGCGCGCAACTGCTTCTCGGCGAGCTTCTCGATCTCGGGCAGGTAGTTGTTCTGCGCCCGCATGCGCAGGCGCAGCTCGGTGTTCGCACGGCGAGCCTCCTCGGGCGTCGCGATCGCCTCCCGCTCCCGGCGCTGCAGCTCGCGGTGCAGGCCGAGGATCGACTCGATCGTCTCGTCGCTCGTGCCCTTCGTCACGCGCACGGGCGGGATGCCGAGCTGGCGGAAGACGGGGCTGGCCTGGGCGCGCTCGAGCTCGATCTCAAGAGCGGCACGCCGGTTCGGCGGCTCGTCGGAGATGAGGTCGGTGACCTCGGTGCCGGTCGCCTGGGCGATGGCCTGCAGCAGCGACAGCTTCGGCTCCCGCTTGCCGTTCTCGATCAGGCTGAGTTGCGATCCGGCGACGCCGACGAGCGCCCCGAGGTCGTCAAGGGTCAGACCCTGCGCCTGTCGGCGGTGACGGATGCGGTGGCCGAGAGTCGCGAGGTGGATGCCGGAGGACGTCATTCCTTGAGGATAGTCGAAAGAAACGCATTTCTTACAGCAGATTTGACGCGAAACTCGTCGCGATCCGCACGCAGGATGGTCTCATCGCCCCCGAACCAAGGAGCAGAGATGGCCATCGCCGACGTCTTCACCCCGCGCACCGCCCCCGTCGCCCCCGCCCGCGAGTTCGGCGCGGTGCCGCGGTACGACACGCCCGCGATGGCCGAGCTGGTGGCCTGGGTCGATGAGGTCGCCCGCCTGACCCAGCCCGACGCGGTCCACTGGGTCGACGGCTCGCGCGCCGAGAACGATCGGCTACTGCGCGGTCTCGTCGACGAGGGCAAACTCATCCGGCTCAACCCCGAGTGGCGCCCCGGTTCGTACCTCGCCCGCTCCCACCCCGCCGACGTGGCCCGCACGGAAGGGCGCACCTTCATCGCGTCCGAGCGGGAAGAAGACGCCGGCCCGACGAACAACTGGGCGCCCCCCGCCGAGATGCGCGAGAAGATGCGCGAGGTCTTCGCCGGCTCGATGCGCGGGCGCACCATGTACGTGGTGCCGTTCTCGATGGGCGCCGTCGGCGGCCCCCTCTCGCACATCGGTGTGCAGATCACCGACAGCGCGTACGCGGTGGCGTCGATCGGGATCATGACCCGGGTCGGAGACGCGGTCACACGACGCATCGCCGAGGGGGCGGACTGGGTGCGCACGGTGCACTCGGTCGGTGCACCCCTGGCCCCCGGCCAGCCCGACGTCGAGTGGCCGTGCAACGACGAGAAGTACATCGTGCACTTCCCCGACACGCTCGAGGTCTTCTCGTACGGCTCGGGCTACGGCGGCAACGCGATCCTCGCCAAGAAGTGCTTCGCGCTGCGCATCGCCTCAGTGATCGCGCGCGACGAGGGCTGGCTCGCCGAGCACATGCTGCTCATCCGCGTCATCGATCCGCAGGGCCGCGCGTTCCACGTGGCGGCGGCGTTCCCGTCGGCGTGCGGCAAGACGAACCTGGCGATGATGCGACCGACGATCCCGGGCTGGCGCGTCGAGACGCTCGGCGACGACATCGCCTGGATCCGCCCCGGTGACGACGGGCGCCTGTGGGCGATCAACCCCGAGGCCGGGTTCTTCGGCGTCGCCCCGGGCACGGGCGAGTCGACCAACGTCACCGCCGTCGAGACGCTATGGGGCAACACGATCTTCACGAACGTCGCGCTGCGCCCCGACGGCGACGTGTGGTGGGAGGGCCTCACCGACCAGGCGCCCGCCGAGCTGACCGACTGGGAGGGTAAGCACTGGACGCCCGACTCCGGTCGTCCCGCCGCGCATCCCAACTCGCGCTTCACCGTGTCGGCCGCGCAGTGCCCGCAGATCGCCGAGGACTGGGAGGAGGCGGTGCCGCTCGACGTGATCCTGTTCGGCGGTCGCCGCGCCACGAACGTCCCGCTCGTCGTCGAGGCGACCGACTGGACCCACGGCGTGTTCCTCGGCTCGAACATCTCGTCCGAGCGCACTGCGGCGGCCGAGGGGACGGTGGGCGAACTGCGTCGCGACCCGTTCGCCATGCTGCCGTTCTGCGGCTACAACATGGCCGACTACTTCGGGCACTGGCTGAAGGTCGGGCGCGGACTGCGCTTCGATCGAGCCCCGCGCATCTTTCAGGTCAACTGGTTCCGCCGGGGCGACGACGGACGCTTCCTCTGGCCCGGATTCGGCGAGAACGCCCGTGTCATCGACTGGATCATCCGCCGCGTGGCCGGCGAGGTGCCCGCGGTCGACAGTCCCATCGGCCGCCTTCCGCGCGTCGAGGACCTCGACCTCGACGGCCTCGACATCGCGCCGGCCGATCTCGACGAGCTGTTCTCGGTCGACGCGCGGGCCTGGGCCACCGAAGCCGACCTCACCGAGGAGTTCTACGACACCTTCGGCGAGCGGTTGCCGGCGGCGTTGCGCACCGAGCTCGCCTCGCTGCGCTACCGGCTCTCGCGGAACTGAGAGACGATCCGCGCGGTCGCGCGGCACGAAACCAGGCGTCGATTCGGGGGAGTCGTCGTCTCGGGCCTACGGGCCCCCACCCGCGACGGCGGGATGTCGGAGACGAACCCATGGCTGAGTGGTCTCCGGCATCCCGCCGTCGCGGTCCCTCGGTCGACGAAGCCGGTGTCAGGCCAGCAGCTGGTGACGCGCGAGGTCGCGGTACAGCGGCGTCGACTCGACGAGCTCGGCGTGCGTCCCCTTACCGACGACCTCACCGTCCTGCAGCACGATGATCAGGTCGCTGTCGACCACGGTCGAGAGGCGGTGGGCGATCACGATGAGCGTGCGGTCGGTCGACACGGCATCGATCGCCTCGCGCATGCGCTGCTCGTTCACGCCGTCGAGCGACGACGTCGATTCGTCGAGCAGCAGGATGGGCGCGTCGGTGAGCAGGGCGCGGGCGATCGCGAGTCGCTGACGCTCGCCGCCCGAGAGCATCACCCCGTCTTCGCCCACCGGCGCCTGAAGTCCCAGAGGGGAGCGCTCGAGCACGTCGCCGAGGTTGACCGCGCGCAGCACGCGCTCGCAGTCCGCGTCGGAGGCCGAGGGCGACGCGAGCCGCAGGTTGTCGGCGAGGGTGCCGGCGAGGGTCGGCGCGTCCTGCTCGACGTAGCCGAAGTGCGCGCGCAGCTCGTCGCGCGGGTAGGTGCGGGCGTCGTGGCCGTTCACGCGGATGGAGCCGCCGGTGGGGTCGTAGAAGCGCTCGACGAGCGCGAGGATCGTGCTCTTGCCCGCCCCGCTCGGGCCGACGAGTGCGACGCGCGCGCCGTGCGGCACCGTGAACGAGACCCCGCGCAGCACCTCGGCAGGGGTGGGGGCGTCCGTGAGTACGGAGTCGCCGCGGGCGGTCTCCGGACGTTCGAGGTGTGCGTCCTCGAGCAGCTCGCGCGCCGCGCGTGCTGCGGCCTCGCGCGCGGCGACGACGTTGTCGGGGTAGCGGAAGTGCACGTCGCGGAACTCCAGCGCCGCAGCGCCGGGCGCGGCCGCGCTGCGCGGGAGGTCGGCGGCGATGCGCGCGTCGTCCTGGGTCTCGGTCGGCAGATCGAGCACCTCCTGGATGCGTCCCAGGGCTCCGAGCGCCTGGTTCACCGAGGTGATGGCGCCGAAGGTCGTCGCGAGCGGCATCACGAGCAGGAAGAGGAACATGATGAACGCGATCAGCGAGGCGATCGACAGCGCGCCGGCGGCCACCCGGAAACCGCCGACCCCGAGCACCACGATCAGCGACAGCTGCAGAGCGATGCCCGCGACGGGCACCACGAGCGACGAGATCTTCGCGATGCGCACGCCGATGCCGTACGCCTCGTCGGCGGTCTGCGACACCGCAGCGGTCTCGCGCTCGGTCGCACCCGATGCGCGGATCGTGCGGATCGAGCCGACGGCGCGCTCCACGCCGGACGCGAGCTCGCCGACCTTCTGCTGCTGCGCGGTCGACGCGGTGCGGATACGGCCGCTGAGGGCCACCACGACCACCACCGACACGCCGATCACGACCGCGATCAGCAGCAGCAGCACCGGGTCGATCACGAGCATCGCGATCAGGGCGCCGATGAAGAGCACGGCACTGCCGACGGCATCGGCGAGGCCCTGGGTGAGCACGGCGTAGAGCAGCGTCGTGTCGGTGCCCACGCGCGACACGAGGTCGCCGGTGCGACGCGCGTCGAATTCCGAGGTCGGCAGGTGCAGGATGCGCGCGATGAGCTTGCGTCGGCTGGAGAGCACCACAGCCGTACCGGTGCGCTGCAGGAGGTAGTGCTGGAAGCCGGAGATCACCGACGACACGATCACGAAGCCGATCAGCAGCCACACCAGGATGCCCAGGGTGCCGCCCGACTGCACCGCCTCGATGACCTGGCCCACCAGCAGCGGCTGCACGAGCGAGGTCGCGGCGCCGAAGACGCTGAGCACGGCCACGACCACGAGCGTGCGCTTGTGCTCGAAGAGGAAGGGGAGGAGCTGGCGGAAGGTGGCGCGCGGGCCGTCGTGCTGCGCGCCGCGTCCGCGTCGGCGTTCGGTCGCCGTCCGAGACATGAGAGACCTCGTTCTGGAGAAAAGGGGTACTACGACCGTACTTCGTGCAGAGGCGGTCGGTGATCGTTCAAGTGCGCCCGAAGCGCCGGTGCGCGGCCTGCTTCGACACTCCGAGGGCGCTGGCGATCGCCTGCCACGAGTACCCGGCGAGGCGCGCACGGCGCACCTGCGCCTCTTCGGCCCGCGCGAGCTCGCGGCGCAGCCCGGTCAGTCGGTGCAGTTCGGCGATCGGCTCGCCCTCGGGGTCGGTGGCGACGGCGGTGCGGATGCTCATGGCGCCCTCCTCTCGAGTGTCAACATTAGGTGACAACCAGGGAGAAGTCAATGAGTGTTGACGCGGGCGGCTGCGCCAGACTGGAGGGATGCTGTCGACCCCTCCGCTCCGCCCCGGCGACCGCGTCGCCGTGCTCTCACCCGCGTTCGCCGCCCCGGCGGTCGCGCCCCGACTGCACGAGCAGGCGCTCCGGCGCCTCGCCGACCTCACCGGCCTGGTGCCCGTGGAGTTCCCGACGACGCGCCGCCTCGACGCCTCGCCCGAGGACCGCGCTGCCGACGTGAACGGGGCCTTCGCCGATCCGGGCATCCGCGCCATCGTGGCCACGATCGGCGGCGATGACCAGGTGCTCGTCGTGCCGCACCTCGACCCGGCCCTCGCGCTCGCCGACCCGAAGCCCTTCCTGGGGTACAGCGACAACACGAACATCCTCAACTGGCTCTGGGGCCTCGGCATCCCCGGGTACTACGGCGGGTCGACCGCCGTGCATCTCGGGCCCGGTCCAGCGGTCGACGACGTGCACCTGCGCTCGCTGCGCGCTGCACTGCTCGACCGCGCGACGGTTGAGATCACCGAGCCGGGGGAATCGGAGGACGTCGGACGCCGGTGGGACGACCCGCGCGCCCTGTCGGAGTACGGTGCGCGCTCGCCGGTCGGCCCGTGGAGCTGGGCCGGACCGCAGAAGGTCGTCTCCGGCCGCACCTGGGGCGGATGCCTGGAGGTGCTCGACGGGCTCGCGCTCGCCGACCGGTTGCCGTCCGTCGCCGATCTGGAGGGCGCGATCCTGCTCGTCGAGACGAGTGAGGAGCGGCCGTCGGCCAGCTGGGTGAAGCGATGGATGCGGGGCCTGGGCGAGCGCGGCATCCTCGCGGCGGTGGCGGGCGTCGTGGTCGCGCGGCCGCCGGTGAGCGATTTCGAGGTGCATCCGTCACCGTCCGAGGCGCAGACCCTCCGCGACGCGCAGCGCGATGTGGTGATCGAGCAGGTGGCCCGCTACAACCCCGGGGCGGTCGTGGTCGTGGGCCCGCCCTTCGGGCACACGCGTCCGCAGTGGATCGTTCCCTACGGAGGCACGATGACCCTCGACGCTCCCGCCCGCCGCGTCTTCGCCGCCTACTGACCCCCCCCGACACGAACGCTCCCGTCGCACTCTCTGTCGTCTGCCGGAGCAGGCGGCGACAGAAAGTGCGACGGGAGCGAGCGTCGCGGGGGAGTCGGGTCAGGGCTGGGGAGCCGCGGCCACGCCGAGGTCGGACTCGTAGTCGTGGTCCTTGGTCTCGGGCGAGAGCGCCAACGCGATGAAGGTCAGCACTCCCATCGCCGAGAGGTAGAGACCGACCAGCCAGGGCTGACCGCCGCCGAGCTGCCACAGCCACACCGCGATGAGCGGTGCGACCGCCGCGCCGAGGATCGACGAGACGTTGTACGAGATCGCCGACCCGGTGTAGCGCACGTTCGTCGGGAACAGTTCGGGCAGCAGCGCGCCCATCGGGCCGAACGTCGCACCCATGAGCATGAATCCGAACACGAGGAACGCCTGCGTCAGGGCGCCGCTGAACTTGGGGTCCAGCGTCGGCAGCAGGAACAGGTTGAACGACAGGCCGAACACGATGATGAGGCCGGTCACCCACATCAGCAGCTTGCGGCGGCCGATCGCGTCGGCGATCGGGCCCGACAGCAGCGTGAAGATGCCGAAGAAGACGACGCCGATGATCTGCATGAGCACGAAGTCGGTGTAGCCGAAGCCGAGGCCCGGGTAGAACTGGGCGGCGAACGCCGAGGCGTCGAAGTCCGTGCCTGCGGCCTCGGCGGCGGCCTGGGCGGCAGCGGATGCCGTTTCGAGCGACGCCGGCTTGGTGCCGTAGGTGAGCGTGAAGTTCGTCATCAGGTAGAACAGCACGTACGTGGCCAGCATGATGAACGTGCCGAGGATGAGCTGCTTCCAGTGGTGACGGAAGACGGTGCCCAGCGGCAGTTTGCGGATCGCACCGGTCGACTCGGCCTTCTTGAAGGTGTCGGACTCGACGAGCTTGAGTCGCACCCACAGGCCGATGATGACCATGACGGCCGAGAAGAGGAACGGGATGCGCCAGCCCCACTCGAGGAACGCCTCAGAGCGCTGCGCGGGGTTCTCGGGGTGGGGGAGCAGCCAGTTGATGCTGAGGAAGAGGAAGTTGGCGATGATGAAGCCGAGCGGCGCGCCGAGCTGCGGGAAGGTTCCGTACCAGGCCCGCTTGCCCTTCGGGGCGTTCTCGGTCGCGACGAGCGCGGCGCCCGACCATTCGCCGCCGAGTGCGAAGCCCTGGGCGAGGCGCATCACGAGCAGCAGCAGCGCGGCCCACCAGTTGATCTGCTGATACGTCGGCAGCACGCCGATGAGGAACGTCGCGATGCCCATCGTGAGCAGCGACGCGACGAGGGTCGCCTTGCGACCGTACTTGTCGCCGAAGTGGCCGAAGACGATCGCGCCGATCGGGCGGGCGACCATCGCGGCCCCGAACACGCCGAACGACGCGAGGAGCGAGGTGGTGTCGTTGCCCGTCGGGAAGAACAGGATCGGGAACACGAGCACGGCCGCCGTGGCGTACGCGTAGAAGTCGTAGAACTCGATGGTCGTGCCGACCAGGCTTGCGGTGATGACACGCGAGCGCGGATTCGCCGGCGCTGTGGTGGTACTCATGGGGCTCCTTCGATAGCCGCCCCGGTATACCAGGGCACCCGCGGGAGTCTACGCCTTCCTGGGAGTTGCCTGGACGCGTGTTACCCGCGAGTCGACGCGGAGCGACCGATACGGACCGCGGTCAGCGCCAGATGACCGCGATCGCGGCGTTCGCGGCGGTGAGCAGCCCGACGAGCCAGAACATGGCGGCGGGAACGGATGCTCCGCGCTTCTGCCGCGCCCCACCGATGCCGAGCAGTGCGCCGATCACGAGCAGGACCACGAGCTTGACGCCGATCTTGACGTAGTTCAGCTCGTACGAGACGCCCCAGGGGGCGGCCAGCGCCAGCCCGGCGACCGCGGCGATGGTCATGCCGATCGTCATCAGGCGGGTGAACTGGCGCCTCCCGCCGAACGCCTGCACCGCCCACGCGCCGAAGAGCACGGCGAAGCCGATCAGGTGGACGAACACGACGACGTGGCGCAGGGTCTCCATGACCCTCACGCTATGAGGCGGCGCGGTACGGTCGCCAGTGAGGGAAGGCTCGCCTCAGCCGCGCAGGTCGGCGATCACGCGCGCCGTGCGCAGAGCCGCATCCGCCGCCTCTGCCCCCTTGTCCTCCTTCGAGCCGGCGAGACCCGCGCGGTCGAGGCCCTGCTGCTCGTCGTCGAGGGTGAGCACGCCGAATCCGACCGGCTTGCCCGCGTCGAGCGACACGCGCGTGAGGCCGTCGGTCGTCGCGGCCGACACGTACTCGAAGTGCGGGGTACCCCCGCGGATGATCACGCCGAGGGCGACCACGGCGTCCGCCCCGCCCGCGAACGCCGCCTGGGCGGCCACGGCGAGCTCGAACGACCCGGGCACGCGCACCAGGCGGTGCGACGCCTGCGCCTCGTCGAGCACCCGCACGGCGCCGGCGATGAGGCCGTCGGTGATGGTGTCGTGCCAGGTGCCGGCGACGATGACGACGTCCAGCCCCCGGCCGTCGATGTTCCCGGTCTTCGGTGCTCCTGCGCCGCTCATGCGTCGTCCTTTCCTTGTGCGAGGGCGGCCTTCAGCTCGTCCTCGCCGATGATGTGACCCATGCGGTCCCGCTTGGTCTCGAGATATTGGTGGTTGTTGGGGCCGACGCCGACGATCAGCGGCACCTGCTCGACGACGTCGAGGCCGAGCGCCCGCAGCTGATTCACCTTGTCGATGTTGTTGGTCAGCAGGCGCACCTTCGACACCCCGAGGTCCGACAGGATGCCTGCGGCCGCCGCGTACTCGCGGGCATCGGCGGGTAGGCCGAGCGCGAGGTTCGCGTCGACGGTGTCGAGGCCCTCCTCCTGCAGGCTGTACGCGCGCAGCTTGTTGATGAGCCCGATGCCGCGACCCTCGTGCCCGCGCATGTAGATGACGATGCCGCCGTCCTTCTCGATCGCTTCGAGTGCGGCGTCGAGCTGGGGGCCGCACTCGCACTTGAGCGACCCGAAGGCCTCTCCGGTGAGGCATTCCGAGTGCACGCGCACCAGCGCGGTCTCGCCGGGCTCGCCCGAGACGACGGCGATGTGGTCGGTGCCCGAGACGCGGTCCTTGTAGGCGAGGAACCGGAAGGTGCCGTGCGACGTGGGCACCGTCGCGTCGGCGCGCAGGCTCACGCGGCGGTTGCGCACGGGACCTGCGTCGCCCCGCGGGTCGACCTGATTCAGATGGTCGATGAGCTGTTCGATGGTGATGACGGGCACCCCGTCGCGTGCCCCGAGTTCGAGCAGGCCGGGCATGCGCATCATGCTGCCGTCCTCGGCGACGACCTCGGCGATCGCGCCGACGGGCTGCAGGCCGGCGAGCCGCATCAGGTCGACGGCGGCCTCGGTGTGTCCGTTGCGCTCGCGCACGCCGCCGTCGACCGCCCGCAGCGGCAGCACGTGTCCGGGGCGGATGATGCTCGTGGGCGTCGATGAGGGATCGGCCAGCACGTTGAGGGTGCGCGCGCGGTCGTGGGCGCTGATCCCCGTCGTGACGCCGACGGCGGCGTCGACGCTGACGGTGTACGCGGTCGAGCGGGCGTCTTCGTTGGCCGCCACCATCGGCGGGAGGTTGAGGCCGTCGGCGAGATCGGCGGGCATCGGCGCGCAGATGAACCCCGACGACCACCGCACGGTCCACGCCACCCATTCGGGCGTGGCGAGCTCGGCCGAGAGGATCACGTCGCCCTCGTTCTCGCGGTTCTCGTCGTCGGCGACGAGCACGGGGCGACCCGCGCGCAGGGCGTCGAGGGCGTCGGCGATCGTGGAAAGGCTCATCGCGAGCCTCCTTCCGGTGCGGCCCGGAAGGCGAGCAGGCGCTCGACGTGCCGGGCGAGGATGTCGGTCTCGAGGTTCACGCGGTCGCCGACCGCGCGCGCTCCGAGGGTCGTCGCGGCGAGGGTCTCGGGGATGAGGGACACCTCGAACCAGGGGGCGGTGTCGTCGGGGTCGCTCACCGCGCTCACCGTCAGCGATGTGCCGTCGACCGAGATCGATCCCTTGTCGACGACGAGGGGCGCGAGATCGGCGGGGAGGGAGATGCGCAGCACGCTCCACTGGGCGCCGGGGCGGACCTCGCGCACCTCGCCCACGCCGTCCACATGGCCTTGCACGATGTGGCCGCCGAGTCGCGCCCCGACCGGCATCGCCTTCTCGATGTTGACGCGGGTACCCACCGTCGCCGTGCCGAGCGCGGCGACGTCGAGGGTCTGCTTCATCACGTCGGCGTCGAACGTGTCGGGGGTCGAGCCCACCACGGTGAGGCAGACGCCCGACACGGCGATCGACTCGCCGTGCACGGCATCGGCGGCGGCCCGCGGCGCGCGCACCGTGAGACGCCATCCGTCGCCCGCGGGCGCGATGGCGGTGATCTCGCCGATCTCCTCGATGATTCCGGTGAACATCAGTCGGCTCCTTCGGTGGGGGCGGAGGGGTGTGCGATCGCGAGCATGTCGGCGCCGAGCGGCACCCATTCGTCGATCGTCAGGCGGCGGGCATCGGCGATCGAGCCGACGCCGATGTCGCCGAGGGCGAGGCGGCGGCCGCCGAGCAGCACGGGGGCGACGTAGGCGAGCACGCGGTCGGCGAGCCCCGCCGCGATGAACGCGCTGGCGAGGGTCGGACCCCCTTCGACGAACACGCGTTGGATGCCACGGGAGTGCAGGTCGGCGAGCACCGCATCGAGGTCGTGGGTGTCGTAGAACAGCGGGGGATGCGGATGCCGTCGCACCGCCGCGTTCGCGGGGACCTCGGTCGCGCCGATCACCACCGGCACGGGCTGACGGGGGTGCAGCGCATCGCCGTCGCGGGCGGTGAGGACGGGGTCGTCGGCGAGTACGGTGCCGGTGCCGACGACGATCGCGTCGGATGCCGCGCGGCGGCGGTGCACGTCTTCGCGGGCGTCGGGGCCGGTGATCCACTGGCTCGACCCGTCGTCGGCCGCCGCACGGCCGTCGAGGCTCTGCGCCCACTTCACCGTGACGTGCGGGCGACCGAGGCGCTGGGCGGTGAGCCATCCCGCGATGAGCTCGTGCGCGGCCGCGGCCTGCTCGCCGGCCTCGACCTCGACGCCGGCCGCGCGCAGGCGATCGGCGCCGCCGCCCGACACCGCGCCCGGGTCGTCGAGGGCGTAGACCACGCGGGCGACGCCCGCCTCGATGAGCGCCACGGCGCACGGGCCGGTGCGACCCGTGTGGTTGCAGGGCTCGAGGGTGACCACGGCGGTGGCGCCTCGCGCCGCGCCGGGCGCGAGTGTCGACAGAGCGTCGACCTCGGCGTGCGGCGTACCGGCTCCGTGGTGCCAGCCCTCGGCGATCACCTCGCCCGCAGGGGAGAGGATGACGGCGCCCACTTGCGGGTTCACGCCCCGGGGTCCTCGTCCGGCGAGGTCGAGCGCGCGGCGCATGGCCTGCCGCTCGGTCTCGTTCACTGGCATCCGTCGTCCTCCTGTGAGGCTCCGGGTGCAGGAAGGCGCGCGCGGACGCGTCCCGTGCTGCCTCCCTTCCGGACTAGCGGGATCTCTCCCGCATCACCGTCGGTCCCGGAATTCCACCGGATCGGCACCGAGGTCTCCCTCGGCGCTCGCGGACTGTCACCGCCGGTTCGGATTCTCACCGACCCCGGAGCACGTTGATGTTCTGAGTGTAGTCAACGCGTCCGGCCGGATTTCATTCCGCGTCGGTGGTGAGCGCGCTCGCCGCCGAACAGCTCGACGGTGGCGAGACCCGCGTAGCCGTGCGCGTCGAGGTGCTGGTACGAGAAGTTCGACCCGCACACCCGGTCGATCAGCGGCGTCGTCACTTGCCGATCCCTTCGGACAGGCCCTTGATGAAGTACCGCTGGCTGGCGAAGAACAGCACGATCACGGGCAGCGCGGCCATCACCATCCCGGCGAACACGACCGGGTAGTCGGTGCCGTGCTTGCTCATGAGGCTGGTGAGCCCGACGGGCAGTGTCTGCACGCCGGTGCCGCTGGTGAACACCATCGCGAAGAGGTACTCGTTCCAGGCGAAAAGCACGTGCAGGATGACGGTGGAGATGATGATCGGCTTGCACATGGGCAGGGTGATGCGCCAGAACGTCGTCCATCGGCTCGCGCCGTCCATCTCGGCAGCCTCGTCGACCTCGCGTGGCAGATCGACCATGTACGCGCGGATGAGGAAGGTCGTGAACGGGATGCGGAAGGCCGTGTACAGGATGAGCAGCGCCCAGAACGTGTTGTACAGCCCCATCGCCTGGAACATGCGCACGAGCGGTACGAGCGCGACCGCCGGGGCGAGCATGAGCCCCCCGAGGATCACGAACGACGCCGTGCGGCCGAAGGGCATCCGCACCCGGGTGAGGCCGAAGGCCGCCCAGGCGCTGATGAACACCGTCACGATCGTCGAGGTGACCGTCACCAGCACGCTCGCCATGAGGTAATCGCTGACGCCGCGGTTCCAGGCGTCGGCGTAGTTCTCCCAGTCGAGCTGCAAGGGCAGCGCGAACGGGTTGCCGAACAGCTCGGCGTTGGTCTTGAAACCGTTCATGACCATCCACAGAAGCGGGTAGGCGACCACCACCACGAGGGCGAGCAGGAACGACCAGAGGAAGACGCGGCCGATGACCGCGAGGAACCCGGTGCGACTCATCAGAACTCCACCTTCTTGCGTCGGGTGTACCAGAGCTGTGCGACCGCGATGACGAGCGTCACCACGAAGATCACCGTGGCGATCGCGGCGGCGTACCCGAAGTCGTTGCGCACGAACCCGCTGCGGTACAGCCACGTCGACAGCACCTGGGTCGAGTTGTTCGGGCCGCCGCTCGTCATGACCATGACCTCGTTGAAGACCTGGAAGGCGCCCGAGACGGTGACGATGATCATGAGCCCCGTCATCTCGCGCACGAGCGGCACGGTGACGTGGAAGAACCGGCGGACCGGACCGATGCCGTCGAGCGCCGCGGCTTCGTACAGCTCGCCGGGCACCCGCTGGATGGCGACGGCGAACAGCAGCGTCGAGTATCCGAAGCCCTGCCACTGACTCATCGCGATGATCGCCACCATCGCGGTCGACTCCTGCCCCAACCACGGCTGCACGAGGGCGTCGAGCCCGATCGCCGACAGCAGGTGGTTGAGCATGCCGAGGTTGGGCTCGTAAATGAAGTAGAACAGCAGGCCCGCGACCGTGAGCGAGATCGCCGACGGCACGAAGTAGATGGCGCGGAGCGCCTTGCGCCAACGGGTGCTGCGGAGGCTCTCGATCATGGCCGCGAGCACGAGGGCGCCGCACACCTGGAAGACGATCGAGAGCGCGGCGTAGAGCAGGTTGTTGCCCAGCGCCGACCAGAACACCGGGTCGCCGAAGAGCTTCTCGTAGTTCTCCGTGCCGACGAACTCGGAGGTGCCGGAGTAGATGTCCCATTCCTGCGTCGAGAACGCGAGGTTCTGCACGAGCGGGAGGTAGACGAACACCCCGAGGACGACGACGGCGGGCACCACCCAGGCGAGCGACGCCAGACGGGCGGCGCGCCCCCGCACGGCGCGGCCGGCCGGGCGGCCGCCGCGTCCCGGCGCGATGATGGCCTCGGTCACCGTCGGGGGCAGGCGCAGGCCCGCCCCCGCCGGCGCCTCAGCGAGCGGAGGCGTTGCTGTGTGTTATA
>JASCNZ010000059.1 GCA_029959905.1 Microbacteriaceae bacterium PS02344
CACAGCCCCGGCACCGCTCCCCCACTGCACCCCCCCTCTGCACCCCTCCCCCCTGCGCCCCTTCCCCTCTGACCGCTCCCCCCTGCGCCCCTTCCCCTCTGACCGCTCCCCCTCTGATTGCTCCCCGTCTGCACCCGTCCCCCTCTGCACCCGTCCCGCTCTGCACCACTCCCCCCTCCGACCGCTCCCGCTCTGCGCCGCCTGTCACACGGCCTCTGTCCGCCGTGCGAATCGACCCCGGCCGCCAGCAGGCGACGTCACGCACGGCCTCTTGTAGCTTCGCGCGATGGGCTGGATCGCCGCCCTCCACGATGGAGAGGCGCTTCCGCGGAAGAGCCATTGAATGAGCGTGGCTCTGACATCTCTCCTTCGACAGCCATTGCGGTGGTAGATCGGGCGTTTCACGTGAAACATCTTTGTTGAAGCGGTCTGGTGGGCCTGGGCGGTGGTGCCGCCTTCTCGAACGGCGGCGACGACATCGTCAGGGAGATCGGCCGGTGATGCGACCACCTCCCCCGACTCCTGAACCGGTATCGGCCCTCCTCGACCCCGCCGGTCACTTGACGTGGGGCGGCCGGTCGTCACACGCCTCCCCGGGACGCCATCAGCGCGTGACCTCCGCGAGCTCAGCCGTGGCGGTCTTCCCATCCCGCGCGGAGACCAACGCGGCGTCCCCTCGGATCGCCTCATTCACGCATCCTGAGATCTAGATGACCAGTCACTCCTCGCAGGAGGTTTCACGTGAAACGCCTGATGCGAGCAGCGTTGGGCGAGGAGCGCTGGGCGAGGAGCGCGGGTTGAGGGGGCGGGTCGAGGAGCGCGGATCGAGGAGGGCTGGGCGAGGAGCGCGGGTTGAGGGGACGGGTCGAGGAGCGCGGGTCGAGGAGCACGGGTCGAGGAGGACGGGTCGAGGAGGACGGGTAGAGGCCTGCGGGTCGGGGAGTGCGGGTCGAGTGGCGCAGTGCGACGCGCGGTGGTGCACATCCCGGCGGATCCCGACGAACACCCCTAAATCACGCACACGGCCGTTTCACGTGAAACACGCAGCGAGGGCGGGGTCCACGATCCCGCAAGCCCTGCGATGCTCTGCGTGAAGTGCAATCCCGCGCTCTGTCGTCCGGCGCGATACCGACCCACGCCCGGCGTGCCGCCCAGAATGAGTCCTGCACACGCGCTTGAGGCGCGTCAGCGCTGGCCATGTCGCTGCCTCGTCTGTGTCCGCGCCTCTGATGTCACCGGCCGTTAGGCGGCGTCGGCGACGAACACCAGGATCAGCCGCCGTGCACCGCGTCGCAGCGCGCTTTACGTGAACCCCTCGTCTGTTGCGTGTTTCACGTGAAACATCCGCCGACCCGACCGACACCGCGTGGGTCCCAGATCCTCATCCGTGAGGGACGAGCAGCGGGTGTGTCGCCTGTTTCACGTGAAACATCCGCCGACCCCACCGCCACTGCGGACGAACCGTCGAGCCCGCCGCGATGGAAGATTGCGACCCCCTGCCCGCTACGAACCGCAGCCTCCGCCGCCCCGCGCTGCCGCCCGAGCCACGCTCCAAGTTCCGGCGATGGCAACCCTGGTGCGCGTCCGTCGCTCCGCAACGTACCCCCGCCGAATACCCGCCCTGCACCCTCATCGCCTCTTGCTCGCGCAGTGGGCGATCCTCTCTCCACACCGTACGCACGGGGGATGTCCCCACCAGTCCGTGCGCAATCGATCGAAAGATCGAGTCACGTGTGCCTCACGTGGTCTCCCGCCATTCAGGCGTCACTCGCCGCCCAAAGCCGCCGTAGCAGCAGGGGCGCACGCACTTCGCGCCGGCCCATCCCACAATCCGCGCCTCCCGCCTCGCAGATACGCGCCACGTCTCTCGCCACGACATCCCCTACTGCGGGCCTGCAGGACCCCGCACCCCACACCCCATACAGAACATCCCGCATTCCGCACCCGCGACCAGCACCCCATCACAGGCTTCTGAATGACTCAGCCCGAAACCCCGTGGCCAGCACCCCATCACGAAACCCTCGGATCTCGCCCACCCGCGTTTCACGTGAAACGTCAAGGCCGCGGATGTCGAACACGCGCCGAACGCGCACCGCACCTACCCCCGGAGGAGGCTTTCCCCCTCGATGCACTGTCCGCGATCAGTCGGCCCGCACCCGTCGAATCATGAAGACATCGACCTCGTCTTCTTGATACGGCGAGAACCCGAACCGCTCGTAGAGTCGGCGGGCGGGGCTGCCCTGCAGAACGTTCAGTCGATAGGGACGCTCATCCCGCGGTACGAGCAACGCCTCGAGCACCGCGTGCCCTACGCCGCGTCCGTGCAGCGCCGAAGAAAGGTAGAAGTGCTCGAGCCACCAGCCGTCCGCCGCCGCACGCAGCGCCACCAGACCGCAATCGCGACCATCGACCGTGATCACTTGCGTATCGGCGGGCTCGTACGCATCGAGGAACCGCTGCCGCACTCGCTGCGAATCGAAAACGCCCAGACGCTCCAGGTCCGGGCGCATGACCTCCGCGCGAAGCTCTGCCATCCATTCAGCGTCGGATGGAACAGCTGCACGAAAAGCCCAGTTCACAGGCAGATTCATTGCGAGAGGGCCCGCCGCAGGTCAGACAGCGCGCACGCGTGCACGCACGACTCGAGTCGTCTCGCCCAGCACACCTTCGCCCAGCACCTCGACGCGCACGTCCGACAGCCGGTACTTCTTGATCTGCTTCTGCGCCGCCTCGATCTCCTTGTCGGCGTTCATCCCCTTGAAGAGGGTGAGTTCTCCCCCGTCGCGCACCAGGGGCGCCGTGAGCGGCAGCAAGGTGCGCAGCGCGCTCACCGCGCGGGCGGTCACGACGTCGAACGCACAGGGTCGCCGCACATCTTCCGATCGCGCCCGCAGGATCTCGACGTTACTCAGACCCAGCGCATCCCGCTGCTCCGTGAGCCACGCCACACGACGTTCCATCGGTTCGACCAATGTGAACTGCACGTCCGGTCGTGCGATCGCAAGCACCAGACCCGGCAGACCGGCGCCCGAACCGATGTCGGCAACGTGCCCATGCACGAGAGGTGCGGCGATCGCGCTGTTCAGCACATGGCGTGTCCACAGACGAGGAAGTTCGAGCGGCCCGATCAGACCGCGCTCCTCCCCCTCGCGGGCGAGCGCCGCGGTGAACGTACGCGCGAGATCGATCCGATCACCGAAGATGTCGACCGCTGCACGCGGCTCGACCTCGAGCTCAGCGCCCATCGTCGTCCCGACCTCCGAGTTCAGCGACGGCGCAGCACGGTGTGGCGGTCGGCGCCCTCACCGTACGACTCCGACACCAGTCCCCGCTCGGCCGCGACATCGTGCACGAGCTTGCGCTCGTAGCTCGACATCGCCGGCAGGGATGCCTGGGATGCGCCCTCGTCGAGCTTCTCCGCGGCCGCGTCGACCAGTGTCTCGAGCTGCCGGCGACGCGCGTCGCGCGATCCGCCGATGTCGAGGATGAGACGCGAGAACGCGCCCGTCTTGTTCTGCACGGCCAGACGCGTCAGTTCCTGCAGGGCCTGCACCGTGTCGGGAGCCGAGAGCAGGCTCAGCGAGCCACTGTCGGCCTCGACCGACACGTACGCGCGGCCCTGCCGCACGTCGAGGTTCAAATCGCCGTCGATGTCGGCGATGTCGAGGAGCTCCTCGAGGTAGTCCGCGGCGATATCGCCCTCGTTCTCGAGCTCGGCCACGGTGGGCTCGACGCGCTCGGTGATGCTGTCGCTCATCATGCGCTCCCCTTCTTCTTCGCACGCTTCTTGCCGACCGGCTGCTGACGCTTGGGGGCCTCGGCCTTGGCTTTCTCGGCCGCTTCGAGCAGACGCTGCTGCTCGGCCTCGTAGGCCGCCATCGGCACGACCTTGCCCGACGAGTCGATCGCCTTGCCCTTGCGAGCCAATCGCTCTTCGCGCGCCTTCGCCGCCTCAGAACCCGGGGTCGGCATCTCGCGGATGACGAGGAACTGCTGCCCCATGGTCCACAGGTTCGAGACGAACCAGTACATGACCACACCGAGCGGGAAGAACACACCCGAGAAGATGAAGCCCAGCGGCAGCACGTAGAGCATGATCTTCTGCATCTGGTACGCCTGGCCCGTCTTGGCCTCGGGCGACAGGTTCTTCGAGATGATCTGCAACTGCGTGAAGAACTGCGACGCGATCATCAGTACAACGAGCGTGACCAGGATGACGATGGCCGTGGTGTTGCCGGCATCCACCGCGTTGCCGAGCGTCTCGTGCAGCGACGCGACGCCGAAGAGCTTGGCGTCGTAGAACTGCTCCGTGAGCTCCTGGTTGAGCAGACCCACGCCGCCGACGCCCTGGGCGTGGTGCTTCGTGACGTCGCTCAGCACGCTGAACAGCGAGAAGAAGATCGGCATCTGCACGAGAAGCGGGAGGCAGCTCGACATCGGCGTCGTGCCGTGCTTCTTGTACAGCGCCATGGTCTCGCGACTCATGGCCTCGCGGCTGAGCTGGTCGCGCTTGCCCTTGTACTTCTCCTGCACCTTGCGCAGTTCCGGAGCTATCTCCATCATCTTGCGCTGGCTCTTGATCTGCTTCACGAACAGCGGGATCAGCGCGGCGCGCACCACGACCACGAGCCCGACGATCGAGAGCACCCAGGTGAGACCCGAATCGGCGGCCATTCCGACCGCGGTCAGCAGCCAGTGCCAAGCCACGAGGACCAGCTCCACCAGCCACTTCAGCGGCCAGAGGATAGTACCGATCAGGTCGAAACCTCCGGAGGAGGGGGCCGGCGACGGTGTGGCGCTGGCGAGCAGAAGGTCGAGACCCACCGGTCAGTCCTTTCGAGCGGGAACGACGAAACCACGGGCGGTCAGGTCGTAACGGAAGTGTGCGTGCGGTTTCACGTCGTCGACGCCCCCGCGGGACCAGGGATTGCAGCGGAGGATGCGCCAGGCCGAGAGCAATGCTCCCCGCACGGCGCCGTGCTGCTGCACCGCCCCTACAGCGTAAGCCGAACACGAGGGGTAGTACGCGCAGACATCGCCATACATGGGCGAGATCACCTTGCGGTACGCCGTGAGGAAGCCGAGCACCAGATTGCGCGGGACGAGCTGGATGCTCCGCACGACGTCTCGCGCGTGCATCCGAGCCGATCCGATCGACGATGCCGGAAGAGCGGTCATGATGCATCCGCCGAGGTCAGACGCCGCAAGCAGCGGTGCACATCCGACCTCAACTCGTCGTACGTCGCCGAAGCGGATGCAGGAAGGGCACGGATGACGACATCCGTGCCCTCGGGTACGCGGTCGAGCGCCTCGGCGCAGACGGCCTTGAGGCGACGACGGACCGTGTTGCGCACGACAGCGCCACCCACCTGCTTGCTGATGATGAAACCGAACCGCGGAACGCGACGCTCATCCGTGGTCATCACCGAGGTGATCACCTTTGCTCCGCCACACCGCGATCCGCGACGAACCACCATGCGGTAGTCGCTGCCGCGGGTCAGACGGTACGGACGGGCGAGCACAGCGGGTTACGCGGAGAGCTCGGTGCGGCCCTTCGCACGGCGTGCCGACAGGATGGCGCGGCCGGCGCGGGTGCGCATGCGGGCGCGGAAGCCGTGCTTCTTGGCGCGACGACGGTTGTTGGGCTGGAAGGTGCGCTTGCTCATGGAATCACTCCGGGGGTGTTGTCACCGGATTCACTGCGACCGGAGACATCTGTAGGGAACTGCCGAAAAAGGCATAAGTCAACCGACTAAGGGTACGTCGCTGCGGCGCGCAGAGCAAATCTACGCGCTGCGACCCTTGTCATCCGGTGCGTACCGCACAGCCATTATCCACAACCTCCGTCCCCACCCCGTACACAACACGCGCGTTGATATCCCGCGGCAGGTTGCCGTTCCCAGCCTCGGTGACTAGCGTGGGCATCCGTAGTTATCCACAGGCGGAGGACGGAACCCGCGCCGCCTCGCCCGATCACAGCCTCCGGAGCGTCATGTCCTCACCTGCCCAGCCCGACGTCCCGATCTGGACCACGGTGCAGGAGCTGCTCGTCGACGACGACCGGGTGACCCCGCAGCTGCAGGGCTTCCTCAGCCTGGCCGTGCCGGCCGGGGTGATGTCGGCGACCCTCTACCTCGAGGTGCCCAACGACCTCACCGCCGCACAGATCAACAAGCGGCTGCGCCTGCCGATCATGGAGGCGCTCGCCCACGTCGGCGAAGAGGTCACCTCGTTCCGCGTGGTCGTGAACCCCGAGCTCGCCGAGCAGCCGACCGCACCGATCGCGGTCTCCGACTTCGGTCGGCAGGAGAGCGCGGTGCGCATCGAGTCGCCGATGGAGCAGCCGACGCCGCTGCGGCACGAGTCGCGCCTCAACCCGAAGTACACCTTCGACAACTTCGTCATCGGGCAGTCCAACCGATTCGCCCACGCCGCCGCCGTCGCGGTCGCCGAGGCGCCGGCCAAGGCCTACAACCCGCTCTTCATCTACGGCGACTCCGGGCTCGGCAAGACGCATCTCCTGCATGCGATCGGCGACTACGCCCAGTCGCTCTACGCCGGGGTGAAGGTGCGGTACGTGTCGAGCGAGGAGTTCACGAACGACTTCATCAACTCGATCGCGAACAACCGCGGCGCCGCATTCCAGGCCCGGTACCGCGAGGTCGACATCCTGCTCATCGACGACATCCAGTTCCTGCAGGGTCGCGCCGAGACGCAGGAGGCCTTCTTCCACACCTTCAACACGCTGCACGATCACAACAAGCAGGTGGTCATCACCAGCGACGTCGCGCCGAAGCACCTGACCGGTTTCGAGGACCGCATGCGCAGCCGGTTCGAGTGGGGCCTCATCACCGACGTGCAGGCCCCCGACCTCGAGACGCGTATCGCCATCCTCCGCAAGAAGGCGCAGAGCGAAGCGCTCCACATCCCCGACGAAGTGCTCGAGTACATCGCCACGGTCGTGTCGTCGAACATCCGCGAACTCGAGGGCGCCCTCATCCGCGTCTCGGCGTTCGCGAGCCTGAACCGCTCGGCGCTCGACATCTCGTTGGCGCAGACCGTGCTGCGCGACATCGTCGACACGGCCGAAGACAACATCATCTCGCCGACCGACATCATCACGGCGACCGCGCAGTACTTCAAGCTCACCGTCGACGACCTGTACGGGTCGAGCCGGTCGCAGCAGATCGCCACCGCGCGTCAGATCGCGATGTATCTGTGCCGCGAGCGCACGAGCCTCTCCCTGCCGAAGATCGGGCAGCTGTTCGGCAACCGCGACCACACCACCGTCATGTACGCCTATAAGAAGATCAGCGACCTCATGAAGGAGCGCCGCTCGATCTACAACCAGGTCACCGAGATCACCACTCAGCTCGGACGCCGCTGACAGCGGCGCTCGACCTGCGGGCACGGCATCCGATCGCGGATCCGTGCCCTTTCTCGTTCCCTCGACGACGCGACGCGCCGGACGCCTGCGTCGATCGGCCGAAGAAGATGCCTCTATGCACATGTGGATAACTTGTGGATTATCGGGTTCCGCATCGGGACGGATGTGGGCCGATCACCGATTCCTGTGGATAACTTCGGGACAACGAATCGGGCGTCGGATGCTCTCCACCCCCGGATTCCTCAGGAATTCCACAACTGACAAACGTGTAGTTCCCTACGGCCGACTGCTATCCACCGACTTATCCACAGTATCCACAGCTGTTAACACCGTTAAGAAGTTAATCCGGTTAAGGCGCGATCCGATCACCAGACGGGTGGGGAGAACGCCGGGGCATGACAGGAAACCTCGTCGTAGGGATCGGGTTGATCGTGGGGCTAGCATGGGAAGCCCTGCAGTCGGCCACGCCCTGCAGCCCACCGACGACACCCGTCTCAGATCGACGACAAGGGAGCACCCGTGAGGTTTCAGGTCAATCGCGACGTCTTCAGCGAGGCCGTCTCGTTCGTCGTCAAGCTCCTGCCGCAGCGCAACCCGCAGCCGATCCTGGCCGGTGTGCTGATCGAGGCCGACGGATCGGGGCTCACCCTCTCGGCATTCGACTACGAGGCCTCCGCACGTACGACCATCGAGGCAACGGTCGACGACCCCGGCACGATCCTCGTGCACGGCCGGCTTCTGTCGGACATCGCGAGCCGCCTGCCGAACGCCCCGATCGACATCGCCGTCGAGGAAGACGGCGGGATCACCGTCACCTGCGGATCCGCACGCTTCACCCTCGCGGCCATGCCGGTCGAGGAATACCCGTCGATCCCCGAGGTGTCCGGCCCCTCGGGCGTCGTTCCCGCCGACGAGTTCGGCACCGCCATCGCGCAGGTCGGCTTCGCCGCATCGCGCGACGATGTGACCCCCGTCCTCACCGGTGTGCAGCTCGAGGTCTCCGGACACAACCTCAGCCTCGTGGCGACCGACCGCTACCGGGTGTCGCTGCGCGACGTGCCGTGGGACGGCGAGGCCGCGGGTGAGCAGACCGCTCTGGTTCCCGCACGCACCCTGCTCGAGGTCGGCAAGACCTTCGGTCACGCCGGCACGATCCAGATCGCGTTCTCGGGTGCCGGCGACCGCGAGATCATCGCCTTCACCGCCGGCAACAAGACCGTCACGTCGTTGCTCATCAAGGGCAACTTCCCGCCCGTGCGCCGACTCTTCCCCGAGCAGACCGACCACTACGCGGTCGTGAACACCGCCGATCTGGTGGAAGCCGTTCGTCGTGTCGCCCTCGTCCTCGATCGTGCCGCTCCGCTGCGGTTCACCTTCTCGACCGACGGCGTGACGATGGATGCCTCGGGCAGCGAGCACGCGCGTGCCTCCGAGTCGGTCGACGCGATCCTCACCGGTGGCGACGAGGTGGTGCTCGGCCTCAACCCGCAGTACCTCATCGAGGCGCTCGGCGCCGTGAAGAGCGAGTTCGTGCGCGTGACGTTCACGTCCAGCGACAACGCCAACAAGCTGAGCCCGGTGCTCATCACGAGCCAGACCTCGGTCGACCAGGCCGGTCTCGACTCGTTCAAGTACCTGCTCCAGCCCAACCTGCTCCTCCGCTGATCCCGATCGGGCCGGAGCGAGCACTGTCCGACCCCGAAGGTAGTGTGAACGCGTGATCGTGGAGCACTTGAGCCTGGTGGACTTCCGCAATTACGCGACCGCCGAACTCGCTCTGCACCGCGGGCCGAACGTGCTCGTCGGTCGCAACGGTCAGGGCAAGACCAACCTGGCCGAGGCCGTCGTCTTCCTCGCCACCCTGGGCTCGCACCGCGTCTCGGCCGATGCTCCGATGGTGCGCGACGGGCAGGAGTTCGCGATCATCCGGGCTCGCCTCTCGCACGGCGAGCGCAAGGTGCTCGCCGAGGTGCAGCTCAACAGGCAGGGCTCGAACAAGGCGCGCATCAACGGCTCGCCGTCGAAGACGAACGAACTCCCCCGCTACGCCCACGTGGTGCTCTTCGCCCCCGAAGACCTGCAGATCGTGCGCGGCGACCCGTCGGCGCGACGCCGGTTCGTCGACCAGCTCCTCATCCAGCGCACTCCGCGTCTCGCCGCCGTCCTCGCCGACTACGACCGCGTGCTCAAGCAGCGCAACGCCCTGCTCAAGTCGGCTCGTGCCCGGGGCATCCGCGGTGAGGCGCTCAGCACGCTCGACGTGTGGGACGACAAGCTCGTGGCCCTCGGCACCGAGATCATCGTCGCCCGTCAGCGTCTGGCCGCCGATCTTCAGCAGCCCGTGGCCGACGCGTACGCCGCCATCGCGGGTGCCGACCACCGTCCCGAGCTGGAGTGGGCGCTGTCGATCCGCGGCGGCGACCCCGAAGACGGCGACGAATCGGCCGGCGACGCCGAGACGGATGCGCCGGCTCCGGCATCCGTCTCCGAGATGTTCCGCTCGTCGCTCGCGTCGAAGCGCGCCAGCGAGCTCGACCGCGGCCTCACGCTCACGGGTCCGCACCGCGACGACCTCGTGCTGCGGGTGCGGGGCCTTCCGGTGAAGGGATACGCATCGCACGGCGAGTCGTGGTCGGTCGCGCTCGCTCTGCGCCTGGCATCGGCCGAGCTGCTGCGCAGCGAATCGCCCGCCGGCGACCCCGTGCTGATCCTCGACGACGTGTTCGCCGAGCTTGACGCCGACCGTCGGCAGCGCCTCGCGGCGTTGACCGCCGGGTACGAACAGGTGGTCGTGACGGCGGCGGTCGAGGAGGACATCCCCGAGGTGCTGCACGCGCACGTGGTTCGCATCACCGCCGGCACCATCAGCGACGAGCGCGAGGGAGGTGCGGCGTGAACGACACACTCCGTCCGGGACCCGTTTCGCCCCGGGCATCCACCGCTCCCGACGCATCGACGTCGGCGCCGTCCGACTCGGCCGTGCCCGCGCCCCCCGAGACGGTGGCGACCTACCTGCGCCTGCGCGGGCTGAAGCCGAGCAGCAAGAACTGGCGCCGCAAGAAGCGCCTCACCGTCGACGACGAGAACGTGCCGTTCGCGCCGGGTCGCGACCCCGGAGCTCTCGGCGACGTGCTCGACAAGCTCAGCCGCGACTCCGGCTGGCAGGTCGCTCTCGCCCGCGAGGACCTGGTGCGTCAGTGGGCCGACCTCGCCGGCGCCGACACTGCCCAGCACTCCGAACCGGTGTCGCTGGAGCGCGGGCTGCTCACGGTCAAGTGCGACTCGACGGCCTGGGCGAAGAACCTGCAGTACATGCGCGGCACCATCCTGACCGAGATCGGTCGACGATATCCCGACGCCGGGGTCGAGAACCTGCGGTTCATCGGACCGGACGTCCCCTCCTGGAAATGGGGTCCCAGAGTCGTCCCAGGGCGGGGTCCGCGCGATACCTACGGGTAGGGCACCATCCGAGGGGGTCGGACGCCTCAGAGGGCCACACGCGGCCGTTGAGCGATATTTCCACTCGAAACCCGGCTAGACTGGGAGTTCGAACTATCGATGTGGAGAATGTCTTCTGATGACACCTGAATCCCCCGCTGACGAGTCCGAATCGACGACCGGGGGAAGCCCCGACCCTTCGACGGGCTCTGCGACCGGAAACACATCGACACCCCCGGACCTCCCCGAGTACGGCGCCGACTCGATCCAGATCCTCGAAGGCCTCGAGGCCGTGCGCAAGCGGCCCGGCATGTACATCGGATCGACGGGTCCCCGCGGTCTGCACCACCTCGTCTACGAGATCGTCGACAACTCCGTTGATGAGGCGCTGGCCGGCTACGCCGACAGCATCCTCGTCACGCTGCTCGAAGACGGCGGCGTGCGCGTCGTCGACAACGGCCGCGGCATCCCCGTCGACCCGCACTCCTCCGACCCGACCAAGTCGACCGTCGAGGTCGTGCTGACGATCCTGCATGCGGGCGGCAAGTTCGGCGGCGGTGCGTACGCCGTCTCCGGTGGTCTGCATGGCGTCGGCTCGTCGGTCGTGAACGCGCTGTCGACCCGATTCGAGGTCGAGGTCAAGCAGAAGGGCCACGTCTGGCGTCACAGCTTCGCCGACGGCGGCAAGCCGCAGCAGGCGCTCGAGAAGGGCGAGACCACCGACGAGACCGGAACGAGCATCACGTTCTGGGCCGACGGCGAGATCTTCACCGAGACCACCGAGTACGACTACGACACGCTGCGCACCCGCTTCCAGCAGATGGCCTTCCTCAACAAGGGTCTGCGCATCGAGCTGCGCGACGAGCGCGAGTCCTCGGTGTACGAGATCGAAGAGGAGGGGCAGGCGATCGCGAAGCAGCCCCACGACGTCTTCTTCTACGAGCGGGGTCTCGTCGACTACGTCGAGTACCTCAACAAGGTGCGCCACGCCGAGGTCGTCACCGAGGAGATCATCGCGTTCGAGTCGGAGGACACGGCTCGCAAGATCTCGCTCGAGGTCGCGATGCAGTGGACCACCTCGTACACGGAGAACGTCTTCACCTACGCGAACACGATCAACACGCACGAGGGCGGCACGCACGAGGAGGGCTTCCGCGCTGCGCTGACCACGCTCGTCAACCGGTACGCCCGCGCGAACAACCTGCTCAAGGAGAAGGACGACAACCTCTCGGGCGACGACGTGCGCGAGGGTCTGACCGCGGTCATCTCGATCAAGCTCGGCGAGCCGCAGTTCGAGGGCCAGACGAAGACCAAGCTCGGCAACACCGAGGCGAAGGCGTTCGTGCAGAAGGTCGTCGGCGACCAGCTCGGCGACTGGTTCGAGCGCAACCCCGCCCAGGCGAAGAACGTCATCCGCAAGGCCATCGACGCGGCGACCGCCCGCATGGCGGCACGCAAGGCGCGCGAGACGGCCCGTCGCAAGAGCGTCTTCGAGTCGGCGGCGATGCCCGACAAGCTCAAGGACTGCACCAGCAAGGACCCGTCGATCAGCGAGATCTTCCTCGTCGAGGGTGACTCGGCCGGTGGCTCGGCCGTGCAGGGGCGCGACCCGCACACGCAGGCGATTCTGGCGCTCCGCGGCAAGATCCTCAACGTCGAGCGCGCCCGTCTCGACAAGGCCCTCGGCAACAAAGAGGTCCAGGCGATGATCCAGGCCTTCGGCACGGGCATCGGCGAGGACTTCGATATCGAGAAGGCCCGCTACCACAAGATCGTGCTGATGGCGGATGCCGACGTCGACGGCCAGCACATCACGACGCTGCTGCTCACGCTGCTGTTCCGCTACATGCGCGGGCTCATCGAGGCCGGCTTCGTGTACCTCGCGATGCCTCCGCTCTACCGCCTGAAGTGGTCGAACTCGCCGCACGAGTACGTGTTCAGCGACGACGAGCGCGACGCGCTGCTGAAGTACGGACTCGACAACGGCAAGCGCATCCCGAAGGACGCCGGCATCCAGCGCTACAAGGGCCTGGGCGAGATGAACGCCAAGGAGCTGTGGGAGACCACGATGGACCACTCGACGCGCACGCTGCGTCAGGTGACCATCGAGGATGCTGCGGCCGCCGACGAGATCTTCAGCGTGCTGATGGGCGAGGACGTCGAGTCGCGACGCACGTTCATCCAGCGCAACGCCAAGGACGTCCGGTTCCTCGACATCTAGCCATGCCGTGGGTCCCCCGGCACCGCCGCGGGGTCCCGGATGCTTCGACACGCTCAGCAACCCAGGAAATGACACATGACTGACGAAGAACGCCCCGTCCCCGAGCACGATCACGGCCGGATCGACCAGGTCGACCTGCAGTCGGAGATGCAGCGCAGCTATCTCGACTACGCGATGGCGGTCATCGTCGGACGCGCGCTGCCCGACGTGCGCGACGGGCTCAAGCCCGTGCACCGTCGGGTGATCTACGGCATGTACGACGGCGGCTTCCGCCCCGACAAGTCGTTCTCGAAGTGCGCCCGCGTCGTCGGCGAGGTCATGGGTCAGTACCACCCGCACGGCGACTCGGCGATCTACGACGCCCTCGTCCGTCTCGTGCAGCCGTGGTCTCTGCGGTACCCGCTGGCCCTCGGCCAGGGCAACTTCGGGTCGCCGGGCAACATGGGCGCCGCGGCGCCGCGATACACCGAGACCAAGATGGCTCCCCTCGCGCTCGAGATGGTGCGCGACATCGAAGAGGAGACCGTCGACTTCACCGACAACTACGACGGTCAGACGCAGGAGCCCACGGTCCTCCCGGCCCGGTTCCCGAACCTGCTCGTCAACGGCTCCGTCGGCATCGCGGTCGGCATGGCCACGAACATCCCCCCGCACAACCTGCGCGAGGTGTCGGAGGCGGCGCTCTGGGCCCTCGACAACCCCGAGGTCACCCGCGAGGAGCTGCTCGACGGGCTCATCCAGCGCATCCCCGGTCCGGACTTCCCGACCGGCGCGCAGATCCTCGGCACCAAGGGCATCCACGAGGCGTACCGCACCGGCCGCGGCTCGATCACGATGCGCGCGGTCGTGAACGTCGAGGAGATCCAGGGCCGCACCTGCCTCGTCATCACCGAGCTGCCGTACCAGGTGAACCCCGACAACGTCGCTGTGAAGATCGGCGATCTCGCCCGTGACGGCAAGATCACCGGCATCGCCGACATCCGCGACGAGTCGTCCGACCGCACCGGTCAGCGTCTCGTGGTCGTGCTCAAGCGCGACGCGGTCGCGAAGGTCGTGCTCAACAACCTGTACAAGCACACGCAGCTGCAGGAGAACTTCGGCGCGAACATGCTCGCGATCGTCGACGGCGTGCCGCGCACCCTCGCGATCGACGGCTTCATCACGAACTGGATCACGCACCAGATCGACGTCATCGTGCGCCGCACGCAGTTCCGTCTGCGCAAGGCCGAGGAGCGGATGCACATCCTGCGCGGCTACCTCAAGGCGCTCGACGCGCTCGACGAGGTCATCGCGCTCATCCGCCGCTCCCCCACGGTCGACGACGCGCGCACCGGGCTGAAGCAGCTGCTCGAGATCGACGAGATCCAGGCCGACGCGATCCTGCAGATGCAGCTGCGTCGCCTCGCTGCTCTGGAGCGTCAGAAGATCGTCGACGAGGCGACCGAGCTGGAGGCCCAGATCGCGGACTACCTCGAGATCATCGCCGACGAGAAGCGTCAGCGCACGATCATCCGCGAGGAGCTGACGGCGATCGTCGACCGGTTCGGCGACGAGCGCCGCACGCACATCCTGCACGGCTTCGACGGCGACGTGTCGATGGAAGACCTCATCGCCGAAGAGGAGATGGTCGTCACCGTCACGCGCGAGGGGTACATCAAGCGCACGCGCAGCGACAACTACCGCTCGCAGCACCGCGGCGGCAAGGGTGTCAAGGGAGCGCAGCTGCGGGCGGATGACATCGTCGAGCACTTCTTCGTCACGACGACGCACCACTGGCTGCTCTTCTTCACCGACAAGGGCCGCGTCTACCGCGCGAAGACCTACGAGGTGCCGGAGGCCGGTCGCGATGCCAAGGGCACGCACGTCGCCAACCTCCTCGCGATGCAGCCGGACGAGAGCATCGCGCAGGTGCTCGACATCCGCGACTACGGTGTGGCCGACTACCTCGTCCTGGCCACCCGCGACGGTCTCGTCAAGAAGACGCGGCTCGAGGCGTACGACACGAACCGTCAGGGCGGCGTCATCGCGATCCGTCTGAACGACGACGACGCGCTCGTCGGGGCGCTGCTCGTCGACGCATCCGACGACATCCTGCTCATCAGCCGCAAGGGCATGTCGGTGCGCTTCCAGGCGACCGACGAGGCGCTGCGCCCCATGGGCCGCGCGACCGCCGGCGTGAAGGGCATGAAGTTCCGCGAGGGCGACAGCCTGCTCTCGGCCTCGGTCGCCGACCCCGACTGCTTCGTGTTCGTGGTCACCGACGGCGGGTATGCGAAGCGCACCGCGGTGCAGGAATACCGGGTCCAGGGACGCGGCGGATACGGCATCAAGGTGGCCAAGCTGAACGACGATCGGGGCACTCTCGCGGGTGGTCTGATAGTCGCCGAGGACGACGAGGTCTTGGTGGTTCTCTCCAGCGGCAAGGTGGTACGCTCTGCCGTGGCCGAGGTGCCCGCCAAGGGCCGAGACACCATGGGAGTGGTGTTCGCCCGGACGACGGAAGCCGACCGGATCCTCGCGATCGCCCGTAACAGTGAGCGCGGCCTGTCCGATGAAGAGTCGGAGGAGGCGGATGCCGCTTCCGACGTCACCGAGACGACGAACACCCCCGAGGAGAGCACGGACGCATGAGCACGGTAGCCGACAAGCTCGCGAAGAAATCCACCCGTAAGACCAGCGGCAAGCAGGTGCGCCTGCGCCTGGTCTACGTCGACTTCTGGTCTGCGATCAAGCTGTCGTTCCTCGGCGCCGTGGCGCTCGCGATCGTGACGATGGTCTCGTTCTTCCTGATCTACCTCGTACTCGACGCGACCGGTGTGATGCTCAAGGCCGAGGAGTTCCTCCGCAGCTTCAGCAACAACGAGATCGTGCTGAGCGAGATCGCCGGCCTGCCCCAGGTGATGGCATTCGCCGCGGTGGTCGCGATTCTCAACCTCATCGTGTTCACGGTGCTCGGCGCGGTCGTCGCCGGCATCTACAACTTCGCGGTGAAGGTCACGGGCGGTCTGCTCGTCGGCTTCACCTCGAACTGACGGTTCTCTCGAAGGGGGGGGGGGGGGGGGCGGCGCCCCGGGCGGGGGGGCGCGGGGGGGGCGCCCCCCCACGGGGGGGGGAAACCC
>JASCNZ010000005.1 GCA_029959905.1 Microbacteriaceae bacterium PS02344
CTCGTGGGCGCGGAGATGTGTAAACCAGACAGGACCCGCAGCGTCAGGAAGATGAGCGCGCGCGCCACGAGGAGCCCTGCGATGAGCAGGGCCCCTCGGGCGAGCGCATAGCGGAGCATGTCGACGGGGCGTTCAACCGGCGTCGAGGACGGAGACGCCCGCGAGATCGATGCGCGAGTTGATCGAGTCCTGCGGGAAGCCGGTGACGAGGGGGCTCACGGCGGTGAGGGTCTCCCCGTTGTACAGCCAGTCGGCGGCGTGGTCCTCCGAGACGATGCGCGCGGCCTGAGCGAGCAGCTCGGCCGACTTCGTCGGATCGACCTCGGCCTCGGCCTGAGTGTAGAGCTCCTGCACCTCGGCGTTGTCGTACCCGAAGTAGTAGTCGGGATTGGCGAAGTTCCCGAAGTCACGGGGCTCGACGTGCAGGACGAAGCTGAGGTCGTAGTCGTGGTTGGTGTACACGTCCTCGAGCCAGGCCGGGAATTCGACCGCGTCGACGTCGAGCGTGACGCCGACCTCGGCGAAGTCGGAGATCAAGACCTTCGGCACCGTGGTGCCGTAGAACGACGGGATCGTGAGGGTGAGCTCGAGGTCCTCCTGCCCGGCCTCGGCCAGCAGTTCCTTGGCGCGCTCGGGGTCGTACGACACGACATCCGAGAGGTCCTCGTAGCCCGGGTCGAGCTCCGGGATCGGCCCGTACAGCTCGGTCCCGGCACCGACGGCCTCGATGAGAGCCTCGTGATCGATGGCGAGTCGCAGCGCCTCGCGCACGCGCACGTCGTCGAGCGGGGCCTTCGCGTTGTTGAACGCGAGCGTGGCCTTGTCGGTGGTGCGGCCGGTCGTCAGCGTGAAGTCGCCGGAGTCCTCGAGCTGCGGGGCGAGGTTCGGGTCGACGGCGGTCAGCACGTCGAGGTCGCCGGCGAGCGCCGCGTTGACTCCAGCGGTGAAGTCGGGGATGTACTGGAACTCGACCTCGGCGACACCGACCGGTTCGCCCCAGTAGGCGTCGTTGCGAGCGAAGGTGATCGTGCTGCCCTTGTTCCAGCGGGTCAGGGTGAACGGACCCGTGCCGTTCTCGGCGGTCTTGAGGTCGGTCGTGTCACCGGCCTTGAAGACCAGACCGGCCGGTCCGGTGAGGGCGAAGAGGAAGTTCTGATCGGGCTGCGACAGCACGATCTCGACCGTGGAGGGATCGGGCGCGGTGATCGCGGACACCGCGCCGAATTCCGCGTTGCCCTGCAGGGTGGCGTCGGTGCGCACGGCCTCGTACGACGCGACGACATCGGCCGACGTGAGGGGAGAGCCGTCGTGGAAGACGATGCCCTGCTGCAGCGTGAAGGAATACGTCAGACCGTCGTCGGAGACGGTGTAGTCCGACGCGAGTCGCTCGACGATCTCGTTGTCCTGCGTGCGCGTGACGAGGCCCTCGTAGATGTTGTCGATGAGGATCTGCTCGAGTGCGGCACCGCTCGTGCGGCGGATGTCGAGGTTGGTCGGCTCGAGCACGAGACCGACGCGCAGCGTCGCGTCGGGGTCGGGGGAGCCCGTGGGGGTCGCTGCGGGCTCCGTGGAGCCGCTGCAGGCGCTCAGGATGAGCGCGGCGGCCGCCAGGGCGGAGACGAGCGCGGGGCGACGAAGTCGTCGGGACATGGGATTCCTCTCGGTGCGGCAGATGCTGTGTGCCGGTGGATCGAGCCTAGAGACGGGGGAAGGGGAGGGGCCGGGAAATGGAACGGAGCGTCACATTCCGCGGTGGGACGGCGGGGTCAGGGCGGCCTCACCGATGAGGCGGGCGAGGTCGTCCGGCGCCGTCTCCTGCACGTTGTGCGAGGCGTCGATCTCCACGACCCGCGCAGCGGGGACGCGCTCTGCGAACACGGCGGCGTCCTCCGCGGTGACGAAACCCCGCGACGCGCGGACGAGGGTGATCGGCGCTCGGACGGCGGCGAGATCGTCCCACCCCGTCTCGTGCAATACGGAGGGGGCGGTCGAGCTGCCGGGGTCGTGCGCCGAGAGGGCCTGCGCGGCGAGGTGCGCGAAGTGGTGCTTCCACTCGACGCGCCCGTCGTCGCGCACGCGCGTATTGAGGAAGACGCCACGTTCGGTGTCCGGGCGGGAGCCGCCGAAGCCGAGGGCCATCGCCTTGTCGACGAGCTCGTCCCGCGTGGCGAAGTCGGTGGGGCCCGCGTAGAACTCGCGGAGCACCGCCGGTCCAGCGGTGGTGTCGACGCCGGGCGTGATGTCGACGACGATCAGCTCGCGGACCAGGTCGGGTCGTGCCGCCGCCAGAGCGGCGCCGGTGAGACCCCCGAGCGACTGCCCGACGACCACCTGAGGGAGTCCGGCCCAGGCGTCGAGCGCCACCGCGACATCGGCCGCCAGCACGCGCGGCGTGTAGTCGGCATCCGAGCGCCACGAGGAGTCCCCGTGTCCGGCGAGATCGATCACCAGTGTCGGAAGGTCGAGGGCGAGCACGGTGGTGTCCCATGTATGGGCGTTGAGCCCGGCGCCGTGGAGAAGCGTCACTTCGGGTGTGGCGCCACCGAAGCGGAGGGCGCTCAGCGTCCGACCATCGGGAAGCGTGAGTGCGAGGCGCTCGACGGGCGGCACGGGGACCCCTCGCGCGTCGGCCTGTGCGGGGAGGTAGCGGAACTCGCTGTGATCGGTCGGCACGCTCTCTATCTTGCGCCCTGTCGGATGCGATCAGGAAATGTGGGGTCATTTCGCCCACCGTACGGCGCCGGTGCCTGTGCTTTATGATACATAAAAGTCGAATTCGATAAGCATCCTGCATTTCCCTCTCGGATGCTCTCGCTCGCGCGGGGCTTCCGCGGAATATCATCGTTCCATGAGCGAGAAGCGAGTCCACCTCTCCAAGACCGAGCCCGCGGCGTATCAGGCGCTGGATGCGTTCTCCCGCACCGTCGGGGAGATCTGCGCGGCGAACGGCATCGACGATCGCCTCAAGGAGATCGTCATGATCCACTGCTCGCAGCTCAACGGTTGCGGGTACTGCACGCGCATCCACGTCGACCGCGCGCTCGCCGCAGGCATGGATGCCGACACGCTCATGCAGATCGCGACCTGGCGCGAGAGTGGAGTGTTCTCGGATCGCGAGTGCGCGGCCCTCGAACTCGCCGAGGCGTTCACCTTCATCTCGGAGGAAGGTGTGTCGGACGAGGTCTACGACCGGGTGGGAAGCGTGTTCACCGAGAAGGAGTACGCCGCACTCAGCTGGGCGTGCGTCTCGATCAACGCCTTCAACCGCGTCGTCATCGCCGGGCGATACCCGGTGCCACCGCGAACCTCGGCCTCGGCATGACCGTGCTCGACGTTCCCGGCGTGAACAACGTCCGGGACGTGGGTGGCATCCCCGCCCGCGGGGGACGGATCCGCTCCGGCGTCCTGCTGCGCTCCGGGCAGCTGTCCGGCGCGA
Organism: Microbacteriaceae bacterium PS02344; assembly: GCA_029959905.1. GTDB lineage: Bacteria > Actinomycetota > Actinomycetes > Actinomycetales > Microbacteriaceae > Microbacterium. The sequence goes on from JASCNZ010000005.1 coordinate 3,437, forward strand.
CGGCGCAGGGAGCCGCCGAGCTGCGTCATCGCGTTCGCCGCATCGTCGACCTCCGAGACGGCGAGGAGGTGGCCGCCGAACCCAGCGGCGTGCACGGGCCGGAGACCACGCACCTTCCGCTGTTCCTCGGCTCGGTCCGATCGTTCTTCGAGACCGACACGAGCCTCGACGACCTCTACCTCCATCTGCTCGAAGAGAGCGGGCCGCGATTGGCCGACGCCGTGCGCATCATCGCGGCCGGTGAGCCCACGCTCGTGCACTGCACCGTGGGGAAGGACCGCACCGGTGTGACGGTCGCCCTCGCTCTCGCGGCGGTCGGTGCCGATCGCGAGGCGGTGATCGCCGATTACGCGCTCACCGAGTCACAGCTGCCCGCCGAGCGCAATCGCCGCATCGCCCGGTACCTGCAGCAGATGCACCCGGAGGCCGTACACGCCGTCGCTCTCGCGACGCAGTCGCCGGCCGAGGTCATGCGCCGGTTGCTCGAGACCGTCGACGAGCGCTGGGGGTCCGCCTCCGGTTACCTGCGCGCGCAGGGTCTTTCCGACGAAGAGCTGGACGCCCTCGAGCGCGCCCTGGTCGAGCCCGCGGAGTGACCCAGAGTAGGTAAGGCATGCCTTCATCGGTGTTAGGATGAGAGCACCATGGAGACCTCGATCGAGACCCGGAGCAGCCGCGCGGCTCGCCGCGCCGCTCGTCGTCGTTCCCACCACCTCGTGACGGCCGACGAGACGTCGCTCGTCGACCTCGAGATGTTCCTCGCGACCCTGCCGCTGTGCGCCTCGGGGCGCGTCTTCATCGAGGTGCCGACGGCTGACGACATCCGTCCCATTCAGGTGCCGGGCCGCATGACCGTGACCTGGCTCGCGCGAGCCGATCGCAGCGGCGCGCCGGGAAGCGGACGCTCGTGCGCTCGCGGTGAGGCCGTCGCGCGCGCGACCTGCGCCTGGGCCGACGAGATGCTCTACGACGGCGAGTACGAGACGCACATCACGCTGTTCGGCGGCTACCTCGGCACCGCCGACATCGTCGACCACCTGACGGGTGACCTCGGCGTCGACGCGGCGTCGATCCGCGTTCCCGAGCGCTTCGTCGGGTTGCTGCCCACCGACCGCTGACGCGTCACCGGCTGCGCGGCACGTAGTTCCCGTCCTGCAGGCCCGCCTCGATCTCGAAGCGGTTGCGCAGCGGATCACGGCCCGCGAAGAAGTACAGCAGGGGCATGAGGAAGCCGTAGCGCAGCCACTGCTCGCGATGCACGCGCTCATGTCTCAGCACGGCGTCGCTGGGTCGTCTATCGCCGGTGAGGAAGCAGCCGCCGACGCAGACGCCCCCTCGCGCGTAGGTCCATGACGGCATGCCGCGGAAGATCCACAGCCCTGCGCGACGCTCGACCGGTCCGGTGCTCCACAGCGTCCCCCAGAACCACCCGACCGAGGTACCCCAGAGGTAACCCAGGCGACTGATCGGCGACCGCAGGAGGAAAGCCGGGATGCGCCGGTCGAAGCGACGTCCGCGCTCCACAACGCGGTCGGCGCGTTCGCGCCAGTCCTCGCTCATGCGACCGCTCCGACGAGCCGGAGCAGGGAGCCGAGGTCGTCGACCGCATCGGCCGGCGAGCGCGGGGCGAACCCGGCGATCGTGGCGCCGGCGAGGGGGAACTCCTCGCGCAGGCGTCGGATGGCGGCGGCCAGCGCCGTCGGCGTCGCGCCGAAGGGTGCCGGCGCAGAGACGCCCGTGAGCTCCGCGGGATCGAGGACGTCGACGTCGATGTGCACCCACACTCGGGTCGCACCGGTCGCGCGCACCGCGTCGGCGAGAGCGTCGGGACGGGCGAGATCGTCGACGCTCACCGTGCGCAGCGCGGAGAGCGCAGCGGACTCGGCCTCATCCACCTCGCGGACGCCGACGGTGACGACGCGTTCCGGCGCGATGCCGGGGGAGAGGGCCACCTGCGGCTCGCCCTCGCCGAGAATTGCACGCAGCGCCATTCCCGAGAACGCACCCGACGGCGACGAGTCCGGGGTGTGGAGGTCGCCGTGCGCGTCGCACCAGACGACCGCGAGGTCGTCGGTGCCGCCCGGGAGCGCGTCGAGCGCGCCGACCGTGATGCTGCAGTCGCCACCGATCAGCACCGTGTCATCGGTCATGTGCTCGCGCAGCAGATCCCGGGTGCGGAGCAATGCGCTCAGGCGGCGCACGCCGGTGCCCAGCGCCTCTCCGGCCTCGACGGGGACGTCGAGGACGGAGGTGTGAGCACGGGGCAGGTCGCCCGCGATCGCGGTCGCTCCGTCGACGAGCAGCATGGCCCGAGCGGCGGGCGAGCCCTGCCACTGCGGGACGACGAGGAAACGCACCACGGGTACCTCCGGAGAAGGACGGCGGATGCCGCGGCTCGAGTCGGCCGAGGCATCCGCCGTGAGGTGATCAGGAACCTTCGATGGCCGGGCGGGGGGCGGAACCGCCCGCCTTCAGCTCGGCGAGACGCGCCTCGACCTCGGTGAGCTCGCCGAGGTCCTCGAGGCTCTCGAACTGCGCGTCGAGGCTCGACGCGGCCAGCTCCGCCTTGCCCTGCGCCAGTGCCTCCTGGCGGCGCACCTTGTCTTCGAAGCGCCCCAGCTCGCTCGTCGGGTCGAGGACGTTGATCGAGCCGATCGCGTCCTGCACCTTGGTCTGCGCCTCAGCGACCTTCGCGCGCGCGAGCAGCTCGCTGCGCTTCGTCTTGAGCTCGCCGAGCTTCTCCTTCATGCCGTTGAGGCCGCCCTTGAGCTTGTCGACGATCTCGGTCTGCGCGGCGATCTGCGGCTCGGCCGCGCTGGCCTCGCGCTCCGCGCTGATCTGGCGCTGCAGGGCGATCTTCGCGAGGCTGTCGAACTTGTCCGCACCCGCGGCGTCGCCGCTGCCGCGCATCTCGTCGGCCTTGCGGCTCGCGGCGAGAGCCTTGTTGCCCCACTCCGTCGCGGCCTGCACGTCTTCCTCGTGATCGCGCTCGAGCAGGCGGAGGTTGCCGATCGTCTCGGCGATGGCCGATTCGGCGTCGGCGATGTTGTTGGTGTAGTCGCGAACGAGCTGGTCGATCATCTTCTGCGGGTCCTCCGCAGAATCCAGGAGGGCGTTGATGTTCGCGCGGACGAGCGTCGAGATACGTCCGAAGATGGACTGCTTGGTCATACGGGGTTCCTTTCAGAGAGGGGCATTCGAAGTCTGGCCGAGTCGTCTGTGAAGTTCAGAAGCGTCCTCCTCCGGAGCGGCGCCGGGCGCCACCGGATCGTCCGCCGCCGCCGAAGCCCGAGCTGCGGAAGCCGCCGCCGCTCGAACGCCAGCTGCTCCCGCGGGAGGAGCGGCTTCCGCCGCCACCTCCGCCCGAGAGCAGGCCGCCGATGATGCCGCCGAGGATGTCGCCGGCGAGTCCGGAGTCGTTCGAACGTCCGCCGCCGAACGGGCCGCCACCCCAGCCGGCGTCCCAGCCGGACGAGGAGGAGTAGGTCGACACATCGGCGGACGCGGAGGAGATCGCCTGGCGGGCGAGGTCGAGCGCACGCCGAGCGTCGGTCAGGGCGGCGTCGGGGGACTGCGAGCGTGCGGCCTCGGCCTGCGCTCGGGAGGCCTCTGCTTGTGACAGACGGGTGCGCGCCGTGGAGCCGACCGAACCGCGTCGGGTCTCGATGAACTCGCGCGCGGTGCGGATCTCGGAGTCGGCCTGCAGCAGCGTCTGGTCGAGCATCTGCCGAGTGCGCAGTGCGCGCTCGGCGTTCTCTTTGCTGCGCGCGATGGTCTGATCGATGGTCGTGTTCGCGGCCGACAGGGCGTCGAAGGCGCGCTGCGGGTTACGAGAGGGGCCGTCGAGGTCGGCGCGCGCCGCCTCGAGCTGCTGGCGCACGGCGGAGGCCGCAGCCGCGAGGGACCCGTCCTGGTCGGGAAGCTGCCCGGCCGTCTGAACGTCGGACTGCAGTTCGACCACCAGCGCCTGGGCGCGCGCCTCGATCCCGGCGAGGTCGTCTCGGAGCGTCGTGAGCGCTGCGGCGAGCTGGTGCGCCTGGGCGACGGCCTGCTCGGCCGTGCGGATGGCGAACGCTGCTTCGCCGGATCGGCCGCCCGCGATGGCGTCGGATGCGGCGTCGATCGCCCGGTCGGCGAGCGATGCGCGCTCCCGAGCCTGGGCAGGGTTCTCCGCCACCGTGGTGAGCGCGCCCGGGGCGTAGGCGGCGGAGAGAGCGGAGAGCGCGGCGTCGGCGACGGGCAGCGTCGCCTCGAGGGAGGCACGTTCGGCGCGCACGCGCTCCAGCTCCTGCGGGGCGTTCTGCTCCAGGCGGCGGAGCGCATCGAAGGCTTCGACGTTGTCGTCGAGGATGTCGTCGACCTCGTCGGCGATCTGCACGATGCGGATGTGCCAGGCGCGTCGATCGTGGATCGTGTCCTCGATCTCGTCGTCGAGCTTCTGGCGCAGGTCGAACGCCTCGGCGAGCTTCTGGCGCGCCCGATCGACCACCGCGGTGAACTCGGCCGTGGCGGCGTCACCGAACTGGGCGATGGCGAACGCCAGCTCTTCGCGCGACGAGGTGATCGCATCGTCGGCGCGCACGAGGGCCGCGCCCGCGAGATCTTCGACCTGCGCATCGGTCATGGTCGAGAACGGGTCGGCGGGGTCGGGAGTCGCGGGCATCGCCCCTCGTGCGCGGATCGCGGCCTCGCGACGGCGGCGGCGGACGAGTGCGACCACGAGCCACACCACCAGCGCGACGGCGACGACCGCGACGATCACGAGGAGGACGCGCAGTGCACCGGCTCCACCGTCGCCCTGGATCTCGTCGGCGGCGAGCACGACCGCGCCGTCCCAATCCTCCTGAGCGAGCAGGGGTTGGATCTTCTGCTCGATGTCGTCGAGTCGATCACCACTCAACGGGCCGCCCTCGGCACCGGAGATGAAGTAGCTGCGCTGCTCGGTGGCGATCGCGAGGAGGTACTGGTCGGGTCCGAGGCCGTTGTCGACCGCGACCTGGTCGGCCCACCCGATGCGATCCGACGGCGAGGTGAACTCGTCGACGAAGACGACGAAGAGATCGGCGGAGGAGTTCTCGGTGAGCTCCTGCAGACGCGCCTCGAGGGACTGATCCTCTCCGGAGCTCAGAACACCCGCGTCGTCGGTCACGTACCCTGCGTCGAGGGTCAGCGGATCGGTGGCGGAGGCCGTGGACGGGAGGGCGGCGCCGAGGAGCGTGGCGAGAGCGAGCGCGCACAGCGCTTTCCACCGTGTCTTCATCGCATTCCCTCCGACCGGCAGGCGAGCCCCATGGCACGAGTCTATGCACTGGCCCCCGACACGCGACAGCGCCGCGGGCGGATCACCCGTTCGCCCTCAGCGGAGACGCATACGCTGGAGGGCATGGATGACAGGTACGGTTCCGACGTGCTCTCCGCGGGCTGGCGCGAGCGCGGCGCGCCGAAGGTCGCGACGGTGCCCGCTGAGCTCGATCTGGTCGTCGAGGTCGCGGGCGACGGATTCTGCGGAGCGGTGACGCGCGTGCAGAGCGGCGATGTCGAACTCGAGGATTGGAAGGGGCGCAAACGGCTGTTCCCCCTCGGCGGCGGGTTCCTGATCGAGGGGCGGCCGGTGCGGCTGACGGCCCCGAAGGTGCAGTCGCAGGCGCCGCAGCGCACGGCATCCGGGTCCTTCGCCGTCGGCGATCAGCGGGCGCGCGTGGCGCTGCCCAGTCGCATCCTGGTCGAGGGCAAGCACGACGCCGAGCTCGTCGAGAAGGTCTGGGGTGCGGACCTGCGGGTCGAGGGGGTCGTGGTCGAGTTCCTCCAGGGCGTCGACCTGCTCGACGACCTCCTCGCGGCCGAGCCCCCCACGCGCGAACGGCGGTACGGCGTGCTCGTCGACCACCTGGTGCCCGGGTCGAAGGAGTCGCGCATCGCGGAGGCGGTCGCGCGCGGCCCGCACGGACGGCACGTGAAGATCGTCGGGCACCCCTTCGTCGACGTGTGGCAGTGCGTGACGCCGCGAGCGCTCGGTATCGCCCGGTGGCCCGAGATACCGCGCGGGATCGACTGGAAGACCGGCATCTGCCGGGCTTTCGGCTGGCCGCACGAGACCCAGGCCGACACCGCGAGGGCCTGGCAGCACATTCTCGGCAAGGTGCAGAGCTATCGCGACCTCGAGCCGGCACTGCTCGGTCGGGTCGAGGAACTCATCGACTTCGTGACCGAGCCCGTCGGCTGAACCCCCAGGCGGCGCGGAGGGGGCGTGGTGCCCGCCCGGATACCCTGGAACCATGCCCGAACCAGGAACCTTCCGCGACGAACCGGTGTCGTTCGTGCGCCGCAGCGGCCGCATGTCGGAGGCGCAGGAGCGAGCCTTCACCGATCTCGCTGCGCACTACCTCCTCGACGTTCCCCGTGACGTCGCATGGACCTCGGTGCACCCCGAGGCCCGCCTCGACGTCGCCGCCGAGTACGGCCGTGACGCCGACCTGATCGTCGAGATCGGCTCGGGGCAGGGCCACGCGATCATCGCGGCCGCCTCGGCACGCCCCGAGACCGACTTCCTGGCCGTCGAGGTGTTCCGCGCAGGGCTCGCCCGCACCATGCTCGACGCCGAACGGGAGGGCGCACGCAACCTCCGCGTCGTCGAGGCGAATGCGCCGGAGGTGCTCTCGTCGTACCTTCCTGAGTCGGCGGCCCGCGAGGTGTGGATCTTCTTCCCCGATCCTTGGCACAAGAAGCGCCACACCAAGCGTCGGCTCGTGCGCCCCGGTTTCGCCGACAACGCGGCGCGTGCGCTCGTCGACGGCGGGCTGCTGCGGCTGGCGACCGACTGGGAGGGCTACGCGCTGCAGATGCGCGAGGTGCTCGACGCCGAGCCGCTGTTCGAGCGGGCGTTCGAGGGCGACTGGGCCGATCGCTTCGAGGGCCGCGTGATGACCGCGTTCGAACGCAAGGGTCTCGCGAAGGGGCGCGATATCCGCGACCTGGTCTACCGTCGCCGCGCCCGGCCGTGAACGACGTGCGCCTCCCGGCTCGCGCCGGTCTCGCCCCCGCCATGCTCGTGTGCGCGGCGGCGCCCGCGTTCTTCGTGCTGGAGACGCCATGGTTGGGGTGGGTCCTGCTCGCCGCGGGTATCGCCCTCGCGGCGCTCCTGGAGCGTGGGCGGGTGAGAGCATCCGCCCCTTCACTCACGCGGGATCTCTCGCTGATCGCCCTGGGGATGCTCGTGGTCAGCGTGATCCCCCTCGCGGCCGAGCTCGACAACGGCGCCATGCTGCGCTTCACGCTGGCCCTCGGCGGTGCGGTCGTGCTGCCGTACGTCGTCTCGCGCTTCGTCTACCGGGATCGGGCGATCTCGTTCCCCTGGCGCGCTGGGCGCCGCTGGGGTCGGCTGCAGTGGGGGTGGCTCGTCGCCGTTCTGGTGCTCGGGTGGCTGATCCTGCCGTTCTACTTCATCACCAGCGGCGTCTACCAGAACTGGCCGGTCATCGACACTCCCGACCTCATCGCGCGTCTGTTCGTCGGTGTGGGGGCCGTGGGCATCTGGGACGAGCTGTTCTTCATCTGCACGGTCTTCGCGCTGTTGCGCCGGCACTTCCCGGACGTCCTCGCCAACCTGCTGCAGACGATCGTCTTCGTCTCGTTCCTGTGGGAGCTCGGCTACCGCGAGTGGGGTCCGCTCCTCACGATCCCCTTCGCCCTGCTGCAGGGCTTCATCTTCCTGCGGACGCACTCGCTCGCATACGTGGTGACCGTGCACCTGCTGTTCGACGCCGTGGTGTTCGGCGTGCTCGTCCACGCGCACAATCCGGGCATGCTGCCGATCTTCCTCGTGTGACCCACGGCGCAGGACCCGTCTGTCAGAATCGAGCCATGCTGATCGTCGGACTCGTCCTCGCCGCGGCGGCCGCCGCATTCCACGTCTTCATCTTCGCGCTCGAGTCGCTGAAGTGGACCGAGCCCGAGACGAGGAAGATCTTCGGGGTCGCCAGCGAGGCGGATGCCCTGACGACCAAGCAGCTGGCGTTCAACCAGGGCTTCTACAACCTGTTCCTCGCGCTCGCCACACTCTTCGGCATCGGGTTCGCGTTGTTCGGCTTCGAGACGATCGGGCTCACCCTCGTGTTCGCCGGCACGGGCATGATGCTCGCCGCCGCGCTCGTGCTGGTGCTCTCCGACCGCTCGAAGTCCCGGGCAGCCCTGATGCAGGGCACCCTGCCGCTGCTCGCGGTCGTCGTCACGGCCATCGCGCTCGCCATTCGCTGAGAACGACGAAGGGGACCGCCGACCGGCGATCCCCTTCGATGCGGCGCGGCGTTCTCAGAATCGCAGGAGCACCTTGCCGACCCGCCCGGGCGTCTTGCTGAGGCGCACGGCGTCGGCGACGTCGTCTGCGTCGAACACGCCCGCGACGGGCAGGGTCAGGGTGCCGTCGACGACCCGCTGGATCAGCTCGCGGAACAGGCCGGACTTCGTGTCGGCGTCGAGCTGCTGGGTGACTTTGCTGCCCCAGAACCCCTTCACGACCGCCTGCTTAAAGATCACGTCGCCGGAGGCGATCTCCATGACGGGCGAGTTCATCGCGCCGAAGGCGACGAGCGTGCCGCCCTCGCCGAGGAGCGAGAGCACATCGCCCGACGCCGGTCCGCCGACGGAGTCGACGCCGGCAGTGATCGACGCGCCGCCGGTGAGAGCCTCGACCTGGTCGCGCCAGTCGTCCTGATCGGTGGCGATCACGTTGACGATTCCCTGATCGCGCAGCTCGTCGACGCCCTCGGTGCGACGCACGAGGCCGATCACATTGACCCCGCGGGCGGCGCCGAGCTGGGCGAGCATGCGGCCGACCGCGCCGTTCGCGGCGTTCTGCACGATCCAGTCGCCCTCGGCGACATCGAGGAAGTGCAGCAGGGCGATCGTGCTGAACGGCATCGACACCAGCTGTGCGGCGCTCTCGTCCGGCAGACCGTCCGGCACGGGGATGAGGCCGGCGGCATCCGCGACGATGTACTCGGCCCAGGCGCCGAACGTGCCACCGGTGGCGACGCGCTGGCCGACCGTCAGGTGCGTCACGCCGTCACCGAGCGCGTCGACCGTGCCGACTGCCTCCGTGCCGGAGCGTGCGGGCAGTTCCGGCACGAAGCCGTACGTGCCGCGGACGGTCCAGAGGTCGTGGTTGTGGATGGGGGAGAGCAGAACCTTGATCCGCACCTGGCCGGGGCCGGGCTCCGGGGTAGGACGCTCCTGCGGGGCGAGGACGTCCTCGGCCTCGCCGAAGGACTCGTGGATGAGTGCGCGCACGATGTTCCTCCCTCAGTCGTCGGAGACGCTGATCGTGACGTCGATGTTGCCGCGTGTCGCGTTGGAGTACGGGCACACCTGGTGCGCGGCGTCGGCGAGGGCCTGCGCCTGCTCGTGGGGGAGGTCGGGGATGACCACCTCGAGCTCGACGGCGAGGCCGAAACCGCCCTGACCGTTCGAGCCGATGTGCACACGCGCGCCGACCGAGGTGTCGGTGAGCTTCACCTTCTGCGCCCGCGCGACCGACTGCAGGGCGGAGTGGAAGCACGCCGCGTAGCCGGCGGCGAAGAGCTGCTCGGGGTTCGCGCCGTCGCCGCTCCCTCCCATCGCCTTCGGGATGGCGAGGTCGAACTCGACGCGACGGTCGTCGGTGGCGACGTGTCCGTCGCGGCCGGCTCCGGTGGCGAGTGCTTCTGCGGTGTAGAGGGCTTCCATGGGGATTTCCTTCCTGTGGTGGGCGTCGGTGCGGGTCGCGCGACGACGGCGGTCAGCTCCGTGCGTTCTGCAGCAGAGCCGTGAGTTCCTGGAGTTCGGAGATGAGGCGGCGACGGTGCGCGTCGTCGCGGATGCCCGACAGGCGGGCGACGTCGAGCGCGACCGTCGCGAGCTCGGAGCGGAGTGCTTCGCCGCGTTCGGTGAGCTGCACCGTCACGACCCGCTCGTCGGTGACGCTGCGAGACCGGGTGACCAGGTCGGCCTGTTCGAGGCGGCGCACCAGGGGTGACAGGGTGCCGGAGTCGAGCTGCATGGCGTCGCCGAGCGACCCGATGGTCTGCTCGCCCTCGTGCCAGAGGATGGCGAGCACGAGGTACTGCGGGTACGTCAGCCCCCACGGCGCCAGCAGCGTGCGGTACGCCTGAGTCGTCGCCCGGGCGGCGGAGTACAGCGAGAAGCACACCATCTCATCGGTCACGGACATGTCCAAGAGTCTTGCACGCAATTCAATTGTGCACAACCCAACCACCCAACACTCAGTGAGCGGGCGGCGCTCAGCGCCGCAGCTCGGCGCTGAGCCAGCGAGCGTACTGGTGCCACGGGTCGCCACCACGGCGGAGGGTGGCCACATGGACGTCGAGCGGTGCGGCGAAGGTGAACCACTCGCCGCCCTCCCGCAGCTCGGCGAACTCGCGGTGCCGCGACTGCTCGAGGGCGCGGTCGCCGCGCTCGAACGCGAGCAGCTCGTCATGGCGGATGCTCGCGAGCCGCTGCCGCGGGCGTCGGCTCGTACCGATCTTCACTCGGCGGTCGTAGCGCAGGTAGTAGACGACGTCGACGCGGGGCAGCGGAAGGCCGTCGTCGGGGACGTCGCCGAACCGCCACGCGCACAGGGCGCACGACAGCGCGCCGGTGCCTGTGCGAACTCCCACCCGGTGCCCGCACAGCGCGCATGGCGCGGGGAGGGCGAGCGGCGACGACATGTTCCGGATGGTACGCCGGGCCGCCGACACCGCCGCCGACACCGCCGCCGACACCGCCGCCGACACCGCCGCCGACACCGCCGCCGATACGAACGCCGGTACACCTTCCGCCTCCGCGGGCGCAAGGGGACACACTTCGGTCCGCCCGTATGGAAGATTCACCCCATGACCTGCCTGAGGACCACTGCATGACCGCCGTCGAGCCGGCCCCCGCGACGGCATCCATCCCGATCCTGACCCAGGAGCCGTTCCCCGACACTCCGGGGAGTCCCGCGCCCGAGTGGTTCAAGACCGCCGTGTTCTACGAGGTGCTCGTGCGCTCGTTCAACGACAGCAACGGCGACGGTTCCGGCGACTTCCGCGGTCTCATCGAGAAGCTCGACTACCTGCACTGGCTCGGTGTCGACTGCCTGTGGGTGCCCCCGTTCTTCCCGTCTCCACTGCGCGACGGCGGCTACGACGTCGCCGACTACACCGGCATCCAGCCGGACCTCGGCACGACCGCCGACTTCAAGGAGTTCCTCGACGAGGCGCACGCGCGCGACATGCGCGTGATCATCGACTTCGTCATGAACCACACCAGCGACGAGCATCCGTGGTTCCAGGCGAGCCGGAGCGACCCCGAGGGGCCCTACGGAGACTTCTACGTATGGAGCGACACCGACGAGCTCTACGAGGACGCCCGGATCATCTTCGTCGACACCGAGCCCAGCAACTGGACGTGGGATCCGGTGCGCCAGCAGTACTTCTGGCACCGCTTCTTCGCGCACCAGCCCGACCTCAACTTCGACAACCCCAAGGTGCAGGAGGCGATGCTCGACGCCATGCGGTTCTGGCTCGACATGGGCCTCGACGGGTTCCGCCTCGACGCCGTGCCGTACCTGTTCGAGCGGTCGGGGACGAACGGCGAGAACCTGCCCGAGACGCACGAGTTCCTCAAAGTGGTGCGTCGCATGGTCGACAAGGAGTACCCCGGTCGCGTGCTGCTCGCCGAGGCGAACCAGTGGCCCGCCGACGTGGTCGACTACTTCGGCGACCCCGAGGTCGGGGGCGACGAGTGCCACATGTGCTTCCACTTCCCCGTCATGCCGCGCATCTTCATGGCCGTGCGGCGGGAGTCGCGATACCCGATCAGCGAGATCCTCGCCGACACCCCGCCCATCCCCGCCGGATGCCAGTGGGGCATCTTCCTGCGCAACCACGACGAGCTCACGCTCGAGATGGTCACCGACGAGGACCGCGACTACATGTGGAGCGAGTACGCCCAGGATCCGCGCATGAAGGCGAACATCGGCATCCGTCGACGCCTCGCGCCCCTGCTCGACAACGACGTCGACCGCATCGAGCTGTTCACCGCCCTCCTGCTGTCGCTGCCCGGATCGCCGGTGCTGTACTACGGCGACGAGATCGGCATGGGCGACAACATCTGGCTGGGCGACCGCGACGGTGTCCGCACGCCGATGCAGTGGACATCCGATCGCAACGCGGGTTTCTCGAGCGCGAACCCCGGCAAGCTCACGCTGCCGCTCGTGCAGGACCCCGTCTACGGGTACCTCTCGGTCAACGTCGAGGCGCAGCAGGAGGACCGTTCGTCGCTGCTGCACTGGACGCGGCTCATGATCCAGGCGCGCAAGAAGCACCCGGCCTTCGGTCTCGGCAGCTTCAACGACCTCGGCGGATCGAACCCCGCGGTGCTGTCGTACACGCGCGAGCACACGAACGACGACGGCACCGTCGATGTCATCCTGTGCGTGAACAACCTCTCGCAGTTCCCGCAGCCGGTGGAACTCGACCTGCGTCGCTTCGAGGGCATGGTGCCGGTCGAGCTGGTGGGCGGCGTGCCCTTCCCGAGGGTGGGGGAGCTGCCCTACCTACTGACACTCGGCGGCCACGGATTCTTCTGGTTCCAACTGCAGGCGCCGGCCGAGGACGCGATCGAGAGGGGCATGCTGTGAACCTCGTCGAACACGGGATCCTCGAGGACTACCTCGTCCGCACGCGGTGGTTCGGAGGCAAGAGCCGGCCCTTCCACGTGCCGGCGGTGCGCCGCATCGCCGACCTGTCCGCCGCCGACGGGCGCGTGCAGGCGATCGTCTTCCTCGTGACCGTCGAGTACGACGACCCCGAGGGCGGCAGCGAGACCTATCAGGTGCCGCTCGCGTCGTACGACGAGCCGCAGGAGGCGATCGCGCACGCGGCCGTCGGCTCCGTCGAGGACGAGGGGCGTGTGCGCCACCTCTACGACGCCGTGCACGACCGCTACGCCATGGCGCTCTGGCTCGAGGGGCTCGTCGCAGCCGAGGCATCCGAGACCGACGAGCGCGGGGGTCTGCGCTTCCGCCGCGTGCCGGGGACCGAGCCACTCGACCCCGAGTGGCGCTCGTCGCCGTTGTCGGGAGAGCAGTCGAACTCGTCGGTGCGCTTCGACGACACGGCGATCATGAAGGTCTTCCGCAAGGTGACCCCGGGGCTCAACCCCGACATCGAGATCCACCGCGAACTCACCCGTGCAGGCGCCGAGCACATCGCCGTGCTGTACGGGTGGGTCGAGGCCGATGTCGACGGCGAGGTCGTGCAGCTCGCGATGGTGCAGGAGTTCCTGCGTACGGCGACGGACGGCTTCGATCTCGCCACTGGCAGCGTGCGCACGCTGATGGCCGACCCGGAGCAGAGCATCGAGGGGTCGGGCGGCGACTTCGCCGGCGAGGCCGCTCGGCTCGGCACCGCCGTCGCCGAGGTGCACGCGACGTTGCGCGAGCGTTTCCCCGTCGACCGGCGAGGGCCGCGCGCGGCGGCGTCGCTCTCGCGCGCGATGGTCGACCGGCTCGAGCACGCCCTCGGCGTGGTGCCGGAACTGGCGCCGTACGCGGACCGCTTGCGGGCCGCGTACGCCGCGGTGGCGCAGCTGCCCGGCCTCGACGTGCAGCGGGTCCACGGCGACCTGCACCTCGGGCAGACGCTGCGCACCGCTCACGGTTGGCGCATCGTCGATTTCGAAGGCGAGCCGGGCCGGCCGTTCGCGGAGCGCGCGCTGCCCGACTCGCCGTGGCGCGATGTCGCCGGCATGCTGCGGTCGTTCGACTACGTGCCCGGAGTGGTCGAGATGGCGCAGGCGTCGTCGACCGAGCCTGTCGAGGATGCGGAAGACGAGCTGCGCGTCCAGCGCGGGCGCGAGTGGGCGGAGCGCTCGCGGGGACGCTTCCTCGATGCGTACGTCGCGGCCATGCGCGGTGCGGACGACGAGGATGACGATCCCGTCGACGACCGCCCCGTGCACCTGACCGAGGGGGAGCGCACCCTCTTGAACGCGTACGTCGCCGACAAGGCGGTCTACGAAGCCGTCTACGAGAAGCGCAATCGCCCGGGGTGGGTGTCCATCCCCCTGCAGGCGCTCGGCGAGATCTGACGACGGGGCCCCGATTCGAGTGACCGGGGCCCCGTCTCTCAGGCCGGCCGCAGCACGGCGAGGACGTTCCCCGCCGGATCGCGGAACCAGGCGATGTCGGGTCCGCGGTCGGGTCCGCCGCGCAGGATCCCCCGGTCATCGGTGGGGAACTCGGCGTCGGAGTAGATCTTCGTCTCCACACCCCTCGCGCGCAGTTCGTCGACCGCACCGTCGATGTCGTCGACCGGGAAGTTCAGGATCGTGAAGCCTGCCGGAGTGTGATCGGCCTTCTCGTACACGAGGATCATCGCGTCGCCCCCGAGGTGGATCTCGAGGAACCCCATGGCGTTCGTCGAGACATCCATGCCCAGCACGTCTCGGTAGAAGGATCGGGCGGCATCGATCGAGTCGACGCTGAACCCGCTGAAGGCGTGTGCCGTCTGGAATGCGCTCATGCGATCAGCATGCGCTCGCCGGGGAGGATTTGTCGAGACCGTCGCGGTGGCGCATCGGTGTATCGTCACCACGACCGAGTGAGTGCTCCGCGCGTCACTCGCCCAGTGTCGTGACCGGCGGGCCAAACCGAATCTCCGTCGGCTCCGAACTGTCGTGGATCGACGCGGGTGCGTCGCGCGCGTGAGCGATGGAGGGGTGGATGTGAACGGGTTCTTTCAACGGACCGTCGGGCTGGTGGTCATCGTCGTGGTGATGATCGCCGCCGGTCTGCTGTGGTGGGGCGTCGCAGCGACGAATCCTCCTGCCCTGTGGGAGCCGGCGCGGATCACCCTCGCCGGCATCTGGCAGGTGCTGTACAGCAGCGATGTGCCGAACCTGGGGGTGATGGCGACCGCGCTCGCCATCGCGCTCTTCTTCGCCCTGCTGGTGGCGGTGAGCGAGCGCGTGGTCGCGGCGCGCTACCGCCGCGCGACCCCCGAGAGAGTGCGGTTGACGCTCGCGCCGCGCGCGGTGATGGCGCGGACGCGCGGGGTCTTCGCCGGCGACGTGACGGTGACGGTGCTGATTCCGGCCCACAACGAGGAGGCGTCCCTGCCGCTGACCCTCGCCTCGCTCCGGAGCCAGCGTCAACTCCCGGACCGCGTCCTGGTCGTGGCCGACAACTGCACCGACCGCACGGTCGAGGTCGCGCGCGCACACGGTGCGGACGTCTACGAGACCGTCGGCAACGTGCACAAGAAGGGTGGCGCGCTCAATCAGGCGCTGCGCGACCTGCTTCCCACGCTCGGTGACAACGACACCGTGATGGTGATGGATGCCGACAGTCAGATCGGCGCCGGATTCCTGGCAGAGGCGACGCGTCGCTTCACCGACGACCGTGCGCTCATGGCCGTGGGCGGTCTGTTCGAGGGTGAGCAGGGGCACGGGCTTCTCGGCCAGTTCCAGCGGAACGAGTACACCCGGTATCAGCGCGAGATCCGGCGGCGGGACGGGCGTGTGTTCGTGCTCACCGGCACGGCCTCCGTGTTCCGGGCATCCGCTCTCCGGGCGATCGCCGACGCGCGTGGCGCGCAGCTGCCCGGGAAGCCCGGTGAGGTGTACGACACGTTCGCGCTGACGGAGGACAACGAACTCACGATCGCGATCAAGTCGTTGGGCGGTCTCACCGTCTCGCCGGCCGCCTGCACGGTGGTCACCGAGTTGATGCCGACATGGAGGATGCTGTGGGCGCAGCGCCTGCGATGGCAGCGGGGGGCCCTGGAGAACCTCGGCTCCTACGGCGTCACCCCGCAGACCCTCCGGTACTGGGCGCAGCAGATCGGCATCGGCTACGGCGTCGTCGCCCTCTTCTCGTACTTCGCGCTGATCCTGCTCATGATCCTCGCCATGGACACGTGGGTGTGGTTCCCGTTCTGGCTGGGGATCGGCGTGCTCTTCGCCGTCGAGCGCACCGTCACCGTCTGGCGAGGCGGATGGCGCGCACGCATCGTCGCGATGCTCGTCTTCCCGGAGCTCGTCTTCGACTGCTTCCTGAACCTGGCGTTCCTCAAGGGCGTGTTCGAGATCGCCTTCGGACGCCGAGCGACATGGAAGCACGTCGAGCATCGCGCCGCGAAGGAGGTGCAGGTATGAACCCTGTGCACACGGGCATCCTCCTCCCGGCGGAGATCCTCTCGTCGGACTGGTTCAGCGTGCTGGCGACCTTCGTTGCGATCAACACCGTCGTCTATCTCGTGCTCGGCATGATCAAGATCCTGCCGAGGTTCCGGTTCCGACGCCGGCACCGGGGCGCCAGTCGGCGTTCAGAAACGCGGAGCATCCACCCCGATGCTCCGGTGTAAGGCCTCGATCAACGTATCGATGTCTTCTGCCGGCGTGGGCACGCCCAGATGGAATCCCTGGGCGATGTCGGCCCCGAGCTCGATCGCGAGGTCGACGTGGGCCGGCTCCGATACGCCCTCGACCAGCACCAACGCGCCGACATCCCGAGCGGCCGCGAGCAGCGGGTCCAGCCGGCGACGGGCCTCCGGCTGGTCGGAGGATGCCCAGAAAAGGGCGCGGTCGATCTTCACCACGTCGGGCCGCAGCTGCGCGATACGGGTCTCATCCGCGCATCCGGCACCCGCATCGTCGACGAGGAGGTTGCCGCCGAGGGCGGTCACCCGCGCTCGCAGCTCGGCGAGGTCGGCGGTGGTAGCCCCCTCGTACAGCTCGAGGCCCCACACGCGATCGCAGTGAGAGAGCAGGTCGTCGAGTTCGGGACGGAGGATCGTGGTGCCCGAGGCGTTCAGCGTCACGGCGGCGGCTGCGGGCAGTGTGCGAGCGGCGCTGATCGCGAGCGCGATCAGGCGGAGTTCCAGCTCTTCGCGCTCGCCGCATGCGGACGCGCGATCGAGGTGCACGGGAGGAGGTGCATCGTCGTGGAAGCGCGAGAGCGCCTCGAAACCCACGATGCGCCACTCGCGCAGATCGACCATCGGCTGGAACACCACCCGCGCGGGCGCGCCGTCGGAGGCGGCGTCTTCGCGCGCGGGAGAGGTCATTGTTTCACTGTATCCCCGGTCGACGCGGTGACATGGTCGTGGCGCCCGGAAGACGCCTTGTCCCCCAAATGGGGGACAAGGCGGTCGAATTTCTGCTAACGTGTCATTCCGAGCTTGGGAGCCGGATCGTCGTCGGAGAGTGTCGTCGATCCGGCTGCTGAACACCACCCTCCCCCCCAGTGGTGTGACCCACGTGACGACACGGTTCGGGGGAACCGTGTCGTCCAGAACGTCCGAGGAGCCGAGGCCGCACACCGCCGCCTCGCGCCGTGCAGACACGCGGACGTCGTACAAGACAGGTCTGCGACGGTGATGAAGGGGAGAGGCGCATGGTGATTCAGGGGATCCATGTGGCAGACGCGGAGGAGTTGCGCTGGCTACGCGTCGGCTGGCTCACGCGCGTCCGCGAACGCACGTCGACGTATTCGGTCGTGACGGCCAGTCTGTTCCTGCTCTTCGGGGTGCTCGGCGTCATCGAGATCTTCAAGACCGACATCACGCAGTGGGAGCAGATCCTCTCCGGGGTGACCGCGCTGGTCTGCCTCGGCGTCTTCGCGCTCGTCGCACTCTTCGGGGTGGAACTCCCGCACTGGGTCGGGCTGACCCTCGTGCTCGCCCATGCGCTCGTCTCCGTCTACTATCTCGGCTTCTCGGATGAGCGGCAGAACGCCGTTGCGGCGCTGCAGGAGCTGCCGCTCATGGCGATGTTCTTCTCCTGGTTCTACGGCGCGAAGGTGGCCCGCGCCGGCGAGCTCGCCATCGTCGTCGTCCTGGGTGCGGCGGCCGCGCTCGGCCCTTTCACGGGTCCCGGGGCTCTGCTCGGTCCCGCGAACCTCATCGGCGCGGCGTTCTTCACCTGGCTGTGCCTTGAAGCCGGGCTGTTCGTGCGGCACAGGATCCGGCTCGAGTCCCACTCGGATCCGCTGACGGGCGCGCTCAACCGTCGCGGGTTCGTGGCCAAGGCCGAACTCGAGATGCGTCGCGCATCGCGACACGGTCGGCCCCTGAGCGTCGTCGTCCTCGACCTCGACAAGTTCAAGTCCGTCAACGACGAGGCGGGCCACGCCGCCGGTGACTACGTGCTGCGCTCGCTCTCGGCGCAGTGGATGTCGCTCTCGCGTCAGACCGACATCGTGGGCAGGCTCGGCGGCGACGAGTTCGCGATGCTGCTGCCCGAGACCGACGAGCACGAGGCGCGGGCCGTGATGGCCCGGCTGCGCCAGTACGCCAGCCACCCGTGGTCGTGGGGCGTCGCCGAGATCCGCCCGGACGACACGCTGGAGAGCGCCATGAACCGCGCCGACCGCGCGATGTACGCCGGCAAGCTGGGCTGACGCCGGAACCTCGGCCTCGAGAACATCCGCACCGTGACCATCCGGTCGTCGGTGAGGGAGGATCGAGTGATGGAACCGACTCACGTGCTGTTCATCGGGGGCCGCTCTGGCGTCGGCAAGTCCTCCGTCGCCGCGGAAGCCTCGCTGCAGCTCGCAGCGCTCGACGTGCGCCACGCCGTCATCGAGGGCGACAACCTCGACCAGGCATATCCGGAGCCGTGGCGTGGAGGCGTCGACCTGGCCGGGCAGAACCTGGCCGCCATGTGGTCGAACTATCGAGCCGCCGGATACGCCCGCCTCATCTTCACGAACACGGTCAGTGTGCTCCACGTCCCGACCCTCAGCGCCGCGCTCGGCGGGGAGGTGCGTGCGCTCTCGTTCCTGTTGACGGCGACGGATGAGACCGCCGCCTCTCGACTCGCGGGCCGGGAGATCGGCTCGGGGCGGGATGCCCACATCCAACGCAGTGCTGATGCAGCTCGGCGGCTCGACCACACCGCCGACGGGTCGGTGACCCGCTTCGTCACCGACGGTCGAACCGTCAAGGACCTCGCCGCAGACATCGTCACGGCGTCCAGCTGGGCGGACACGCGCTAGTTCGCGCGCCGCCCGTCCGCGTGGCGTTCGCCACTCCACGAGCGAGCGCTCTCCTCCGCCCTCTGCGCGCGCAACCGTTCGCGCCGGAGCCGAGTGGCGTTCCCGAGGCACGCCACACCCGTGAGTCCGACGCCCACGACCGTCCACCACACCGTCGGTGCGGCGTTTCCTGTGAGGATGAGGGTCGCGGCGAAGACCGAGTACGCGGCGCAGAACGCCCCGAACCCCTTCGTCCATCGTTCCGAACTGCGTGAGGTGTCCATCAGTTCACCCTCGCACGGCAGCTCCCGTGTTCCAAGGGCACGTCGCCGGCGCCGGAGTCTCCGTGCGTTCCGAAAGAGCGGCCCGATGCGGTCATGGCTCTCGCCGCGTCGAACTCCGCAACGAAACGAGAAGAGCCGCCTGATGACAGGCGGCTCTTCGTGTACGTCGTGCCCCCGACAGGAGTCGAACCTGCGACCTACGGTACCGGAAACCGGCGCTCTATCCACTGAGCTACGGAGGCGTACCGAACGACGATATCACTGCTCGGGGGTGGTCTCCGAACCGCCGGCGACGGTGACCGGCGCGTCGCCCAGTTCGCCGAGCGCGGCGGCCAGCTTCTCGGCGAGGTACCGGTGGCCGTCGGTCGACGGATGCCGGCGTCCCACCTCTACATCGATGACGTCGAGATAGTTCTGCTCGGTGATCCACCCGTCGGCGAGGGGAGAGATGTACCACCACCCGCGCGCGGCGGCGAGCTCGCCGAGGTCGCGGTCGATGCGGACGGTGCCGGCGGCGGCGGGCAGCTGGTGCGGCGCCGGTCCGAGGATCACGACGGCCGCCTCGGGGTAGGTCGCTGCCAGGGTGTCCCAGGCGGCTCCGACCGCCTCGCGGTAGCCCGCCTCTCCCTGCTCTCGGTCGTTGATCGAGCCCTGCACGATGACGAGGTCGGGTGCGAGGGACGGGTCGAGCGCTGCGATGCGCTCGCCGAACGTCGGGCCGTCGATGCCGGGTTTCAGGTATCCGCTGCCGCGCACGCCGTCGACGATCGTCTCGCCTCCGAGGAGGTCGGCGAGCACGTACGCATAGCCCTCTGTGGGGACGGTGGCCGCCGAGCCGTAGGTCCACGAGTCGCCGAAGACGAGGACGGTCGGATGCTCGGGGAGCGCGAGCGGCGTCGGGGCCACGAGCGCCGCGGGCGCGCCGTCCGCGGCGCCCACCGGCGCGGCCGACGGCAGTGGGGACCAGGGGCGCCAGACTCCGAGTACACCGGCCACGACGGCGAGCGCGAGTGCGGTGGCGATGCCGGCACGGCGCAGACGATGGCGGGCGGGAACGGCGGTCATGGGATGAGGGTAGGTCACGTCGGCCGTTTCGCGAATTCGGCGTCGCCCCGCGCCGTAAACTGGGTCACCTATGAATCCTGAAACCCTCGCCGCAGCGCTCCTGTCCGTCGTCGCTCCGATCGCCGACGAGCGACGCCCGGGCGAGGTACTCGGGCTCACGGCATCCGACATCGTGCTCGAGCGCCCGCGCAACCGTGACCATGGCGACTGGGCATCCAACATCGCGATGCGCCTGGCGAAGCCGCTCGGGGTGAACCCGCGCGAGCTCGCCCAGCAGATCGCCGACGGTCTGGTCTCGGTCGAGGGCATCGCGAGCGCCGAGGTCGCGGGCCCCGGCTTCCTGAACATCCGTCTCGACGCCGCCGCCGCGGGCGCGCTCGCGAAGACGATCGTCGACGCGGGTGCCGCGTACGGCACGAACACGTCGCAGCAGGGCGTCAGTGTCAACCTCGAGTTCGTCTCGGCGAACCCGACCGGTCCGCTGCACATCGCCCACACCCGCTGGGCTGCGCTCGGCGACGCGATCGTGCGCCTGCTCCTCGCCAGCGGTGCGCATGCCGTGCGCGAGTACTACATCAACGACGCCGGTGCGCAGATGGAGCGGTTCGCCGGTTCCCTCGTCGCGGCGGCGAAGGGGGAGCCGACGCCCGAGGGCGGGTACCCCGGTGAGTACATCGCGACGCTGGCCGCCCGCATCCTCGAGGCCCGCCCCGATCTCCTGTCGCTTCCGGACGCCGAGCAGCTCGTCGTGGCCCGCGACCTCGGCTACGAGTACCAGCTCGCCGAGATCAAGCACTCGCTCGACCGTTTCAACGTGCCGTTCGACGTGTGGTTCTCGGAGCGCACGCTGCATGCCAAGGACGCCTCGGGGTCGAGCCTGATCGACCAGGCCGTCGAGCGCCTGCGCGAGCAGGGACACGTCTACGACGAGGATGGCGCCGTATGGGTCCGCACCACCGACTTCGGTGACGACAAGGACCGGGTGATCCGCCGCTCGAACGGCGAGTACACCTACTTCGCCGCCGATGCCGCCTACTACCTGAACAAGGGCGACCGCGGTTTCCAGAACAAGATCTATCTGCTCGGCGCCGACCACCACGGCTACGTGCACCGCCTCAAGGCCGTGGCCGGCGCCGCGGGTGAAGACCCCGAGAAGAACATCCAGGTGCTCATCGGGCAGATGGTGTCGATCAACGGAGCGCGCCTGAGCAAGCGTGCCGGCAACATCATCGAGATGGACGACCTGCTCGACTGGCTCGGCACCGACGCACTGCGCTACTCGCTCGAGCGATCGCCGGCCGACTCGCCGCTCGACCTCGACCCCGAGCTGCTGCAGAAGCGCACGAACGACAATCCGGTGTTCTATGTGCAGTACGCGCATGCCCGCACGCACAACGTGAGCCGCAACGCCCACGACTCCGGGGTCGACCGCTCGGAATTCGCGCCGGAGACCCTGACCCACGCATCCGAGGCCGCGCTGCTCGGCGCTCTGCAGGAGTTCCCGCGCATCGTCGCCTTCGCCGCCGAGGTGCGCGAGCCGCACCGCGTCGCCCGCTACCTCGAGGAGCTCGCCGGCCTGTACCACCGCTGGTACGACAACTGCCGCGTGATCCCGCAGGGCGACGACCCGATCGAGAGCGTGCACCGCACGCGTTTGTGGCTGAACGACGCCGCGGGCCAGGTCTTCCGCAACGGGCTCGACCTGCTCGGGGTGTCGGCACCGGAACGCATGTGACGACAGCCGGCACCGCCGCCTACGGCATCATGGTTCCATGAGCGACGACAACCGCACGCTGCCGTACCCGGAACCGGACGCCGAGCATCCCACGCTCGTGCTGCCGGGCCACGAGCGTCCGGCGGCGGGGCCGCGTCGGCGACGTCGCTGGCCCTGGGTGCTGCTCGTGATCGTGGTCGTGCTCGCCGCCCTGGTCGTCGCGGCCGAGTTCGTGGCTCGCGCCGTGCTCCCGGGCGTGGTGCGTTCCCTGGTGATCGAGCAGCTCGATCTGCCCGCCGACCAACAGCTCGACGTGGACGCCGACGGCATCCTGCTCCCGCAGTTGATCGGAGGCTCGCTCGACCGTCTCCACCTGTCGACCGATCGGGTGACTCTCGAAGGCATCACCGGAGCCGCCGACGTGACGGCCACCGGAGTGCCGCTGCGCGGGGGAGACCTGCGCAGCGCCGAGGGAACGATCCGGATCGATCAGGACCAGTTCACCGCCCTGCTCGCGTCGACCGACCTGCCGATCGAGACCGTCGCGCTCGATGCGCCGAACGCCACGGTGTCGGGGTCGATCAGCGTGCTCGGCGCCTCCGTGCCGGTGTCGCTCACCCTGACGCCGGGAGCGGTCGACGGAGATCTCGAACTGACTCCCGTATCGGCGAGCATCGGGGGTATCGAGATCGATGCGTCCGACGTCGGATCAAACCTGGGGGTCGTCGGTTCCGGGCTGACCGAGCCGCAGCGCATCTGCATCGCCGATCAGCTGCCCGCGGGTCTCACCCTCACCGGGCTCGAGATCGAGGGCACCACCGCGGTCATCGACCTCGACGTCGACGGAGCGATCGCCACCGACGAGACGCTGCTCGAGAAGGGCACCTGCCCCGGACGATGACGCCCGGCCGGCTACAAGCCCGTCGTCGTCAGGCGTCGGCGACGGCTTTCTGCGCCTCGCGCAGCTCGTCCGTCGCGATCTGCACGCCGACCTCCGCGCGCTGTACCCGCCGCTGGGGGAACGTGGTCGCCCCGTAGCGGGCGCGCACGCGGTCGTGCACCTCCTCCTCGCCGGTGACGATGTAGGCGCACGCGATCAGCATGACCTGCGCCGACAGGTTCAGCCAGATCAGGAGCGCCAGCAGAGAGGCGAACGATGCGAGCAGAGGATTGCTCGTGGCCCCGCCCACGAAGAGCGACGAGAGCTCCTGCAGTACGAGCAGGCCGAACGCGCCGAGCAGGGCGCCCGACCACAGCGAGCGGGCCGTCGGCTTCACGCCGGACAGCAGCAGGAAGACCGCGATGAGCAAGCCGGTGTTCAGCGCGAACACGATGACGAGTGAGACGATCCGCACGCCCCAGGTCGCGACGGGGGAGTCCTCGGGAAGGCCGACCAGGCCCGCGATCCACCCGATGCCGACGCGGCCGGCGATCGACAGGAAGGCGGCGGCGACGAAAGACGCGCCGATGCCGATGGCGAGCGCGAGGTTGCGGAGGATGACCCAGATGAACAGGATGTCGCTCTGCGCTGTGCCCGAGATGACGCGCACGGCCGTGCGGAGAGAACCGACCGCCCCGAGTGCGGCACCGATGAGGGCCACCGTCGAGATCGCGCCGGCGAACGACAGCGACACCGGTTCGCGCAGCTGGGACGGGTCGATGACCCCGTCCTCGCCGATCAGCCCCGGTACCACCGACTGCACGGCGTCGATGATCGCGTCCCACGCCTGCGGGTTGCCGGCGAGCCAGAGCGCGGCGACCGAGAAGCCGAGCAGCACGCCGGCGAAGACGCTGAACAGCGCGCGGTAGGTCACGCTGTCGGCCAGCATGGCGCCGCGACGCTCGCTGTAGAGGAGGAACGCGCGGACCGGCTTGCGGATCAGCGCCCACCTGATCACTGCGGCGATGGCGCGGGGGACCGGGCCGGGGGCGTTCGTCGACGATCGGCCGTCCGCGGGCGCGACGTCACGCGAGGGGCCGGTGCGGTGCGATGGCTCGGGGTTCGACGGAGTGCTCACCACCCCACCATAGGAGCGCACCGACCGAGGGGCACAGGGGTTGCGGGAGCGTCGTCACCCTGGCTAGGACGATGTGTGCGGTGCCCTAGAATCGGGGCAGGTCTCGAAGGGCGCTCGTCGCCCCCTCCCCGCTCCACGATTGGTGTCCCGTGCTTTCCGCTGCCCATTCGCTCGCGCCCGAGTGGCTCACCGTGCCCGCCGACGCGAACGATCTCGCACCCGGCGTGTGGCCCGCGAGCGCCGCCCGCGACGCCGACGGCGTGCTCGCGCTCGGCGGGGTGGATGCCGCGACCATCGCACGCACCTACGGCACGCCCGTTCTCGTGCTCGACGAGGACGAGGCGCGCTCGCGTGCCCGTGCGTTCCGCGCGGCGTTCGACGACGCGGCGGCACGGCACGGTACGACCGCGCAGGTCTATTACGCCGGCAAGGCCTTTCTCAGCACGACGGTCGCCCGGTGGGTCATCGACGAGGGGCTGCGCGTCGACGTCTGCACCGGCGGAGAGCTCGCCGTCGCGTTGGCAGCCGGTGTCGCTCCGGGCGCGATCGGCTTCCACGGGAACAACAAGTCGGTCGCCGAACTCGAACGCGCGGTCGAGGTGGGCGTGGGCTCCGTCATCGTCGACAGCGCCATCGAGATCGAGCGCCTGGCGGCCATCACGGCCCGTAGCGGCGCGGTGCAGCGGGTGCTCGTCCGCGTCGTCAGCGGCGTGCACGCCGAGACGCACGACTTCCTGGCGACCGCCCACGAAGACCAGAAGTTCGGCTTCCCGCTCGACGAGGCCGAGGCCGCCGTCGCACGCATCCGGGAGATCCCCGGTCTCGACTTCGCGGGGTTGCACTGCCACATCGGATCGCAGATCTTCGGCGTCGCCGGGTTCCGCGAGTCGGCCGAGCGCGTGCTCGAGCTGCACGCCACCCTGCTCGAGCACGGCCCGGTGCCGCAGCTGAACCTCGGCGGCGGGTTCGGCATCGCCTATACGCGAGCCGACCACCCCACCCCGATCGACACCCTGGCATCCGGGATCGTCTCCGCCGTGGCCGAGGGCTGCGCCGCGCGCGGCATCCCTGTTCCCGCCCTCTCGTTCGAGCCCGGCCGCGCGATCATCGGGACCGCGGGGGTCACGCTCTACGAGGTCGGAACGACCAAGGAGGTCACGGTCGACGCCGGCGCCACCCGCCGATACATCAGCGTCGACGGCGGGATGAGCGACAACGCCCGCCCGGCGCTCTACGGTGCGCAGTACTCCGCCCGTCTCGCGTCGCGCGCGGGCGATGGCGAGCCGCGCCTCAGTCGTGTCGTCGGGAAGCACTGCGAATCGGGCGACATCGTCGTCGACCACGAATACCTCCCCGCCGACCTCGCGCCCGGCGATCTGCTCGCGGTCCCCGTGACAGGCGCCTATTGCGTCTCGCTCGCGAGCAACTACAACCACGTGCCCCGTCCACCGGTGGTCGCGGTGCGCGGTGGCCGTTCGCGCATCATCGTGCGCGGCGAGACGGTCGACGACCTGCTGGCCCGCGATGCGGGCATCGACGGGGCCACGGCCCCCGAGGGAGACAAATGACCCACCCCCGAAGGAGTGACAATGGCTGATTACCGACGACTTCGAGTGGCGCTGCTCGGCGCCGGTGCGGTCGGCTCGCAGGTGGCCGACCTGCTGCTCCGGCACGGAGACGAGCTCGCCGACCGTGCGGGTGCCGCGCTGGAACTCGCCGGCATCGCCGTGCGCGACCTCGATGCCCCCCGCGACGTGGATCTGCCGCGCGAGCTCTTCACGACCGATGCCGAGTCGCTGGTGCTCGGAGCCGACATCGTCATCGAACTGATCGGTGGCATCGAGCCGGCGCGCACGACCATCCTGCAGGCCATCGGCGCCGGTGCCGACGTGGTCACGGCGAACAAGGCGCTGCTGGCAACGCACGGGCCCGAGCTCTTCGAAGCGGCCGATCGTGTCGGCGCGTCGGTGCATTACGAGGCCGCCGCCGCCGGCGCGATTCCGATCATCCGGCCGTTGCGCGACTCGCTCGCCGGCGACCGCATCGTGCGCATCATGGGCATCGTCAACGGCACGACGAACTACATCCTCGACCGCATGGAGACCGAGGGCGCCGATTTCGCCGACGTGCTCGCCGATGCGCAGCGTCTCGGGTACGCCGAGGCCGACCCCACGGCCGATATCGAGGGATATGACGCCGCGCAGAAGGCGGCCATCCTCGCCAGCCTGGCGTTCCACACGGCGGTGCCGCTCGACGCGGTGCACCGAGAGGGCATCACGTCGGTGACGGCCTCGATGATCGAGGAGGCTCGCGCGGCCGGCCTCGTCATCAAGCTCCTCGCCGTCTGCGAGCGTGTGGTCGTCGAGGGGACCGAGTCGATCTCGGTGCGCGTGTACCCGGCCCTCGTGCCGCAGTCGCACCCGCTGGCCTCCGTGCACGGCGCCAACAACGCCGTGTTCGTCGAGGCCGAGGCCGCCGGCTCGCTGATGTTCTACGGTGCGGGTGCCGGTGGCGTGCAGACGGCGTCGGCCGTGCTCGGTGACGTCGTCTCGGCTGCCCGTCGCCACATCGCCGGTGGCGTGGGCGTGGGCGAGTCCACCCGGGCCAATCTTCCGGTCGTCCCGATCGGCTTCGTCACCACGCGCTACCAGATCACGCTCGAGGTGGCCGATGCGCCGGGCGTGCTCGCCACAGTCGCCGGCATCCTGAGCGACGGCGACGTGTCGGTCGCAACGATCGTCCAGACGGTCGAGGGCGAGGAGGAGCCGACCGCTCGACTCATCATCGGTACCCACCGGGCCGCCGACCGCGCCCTGAGCGCCGCCGTGGATACTCTCGCCGCCAGCGCCGTCGTGGAGCGCGTGGTGTCGGTTCTGCGCGTGGAAGGCGAGTGACGGTGGGCCTGGGCCGCACCATCGAGGTGGTCGTACCCGCGACCAGCGCGAACCTCGGGCCCGGCTTCGACACCCTCGGGCTCGCGCTCAGCGTCTACGACGCCCTCGTGGTGACCGAGCTGCCCGCGGGTGAGCTCGAGATCGAGGTGTCCGGATCGGGCGCCGAGGACATCCCCCGCGATGCCTCGAACCTCATCGTCCGCACGGTCGCGCACGTCTATTCGGATGCCGGGCGCCCCATGCCCGGTCTGCGCATCGCCGCCGAGAACGGCGTGCCGCATGGTCGTGGACTCGGCTCGTCCGGCGCGGCCGTCGTGGCGGGCGTGCTCATCGCGAAGGGCCTGCTGGAGGGCGACGTCGAGATCGGCGACGATGACCTGCTCCGCCTCGCCACCGAGATCGAGGGGCATCCCGACAATGTCGCCCCGGCGCTGTTCGGCGGCCTCACGATCGCCTGGATGGGGGAGCGCGGCCCTCAGCACAAGAAGCTCCTCGTGCACCGCGGCGTCTCGCCGCTCGTGCTCGTGCCGGCCTACACGATGTCGACATCGCAGGCGCGATCGCTCCAGCCGCCGCACGTGTCGACGGCCGACGCCGTCTTCAACGTCTCGCGCTCCGCGCTGCTGATCGCGGCCTTGACGCAGAGTCCCGAGCTGCTGCTCGATGCCACGGCGGACCGACTGCACCAGGACTATCGTGCCGAGGCCATGCCCGAGACCCAGCGGGTCGTGCAGGCGCTCCGTGCCGCCGGGTACGCCGCCGTGGTCTCGGGCGCCGGTCCGAGCGTGCTCGTGCTCGCCGACGGTCCCGGCCGGCGCCAGGAGGCGCTGGATCTCGCCGCTCAGGTGACCGACACTCCGTGGGATGCGCTGCTGCTCGCCGTCGATGTGCGGGGTGGTACAGTGGGGGATCGAGCGGAGGGCTCCACGTAACTTCTTCGTGAATCTGGCCCCATTGCAGATCTTGCAAGACCCGCACGTCCATCCTCCCGGCACACGTGCCAAAGGCGGCTGACGCCGAGCGTCAGCCCGTGCGATCGCGCGCAGCACCCGTTGCGTGCGTGGACCGCTCATTTCCCGAGACATAGAGGGAGTACTCGTGGAGAACCTCTCCGAGACCCAGAACGACCAGGCCGCTCCGGCCGTCGACACCGCCGCCGCTGCGGCACCGGCCCGCAAGCGCGCACCGCGACGTGCGACCACGGCCACCGCCGCCGCCAAGGCCGAGAAGGCGACAGAGGCCGCCTCGAGCGCGGACGCCGCTCCGGCTGCGGACACCGCTCCTGCTGCCGCCGCCGCTCCTGCTGCGGAGCAGGCAGAGGCCGCGCCGAAGGCGAAGGCGCCCCGCCGCACCCGTGCGAAGAAGGCCGACGCGGATGCCGCCGCCGAGGGCCCGGCTACCGAGGCCGCTCCCGCCGCGGCCGACGCCCCCGCGAAGAGCGAGACCGCGTCCGAGACGCCGTCCGCCGGAGCCGCGAAGGGCGAGCAGCCCGCGGCGGAGAACACCGACGATGCCCAGGGCGCTCCCAAGGCCAAGGGTCGCGGTCGCCGTTCGCCCAAGAAGACCGAGTCCGAGACCGATGCCGCGCCCGCCGTGGCCTCCTCCGAAGGGACGAGCGCCGAGTCGGCGCCGTCCGAGCCGACCGGTGACAGCGCCGACGGCGCCGACGAGCAGGGCGGCCGCGGCCGCAGCCGCAACCGCAGCCGTAACCGCGGACGCGGTCAGAACGGCGGCGGTCAGGACCAGCAGCAGCAGCAGAGCACCCCCGCCGAGGACGAGCAGGGGGGCAACGGCCGCAACCGTCAGCGCAACAAGCGCCGCGGCGCCGGCCCCGTCGACGAGTTCGAGACCGAGATCGGCGAGGACGACGTGCTCATCCCGATCGCGGGCATCCTCGACGTGCTCGACAACTACGCTTTCGTGCGCACCACGGGCTACCTCGCCGGTCCCAGCGACGTCTACGTCTCGCTCGGCCAGGTGAAGAAGTACAACCTGCGCAAGGGCGACGCGATCGTCGGTGCCATCAAGCAGCCGCGCGAGGGCGAGCAGCAGGGGCGCCAGAAGTACAACGCGCTCGTCAAGGTCGATTCGATCAACGGTCTGTCGATCGACGACGCCGCCGCGCGGGTCGAGTTCGGCAAGCTGACCCCCCTGTACCCCCAGGAGCGTCTGCGCCTGGAGACCGCGCCCGAGAAGCTGACCCAGCGCATCATCGACCTCGTCGCCCCGATCGGCAAGGGGCAGCGCGGTCTCATCGTCGCGCCGCCCAAGGCCGGCAAGACGATCGTGCTGCAGCAGATCGCCAACGCGATCGCGCAGAACAACCCCGAGGTGCACCTCATGGTCGTGCTCGTCGACGAGCGCCCTGAAGAGGTCACCGACATGGAGCGCACGGTGAAGGGCGAGGTCATCGCCTCGACCTTCGACCGCCCCGCCGAGGACCACACGACCGTCGCCGAGCTCGCGATCGAGCGCGCCAAGCGCCTGGTGGAACTGGGTCGCGACGTCGTGGTGCTGCTCGACTCGATCACCCGTCTGGGGCGCGCGTACAACCTCGCGGCTCCGGCCTCGGGGCGTGTGCTCACCGGCGGTGTCGACGCCTCCGCGCTGTACCCGCCGAAGCGGTTCTTCGGCGCGGCGCGCAACATCGAGAACGGCGGATCTCTCACGATCCTCGCCACGGCGCTCGTCGAGACCGGCTCCAAGATGGACGAGGTGATCTTCGAGGAGTTCAAGGGCACCGGCAACAGCGAGCTGCGCCTGTCCCGCGCGCTCGCCGACAAGCGCATCTTCCCGGCCGTCGATGTCAACGCCTCGAGCACGCGCCGCGAGGAGATGCTGCTCTCGAACGACGAGGTCAAGATCACCTGGAAGCTGCGTCGCGCCCTCGCGGGCCTCGACACCCAGCAGGCCCTCGAGGTCGTGCTCGGCAAGCTCAAGGAGACGCAGTCGAACGTCGAGTTCCTCGTGCAGATGCAGAAGTCGATCCCGACGCTGCCCTCGGGCGCGCACGACAACAACATCCGCTGAGCGGAACCGCCGTGTTCGAGTCCGTCCAGACTCTGATCGACGAGCACCGCCGGGTGCAGGAGGAGCTCTCCGACCCGGCGGTGCACGCCGATGCCGCGCGGGCGAAGCGCGTCAACCGGCGCTACGCCGAGCTCTCGCGGATCGTCTCGGCGCACGAGGCGTGGGTGGCGGCATCCGACGATCTCGATGCGGCGAGAGAACTCGCCCGCGAGGACGAGGCGTTCGCCTCGGAGGTTCCCGTCCTGGAGGGGGAGCTGCAGCAGGCGCAGGAGAAGCTGCGCCGCCTGCTCATCCCTCGCGACCCCGACGACGCGCGCGACGTGATCATGGAGATCAAGGCGGGGGAGGGCGGCGCCGAGAGCGCGCTCTTCGCGGCCGATCTCCTGCGCATGTACGTGCAGTACGCGGCGTCGATGGGATGGAAGACCGAGTTGCTCGAGCGCAACGAGTCCGACCTCGGCGGGTACAAGGACGTGCAGGTGGCGATCAAGGGAACGTCGACCGATCCCGCGCAGGGCGTGTGGGCGCACCTCAAGTACGAGGGCGGCGTCCATCGTGTGCAGCGCGTGCCGGCGACCGAGTCGCAGGGGCGCATCCACACGTCGACCACCGGCGTGCTCGTCTTCCCCGAGGTCGACGAACCGGACGAGATCGAGATCAATCAGAACGACCTCAAGATCGATGTGTTCCGGTCGTCGGGGCCAGGAGGCCAGTCGGTCAACACCACAGACTCCGCGGTGCGGATCACGCATGTTCCCACCGGCATCGTCGTGTCGATGCAGAACGAGAAGTCGCAGCTGCAGAACCGTGAGGCGGCGATGCGCGTGCTTCGCGCGCGGCTGCTGGCGAAGCAGCAGGAGGAGCTCGACGCGGCGGCATCGGATGCTCGGCGCTCGCAGATCCGCGGCATGGATCGCTCCGAGCGAATCCGCACGTACAACTTCCCCGAGAACCGCATCGCGGACCACCGCACCGGGTTCAAGGCGTACAACCTCGATCAGGTGATGGACGGCGCGCTCGGGCCTATCATCGAATCCGCGATCGCCGCCGACGAAGAGGCGCGGTTGGCGGCGGTCGGCAGCGAGTCCTGATCACCCAGGCCGTCGGCGCCGTGCGCGTCGCGAAAGCGGTCGGATCTCAGATCGAGTAGTCCGGCACCGTCAGCAGGGCGCGGGTGTCTTCAGAGCCGGAGCGCTGCCGAGGCTTCGCCGGCACGCCGACGAGAACGCTGTCCTCCGGGGCATCACGGGTGACCACGGCGTTGGCGCCGACGACCGAGCGGGCGCCGATGGTCACCGGGCCGAGGATTTTCGCGCCCGCACCGACGGCGACCCCGTCGCCCAGCGTCGGATGCCGTCGGCCGGCGTCGCGGGAGCGGCCGCCCAGGGTCACGCCGTGGTAGAGCATGACGTCATCGCCCACGACCGCGGTCTCGCCGATCACGACGCCCATGCCGTGGTCGATGAAGAAGCGACGTCCGATGCGCGCGCCCGGATGGATCTCGATGCCCGTGAGCGCCCGGGTCAGCTGCGAGGTGGCGCGTGCGAGCAGGCGCAGCCGGCGGCGCCAGAGGGCGTGCGAGACGCGGTGCGCCCAGATGGCGTGCAACCCGGGGTAGAGCAACGCGACCTCGAGGCCACTGCGGGCGGCGGGGTCGCGCAGGCGCGCGGCGGCGACGTCCTCGCGCATTCGTCCGATCATGCGAGCGATCAGTCCTCGCGGAGGTCTTCGAACAGGGCCGTCGAGAGGTAGCGCTCACCCGTGTCGGGGAGGATCACGACGATGTTCTTGCCGGCATTCTCGGGACGAGCGGCGACCTGCAGGGCCGCCCAGGTGGCGGCACCGCACGACATCCCGACCAGCAGGCCCTCCTGAGCCGCGAGCGCGCGAGCGGTGCGGATCGCGTCGTCGAACTCGACGGGCACGACCTCGTCGATGACGTCGCGGTCGAGGATCGCGGGCACGAAGTTCGGCCCGATGCCCTGGATCTTGTGCGGGCCGGGGTGCCCCTCGCTGAGCACGGGGGAGTCCTTCGGCTCGACCGCGATCACCTGCACGCCGGGCTTGGCGGCCTTGAGGGCCTGACCCGTTCCGGTGACCGTGCCGCCGGTGCCGACGCCGGCCACGAAGATGTCGACCTCTCCGTCGGTGTCGCGCAGGATCTCCTGTGCCGTGGTCTCGCGGTGGATCTGCGGGTTGGCGGCGTTCTCGAACTGGCGCACCCACACCGCACCGGGGGTGTCTGCGACGATCTGCTTGGTGATCTCGATCGCGCCGCTCATGCCCTTGGTCGGATCGGTGAGCACGATCTCGGCGCCGAATGCCTTGAGCAGCACGCGGCGCTCCTTCGACATCGACGCGGGCATCGTGAGGATCACCTTGTAGCCGCGCGCCGCACCCACCATCGCGAGGGCGATACCGGTGTTGCCGCTCGTCGACTCGACGATGGTCCCCCCGGGCTTCAGCTCGCCCGACGCCTCGGCGGCGTTGATCATCGCGATGCCGATGCGGTCCTTGACGCTCGACGCCGGGTTGTAGAACTCGAGCTTCGCGAGGACGGTGGCCCCGAGGCCCTCGGTCACACGGTTGAGGCGCACGAGAGGGGTGTTGCCGAACGCGGTCGTGATATCGGAGTGGATGCCGGGCATGAGGGGGCCTTCCTGTGCGGGTCGCTTCGGTCCAGCCTATGGGAGCCGTTGTGCGACGGGACCATTGTGACGCGGGGACCTACGCTGGGAGACATGCCTGACACCTCCGTCGCCGCCCTGGTGCGCGCCGCCGCCTCCCGACTCGCCGACGCCGGCGTGCCGGACCCCGTGGTCGACGCCGAGTTGCTGGCGGCGCACACGCGCGGGGTCGGCCGGGGAGAGCTGCAGGCCGCCATGGTGCGCGGCGATGCGCTGACCGATGACGAGGCCGCGCGGCTGGATGCCCTGGTCGCACGCCGGCAGGCGCGAGAACCCCTGCAGCACATCACGGGCACGGCGCCGTTCCGGCACCTCTCGCTGGCGGTGGGGCCCGGGGTTTTCGTTCCCCGGCCCGAGACCGAGACCGTGGTGCAGCATGCGATCGACGCCCTGCTCCACGCGCCCGATCCCTCGCCGATCGCGATCGACCTCGGGACGGGCAGTGGGGCGATCGCCCTCGCCATGGCGACGGAGGTGCCGCACGCCCGCGTGTTCGCCGCCGAACTCTCGCCGGACGCGCACGCCTGGGCGCGTCGCAACACCGCGGGCGTCGAGAACCTCACGCTCGAGCTCGCCGATATGGCCGACGCGTTCCCCGAGCTCACCGGCCTCGCGAGCGTGGTGATCTCGAACCCGCCCTACGTGCCGGATGCGGCGATCCCCCGCGACCCGGAGGTGCGGCTCTTCGATCCGGCGATGGCACTGTACGGCGGGGCGGACGGGCTCGACCTCGTTCGCGCCCTGAGCCGCAATGCGCTCCGCCTCCTGCGCCCCGGCGGTCTGCTGGTCATCGAGCACGGCGAGATGCAGGGCTCCGACATCCGCGGCATCCTCGACGGTGACGGCTGGCGGGCCTCGGCCACGCACCTCGACCTCACGCTCCGCGACCGTGCGACGACCGCGCTGCGCCCCTGAGCCGCCGCTCAGGCGCCCCTCACGTAGAATCGGAACGACATGTCCTCCATCTTCGACTGCGGCGACGAGGCTCAGCTGCTCGCCGGAATGCGCCACGCGCGTCAGGCGATCAGCCGCGGCGAGCTCATCGTGCTGCCCACCGACACGGTCTACGGCGTCGGTGCCGATGCGTTCTCCCCGGCTGCGGTGCAGCGCCTGCTCGAGGCCAAGGGGCGGGGCCGCAATCAGCCGCCGCCCGTGCTCGTCGGATCGAAGGAGACGCTGTACGCGCTCGCCGAGACGGTTCCGGAACCGGTCCAGCGGCTCGTCGAGGCCTTCTGGCCGGGCGGACTCACCATCGTCCTCCCGGCGCAGCCGTCCCTGGTGTGGGACCTCGGAGACACCCAGGGAACCGTCGCCGTGCGGATGCCCGAAGGGCGGGTCGCCCTCGAACTGCTCGCCGAGACGGGGCCGTTGGCCGTCTCGAGTGCGAACCTCACGGGTATGGCCGCCGCCGTCTCGGCGTACGACGCGGAACAGATGCTCGGCGACAGTGTCGCGGTGTACCTGGCCGACGGCATGAGCCGCGACGGTGTCGCCTCGACCATCGTCGACGCCACGCCCCTCGTGGCGCGCACGGCGGACGCCGAGCCGGGCCGCATCCGCATCCTCCGCGACGGAGCCGTGACCCGCGAGCGCCTGGAGGAGGTGCTCGGCGACCTGCTGGAGCCCGCGCCCGAGCCGGAGGCGCCGACGCCGCGCGGTGGGGATTCGTGAAGCAGTACCTGTTCACGATCCTCCTGACCGCCGCGATCACCTTCGTGCTCACCGGGGCGGTCTGGAAGCTCAGTCTCCGCTTCAAGCTCTACCCGGCCATCCGCGACCGCGACGTGCACACCACGCCGAAGCCGCGGCTCGGCGGAGTCGCGATCTTCCTCGGCATCGCCGCGGCGATCGGCTTCTCCGCGGCGAATCCCTTCTTCCAGACGATCTGGATGCCGCCGCAGACGATGTGGTCGATCCTCGGGGCCGCGCTGATCATCGCCGTGATCGGCGTGGTCGACGACCTCTGGGACCTCGACTGGATGATCAAGCTCGGCGCGCAGTTCGTCGCCGCCGCGCTCCTCACCATCGGGGGAGGACTGCAGATCCTCTCCTTGCCCATCGGCGACCTGCTCGTGTTCTCCAGCTGGCTCAGCATCACCATCACGATGTTCGCGATCGTCGTCGTGATGAACGCGGTCAACTTCATCGATGGCTTGGACGGACTCGTCGCCGGGGTCTGCCTCATCGCGAACGGCGTCTTCTTCGCATATTCCTACATCTTCACGCGGGACTCCGGGGCCTCGAGCTACTTCAACCTCTCGACGTTCATCGCCGCCGTGCTGATCGGAGCCTGCCTCGGGTTCCTGCCGTGGAACTGGAGCCCGGCGAAGCTGTTCATGGGCGACTCCGGTGCACTGGTCATCGGTCTGCTGATGGCGACGAGCGCCGTCGCCATCACCGGGCAGATGGATCCGTCGGCGATCGACCCCGAGCGCCTCGGGCGCTCTCAGCTGCTCGGTGCGTTCATCCCGATCCTGCTGCCGCTCATGGTGGTGCTCCTCCCGCTCCTCGACTTCGGCCTCGCGGTCCTGCGCCGGATGCACGCGGGCAAGTCGCCGTTCTCGCCCGATCGCAAGCACCTCCATCATCGGATGCTCGACCTCGGGCACCGCGACCGCGATGCCGTCCTGATCTTCTACGCATGGACCGCCGTGATCTCGCTCGCCGTGCTGCTGATGTACATCGGCGCACGCGAGGACTGGCCAGGGCAGTACCTGCCCGGGGTCGCCTTCGGTGTGATCGGCGTCATCGCGTGCCTCGTCCTCACCCTCAAGCCCTCCCGTCCCGCCCGACCCGCGGCGACCCCCGACCCGATCTCCAGGAAGCCCTCATGAGCCAGAGCCCCGTGTCCAGCACGCCGATCCTCCGACGCACCCTCCTCTGGTCGGCGGTCGCCACGGTGGTCCTCGCTGTCGTCGCCGGTGCCGTCGGCTTCGCCGTCGCGCAGGGGGATGGCCTCGTCAGCGGACTCCTCGGCATCCTCCTCGCCGCGGTGTTCCTCGCGATCACGGGCATCAGCATCCTCGTCGCGAACCGATGGTACGGCGACCCGATCTACGTGCAGCTCTTCTTCGCGATCGTGCTCGGTGGGTGGCTGCTCAAGCTCGGCGTCTTCATCGTGGTCATGATCGTCGTGAGCGGACAGCCCTGGATCGTCCCGATGGTCTTCTTCCTGTCCATCGTGGCGGGCGTGCTGATGTCTCTTGCGATCGATGTCGTGGTGCTGACACGCATGCGGCTGCCGCACGTCAGCGACGCGAGCCTCCCGACAGAGGTGCCGGAGGACGTCGCCCCCGGTGCGCGCCCCGCCGACCGGACGGCAGGGGGAGAGCGAGCCGACGGGTCGGACTCGCGCCCCCTGTGACTCTGATAAGGTTGACCTGTGCCCGCCGCTCGCCCGCGAGCGCTTGCGCCTGAAGCACACCGACCATCGTCGCCCCGGTTCTGACCGGTGCCCCGAAGCTGGAGCCCGCGCTGTTTAATCTCGCTGCGACCCTGACCCCCCGACTCGCGTCCGATGGCGAGTTCCACGGCCCCTCGATCGACGAGTTCTTCCCGGAGATCCTCTTCAACGTCGCGGGCATCCCAGTGCACCGGATCCACCTGGTCCAGCTGCTCTCGGTCATCGCCGTGGTCCTCATCCTCTGGCTGGGCACCCGCCGCATGCGCGTCGTCCCCGGCCGCTTCCAGAGCCTCGTCGAGATGGGTCTCGGATTCGTCCGCGGCGGCATCGCGCACGACCTCCTCGGACGCAAGGACGGCGAGCGGTTCCTCCCGATCCTCACCACGATCTTCTTCATGGTGCTGTTCATGAACATCACGGGAATCATCCCGTTCCTGAACATCGCCGGTACCAGCATCGCGGCCGTGCCGCTGCTGCTCGCCGTGGTCAGCTACATCACCTTCATCTACGCCGGTATCCGGCAGCACGGCGTGCGCTTCTTCAAGAACGCGCTCTTCCCGCAGGGCGTGCCCGTGTTCGCTCTGCCGATCGTGGCGATCATCGAACTCGTCTCCACGTTCGTGCTGCGTCCGGTCACCCTCATGCTCCGACTCCTGATGAACATGGTCGTCGGTCACATGCTCCTGGTGCTGTGCTTCGCGGCCACCCAGTTCTTCTTCTTCACCGCGGGCGGCGGCTGGGCCGCGCTCGGTGTCGGAACCCTCGCCTTCGGCGGCGCCTTCACTCTCTTCGAGATCCTGGTGGCCGTGCTGCAGGCATACGTCTTCACCGTCCTCACCGCGGTCTACATCCAGCTCGCGGTCGCAGAAGAGCACTGAGCGGGTCGGCAACTGCCGTCCCACCCAACGAAAGGAAAAACCCCGTGGACGCTACTACGGTTCTCGCTGAAATCAACGGTCACATCGGTGCGGTCGGCTACGGCCTCGCAGCGATCGGTCCGGCCATCGGTGTGGGCATCGTCGTCGGCAAGACCATCGAGGGCGTCGCCCGTCAGCCCGAGCTGGCCGGCCGTCTCCAGGTCCTCATGTGGATCGGTATCGCCTTCACCGAGGCGCTTGCGTTCGTCGGCATCGCCGTCGCATTCATCCCGTTCCCCGCGTAATCCCCACCGACTTCTGAAGGAGACAGGATGCTGAACGCTCTTGTCACGAACCTCGCAGCTGAGGGTGAGGCGGCCCACAACCCGCTGATCCCGGCGTGGTACGACATCATCTGGTCGGGCCTGTGGTTCGTCATCATCCTCGCGGTGGTGTGGAAGGTCGCTCTTCCGAAGCTGACGAAGATGCTCGACGAGCGGTCCGCCGCCATCGAGGGCAACATCGCGAAGGCCGACGAGGCGCAGAAGCAGGCCGAGGCGGCACTCGAGGAGTACACGCGTCAGCTGGCTGAGGCCCGCACCGAGGCCGGTGAGATCCGTGAGGCCGCCCGCGAGGACGGCAAGAAGATCGTCGCCGAAGCCAAGGAGACGGCATCGGCCGAGGCTGCACGTCTGACGGCGACCGCGCACACGCAGATCGAGGCGGAGCGCCAGGCTGCTCTCGTCTCGCTCCGCGGCGAGGTCGGAACGCTCGCTCTCGACCTCGCCGGCGGCGTGGTGGGGGAGACGCTCTCCGACGACGCGCGTGCGACGGCTGTCGTCGATCGCTTCCTCGCCGACCTCGAGGCATCCGAGAAGGCGGCTCAGTAATGGGCAGCGCGACCACTCAGGCACTCGCGGCATCCATCCAGACGCTTGCCGCAGCGAACGGCGTCACCCTCGAGACCTCGCGGGAGCTCTTCGCCGCCGCGCAGGCCATCGGGGAGTCGTCGCAGCTGAGCGGCGCGCTGGCCGATCCGGCGGCACCTGCCGCAGCGCGGCAGAACGTCGTGTCCGCCGTCTTCAGCGGCCTGTCGGAGATCACGCGGACGGTGCTCACGACGGTCGTCACCGAGCGCTGGTCGAGCGCCGACGAGCTCATCGACGGTATCGACGAGCTCGCCATCCGCGCGGCCACCGTCGCCGACTCCGGCGCCGACATCGAGGGAGAGCTCTTCGGCTTCTCCCGCGTCGTCGCGTCGTACCCCGAACTGGAGCTCGCTCTCGGGAGTCGACTCGGCGGGCGCGACGCGAAGGTGGCGCTCATCGATCGGCTCCTCGCCGGTACGACGAGCGCCCCCGCGGCCCTGATCGTCTCGTCGCTGGTGCGTCAGCCGCGCGAGCGGCGGATCCGTCAGCTGCTGAGCCGTGCGATGCGGATCGTCTCCGACCAGCGCGACCGCGTGGTTGCGACGGTCTACAGCGCGACCACGCTCAGCGACGCCCAGCGCGCACGCCTCGCAGACGCCCTCTCCCGTCGTTACGGCGGGGAGATCGCGCTCAACGTCGTCATCGACCCGACCGTCCTCGGAGGCCTGCGCGTGCAGATCGCCGACGATGTCATCGACGGCAGCATCGCCGCCCGACTCGCAGACCTTCGCCAGAAGCTCGCGGGCTAATACGACTTCGCGCGGGGAACCGCGCACCCAGATACAAAGGGAAGACAATGGCAGAACTATCGATCAGCCCCGACGTCATCCGTGACGCGCTGAAGGACTTCGCCGCCGCTTACGAGCCCACCGGGGCAGCGGCGACCGAGGTCGGCACCGTCATCGACGCCGCAGACGGCATCGCGCACGTCGAAGGACTGCCCGGTGTCATGGCCAACGAACTGGTGACGTTCCAGAACGGCGTGAAGGGCCTCGCCCTGAACCTCGACGAGCACGAGATCGGCGTGGTCATCCTCGGTGACTTCACCGGCATCGAGGCCGGCCAGGAGGTCACGCGTACCGGAGAGGTGCTGTCGGTCCCCGTGGGCGACGGCTACCTCGGTCGTGTGGTCGACCCGCTCGGCAACCCGATCGACGGCCTCGGTGCCATCGCGACGGAGTCCGTCCGCGAGCTCGAGCTGCAGGCGCCGGGCGTCATGCAGCGCAAGTCGGTGCACGAGCCGATGCAGACCGGCATCAAGGCGATCGACGCGATGATCCCCGTCGGTCGCGGCCAGCGCCAGCTCATCATCGGCGACCGGCAGACCGGCAAGACGGCCATCGCGATCGACACGATCATCAACCAGAAGGCCAACTGGGAGTCGGGCGACGTCAACAAGCAGGTGCGCTGCATCTACGTCGCTATCGGCCAGAAGGGCTCGACCATCGCCTCCGTGAAGGGCGCGCTCGAAGAGGCCGGTGCTCTGGAGTACACGACGATCGTCGCCGCTCCGGCATCCGACCCCGCCGGTTTCAAGTACCTCGCCCCCTACACCGGATCGGCCATCGGCCAGCACTGGATGTACGGCGGCAAGCACGTCCTCATCATCTTCGACGACCTGTCGAAGCAGGCCGAGGCGTACCGCGCCGTGTCGCTGCTGCTCCGTCGCCCGCCGGGCCGTGAGGCGTACCCCGGCGACGTCTTCTACCTGCACTCGCGTCTGCTCGAGCGGTGCGCGAAGCTCTCCGACGAGCTCGGCGCAGGTTCGATGACGGGTCTGCCGATCATCGAGACCAAGGCGAACGATGTCTCGGCGTACATCCCGACCAACGTGATCTCGATCACCGACGGCCAGATCTTCCTGCAGTCCGACCTCTTCAACGCCAACCAGCGTCCGGCGGTCGACGTGGGTATCTCGGTCTCGCGAGTCGGCGGTGATGCACAGGTCAAGTCGATCAAGAAGGTCTCGGGAACGTTGAAGCTCGAGCTGGCGCAGTACCGCTCGCTCGAGGCGTTCGCGATGTTCGCCTCCGACCTCGACGCAGCATCGCGTCGTCAGCTCTCGCGTGGTGCGCGTCTGACCGAGCTGCTCAAGCAGCCGCAGTACTCGCCGTACCCCGTCGAGGAGCAGGTCGTCTCGATCTGGGCCGGCACGAACGGCAAGCTCGACACGATCGAGGTCGAGGACGTGCTGCGCTTCGAGCGCGAGCTGCTCGACTACCTGCGTCGCAACACGCAGGTGCTCGACACGCTGCGCGCGACGAACGTCCTCGACGACGACACGGTCGCCGAGCTCGGCAAGGCCACCGACGCCTTCATCCTGGAGTTCCAGGGTGGCAAGGGCGGTGCGATCGGGGCCCCCGGCCACGAGGAGCACGCGGCAGCCGAGGCGGACGACGTCAACCAGGAGAAGATCGTCAAGGGTCGTCGCGCGTAATCGCGTGAGGTACTGATACATGGGCGCACAACTCCGGGTCTACAAGCAGAAGATCAGTTCTGCTCAGACGACCAAGAAGATCACGAAGGCGATGGAACTCATCGCGGCTTCGCGCATCCAGAAGGCGATGGGACGTGTCAAGGCGTCCACTCCCTTCGCGCGGGCCGTGACGAGGGCCGTGTCGGCCGTCGCGACGCACTCGAGCGTCGATCACCCGCTCACCCGCGAGCCCGAGCAGATCCGCCGTTCCGCGGTGGTCATCTTCTCGTCGGACCGCGGCCTGGCTGGCGCGTTCAACTCGCAGATCCTCCGTGAGGGTCTCGAGGTGGCCGAGCTGCTGCGCAGTCAGGGCAAGGAACCGGTGTTCTACCTCGTCGGCCGCAAGGCCGTGGGCTACTTCCAGTTCCGGCGCATCGCGTCGGCGGCGCAGTGGACCGGCGACACCGACACCCCGTCGTTCCAGACCGCCGAGGAGATCTCGGCAACCCTGCTCGACGCGTTCTCCCGCGGGGGAGACGACGGTGGGGTCGACGAGATCCACCTCGTCTTCAACCGGTTCGTCAGCATGATGACGCAGTCTCCGGAATCCGTCCGTCTGCTCCCGCTCGAGATCGCGGAAGCCGACGAGTCGGAAGCCGGCAGCGCCATCTACCCGCTGTACGAATTCGAGCCGGATGCCGAGACCGTGCTGGACGCGATCCTCCCGGTGTACATCCAGAGCCGTGTCTTCAACGCGCTGCTGCAGTCGTCCGCCGCGAAGCAGGCGGCGACGCAGAAGGCGATGAAGTCCGCCAGCGACAACGCCGACAAGTTGATCACCGACTACACCCGCCTGCGCAACAACGCGCGTCAGGCCGAGATCACCCAGCAGATCGCCGAGATCGTCGGTGGCGCCGACGCTCTCGCTTCGAGCTGACAGACCCTCAGGAAAGAGACGAACAAATGACCACCACCGCTACGGCTGACCAGCCCGCGACCGCGGTCGTCGGGCGCGTCGCACGCGTCAACGGTCCGGTTGTCGACATCGAGTTCCCGCACGACTCGATCCCGGACATCTACAACGCGCTGAAGACCACGATCGTGATCGGCGACCAGTCGACCGAGATCACCCTCGAGGTCGCCCAGCACCTGGGTGACGACCTCGTCCGCGCCATCGCCCTGAAGCCCACGGACGGCATCGTCCGCGGCCAGGAGGTGCGCAACACCGGCGAGGCCATCTCCGTGCCCGTCGGCGACGTCACCAAGGGCAAGGTCTTCAACGTGATCGGCGAGGTTCTGAACCTCGAGCCCGGCGAGACCATCGAGGTGACCGAGCGCTGGCCGATCCACCGCAAGGCCCCGAACTTCGACCAGCTGGAGTCCAAGACCCAGATGTTCGAGACCGGCATCAAGTCGATCGACCTCCTGACCCCCTACGTTCTGGGTGGGAAGATCGGTCTGTTCGGTGGCGCCGGCGTCGGCAAGACCGTGCTCATCCAGGAGATGATCCAGCGTGTCGCGCAGGACCACGGTGGTGTGTCGGTGTTCGCCGGTGTCGGTGAGCGCACCCGTGAGGGCAACGACCTCATCCACGAGATGGAGGAGGCGGGTGTGTTCGACAAGACCGCCCTCGTCTTCGGCCAGATGGACGAGCCGCCGGGGACGCGTCTGCGCGTCGCACTGTCGGCCCTGACCATGGCGGAGTACTTCCGCGATGTGCAGAAGCAGGATGTGCTGCTCTTCATCGACAACATCTTCCGCTTCACGCAGGCCGGTTCCGAGGTCTCCACGCTGCTCGGCCGCATGCCGTCGGCCGTGGGTTACCAGCCGAACCTCGCTGACGAGATGGGTCTGCTCCAGGAGCGCATCACGTCGACGCGCGGTCACTCGATCACCTCCCTTCAGGCGATCTACGTGCCGGCCGATGACTACACCGACCCGGCTCCGGCGACGACATTCGCCCACCTCGACGCCACGACCGAGCTCTCCCGTGAGATCGCGTCGAAGGGTCTGTACCCCGCCATCGACCCGCTGACCTCGACGTCGCGCATCATGGACCCCCGCTACTTGGGCGAGGACCACTACCGCGTGGCGACCACCGTCAAGCAGATCCTCCAGAAGAACAAGGAGCTGCAGGAGATTATCGCCATCCTCGGTGTCGACGAGCTCTCCGAGGAAGACAAGATCGTCGTGTCGCGTGCACGCCGCATCCAGCAGTTCCTGTCGCAGAACACCTACATGGCCAAGAAGTTCACGGGTGTCGAGGGTTCGACCGTCCCGCTCAAGGAGACCATCGAGTCGTTCGATGCGATCACCCGCGGTGACTTCGACCACGTCGCCGAGCAGGCCTTCTTCAACGTCGGTGGCATCTCCGACGTCGAAGAGCAGTGGGCGAAGATCCAGAAGGAGAACGCCTGACCATGGCGCTCAACGTCAGCCTCGTCTCCGCGGACGCGGAGGTCTGGACGGGAGAGGCGAGTCTCGTGATCGCCAAGACCGTCGAGGGCGAGATCGGCTTCATGTCCGGCCACGAGCCGGTGCTGGCGATCCTCGCCGAGGGCCAGGTCCGCATCACGCAGACCGACGGCACCAAGGTGCTCGCGAACGCGCAGGACGGTTTCCTCTCGATGGAGGGCAACGTCTTGACGATCGTCGCCGGCAACGCGGCTCTCATCTCCTAGCAGTCCCTCGATGCGCCCGCCTCGACCCTCCCGGGTCGCAGGCGGGCGCATCTGTCTTCCCCGGAGGCTCCGTGAAGATCCTGCTCCCGCCGTCGGAGACCAAGCATCCCGGCGGCGACGGCCCGGCTCTCGACCTCGACTCTCTCGCGTTGCCGTCCCTGCGCCCGCAGCGCACCGCGCTGATCGAGGCGTTGATCGCCCTCTCCGGCGACGAGGTCGCCGCACGACGAGTGCTCAAGCTCAGCGAACGCCAGCTCGGCGACATCGCGCACAATCGCGCGCTGGCGACGGCGTCCACGATGCCTGCGGTGGATCGCTACACCGGAGTGCTCTTCGATGCCCTCGATGCGGCATCGCTCGGCGCGGCCGCGCGGCGGTGGCTGGGGGCGCACGTCTGGATCCACTCCGCCCCGTTCGGCCCGATCGGCGCGCTCGATGGCATCCCGGCCTATCGCCTCGCGGCCGGCACCTCGCTGCCGGGGGTGGCGGCGCTGCGGCGTCACTGGGCGGCGGCCACGAGCCAAGCCATCGCCGACGATGCGCCATCGTTCGTTCTCGATCTGCGCAGTGAGGCGTACGGAGCGCTCGGACCGATCCCCGCCGGCATCGCCTCGACGTACGTGCGGGTGGTCACGGATGACGGCGACGGAGGCACTCGAGCGCTCAACCATTTCAACAAGAAGGCGAAGGGTCAGCTCGTGCGCGCGCTGGCCGAGGACCGTCCCTCGATCACGACCGCCCGTGGACTGCGCGCCTGGGCGGACCGTCGGGGGATCGTCGTGCGGGATGCCCGCGACGACGGCGTATGGGAGCTCGTCGTCGCGGAGTGACGGGCGGCAGGGCCGATCTCGGGCTTCTCCGAAGCGCCGTCACGGTCGTTGCTCGGCCTATCGGCACACCGCTATGGTTGTGTCGCGGCGCGAACGGCGCCAGCTCCATCGGATCCGGAGGGGATCATGTACGACAACTACGGTTATGGGCTTTCAGGCGGCGCGGTCGTCGCGCTGGTCCTGCTCTACACGATCGTGCCGCTCGCGATCTACGCGATCTACGCCTTCTTCTACATGAAGATCTTCGAAAAGGCCGGCGTGCAGGGCAAGTGGCGCGCCTGGGTTCCCGTGTACAACACGATGACGTTCTACAAGCTCGGCGACGTCAGCCCGTGGATCGTGCTCTACCTCGTCGGTGGTGCCATCCTCGGTTCGATCATCCCGTTCCTCGGCTGGTTCCTCATCCTTCCGCTCATCGCTCTTGCGAGCCGCGTCGTCGAACTGCTCGTCGCCTGGCGCGTGGGTCTGAAGCTGCAGAAGGATGCCGTGTGGCTCATCCTCTTCTTCTTCCTCCCGCCGGTCTGGCTCGGCATCAACGCGTTCGACAAGTCGCGCTGGAACCCGAACATCGCTCCCGCCCCCTGGGGCGGCAACGCCCTTCTCGGCGACCGTACGGTGTGGGACGGCATTCCGCAGCAGCCGTCCGCCGCGGGACCGCAGCCGGGGTATGGCGCGCAGCCGGGCTACGGTGCGCCGCAGGGGTACGCGCCGCCCGCTCCGCAGGGCTACCAGCCGCCGGCGCAGCCGGGCTACGCCCCGCCGGCCCAGCCCGGATACACGCCCCCCGCGCAGCCGGGCTACGCCCCGCCGGCCCAGCCCGGTCACACCCCGCCGGCAACCGGCGCTCCGCAGACGCCGCCGGCGCCGCCCGCGGCACCGCCGGCAGCGCCGCCCGCACCGCCAACCAACCCGAACCAGCCTCCGGTCTGAATCGACGAAAGAC
Organism: Microbacteriaceae bacterium PS02344; assembly: GCA_029959905.1. GTDB lineage: Bacteria > Actinomycetota > Actinomycetes > Actinomycetales > Microbacteriaceae > Microbacterium. The sequence goes on from JASCNZ010000005.1 coordinate 48,185, forward strand.
CCCCGACTCTCCCGTCGGGGGTCTTTCGCTATCCGTCCTCCATGACGTGCGAGCGGGGCTGAGGCCTGGGATAACGTGGAGGCATGGTCATGTCGCAGCGCCGCGTCGGCGCATCCGGACTGCTCGTCTCCGCCACCGGTCTCGGATGCAACAACTTCGGGCGAGCCGGCACGGCCACCGAGAGCATCGAGGGCACGCGTGCGGTCATCGACGCGGCGATCGCCCACGGCATCACGCTGCTCGACACCGCCGACATGTACGGCGCCGTCGCCGGGACCAGCGAGACCCTCATGGGCGAAGCCCTGCGCGGCCGACGCGACCGAGTTGTTCTCGCGACGAAGTTCGGTCACGACCGCGACATGGGGTACGACTTCCCCGCCGCCCGTGGGTCGCGGCGGTACGTCCGTCTCGCCGTCGAACAGTCGCTGCGTCGCTTGCAGACCGACTGGATCGACCTCTACCAGCTGCATCTGCCCGACCCCGAGACACCCATCGCCGAGACGACGGATGCCCTCGACGAGCTCGTGCGGGAGGGCAAGATCCGGTACTACGGCCACTCCAACTTCACCGGGTGGCAGATCGCCGAGGCGGAGTTCACGTCGAGCGCCCGGTCCACCGGGCGGTTCATCTCGGCGCAGAACCACTATTCGCTTCTCGCGCGAGCGGCTGAACGCGAGGTCCTTCCCGCCGTCGAGCGGTACGGTCTCGGATTCTTCCCGTTCTTCCCGCTGCACAACGGACTGCTCACCGGCAAGTTCACCCGGGAGGGCGGACCGGATGGCAGCCGGATCATGTCGACACGTCGGCACGTGTGGGAGAACGCGCCGTGGGATGCCGTGGAGGCGTTCCGCGACTTCTGCGAGGAGCGCGGGATCACGATGCTGCAGGCGACCTTCGGGTGGCTGCTGGCTCGTCCGGCCGTGTCGAGCGTCATCGCCGGGGCAACATCCCCCGCGCAGGTCGAGGCCAACGCCGAGGCGGGTGACGCCTGGAGGCCCGGAGTCGATGATCTCGCGGCGATCGACAGGATCTTCCCGCTTCCGGCCGATCCCGGAGCGCAGGTGTGAGCGGCATCCTCGCGTCGACTACGATGTGTGGGTACCTCGCGGCCGTCCGATCGGTCGCGGAATCACCGGAGGCAGCACGTGGCTGAGACGACAACGACGACGCAGAGCGTCACGGTCGCGCAGCGACGACTGCAGCTCTCGTGGGCGGGGGTGACGGATCAGGGGCGGCGTCGCGACACCAACCAGGACGCCTTCCTCGCCGAGTTCCCTCTCTTCGTCGTCGCCGACGGAATGGGTGGGCACGCGGGCGGCGAGATCGCGAGCCAGAGCACGGTGCAGCGCCTGCAGGCCATCGTCGCCGGCGGTGTGGCCCGGGCGCCGATCGAGAGGGCGCTCGAGATGGCCGTCGCCGACATCGCCGATCACCCCGAGACGACCGACGAGGGCACCGGCACGACGCTCACGGGCATCTTCCTCGAGTACGAGGACGGAGAGCCCCATTGGGTCTCGCTGAACATCGGCGATTCGCGGGTCTACCTCCTGCGCGATGATCGCCTCGTGCAGGTGACGACCGACCACTCCGTGGTGCAGGAGCTCATCGCCGCCGGAAAGCTGAGTCCGGAAGAGGCCGAGGGGCATCCCTACAGCAACGTCATCACGCGGGCGGTCGGCGCGAGCGAGCTGACCGCACCCGACTACCTCACCATCGACGTCCGCGCCGGTGACCGCTTCGTGATCTGCTCCGACGGGCTCACGAAAGAGCTCACCGATTACGGCATCCAGCACTTCCTCCGCGAGAACCCCGAACCAGGGCCCGCGGTCGACGCCATGTTGGCGGCCGCTCTCGAGAACGGCGGGCGTGACAACGTCACACTCATCATCGTGCAGGTGGAGGATGTTGAAGACTCCTCCTCCACGGATGCGACATTGCAGGACTGACTGCCGGTTCGTGGGGGATGCGGGCGTCATCCCCGCGTTGATGACGTCGAATGGACGGCATGGAACCGCTGCCCATCGTCCTCCCCGCCGACTCATCGCCCCCGCGGCGGCAGCCGCTGCCTCTGCTCGCCTCCGTGATTCCCGTCGCCGCGGGGGTGGTGCTGTGGTGGGTGACAGGTTCGCTGCTCGCCCTCTGCTTCGCGGCTGTGGGGCCGTTGATGTTGGCGGCGTCGGCCGTGGATCAGGGGCGTACGCGGCGACGCGAGACGCGACGCGTCGACGCCGAGGCGCACGCGGCCTGGGCACGGGCCGAGGCCGAGGTGACCGAGTTGCACACCGCCGAGCGACGTCGCCGACAGGAAGCCCGTCCGGATGTGCTGAGCTGTATCGAACGTGAGCCGCTTCCCGACGCCTCGGAACCGGACGCGGCGACATCGTTGGTGGTGGGGCGGGGAGACGCCCCGAGTGCGGTGCGCACGACGGGCGGCGGCGACGGCGAGCGTGCTCGGGCGTTTCAGGAACGCAGCCGTGTGCTCCGCGACGGACCGATCGAGGTGCCGCTCGGCCGCGGCGTGTGCGTGCGGGGACCGGCACCGCTGACGGCGTCGGTGGCGCGTGCGCTGGTGCTGCAGCTGTGCCTGCGATACGACGCGACACGGCTCTCGGTGATCGCGGGAGACAGCCAGGATGCCGGTCTCGCCGACCTGCCCCACATGAGCCGGTGGGCGGGGGCCTTCCGCCTCGGCGTCGGCACGGTCCCCGACCACCCGAAAGACGCGGACGCCTGGGTGCTGGCGCTGCGCGCCGACGAGGACGTCCCGCCGGGGTTCGCCACCGTCCTCGAAGTCCGAGAAGCGGGCGACGCCACGCTCCGCCGACCGGACGGCGACCGCCGCATCCGCCCCGAGGGGGTCTCGGAGCAGCAGTTCCGGATGATCGCCGGAGCGCGGTTGCGACGAGCCGCAGGCGATGCGGAGGCGTTGCCCACCCGAGTCGATCTCGCCGAGTTCGCGACCGTTGCGGAGGGCGACGGTCTGCCGGCGACGATCGGGCGCGGAGTCGGCGAGGAGACGGTCGTCGACCTCGTCGACGACGGGCCCCATGCGATCGTGACCGGGACGACCGGCACGGGCAAGAGCGAACTCCTCGTCTCCTGGGTCGCGGCGCTCGCGTCATCGGCACCGCCCGACCGGGTGGCCTTCGTGCTGGTGGACTTCAAGGGCGGCACGGCGTTCGAGCCCCTGCGCCCACTCCCGCACGTGGCGGCGATCGTCACGGACCTCGATGCCCGCGGGGCGCGTCGTGGCGTGCAGAGTCTCACCGCGGAGCTGCGGAGACGGGAGAGCGCCCTCGCCGCGGCGGGAGTGCGCGACGTCCGCGAGACGAGCTTGCCCCGGCTGGTGATCGTCGTCGACGAGTTCGCCGCCCTCGTCAGCGAGCATCCCGACCTCGCCGCCATCTTCACCGACGTGGCCGCGCGTGGCCGTGCGCTCGGTATGCATCTCATCCTGCGCACGCAGCGGGCGTCGGGGGTGATCAGAGAGGCACTGGCGGCGAATTGCCCGTTGCGCTTGAGCCTGCGCGTGAGCGATCCCGCCGACAGTCGTGCAGTGCTCGGCACGACGGCCGCGGCGGAGCTCCCCGGGGGTGCGTCCGCGCAGGGGCTGTGCCTGGTGCGGCGGCCGCACGACCCCGCCCCGGTCGCGACGCGGGTCGCGCTTAGCCGCTCCTCGGACATCGATCGCATCGTACGCCGATGGGCGGACCACCCTGTGCGCGCGACGAGCCCGTGGTTGCCGCCACTGCCGAGCGACCTCTCGCCGTTCGAACTCCGGCAGCGGGTGCCGGAAGACGGCCGCGGGGTCCTCTGGGGGCTCGCGGATGCCCCGGAAATCCAGGCGCAACTCCCGGTCGCGCTCGATGTGGGCCGCGAGCGGGGCGCGGGCGTGATCGGCGCGTCGGGCACCGGGCGGACCACGGCCTTGCGCGCACTCGCCGTTCATGGAGTCGATGCGGTGTGGATGCCGTCCGATCCCGAGATGTCGTGGGACCTGGTGAGCGCTCTGGCCGCGGGGGAGGAGCCGCTCCCGCCCCTGCTGCTCGTCGACGACCTCGACGCGCGCTTCGCGGAGCTGCCCGCGGAGTACGCTCAGCAGCTCGCGCAGCGCTGGGAGCAGGTCGTGCGAGCGGCGTCGGGCACGACCATCGTGATGACGGCGATGCGCGCATCGGGTCCGGCGGGGCGCCTGCTCGACATGCTGCCGCGTCGAGCACTGCTGCGCGCGGGGAGCCGCATGGAGCACATCGCGGCCGGGGGCGCCTCCGACACCTGGGACGAGCATCGCCCGGCAGGACGCGCACTTCTCGACGGGCGCGAGACGCAGATCGTACGCGTGGATGCTTCGTCGAGCGACGAGGAACGCCGCGCTGCCGAGTCCGCCGACGTCGCGGCGGTCCGTGAGTGGGCACCGGAGACGTCCTTGTCCGCACTCGTCACGGCGGGGGCCAACGACGCTGTGCGGTCGCTGCAGCTCGCCCACCCGAGCGCCGACGTGTGGACCCTGGGCGGAGCCGAGGGAGCAGAACGTGCGCGGGCGCTCACCCGCCCGAGCGTGGGCCGCCCCCAGATCATCGTCGGAGAGGGCGATGCCTGGCAGCGGGAATGGGCGCTGTGGCAGCGTGTGCGGGCGGAGGGGCAGGTGCTGGTGCGCGTGGAGCGGCCGGTCGAACTCCGTCAGCTGGCGGGAGTGCGGGAGGTCCCGCCGTACGCCCGGTCGCACGCCGGCAGGGTCTGGGTCGTCCGTGGGGATCGCGCGCCGGTGCGTCGTGTCATTCCCGCTCTCACGCCGGGTGGGGCGCCCGCGGTGTCCCGCGCTGCTCCCGCAGCACTCTCGACGCGGCGTCGCCTGCGGCAGAACGCTGCGAGGTGAGCCGGCTGCGAGGGCAGGTACTGGTCGTCAGATCGCGTTGCCGGGGCGCACCGCGCCCACCGGCCGCCCACCGCCCAGGACCACGAGCGACAGGGCCTCGTCGAGCTGAGCGACCTGCTCGGCCGAGAGGGCGCCATGCCGGGCGAGGAGCGTCGCGGCCGCGATCGTCGCCGCGCGCAACGAGCCGTCGAGCATCTTCAGGGCCACGGTCGTGCCGTTCGGGGCGACCATGACCATGACGCCCTCGGCGCCGCCCTTGGTGAACACGCCCAGCGACTCGATGGCGATGGTGTCGGGACGCCCCGGGCCCTCGATGGTCCAGGGGTGCTCACGCACGGCCCGTACCAGCGCGCCCGCGACCCGATGAAGGGCGAAAGGCGACCGCTCCGAGGCGGTTCCCACGCGGTGGATGCCGCGCGCGAGAGCGGTGAGCGACATCGCATAGACCGGAGCGCCGCAGCCGTCGATCGCCGTGTGGGCGACCTTCTCGCCGATCAGGCGCTCCACGACCTCTCGGATGTGGACCTGCAGGGGGTGCGAGGGGTCGAGGTACCCCTCGGTCGGCCAGCCCGTGGCCACGCACGCGCGCAGCATGGCGGCGTGCTTCCCCGAGCAGTTCATTCGCACCGCAGCCGGCGCTCCGTGCTCGCGGATCATGTCGTCGCGCGTGGCGACATCGCCGGGCCATGCCGGTGGGCACGCGAGAGCATCTTCGTTCAGTCCGACCTCGGCCAGGACATCGCGCACCACGGCCGCGTGGCGATCGGTCCCGGAGTGGCTCGCGGTCGAGAGCGCGAGCTGCTCGCCATCCAGAACCGCGCCGGCGGTGAGGCAGGCCACCGCCTGCAGAGGCTTCATGCTCGACCGCGGGAGGATCAGCGCATCGGTGTTGCCGAGCCGGGCCACGACCTCTCCGTCGGGGGAGAGGACCACGGCCGCACCGACGTGACGCGACTCGATGAAACCGCTCCGCTCCACCACGGCGAGCTCGACGGAATCCTGAACGGTGAGGGTCTCCAGCATCCGACCAGACTATCGCCCGGGCCGGACCCGCCCGTTGTGCCGCCGGGCACCGGGAGTGTCGGCGCGCGGTGCCACACTGGACCCATGACAGCGCAGAAGACCCGCGTGCTCGGCGAGCATCACTATGCGGTGACCACGGACTGGACGGGCAACACGGGCACCGGTACGAGCGGCTATCGCGAGTACCGCCGCGACGTCACGATCACGATCGACGGTAAACCCGAGCTGCTCGCCTCCGCCGACAAACCGTTCCGCGGCGACCCCTCGCGATGGAACCCCGAGGACATGCTGCTCGCGTCGCTCTCCGAATGCCACCTGCTGTCGTACCTCCACGCCTGCGTCACCGCGGGGGTGCGGGTCGTGTCGTACTCCGACCGGGCGTCCGGGCGGATGCGCGAGGACGGGCGGGGCGGCGGTGCTTTCGTCGACGTGGTGCTCCGCCCGCAGGTCGTCGTCGCGGAGGCGTCGATGATCGAGGCAGCCGAACGGGCGCATGCCCAGGCGAACGCGTGGTGCTTCATCGCGAACTCCGTGAACTTCCCGGTGCTGCACGAGGCCACGGTCACTGCGGTCGAGTGACCGTCAGCGGCGCTCGTGGGGGAGTGCCTGCTTGATCTTCTCGATCGTGCCCTGTGCAGGCGTCTCGTTGTAGGTGCCCGCCAGCTCCTGCTCCGACAGGGCGTGGATCGCGGCCATGATCTCGTCGGTCGCCTGTCGGCGCGCGCGCCCGCTGCCGGCCGGACCGTGGCCCGAGAGGTCGAGCGGTTCACCGAATCGCACGGTGATGCGCTCCTTCATGGTCGGCATCTTGGCGCCGACGGGCATCACCTTGTCCGTCCCGATCAGCCCGACCGGCACGACCGGAGCCCCGGTCTGGAGGGCGAGGAACGCGACACCCGTGCGGCCCTTGTACAGACGGCCGTCGGTCGACCGCGTTCCTTCGGGGTACAACGCCACGGCGAGCCCCTCGTCGAGCAGTTGTCGCTGCAGATCGAGCGCGTCCAGCGCGGCCTGTCCTGCACCGCGGCGCACCGGTATGGCACCGATGGACTCGAAGAACGTCTTGCTCAACCAGCCGCGGAAGCCCGTGCCCTCGAAGTAGCTCGACTTCGCGAGGAAGTGCACCGGCCGCGGGGCGGCGACCGGGATCGCGATCGAGTCGATGAACGACAGGTGGTTGCTGGCGAAGATGACGGCGCCCTCGAGTGGGACGTTGTCGCGCCCCTCGACGCGCGGGCGGTACAGCAGCCGGGCGAGCGGCGTGATGAGGCTCCGTCCGAGGGCGTAGGCGAACCCCGCGTGGCGAGGGGCGGAGCCCGGTTCTTCGGGGGCGTCCGGCTCGGCGGGCTGCTCGGAGGTCATCAGAGAAGGCTACTCCCGAATGCATGCCAGCCATGGAATGCGCCGATCGGCCCTTCTCCCAGCGCGGGCAAAGCGAAATGCGAGAGGATGGAGCGTCCCGCCCGCGATCTCGAGGTCTCACTGTGCGCAAGCGTCCGCTCGTTCTCCTGTCCACCGTCGCTGCGGCGACCCTGATCCTCGCGGGCTGCTCCGGCAGTGCCGAGCCCGAGAGCTCGGCCACCCCCGACGCTTCCGGCTCGAGCCAGTGCATGCTCGACGCGCAGCCCGGCGAGACCTCCGACGCGGTGACCGTCGAGGGTGAGGGTGCCGAGGCCACTGTCTCCGTGCCCACCGACGCCGCTTTCGCCGGTGTCGAGCGCACCGTGGTGTCGGAGGGCGATGGTGACGATGTCGTCAACGGCGACCTCGTGTCCGTCGCATTCCAGCTCGTCGAGGCATCGACCGGAGAGATCGTCGACTCCTCCGCGCGCGGCGAGAACGGCGAGCTGCCCGTGCTGCTCGACCAGAACAACTCGTCGCTGTTCCTCGCGGCACTCGAGTGCCAGCCGCTCGGCACCCAGGTCGTGCTCGCGCTGCCGGGCAGCGTGTTCGGTGAAGGACAGACCGACAAGGTGGTCTACGCGCAGGCCCTCGAAGAGCTTCCGGAGGTCGCGACGGGCACACCGGTCGAGCCCACCGCGGGAATGCCGACCGTCGAGCTCGACGACGACGGTGCCCCGACCGTCACCATCCCCGAGGGCGACGCCCCGGCCGAGACGAAGGTCGCCGTGCTCAAGCAGGGCGACGGTGCGACCGTCGGCGAGGGCGACTTCGTCGTCGTGCAGTACCTGGGCGTGAAGTGGTCGGACGGCTCGGAGTTCGACTCGAGCTGGAGCCGCGACGCCGTACCCTCCCAGTTCCAGACCACCGGCGTCGTGACCGGCTTCCGCAAGGCGCTGGAAGGCCAGCAGGTCGGCTCGCAGGTCGTCGTCGTGATGCCTCCCTCCGAGGGGTACGGCGCGAGCGAGGGGCACGAGCTGCAGAACGAGAGCCTCGTGTTCGTCGTCGACATCCTCGCCACCACGCCCACCCAGCCCTGACCGGGCGAGCCGGGGGGCGTGGCATAGGCTGGCGGGCATGCAGCGCGTCATCGTCCTCGGCTCCACCGGCTCCATCGGCACCCAGGCGCTCGACGTCATCCGTGCGAACCCCCGACGCTTCGAGCTCGTGGGCCTCGCGGCCGGCTCCAACGCCGAGTTGCTCACGCAGCAGGCGCAGGACTTCCGTGTCGACAGCACGGCCCTCGGCGCCGCCGAGGCGGAGCAGCTGGTGCGCGACGTCGATGCCGACGTGGTGCTCAACGCGATCACCGGGTCGATCGGACTGGGGTCGACCCTGGCCGCGCTGCAGGCCGGTCGTACGCTGGCGCTCGCCAACAAGGAGTCCCTCATCGTGGGCGGTGCGCTCGTGCAGCGTGCGGCGCGCCCCGGCCAGATCGTCCCGGTCGATTCGGAGCACTCCGCGATCGCTCAGGCGCTCCGCAGCGGCGAACGCTCCGAGGTGCAGCGTCTCGTCGTGACGGCGTCCGGCGGCCCGTTCCGCGGACGCAGCCGCGCCGAGCTCGCCGACGTGTCTCCGGTCGAGGCGCTCGCGCACCCGACCTGGGACATGGGGCGCATGGTGACGACCAACTCCGCGACCCTGGTGAACAAGGGGCTCGAGGTGATCGAGGCTCATCTGCTGTTCGACGTGCCCTACGACGACATCGATGTGGTGGTCCACCCGCAGTCGATCGTGCACTCGATGGTGGAGTTCATCGACGGATCGACCATCGCGCAGGCCTCGCCCCCCGACATGCGCCTGCCCATCTCGCTCGGCCTCGACTGGCCGCACAGGGTCGGAGGGGTCGGCCGTCCCCTCGACTGGACGGCGGCCACCTCGTGGACCTTCGAGCCTCTCGACGACGAGGCCTTCCCCGCCGTCGCTCTCGCGAAGGCCGTCGGGCGTGCGGGCGCGACGTTCCCCGCCGTCTACAACGCCGCCAACGAGCAGGCCGTCGATGCGTTCCACGAGGGACGACTGCCGTTCCTCGGGATCGTCGACACGATCGCTGCGGTCGTCGATGCGCATGACGCGCCCGACGAACTCACGGTCGAGTCGCTGGGCGAGGCGGAGCGCTGGGCACGGGAGACCGCGGATCGGATCATCGCCGCCCGCTGACCCCGCGGCCCCGGATCAGTCCTCGTCGGGGTACGGCACGGGCCAGCGCGGCTCGGGCACCGGCCAGCCGGCGGCGCGCAACGCACGGCGGGCGAGTTCGCGGGCCGAATAGGGCGTGCGGACGCCGCGGATGTCGCGGTAGTCCTGGTGCCCCGGTCCCGCCCACAGGATCGCGTCGCCGTCGCCGACGAGCGCGACGGCCTCGACGATCGCGGTCTCCGGGGGCGAGAACTCGTGGATCTCGGCATCCGGGCGGGCGCGACGCGCCCCGGCGACCAGCGTCGCTCGAATGGACTCGGGGTCCTCGAACCGGGGGTGGTGATCGGTGACGACCAGGATGTCGCTGCCCTCGACGGCCGTGCGCGCCATGTCGTAGCGCTTGCTCGCGTCACGGTCGCCGTCGGCGCCGAACAGCATCACCACGCGTCCGGGCGTCACCCGGCGCACGGCGGCGAGCGTCTTCTCGAAGGCGTCGGGGGAGTGGCCGAAGTCGACGAAGACCGCGGGGCCGCGGTCGCCCGAGACAAGCTGGGTGCGTCCGGGGAGGTACGCGCGGATTCCGCCGTCGCGGTCGAGGGCGTCGACGATGCGCCGCCACTCGTAGCCGCCCTCGAGCAGCATGACGATGGCGAGGGCGGCGTTGGCCGCCATGTGCGGCCCGATCACCGGAACGGTGGTGGTGAGCGATCCGGCGGGACCGGTCATGGTGAAGGTCGTGCCGCTGGCCCGCTCGTCCTGGATCGTGACGACCCAGTCGGCCCGGCCGGCGGCGTCGGCGTCGGCGGCGATGAGCGGGGTGCCGACCGTCACGACCGGAATCTCTGCGCGCTCCACCACGACGGCGCCGGAGGGCGAATCGAGGCACACGACCGCGCGTCGCGAGCGGTCGGCGCGGAACAGCGGCAGCTTCGCCTCGAAGTACTCCTCCATGTCGGCGTAGTCGTCGAGGTGGTCGTGGCTGAGGTTCGTGAACCCGGCGACGTCGAAGTGAATGCCGTCGACTCGGTGACGCGAGAGGGCCTGCGCGCTCACCTCGACGGCGACGGCCTCGACGTCCCGCTCGCGCATGAGGGCGAGGAGGGCGTGGAACTCGGATGCCTCGGGAGTCGTGAGGCGCGAGACGATGACCTCGCCGGCGATGTGACGCTCGGCGGTCGACGAGAGCCCGGTGACCACGCCGAGTTGATCGAGGATGCCCTCGAGGAGGTGCGACACGCTGGTCTTGCCGTTCGTGCCGGTCGTGGCGAACAGCAGGGGGAGCGGATCATCGGCGCCGGTGCCGTACACCCAAGCGCTGAGGTCGCCCAGCACGGCGCGGGGGTCGTCGACGACGAGGATCGGCAGCCCTGCCGATGCGGCGATGTCCGCCCCGGCATCGTCGGTGATCACGGCGACGGCGCCCTTCTCGGCGGCGGCATGCACGAATTCCGCGCCGTGCCTGTTCACGCCCCGGATGGCGACGAACGCCTCACCGGCTCGGAGGTCGGCCGTCGCGAGTGTGATGCCCGAGACGACGACGCCGTCGACGGCGCCGCGCACCTCCCGAGCGAATCGTGCGGCGATTTCGGACAGCTCACGCCGGGGCGGGTTCGCGGGGCGGAGCACGGGAGGCAGGCTCGAGTTGTGTTCGATCGACATGTCTCTTCCATGATCGCATGCACGGGGCTGATTCCTAGGCGCGAGGCAGTAGCGTGAGCGGGTGGAAATCCTGCTCTATGCGGGTGGCATCCTCTTCATGCTGATCGGCCTCGGCCTCTCGATCGGTCTGCACGAGATCGGCCACCTCCTGCCCGCGAAGCTGTTCGGCGTGCGTGTCGGCCAGTACATGATCGGGTTCGGCCCGCGCATCTGGTCGCGCCGCATCGGCGAGACCGAGTACGGGGTCAAGCTGCTGCCCGTCGGCGGGTTCATCTCGATGTCGGGCATGTACCCGGCGTCGCGCAGCGCGCGCCCGGTGGGCGGTCTCTTCCGCAGCCTGGTGCAGGACGCGAGGACGGCGAACGACGAGACCATCGCCGAAGGTGAGGAGCACCGCGTCTTCTATCGCCTTCCGGTATGGAAGCGCGTGATCGTGATGTTCGGCGGTCCTCTCATGAACCTGCTGCTGGCGCTGCTGATCTTCACCGTTCTCGCCTCGGGGATCGGGCTGCAGCAGGGCACGACCACCGTCGCCTCGGTCACCCAGTGCGTGGTCCCGGCCGGCACGACGCAGGAGGCGTGCTCGGCTGACGACCCCGCGTCCCCCGCGGTCGAGGCGGGGATCCGCCCGGGCGACGTCCTGATATCCATCGACGGCACGCCGGTCTCGACGTTCGCCGAGGCCACGGAGATCGTGCAGGCAGCCCCCGGGAGGCCGCTCGACCTGGTGGTACGGCGCGACGACGAGGACGTCGCGCTGACGATCACGCCGATCGCCGCCGAGCGCGAGTTGACCGATGCGGCGGGGCGACCCGTGCTCGACGATGACGGCGAGCCGGTCGTGCGCGAGGTCGGCTACGTCGGGATGGCGTCGCAGATGGGTTTCGTGCCGCAACCGCTGATCGTCGGCCCGGAGATGGCGGCGGAGAACGTCGGACGCGTCGCCTCGCTCATCGCGACGCTGCCCGTGCGCCTGTGGGAGGTCGGCGCGTCGCTGGTGACGGGAACGGAGCGCGACCCGAACGGCCCGCTGAGCGTCGTGGGCGTCGGGCGCATCGCGGGCGAGGTCGCGGCGACCGAGGCGCCCGTGCTCAATCGTTTCGCGGTGCTGCTGAACCTGTTGGGGTCGCTGAACATCGCCCTGTTCGTGTTCAATCTGATCCCGCTGCTGCCGCTCGACGGCGGGCACATCGTCGTCGCGCTCTGGGAGGGGGTGAAGCGCGGCTGGGCACGGTTGTTCCGCCGCCCCCCGCCGGCCCCCGTCGATGCGACGCGTCTCGTGCCGCTGACGGTGGTGGTCGCGGTACTGCTGATCGGCATGGGGGCGCTGCTCCTGGTCGCCGACGTCTTCAACCCGGTCGACCTGCTGCAGTAGCGACACCCGCGCCGTACGCCGGGTGACGCCGCCGCGTCAGCTGTGCAGCGCGTGCGTCACGAGCCGCTGGAGCGTGCGGATGCCGTCGCGCGACAGGATCGATTCGAGATGCCCCTGCACCGAGGCGAAGGCGGGGCCGCGGAGGGCGTACACATCGCCCGTCGCGGGATCGGCGGACACCTCCGCCGGGCCGACCGTCCCCACGCCAGGGGCGACCCGTGCCGTGAAGGTGTTGTAGAAGCCGATGGATGCCTGCTCGCCGAACACCGGAACCGACTTCTGCAGACCCTGGTGGGGGGCGTCGAGCGGAACGAGGGCGACGCCGAGCCCATCGGCGAGGATCTGGTGACTCAAGCAGACGGCGAGAAGCGGGGTTGCGCTCGCGCGGCGGCGCCGTACGATCTCCCGCATCCGGGCGATGCGAGGATTCGCCGCGTCGCGGGGGTCGCCGGGGCCGGGCCCGGCGACGACGATGTCCGCGGCATCGGCCTCGGCATCCGTCACCGCGTCCCACGGCGAGATCGACACTTCGAAGCCCAGGTGGCGCAGCTGATGCGCGAGCATCGTGGTGAAGCGATCCTCGGCGTCGACCACCAGCGCGCTCCGTCCCGCGAACGGTCCGGTGTGCTCCTCCGACTGCGGGTCGAGCCAGAAGTCGGCGAGTCGTGAATTCCGCGACGCGAGCAGTTCAGCCACCGCGGGGTCGGCGGACAGCGCAGGGGCGTCGCCGGGGGCATCCGTGTCGTCGCGCGCCTCGGCGGAGCGGTCGCGATCGATCGCTCCGATCGCCCCGAGCACGCCGGCCGCCTTGCCGTGCGTCTCGCCCACCTCGCCGAGAGGATCGGAGTGGCGCACCAGGGTCGCCCCGACCGGCACGCGGACCTCGCCGTCCACGACGTACACGGTGCGGATGAGGATGGGCGCATCGAGGTCATGGCCGCCCTCGGCGTTCGGCGTGAACAGAGCCGCGACACCCGAGTAGTAGCCGCGCGGACGCGACTCGTGACGGCGGATCACGGCGCACGCGTTCTGCATGGGCGAGCCCGTGACGGTGGGGGCGAACATCGTCTCGCGGAGGATGTCGCGCGGGTCGAGCCTGCTGCGGCCGCGCAGCATGTACTCGGTGTGGGTGAGCCGCGACATCTCCTTGAGATGCGGGCCCGTGATGCGCCCGCCGTCGGAGCAGACGGCGCTCATCATCTTGAGTTCTTCGTCGACGACCATGAAAAGCTCCTCGGTCTCCTTGGTGGAGGAGAGGAAGTCCACGAGCGTCTCGCGGGTGGCGCCGCCCGCCGGGTGCCGGAAGGTGCCCGAGATGGGATTCATCGTGACCACGCCCCCGCGGGCGACGACGTGCGCCTCGGGGCTCGCGCCGACCGCGATGTGACCCGGGGTGAACACGGCGAACGTCCAATACGCCCCGCGCTCGTGCGCGAGGAGCGCGCGGAACCAGGTGAGGGCGGCCGTGCGGTCGTCGCTCTCGATGCGCGCCGTGAAGTCCCGACGGATGACGAAGTTCGCTCCCTCGCCGCGTCCGATCTCGTCGGCGATGACGGTCTCGACGATGCGCGCGTACTCGTCGTCGGAGATGTCGAAGCCGTCGTCGTGGAGAGCGACATCGTCCGCGGGCAGCGCGGCGAGCAGCGCCGGCGTCGGCAGACGCAGGTGCTCTTCGACCACGACGCAGCGCAGCGGAGCGCCGTCGTCCTGGGCGACGAAGCCGCGCTCGCGCACCTGCCGGTACGGCACGAGCGCGAACACCTCGTTCGGCGTGCCGTCGGAGGAGAGGGGGATGTCGGCCAGCAGGTCGACATCGACCACCTCGCCGGTCAGCAGCTCGACCTCGTCGGCGCCGTCGCGGGCGATCAGGACGAACGAGGACGAGGGATCCGCGGCGAGTTCCGCCAGTCGTGCGAGGGTCATCGATGTCTCCTGTGGGAGGGGCTCCGGCTCGGCAACGAAAAGACCGCCCCGGAGGCGGTCTGGATTCGTGGGAACGCGAACACACCGCCTAGGAGGCGGGCCACCAGGTGACGTTCGTGCGCATGGGGCGAAACTACCACACGGCGCGAGGGGCGATGCTCCGACGCAGACGGGCATCATGCGTGCGTATACAGCCTTCGTCCGCGCAGGCGGCGTAGGCTGAAGCTGTGCCAGCCGTGAACCTTGGGATGCCCAAGATCCCTGAAGTCCTCGCCCCGCGACGGAAGTCCCGCCAGATCAAGGTGGGCAAGGTGCTCGTCGGGGGAGACGCGCCCATCAGCGTGCAGTCGATGACCACGACGAAGACCACCGACATCAACGGCACCCTGCAGCAGATCGCCGAGCTCACCGCCTCCGGGTGCGAGATCGTGCGCGTCGCCGTCCCCTCGCAGGACGACGCCGACGTGCTGCACATCATCGCGAAGAAGAGCCAGATCCCGGTGATCGCCGACATCCACTTCCAGCCGAAGTACGTCTTCCAGGCCATCGACGCCGGATGTGCGGCCGTCCGGGTGAATCCGGGCAACATCCGCAAGTTCGACGACCAGGTCGGCGCGATCGCGAAGGCCGCGCAGGATGCGGGCGTTTCGCTGCGCATCGGCGTGAATGCCGGGTCGCTCGACCGCCGACTCCTCGAGAAGTACGGCAAGGCGACGCCGGAGGCGCTCGTCGAAAGCGCGGTATGGGAGGCGTCGCTCTTCGAGGAGCACGATTTCCACGACTTCAAGATCTCCGTCAAGCACAACGACCCGATCGTGATGGTCAAGGCGTACCGCCAGCTGGCGGAGCGGGGCGACTGGCCTCTGCACCTCGGCGTGACCGAGGCGGGTCCGGCGTTCCAGGGCACGATCAAGAGCGCCACGGCGTTCGGCATCCTGCTCGGCGAGGGGATCGGCGACACGATCCGCGTCTCGCTCTCGGCCCCGCCGGCCGAAGAGGTCAAGGTCGGCCACCAGATCCTGCAGTCGCTCAACCTGCGCGAGCGCAAGCTCGAGATCGTGTCGTGCCCGTCGTGCGGTCGTGCGCAGGTCGATGTGTACACGCTCGCCGAGGACGTCACCGAGGGGCTCAAGGAGATGACCGTGCCGCTGCGCGTCGCCGTCATGGGGTGCGTCGTGAACGGCCCTGGAGAGGCCCGCGACGCCGACCTGGGCGTCGCGTCCGGCAACGGCAAGGGGCAGATCTTCGTCAAGGGCGAGGTCATCAAGACCGTGCCGGAGGCCGACATCGTCGCGACCCTCATCGAGGAGGCGAACCGTCTCGCCGACGAGATGGGACCCGAGGCCCCGCTCGGCACCGCCCAGGTCGTCACGGCCTGAGCGCGCCGATGAGCACCCAGTCGACCCTCGTCTCGTTCGCCGGTGGGGCCACCCGCGGTGAGAGCGTCGTCACCCGCGTCGAGCCCAGCCCGCGGGGGGCGGCGGTCGTCGTCGCATCGACTCCGTTCCACCCGGTCGACCACACGTGGCCCGATCAGCCCGGCGATGCCGGTGAGATCATCGCAGGCGACCAGCGCGCGGCGGTGACGGAGGCGGTCATGGCCGCCGTCGGCCCCGAGGGGCAGTTCGCCGTCGGCACCGATATCCCCGTGCGCCGTGGCACTGAGGGCTGGGTGTGGCTCGTCGCCCATCTGCTCGACGACCCCGCTCCGTCCTGGGTCGTAGAACGAGCCGAAGTCGCGCTCGAGGTCGACGACGAACAGCGCGACGGTCTGAGCCGCGGGCACACCGCCTGCCACCTGGCGTCATTGGCTCTCGATCTCGCCCTCGCCGACCTGTGGCGGAAGGACCCGGGCGAGGACGCGCTGGGGAACCCCGACTTCGAGGGGCGGGCGAACCAGTCCAGCCGTATCCACGCCGACGGCAGCGTCGACGAGTACCGCCTCGGCAAGAGTCTGCGACGCGCCGGCTTCGACACCGAGACGTTCGCCGCCACGCTCGCCGAACGCCAGGAGCGGGTCAACGCGCAGCTCGCGCGCTGGGTCGAGTCGGCGGCTGCGAGCAGCATCGAGACCGACGGTCCGACCATCACCGACCGGCGGAGGTGGCGCTGCGCTCTTCCCGAGGGGGAGGCGATCATCCTCTGCGGCGGCACGCACGTCGAGTCGCTCGGTTCGTTCGCCCGCATCCGCGTGCAGCTCGACCTGAGCGACCCGCAGCTGCTCGTGATGACCACCACGGCGACTCCGGCCTGAGCAGCCGGCGCCGTCGGTACGGCTCTCAGAGCGAGAACACCACCTCGCCCCGGCGGATGTCTGTGCTCTCCAGCCGCAGGACGACCGCGTCGCCCACGCGTGCGTCGGGAGCGACCTGCGCGGTCGCGGTGACCGGCGGGTCGGACAGCTGCACGGTCGCACGGTCCTCACCGCGCCGCGCGATCACCGTGGCCGACAGCTCCCTGCCGATCAGCGGCTGCAGGAGGGCCGCCTCGACGGTGTTCACGGTGGCCGCGTCCAGACGGGAGGCGCGCTGACCGGACGCCTGCATGAGGGCGGGCAGCTCGGCCAGCGACTCCCGGGCCCATTCAGGTGCCGGGCGCCCCTCGGCGACGGCGAGGCAGATCGCCAGGCCCCACCGGTCGACGAGGCGCCGCAGGGGCGCCGTGACGTGCGCGTAGGGAGCGGCGATCGCCGCCTGACGCGTCTCGGCGGGCGGCGTCCCGTCGAACGCGACGTATCCGGCCCCGCGGAAGAGAGCCGCCGCGGCCTGCAGCACGGACAGAGTCCGGGGATCGGCGCGGTCGAGTCCCGCGAGGTACGCGCCGTACCGACCGGCTTCCCACGGCCGCCCCAGCACGCGCGTCTGCGTGCGGAAGGCGGCGAACGCCGCCTCGTCCGGCTCGGGCATGGTTCGCAGGATGCCCACACCCGCGCCGAGCATCATCTCGGCCGCCGCGATACCGGTCATGAGGGACAGCTGGGCATTCCAGTCCTCGACCGGCAGGGGATGGCGGCGTTCGATCGCGTACGCGCCGTCTTCCGACCGGACGATCTCCTCGTCGGGGAGGTTGAGGCTCGCCCCGCCGCGCTCGCGCTCCTGCGCCAGACGCAGGCGACCGATCTCCGGCAGCAGCTCAGCGGGTCCGGCGTCGCCGCGTTCGATGGCCGCCTGCGTCGCCACGTAGTCCAGCTGCGCACGCGACCGGATGAGCGCGCGTTCGAGGCGGGTGCGGGCGACCACCCCCGCGGCGTCGAGGTCGAACGTCCAGACCAGGGCGGTCCGGTCGACGCCGGGGAGGAGGGAGACCCGGTCCTCGCTGAGCACCGGTGGATGCAGAGGGATCGTGCCGTCTGCGGCGTACAGGGTCTGTCCGCGGCGTCGGGCCTCCGCATCCACCGCCCCTCCGGGGTGCACGAACGCGGGGACGTCCGCGATCGCGTAATGCACCGTGTACCCGTCGCCGCGCCGCGCGAGGTGGAATGCCTGGTCGAGGTCGCGGGCGCCGGCAGGGTCGAGTGTCGCGAAGGCGACGTCGCGCAGATCCCGATCGGGCGCCGCCGCGTGTGCGGCCTGCGCCTCGGCGAGCACGGCCTGGGGGAACTCGATCGGCGCATCCACCTCGGCGCGGAGCGCGGCCAACGCCGCGGCGAGTTCGGTCCGGGCGGCCGAGGAGGAGACGTGCGTGCGACGCTGGGGCATGCGTCCACCCTAGGCGTGCGGCCTCGGCCCGCCGCGTGCCGACGGGCGTTAGCGTGGGAGGCATGACCACCGCATCGAAGGCCCAGACCCTCGTCGACCTCTACCACGCCCCCGAGATCCTCCGCGTCGTGAACGTGTGGGACGTCGTCTCCGCGCGCGCCGTCGCGAACCTGCCCGAGACCCGAGCCGTCGCCACCGCAGGGCACGGCGTCGCCGCCTCCTTCGGATACGAAGACGGCACGACCCCGCGCGACGTCATGATCGACATGGTCGGGCGCATCGCGGCATCCGTCTCGGTGCCCGTCACGGCCGATCTCGACGACGGGTACGGTGACGCGGGCGAGACCACGCGCCTCGCCATCGCCGCCGGCGTCGTCGGGGCGAACGTCGAGGACCGGCTCAAGCCGCTCGACGAGTCGGTCGCGGTCGTCGAGGCGATCGTGCGCGCCGCGGAAGAGGAGGGCGTCCCCTTCGCGCTCAACGCCCGCACCGACGCATTCGTGCGCGGGGGGTCGCGTCCCGTCGAAGAGAGCATCGCCGACGCGATCCAGCGCGGTCGTGCCTTCCTCGATGCGGGGGCGACCTCGGTGTTCGTCCCCGGCATCCTGGACGCGCACGTCACCCGCCGTCTCGTCGAGGGAATCGGCGACCGCAAGGTCAGCGTGATCGGGCTTCCCGGCGCGCTCGCCGCATCGGAGTACGAGAAGCTGGGCGTCGCGCGCATCTCCTACGGGCCGCTCCCGCAGCGGGTCGCCCTCACCGCCCTGCAGGAGCTCGCCGCCGACCTCTACCAGGGCGGAGTGGTCCCCTCCGGTCTCCCGGCGCTGAACTGAGCGACGCACCGCAGAGCGGGTGACCGCGGGTCACTAGACTTGGCCCGTGGTCACTCGTCTCTCGAATTTCTTCCTCCGCACCCTCCGCGAAGACCCTGCCGGCGCAGAGGTCGCCAGTCACAAGCTGCTGATCCGGGCGGGCTACATCCGACCGCAGGCGGCCGGGATTTTCGCCTGGCTCCCGCTCGGACTGCGCGTCAAGGCGCGCATCGAGAAGGTCGTGCGCGAGGAGATGGCGAACGCCGGCGCGCAGGAGGTCCACTTCCCTGCGCTCATGCCGCGCGAGGCGTACGAGGCGACCGGCCGCTGGGACGAGTACGGCGACCTGCTGTTCCGCCTGCAGGACCGGAAGGGCGGTGACTACCTTCTCGCCCCGACGCATGAAGAGGCGTTCACGCTCCTCGTGAAAGACCTGTACTCGTCCTACAAGGACCTGCCCCTGACGATCTACCAGATCCAGGACAAGTACCGCGACGAGGCCCGGCCGCGCGCCGGTCTGCTCCGCGGGCGGGAGTTCACGATGAAGGACGCGTACTCCTTCGACTCCTCCGACGCCGGCCTCGACGCGAGCTACCAGGCCCAGCGCGACGCGTACGAGCGCATCTTCCAGCGTCTCGGGCTCGAGTACGCGATCGTGCAGGCGGATGCCGGTGCGATGGGCGGCTCCCGCAGCGAGGAGTTCCTGCACCCCACGCCCGTCGGCGAGGACACGTTCGTTCGCAGCGCCGGCGGCTACGCGGCCAACGTCGAGGCGTTCACGACGGCTGTCCTGGACGCGATCCCGTTCGATGCCGACGCATCCCCGGTGATCTTCGACTCGCCCGACACGCCGACCATCGAGACGCTGGTCGCGCACACGAACGCGGTGCTCGACGGCGAATACACCGCCGCAGACACCCTGAAGAACGTCGTGCTGGCGCTCACTCATCTCGACGGCACCCGCGAGCTCGTCGTCGTCGGCATCCCCGGCGACCGCGAGGTCGACGAGAAGCGGGCGGAGGTCGCCTTCGCCCCGGCCGAGGTGACGACGGCGACCGCCGAGGACTTCGAGAACAACCCGCTCCTGGTGAAGGGGTACATCGGCCCGTGGTCGCCCACGGGAGCGGTGCTCGGCGAGGAGTCCGCCACGGGCATCCGCTATCTCGTGGACCCGCGCGTGAGCGAGGGAACGAGCTGGATCACCGGCGCGAACATCGACCAGAAGCACGCGCACTCGGTCGTCGCGGGCCGGGACTTCGAGGCCGACGGCATCGTCGAGATCGCCAACGTACGCGCCGGCGACCCCGCTCCGGACGGCTCGGGTCCGGTCGAGCTCGCGCGCGGCATGGAGATCGGTCACGTCTTCCAGCTCGGCCGCAAGTACGCCGAGGCGCTCGGTCTCAAGGTGCTCGACGAGAACGGCAAGCTCGTCACGGTGACGATGGGGTCGTACGGTATCGGGGTCACCCGCATCCTCGCGATCATCGCCGAGCTCAACAACGACGACAAGGGTCTGATCTGGCCGCCGTCCGTCGCGCCGTTCGATGTGCAGGTCGTCGCCGCCGGCCGCGATCAGGTCGCGTTCGACGTCGCGACCGAGCTGTCGGCGTCGCTCGAGGCTGCGGGACTCGACGTGCTCTACGACGACCGCCCGAAGGTCTCGCCCGGTGTGAAGTTCGGCGACGCCGAGCTGGTCGGGGTGCCGTGGATCGTCATCGTGGGCCGCGGTGCCGCCGAAGGCCAGGTCGAGCTGTGGGATCGCGCAGGGGGAGTGCGGGAGGCCGTCTCCATCGATGAGGCGCGCGCCCGACTGACCACCCGCTGATCGAGGCGCGGGGGAGTGCGGCCGGGCCGTGCCCCACGCCCGTCGACCCCGGCGTTGCGGGTCGAGGTTCCCGGGCGCGGCGTGACACGCTGGGGGCATGATCGACGAACCGCTCCCGCAGGCGCTCAGCGCCGAGATCAACGCAGTCCTCGACGAGGCGGGCGTGCACACCGATCGTCGGCTCGTGATGCGGATGCTGCGCACGGCGATCCTCCTGGGTGAAGACGGCACGAGCCGCCTCGACCTCAAGATCGCCTCGGCGGCTCTCGCGGAGATGCGGGACGCCTTCCGCCTGTTCGCCCCGTTCAACGGGGTGCCCAAGGTCACCGTCTTCGGCTCGGCGCGCACGCGCACCGACGACCCGCTATACGTGCGCGCACGCGATATGGCGGCTGCCCTGGCGGGCGACGGTTGGATGGTCGTCACCGGCGCCGGGCCCGGCATCATGCAGGCCGCCGCAGAGGGGGCGGGTCCCGCGTTGTCGCTCGGGGTCTCGATCCGGCTGCCGTTCGAGGAGAAGCCCAACGGGATCGTCACCGGGCAGGATCAGGTCGTGGCGATGAAGTACTTCTTCACCCGCAAGCTCATGCTCATGAAGGAGTCGCAGGGCTTCATCTGCCTGCCGGGCGGTTTCGGAACGCTCGACGAGATGTTCGAGCTGCTCACGCTCCAGCAGACCGGCAAGGCCGAGCCGATGCCGATCGTGCTGCTGGATCAGACCGGCGGAGAGTTCTGGCAGGGACTGCAGGGCTTCATCGACGAACACCTCGCACCGGCGGGGGTGATCTCGCCGGGCGACTTCGATCGAGTGCTCGTGACCGACTCGGTCGAGGAGGCGCGCGCCGAGATCACCGGCTTCTGGCGCAACTACCACTCGCTGCGATGGATCGGCGACAGGCTCGTGCTGCGCCTGCGCCATGACCCCACCGACGATGAGGTCGAGGGATTGAACCAGCAGTTCGGCGCGCTCGTGGCGAAGGGGCGGATCGAGCGCGTCGAACCCGCGGCGCCCGAGGTTGCCGACGGTGATGCCCTCGACCTGCCGCGGCTCGCTCTGCACCTCGGCCAACGCGAGGTCGGCAACCTCTTCCAGCTGATCCGCGGGGTGAATGCGCTGCCCTCCGCCGCCGGTCGCTGACGCCGCGTGGCGGCCCGTGCTGCGGCACGGTATCGTTGTACGGATGTGGCGCGTGAGGTTTCCGCGCGACGAGAGCTGAATAGGGAGGCCGTCATGGACATCGAACTGAGTCTGCTGCGAGGGATCGAGAAGGAGAAGGGCATCCCCTTCGACGAACTCGTCTCCATCATCGAACAGGCGATCCTGACCGCGTACTCCAAGCACGTCTCCGCGGAGGGCGACCTCCCGGAAGGTGTACGGGTGGACCTCGACCGCAAGACCGGTCATGTCGCGGTGCTGCAGCCGGTCACGGACGACGACGGCGCGATCATCGGCGAAGAGGATGCCACGCCGAGCGATTTCGGTCGCATCGCGGCGTTCGCCGCCAAGCAGGTCATCAGTCAGCGTCTGCGCGACATCGCCGATGACGCGGTGCTCGGAGAGTTCCGCGGCAAGGAGGGCGACATCGTCGCCGGTGTCATCCAGCAGGGGCCGAACCCGAAGATGATCCACGTCGACCTCGGCTCGGTCGAGGCGATCCTGCCGCCAGAGGAGCAGGTCCCCGGCGAGGAGTACCCGCACGGCGCGCGGCTGCGCGTCTACGTGACCAGCGTGGCGAAGGGTCTCAAGGGTCCGCAGATCACCGTCTCGCGCACGCATCCGGGTCTCGTGCGCAAGCTGTTCGCACTCGAGGTCCCCGAGATCGCCGCAGGCCTCGTCGACATCGTCTCGCTGGCGCGGGAAGCCGGGCACCGCACCAAGATCGCGGTGCGTGCGAACGACCCGGCGATCAACGCCAAGGGGGCGTGCATCGGTGAGCTCGGCCGCCGCGTGCGTGCCGTCACCGAGGAGCTCAACGGGGAGAAGATCGACATCGTCGATCACAACCCGGAGCTCGCGGCGTTCGTGGCGAATGCGCTCTCGCCCGCGAAGGTGACCAGCTCGTTCATCCTCGACGCGACGACCAAGGCCGTCCGCGCCCTCGTCCCCGACTACCAGTTGTCGCTCGCCATCGGCAAGGAGGGGCAGAACGCCCGCCTCGCCGCGAAGCTGACCGGCGCGAAGATCGACATCCAGCCGGACAGCGTGCTCGACTGAGCGCCCGAGGGCCGTCCGACGCGCGCCGCGCGTGCGGATCCCGACGAATCCCAGGTGTAAGATGGAACCCGTACGAACGTGCGTCGGTTGCCGCACGCGTGCTTCCCGCTCCGCCCTGATCAGGGTGGTGTCCCAGAACGACATCCTCGTCATCGATGAGCGAGCCGTCCTGCCGGGGAGGGGCGCGTGGGTGCATCCGACGCAGGAATGCATGGATGCCGCGCTGCGGCGCCGTGCTTTCGGACGAGCACTCCGTGTGTCCGCCGCAGTGGACACGCAGACCATCGAGAAACGGCTGAACGGCTATGGAAACAAAGTGAACGGCTCGAAATGAGACCCGTCCGCGACTAATGGTCTGCCCTGTCTGGGCAGACCGCCCCAGACAGGAGAATTGTGGCTGGTAAACCACGCGTACACGAGATCGCCGCCGAACTCGGCGTCGACAGCAAGGTCGCACTTGCGAAGCTGAAGGAGCTCGGCGAGTTCGTCAAGAGCCCTTCGTCCACCGTCGAGCCCCCCGTCGCCCGCAAGCTGCGCGCGGCGATCGAGGCCGACCCCTCGCTCAAGGGCGGAGCGGAATCCGCTCCGGCCGCGAAGCCCGCTGCCGCGAAGCCGGCAGCGAAGACCGGGCCGACCCCGGGCCCGAAGCCCGGTCCGAAGCCCGCCCCGGCACCGGCGGCTCCCGCCGCCCCGGCCGCTGAGGCGCCCGCGGCCCCGGCATCGTCGGCACCGACCCCCGGCCCGGCGGCTCCCGCCGCGCCCAGCGCTCCGACGCCCGCGGCACCCAAGCCCGGTGACTCGGGTGCTCCCAAGCCGGGCGCCCCGCGTCCCGGCAACAACCCGTTCTCGTCGGCGCAGGGCATGGGACAGCGTCCCGCGGGCCCGCGTCCCGGCAACAACCCCTTCGCCTCGGCGCAGGGCATGGGGCAGCGTCCCACGCCCGGCAACATCCCGCGTCCGCAGGCGCCCCGCCCCGGTTCCCCGCGTCCCGGCGCCCCGCGTCCGGGTTCGCCCCGCCCGGGTGCACCTCGCGGCGGTCAGGGCGGTCGTCCCGGCGCACCGTTCCAGCAGCGTCCCGGCGGTCCCGGTCGTCCCGGCGGTGCCGGCGGTCCCGGCGCCGGTGCGCGTCCCGGCGGTGGCTTCGCCGGTCGTCCCGGTGGGGGCGGCGGTCGTGGCCGTGGTCCCGGCGGTGGCACCGCAGGCGCCTTCGGTAAGGGCGGCGGCAAGAGCAAGCAGCGCAAGTCGCGGCGGGCGAAGCGGCAAGAATTCGAGATGCGGAGCGCCCCGGTCGTCGGTGGCGTCAACGTCACCCGCGGCAACGGCGAGATCATCCGCATGCGCCGCGGCGCATCGATCGCGGACTTCGCCGACAAGATCGAGACGCTGACGGGCTACACCGTGCAGCCGGGCACGCTCGTCACGATCCTCTTCAACCTGGGCGAGATGGCCACGGCCACCGAATCGCTCGACGAGGCCACCTTCGAGGTGCTCGGCGAGGAGCTCGGGTACAAGATCCAGATGGTCTCGCCCGAGGACGAGGACAAGGAGCTCCTCGAGGGCTTCGGTCTCGACCTCGAGAAGGAGCTGGAGGAGGAGAGCGAGGACGACCTCGAGATCCGTCCCCCGGTCGTCACCGTCATGGGTCACGTCGACCACGGTAAGACGCGCCTGCTCGACGCGATCCGGCAGACCAACGTCATCGAAGGCGAGGCCGGCGGCATCACGCAGCACATCGGTGCGTACCAGGTGTGGACCGAGCACGAGGGTATCGAGCGCGCCATCACCTTCATCGACACGCCGGGTCACGAGGCCTTCACGGCCATGCGTGCCCGTGGTGCTCAGGTGACCGACCTCGCGATCCTCGTGGTCGCGGCCGACGACGGCATCATGCCGCAGACGGTCGAGGCGCTGAACCACGCGCAGGCGGCGAACGTGCCGATCGTGGTGGCGGTCAACAAGGTCGACAAGCCCGAGGCCAACCCGGCCAAGGTGCGTCAGCAGCTGACCGAGTACGGGCTGGTCGCCGAGGAGTACGGCGGAGACGTCATGTTCGTCGACGTGTCGGCTCGCGCCGGCTCCGGCATCCAGGAGCTCCTCGACGCCGTGCTGCTCACGGCGGACGCGGGTCTGGACCTCACCGCCAACCCGAACAAGGCCGCTCGCGGTGTCGCCATCGAGGCGAAGCTCGACAAGGGCCGCGGTTCGGTCGCCACGGTGCTCATCCAGTCCGGAACGCTCCGCGTGGGAGACGCGATCGTCGCCGGCACCGCCTACGGGCGCGTGCGTGCGATGGCCGACGAGAACGGCGAGCAGGTCCTCGAGGCCTACCCGTCGCGTCCCGTGCAGGTGCAGGGTCTGAACTCGGTGCCCCGCGCCGGCGACGTCTTCATCGTCACCGAGGAAGACCGCATGGCCCGTCAGATCGCCGAGAAGCGTGAAGCCGTCGAGCGCAACGCCCAGCTGGCCAAGGCCCGCAAGCGCATCTCGCTCGAGGACTTCACCCGTGCTCTCGAAGAGGGCAAGGTCGAGTCGCTCAACCTCATCATCAAGGGTGACGTCTCGGGTGCCGTGGAGGCCCTCGAGGAGTCGCTGCTCAAGATCGAGGTCGATGACTCGGTGCAGCTGCGCATCATCCACCGTGGTGTGGGTGCGATCACCGAATCGGACGTGAACCTGGCGACGATCGACAACGCGATCATCGTTGGCTTCAACGTTCGCCCCGACACCAAGGCGCGCGAGCGGGCCTCCCGCGAGGGCGTCGACATCCGGTTCTACTCGGTCATCTACAACGCGATCGACGAGATCGAGAACTCCCTCAAGGGCATGCTCAAGCCGGAGTTCGAAGAGGTCCAGTCGGGTGTCGCCGAGATCCGCGAGGTGTTCCGCTCCTCGAAGTTCGGCAACATCGCCGGTGTCATCGTGCGGTCGGGAACGATCACGCGAAACGCGAAGGCGCGCGTCATCCGCGACGGCGTGGTCATCGCCGACGGACTGGCGATCGAGTCGCTGCGTCGGTTCAAGGACGACGTCACCGAGGTCCGTACGGACTTCGAGGCGGGTATCGGCCTGGGCAAGTACAACGACATCCAGATCGGCGACGAGATCGAGACCACCGAGATGGTCGAGAAGCCGCGCGGCTGACCTTCGGCGGTCGCTACGGGATGGATACCGCCGGGATTACGGGAACCCGCAAGACCCCGACTATCCCGGCGGTATCCATCGCCTTCGCTAGAATCCCGAGCCGCTGCGGCGGTGGAGAGAGAGAAGTTGAAGCATGGCTGGAGAACGACAGGCACGCCTCGCCGACCGGATCCGTGTGATCCTCGCGGAGCGGCTCGAGAAGGGGCTGCGCGACCCGCGGCTCGGATTCGTCACCCTCACCGACGTACGGGTGAGCGGCGACCTCCAGCACGCATCCGTGTTCTACACGGTGCTCGGCACCGAGGAGGAGCGCGTCGCCAGCGGCGCCGCGCTGGCCTCGGCGACCGGGATGCTGCGCAGCGAGGTGGGACGGCAGCTGAGCACGCGCCTGGTGCCCACGCTCGAGTTCATCCCGGACGCGCTGCCGGAGAACGCGGACCACATCACGGCGCTGCTGCGCGAGGCGCAGGAGCGCGACGCGGAGGTGGCCAAGCTCGCGTCGTCCGCCTCGCACGCGGGCGACACCGACCCGTACGTGCGCAACGAGGACGACGAGGCGTAAGCGGCAGCGTTTGCGCGGAGACGCGTAGGGTATATCGGCTGCAGCTCACGGCATCGTGCCGCATGATTGCTAACTTCGCCGAGGCGGGGAGGACTCCCGCCTCGGCGAGGAGCACGTCATGCAGGAAACGGTGTGGTCGCACAGGGCGCCGGCGGTCGACGTCGGCGCGCTGCTGCTGCGCCTGAGTGATGTCGGCACGCCCTGCGCCCCGCATGTGCTCACCCGCCTCCGCGTCGAGGCGGCGGACGACGACGGCACGATCCTGGAAGTCGCGGCGCGCTTGACGCCGGCGCAGCGCGCCGGTCTCGCACCTTTGCCGTCTCCGCTCCCTGCGGCGCCCGCGATCATGAACGCGTTCCGGGCACTCGACTTGACGGGCCCTGACCGGGCGCTGCTGTTCGCCGTCTCCGTCGTGCTTGCCGATGACCTCGAACCGCTGCTGGCCTTCGACGGGCGAGATGCGACGGAGGTGGGCCGATCCGTCATCGGTGACCTGGTCGAACTGCGCGCGGGGCGCATCCGCCTGGCCGACCGCAGACTCGCGACCTGGATCGCCGACGGGACCCCGGCGTCCGAGGTCACCGCGGTGCACGAGCGGCTGCATCGGGTGTTCCACGCTCGTGGTCGAACGACCGAGGCCGCATGGCACCGGGCACGGGCGAGCCTTCACGCCGATGCATCCGTTGCCGCGATCCTCGTCGGTGCGGCGAGGGAGGAGTCCGAAGCCGGACGCAGCGATCGGGCCCTGCTCCTCGCGCGCGAGGCCGCCGCGCATGCAGCGGGTGCGGTTCTGGATGAGGCGCGGCAGGTGGCCGGTGCCGCCGCCGTCGCGGGAGGATACGCGGGAGAGGCGATCGGATGGCTGGCGCCCCTCATGACGGACGGTGCGGAGAGGTTCCGTCTGCGCGGTCTCGCGGGCTTCCTCATCGCCCAGGCGCACCTGCACGGCTCCGTGCCGAGCATCGATCCGGCGACCATCCGCCCTCGGTCCGACACCGACGAGGACTGGTATGCGTTGGCGAGAGCCGCGGCGTTGGCGGCGCCGCTGTGCGCCGAGCGGGGGGATCGGCGGGGCATGCGGCGCTGGGCGGACGTGCTGCACGAGTCCGCCGCGCGCGTCGGCGTCGAGCGCTCCCTCGGCGACCCGACCGTGGCGCTGAGCTGGATGCTGCTCGGGGAGCCGGACGCTCCGGAGGCCCGCGGGACGGGGCCGGTGACCGGGGTGCTGCTGCGCGCTCTGACGGCCGCGGTCGAGGGGAGGGTCGACGAAGGCATCCGTCTGCTCGCGCACGGTGCCGCCCTGAGCGCGGAGGTGGATCCGCTCGTCGAGGGCTTCGAGCGCAGCCCCCTCGTCTCGGCCTACCGTGCGGTCGCGCACGCCTTGCTTCTCTTCTGGCGCGGAGACGTCTCGACGGCCCGCGACCGGCTCATCGCCGCCGCGCAGTCGCATCCGATCGCGGTGCCGTTCTCGGGTCTCGGCGTCGTGCTCGCGCGACGGCTGGACCTCGCGGTGCTCGGGCGCGTCGGACCGGTCGCCGCCGCGCTCACCGCCGCGCTGCCGCCCCCGCGTCGCGTCGACGTCCTGCTCGACCGGGCGATCGAGCGCTTCCTCGCCGGCGACTTCACGGGAGCCGCGGAATCGTCTCGGTTGTGGCGCGAATCGGGAGAACCCGGTCCCGCTCTCGCCGTGCCGGCGCTCGAGGAAATCGGCGGCGCGGAGGCCTCCGACGGCGCGGGACCGACGATCGGTCCGCCGGAGATGCGCGAGGTGCGCTCGCTGCTGCACGGGATCGCCGCCGTCCCCGAGGCCCGGTGGACCGTCGAGAGGAGCGTGATCGCGGATGCCTCGCGGGGCATCAGGTCACCGTTCCTCCGCGCCCGCGTGGAGGCGATGCTCGGTGTGCGGTGCGCGGTGGCCGGCGACGATGCCGATGCCGGCGCGCATCTACGTGCAGCGTCGCGGCTGTTCGAAGTATGCGGCGCCCGGGCGTGGCAGATCGCGACCGACCGACGTCTCGACCGCCTCGGAGGTGTCCCTGCGTCGGCGCTGGACCCGTTGGCCGCGTCACGCGCCGCATGGGCGCCGTACCTCACCTCACGAGAGCTGGAGGTCGCGATGCGGGCGGCGGCCGGCTCGTCCAACCGCGATATCGCGCAGGACCTCGCCATCTCGGTGCGCACGGTCGAGGTGCATCTCGGCCGAGCGTTCACGAAATTGGGCGTGCGGTCGCGCGTCGAGCTCACGGTGCGAGCGCATCGCATCGGACGCATGCTCTAGCGGGCTCACCTCGGCAGACGGAGCAGCCCGTCCTCGGCCTCGGCGAGTCCGTCGGCGATGAGCGAGTCGATGGCCCGGTCGCGTTGGAGCGGATCCGGCCACTCCGGCAGCACTCGATCGAGCGAGACCGCCGCGCCCGTCTCGCGGAGGATGCGCAGCACGGCACCGCGGGCCTGGCGATCGGATCCTTCGTAGGCGGCCTGTCGACGTCGCGTGTCGGGGGTGTCCGGCCGGCCGTCGGCGAGCCAGGCGCAGGACGCCGCGAGAGGGCAGCTCTCGCATCGCGGGGCGCGGGCGGTGCAGATGGTGGCGCCGAGCTCCATCGCCGCAGCGTTGAACACTGCGGACTCGCGTTCATCGGCGGGGAGCAGCGACTCCATCAGAACGAGGTCGCGGCGGGACGCGGGGGAGGGGTGCGCGCGCCCCTCGACAGCCCGCGCCAGCACCCGTCGGGTGTTGGTGTCGACGACGGGGTGGCGCTCACCGTGAGCGAAGACCGCGACGGCGCGCGCGGTGTAATCACCGATCCCGGTAAGCGCGAGCAGTGCGTCGACGTCGGAAGGGACGTGACCGTCGTGGAGCCGGGTGATCTCCTGGGCTGCGCGATGCAGCCACAGCGCGCGACGGGGGTAGCCGAGGTTGGCCCACTGCTGTACGACCTCGGCTCCGGATGCGGCGGCGAGAGCCGCCGGGGTCGGCCACCGGGCGAGCCAGGCGTCGAGAAGCGGGATCACCCGGTTCACCGGGGTCTGCTGCAGCATGAACTCGCTTACGAGCACGCCCCAGGCGCCGAATTCGTCGTGGAACACGGCGCGTCGCCACGGCAGGTCTCGGGCGGCGGTCCGATACCATTCCGAAAGGGGGTGCGCAAGCTGCGACGATGGCGTCGGAGCGGGCGAGGTCACGCTCACAGCCTAGGCGAGTGCGTCGAGGACGCGGACCGGAGGAACGATGTCGACGAAGATGAATGCCCGGATGAGCGGGTTGGCGCTGTCGGTGATGGTACTGGCAGCCGTGAGCGGGTGCGCGGCCACCCCTGCCCCCGCATCGACACCATCCTCGACGGCGACATCGACGCCCGCGCCGACCGACACGCCCTCAACGGCGCCGACCACGGCGCCGAGCGATACGCCCGCCGCGGATCCGGCCGATCCGAGTACGTGGGTCATCACCGACACCGGTGTGGGTCCGATCGCCATCGGAGACGACTTCGCGGGGACGTTCGGGGCGCTCCCCGCCCCGTGGGAGAACGACCCCGCGCAATGCTCGTGGTCGGCGTGGTGGTCGGGTAGCGCCGGCGGTCCCGGGATGTACTTCGCCCGCGATTCCGCCGTGGACCCTGGACCGATCCATCTGATCTCGGTGTACACCGCCGCGGAGACGCCGTCAGGGGAGAACATGCCACGCACGGCGGAGGGATTGGGGCTGGGATCGACCGCTGATCAGGTACTGGCGGCGTATCCGGGAGCGCAGCAGGGCACCGCGCAGATGGGGAACACGACGTGGCTGCGTCTGCCGGGTGAGGGGGCAGCGCACGTCTTCTTCGAGTTCCGCGAAGGAGCCGACAGCGCGAGCAACGTCGTCGTGACGACCCTGCCCGAGCCGCCGTACGAGGTGTGCGGCTGAGGCACCCGTCGCCGTAGGCTGGAGGGATGGTCTCGCCCGGCATCCTCCTCGTCGACAAGCCCGCAGGGCTCACCAGCCATGATGTCGTCGCGCGCACGCGTCGCGCCCTCGGCACCCGCAAGGTCGGTCACGCCGGCACGCTCGATCCGATGGCGACGGGGCTGCTCGTGATCGGTGTCGAAGGAGCGACCCGTCTGCTCACGTACATCGTCGGCGCGGACAAGACCTACGCGGCGACGATCCGTCTCGGCGCGACCACCACGACCGACGACGCCGACGGCGACATGGTCGCTCAGGCGGGGCCGGAGGCGTGGGCATCAGTCACAGACGAGCGCGTCGCGTGGGGGATCGACGCACTCACCGGCGCGATCTCCCAAGTCCCCAGCTCGGTGTCGGCCATCAAGGTCGACGGTCGTCGCGCCTATGACCGCGTGCGCGCGGGGGAGGAGGTCGTCCTGGCCGCGCGGGATGTCGTCGTCTCTCGTTTCGACGTCACCGCCGACCGCGCCGTCGACGGCTTCCGCGATCTGGACGTCGTCGTCGAGTGCTCGTCCGGGACGTACATCCGCTCCCTGGCGCGCGACCTCGGTGCCGCGCTCGGCGTGGGCGGACACCTCACCGCGCTGCGGCGCACGCGGGTCGGCGCGTTCGACGTGGCGGATGCCGTCGGTATCGACGCCCTCGAGGCCGCGCCTCTCCTCAGCCCCGCAGCGGCAGCCATCCGCGTTCTGCCATCCCTCGAGGTATCCGGAGACGAGGCGCGCGACCTGCGCCACGGCAAGCGCCTGCCCGGTGCAGCTGTGCGACTGGGGAGCCGCCAGGCGGCCGCCATCGATGACGAGGGAGTGCTCGTCGGAGTGGTGGAGAAGCGCGGTACCGACATCAAGAGCGCGATGAACATGCCCGAGGTGGCCCGATGATCCTCTGGTTCACCCTCGTGCAGGTCGCCGTCGCGATCGCCGCCGGCCTGTTCTGCGCGGCCGTCGGACTCAGCGGCCGTCGGCCGAGCGATTGGTCGGTCGGCGCCCTGGCGATTGTCGAGCTGCTGCTCGTCGCGCAGATCGTGATCGCGATCGTCTCGCCGCTCGCCGGCAACCCGCCGACCGGCGACCTCCTCGAGTTCTGGGTCTACCTGGTGTCGGCGGCGCTGCTCCCGATCGGTGCTGTGCTCTGGGCGCTGATGGAGCGCAGTCGATGGAGCACCGTGATCCTCGGGGTGGCCGCGATGGCCATCGCCGTCATGGTCTGGCGGATGCACGTCATCTGGACCGTGCAGGTCGCCTGACCCCGCCGGTGGACGGCCGTGCGGTGCGCTGGTCGCATCTAGGATGGAATGCGCTATGAGCACCTCCGCCCCCACCACCAGGATGACCGGCATCGGCCGCGTCCTCGTGATCGTCTATGCCGTCATGGCACTCGCGGCCACCGGCCGCAGCTTCGTGCAGATCGTCCGCCGGTTCGACGAGGCGCCGCTCGCCTACTCCCTGTCGGCACTCGCCGCCGTCGTCTACATCCTCGCGACGCTCGCCCTCGTGCTCGCCCGCCGCCGCGGCTGGTACACGGTCGCCTGGGTCGCCATCGTCTTCGAGCTGACCGGGGTGCTGGTGGTCGGAGTGCTGAGCCTCGTGCTGCCCGAACTGTTCCAGCACGAGACCGTGTGGTCGCTCTTCGGACGCGGGTACCTCTTCATCCCCCTGGTGCTGCCGGTCTTCGGCATCTGGTGGTTGCGCACGCACCGTCCCGCTCCGGTGACGGCGCGGGCAGAGGTGACGGTGTGATCGTCTTCCGTGACCCGTCCGAGGTCCCGGACGACTTCGGTCCGAGCGTCGTCGCGATCGGAAAGTTCGACGGGGTGCACGCCGGCCACCGTGCGGTCATCCGTCGCCTCGAAGAGCGGGCGGCCGAGAGCGGTGCGCACTCCGTCGCGGTCACCTTCGACCGCAACCCGTTAGCCGTGCTTCGACCGGACCGTTGTCCGGAGAACGTGGTCACGGTCGCGCGCAAGATCGAGCTGCTGGGCGAGCTGGGGCTCGATGCGACCCTGCTGCTCACGTTCGACGAGTCGCTCGCGGCGCTGAGTGCCGAGGACTTCGTCTCGCAGATCCTCGTCGGGGCGCTCAGCGTGTCGACGGTTCTCGTCGGCGAGGACTTCCGGTTCGGGCATCGCGGTGCCGGGACGCCCGACCTCCTGCGCACGCTGGGGCCGCGATACGGTTTCTCGGTCGAGGTCGTCGACGACGTGTACCTCGAAGGGTCGGACCGGCGGGTGTCGTCGACATGGATCCGCGAGCTCCTCATGGCGGGCGATGTGGTGGCCGCGTCGCGCGTGCTCGGACGCTTCCCGGACGTTCGGGGGGTGGTGGTGCACGGCCTGAAGCGCGGACGCGAGCTCGGGTTCCCCACCGCGAACCTGTCACCGATCGTCGATGCCTTCGTGCCGGCCGACGGGGTCTATGCCGGGTGGCTGGTCGACCACGACACCGGCATTCGGCATCCGTCGGCGATCTCGGTGGGCACCAATCCGACGTTCAACGACGTGCTCGAGCGTCAGGTCGAGGCGCACGTCGTGGGGGAGACCGGGCTCGATCTCTACGGCCACGACGTGACGGTCGAGTTCGTCGAGCGGCTCCGCGGCATGGTGGCCTTCGAGGGCATCGAGAAGCTCAAGAATCAGATGGCGACCGACGTCGACGACGCCGAGAGGGTGCTGCGCGGCGCGACCGCCTGAGCACGCCGCGCCGGGAATGCCTGCCCGATCGGGTACAGATGGCGTAGAGTGGGTGCAGCTTCCGGCGGTCCTCGGGCGTCTCGCTCGTCCTCGTCGGAAGCGCAGATCTACCGTCCGCACGGTCCTGGCTCGTGCCACACGCGGACATCGAGAACGCCGGGTCCTCCCATGCGGCCCGGCCTTCAGGCTCAGGAGGAGCATGCCGACCACGGCACCCGCCGCATCGCGGCGCAAGAAGTCGTCCCGTCGCGATGACGAGGCGCCCCTCATCCCCATCCTCGCGCGCAAGGTGCGCGAGATCGAGGCGAAGTCGCAGCGCGGCAAGCTGGGGCCGACGAACCGCGTCAAGTTCCAGGTCATCGCGTTCCTCGTGCGCGAGGAGCGCGCCAGGGTCAAGGCGGATGCGGAGCTCGGTGACGCCGCGCGCGCGGAGCTGCTCAAGCGGCTCGACGGGGTCGCGACGATCCTCGCCAAGACGGCCGCCCGCGACACCTCGCTCATCCAGCTGCTGGAGGCCGATCAGGCGACCTCGCCGGTCGCCAAGCGCATGCGCCGGGACTGGCTGCTGGAATCGGGCGCAGAGTTGCCGCCCGAGGAGTTGATCATCGCCGACATCGCACCGATCCAGGTGCCGGTGGTGCCGGCCGCGATCGCCGAGCGCCAGGTGACGCCGCCATCGGTCGAGTCCCGCCAGCTGGCGAACCCTTTCCTGGCCCCGGATCTCACCCCTCGGGCCGCGTCGACGCCCCGACGACGCCTCGACGGCTGGGAGCTCATGGGCCCCCTCTACAAGGCGTTCGAAAGCGGAGCGGGCGGAACGGCGGCCAGCATGGAGCTGCCGCCGGTCCCCGAGTACGACCATGTGTCCCCGAAGGGGCGCGAGCTCATGGTGCACCAGTCGCGCTTCCTCGAGGCCGTGCGGCAGGGACACCGCAGCTTCCTGCTCGCCGACGAGCCCGGCCTCGGCAAGACGGCCCAGTCCGTTCTCGCCGCCTCCGTGGCGGGGGCGTACCCCCTGCTCGTCGTGGTGCCGAACGTCGTGAAGATGAACTGGGCACGCGAGGTCGAGCGATGGACGCCACAGCGGCGCGCCACCGTCATCCAGGGGGACGGCGACGACATCGACGCCTTCGCCGACATCTTCATCGTCAATTACGAGATCCTCGACCGCCACCTGTCGTGGCTCGCGTCGATCGGCCTGCGCGGCATGGTGGTCGACGAGGCCCACTTCATCAAGAACCTGTCGTCGCAGCGCTCGCAGAACGTGCTGTCGTTGGCCAGCCGTGTGCGCGAGCGCACGCCGGGCGGCAACCCGCTGATGCTCGCGCTCACGGGAACGCCGCTCATCAACGACGTCGAGGACTTCGACGCGATCTGGCGTTTCCTGGGGTGGACGAACGGCGAGAAGCCCGGGCCCGAGCTCATGGAGAAGCTCGACGCGACCGGGTTCACCCCCGCTGACAAGGCGTTCTACCCCGAGGCGCGAGACGCAGTCATCTCGATGGGCATCGTGCGTCGCAAGAAGAAGGACGTCGCGGCGGACCTCCCCGACAAGCTCATCGCCGACCTGCCGGTGCAGCTCGACGACGAGTTCGGCCGCAGCATCCGTCAGGCCGAGCGAGAGCTGGGGGAGCGCCTCGCGGCGCGGTACCGCCGCATCATCGAGGCGCGCGGGGACCGCGGTCTCGCACCCGGAGAGATCGACGACGACATCGTGCGTCTCGTCGCACAGAACGAGCTCGAAGAGTCGAAGTCCGCGGGGACAGGTGGCGACAATGTCTTCACCATGGTCCGTCGCATCGGTCAGGCGAAGGCGCATCTCGCGGCCGACTACGCGGCCCAGCTGCAGCGCTCGGTCGGCAAGGTCGTGTTCTTCGCCAAGCACATCGACGTCATGGACCAGGCCGAGGCGCACTTCGCGTCGGCGGGCATCCGCTCGGTGTCGATCCGCGGCGACCAGTCGACCACCGCTCGGCAGCAGGCGATCGACGACTTCAACGGCGACCCGCAGGTCGGGATCGCGGTGTGCTCGCTCACGGCCGCCGGTGTCGGGCTGAATCTGCAGGCCGCGTCGAACGTGGTTCTCGCCGAGCTGTCGTGGACGGCGGCGGAGCAGACCCAGGCGATCGACCGCGTGCACCGCATCGGTCAGGATGAACCCGTCACGGCCTGGCGCATCATCGCCGCGCACACCGTGGATGCGAAGATCGCCGAACTCATCGACCAGAAGCAGGGCCTCGCGGCGCGCGCCCTCGACGGTGAGGCGCTCGACGAGGTGGCAGCCGAGCCGGTGCAGCTCGGGGCGCTCATGCACCTCCTCCGTCACGCGCTGGGCGGTTCCTGAATCACGTTAAGAATCGCGCTTCTTCGCGCCCGTTCGGGCCGAGGAAGCGCGATTCTGTGGTTCGAGGCCGCGCTGTCGCGAAGACGCCATCAAGATCGCAGGTTTTCGCGCCCCTCGAATGGCGCCCGGAGGATGCTTGCCGCTAGTGTCGATCGCAGGCAGCGTCGCCGTGTCCCGTACCTCCCCGAACACCCGAAGGCAGCAGCATGAAGATCGGCATCCTCACGAGCGGCGGCGACTGCCCCGGACTCAACGCGGTCATCCGTGGCGTCGTGCTGAAGGGCACGGAGACCTACGACATGGAGTTCGTCGGCATCCGGGACGGGTGGCGCGGCGTTGTCGACGCTGACTTCTTCCCTCTCACACGCCACGAGGTGAAGGGCCTCTCGAAGGTCGGCGGCACCATCCTCGGCACCAGCCGGACCAACCCCTACGAGGGTCCGCGGGGCGGCGCCGAGAACATCGCGAAGACGCTCGCTGCGCACGGCATCGATGGCATCCTGGCGATCGGCGGCGAGGGTACCCTCGCGGCGGCCAACCGGCTCGCGAACGACGGCATCAACGTCATCGGCGTCCCCAAGACCATCGACAACGACCTGCGCGCGACCGACTACTCCTTCGGCTTCGACACGGCGGTCAATATCGCGACCGACGCGATGGACCGGCTCCGCACGACGGGCGACTCGCACCAGCGCTGCATGGTCGCCGAGGTCATGGGTCGTCACGTCGGATGGATCGCGCTGCACGCGGGCATGGCCGCGGGGGCGCACGTGATCTGCATCCCCGAGGTGCCCATGTCGATCGACGAGATCTGCGCCCTCGTATCGAGCGCGCACGACCGCGGCCGCGCGCCGCTCGTCGTCGTGTCGGAGGGCTTCACCCTCAAGGGCATGGAGACCGCGTACAGCGACAAGGGCCTCGACGCGTTCAACCGCCCGCGCCTGGGCGGGATCAGCGAGGTCCTCGCGCCAGAGATCGAGCGCATCACGGGCATCGAGACGCGCTCCACGGTTCTCGGCCACATCCAGCGGGGCGGCTCGCCGTCCGGCTTCGACCGCGTGCTCGCGACGCGCCTGGGACTGCACGCTGCCGACGCTCTGACCGACCAGTCCTGGGGCCAGATGGTGTCGCTCCGCGGCACCGACATCGTGCGCGTGCCGTTCGCCGAGGCGCTGGGTGAGCTGAACACCGTGCCGCGC
The DNA here is from genome assembly GCA_029959905.1 of Microbacteriaceae bacterium PS02344. Classification (GTDB taxonomy): domain Bacteria; phylum Actinomycetota; class Actinomycetes; order Actinomycetales; family Microbacteriaceae; genus Microbacterium. The sequence goes on from JASCNZ010000005.1 coordinate 85,009, forward strand.
AGTCGCTACGACGAGGCCGCGGCCCTCTTCGGGTGAATTGGCCGGCCCTCGCGCCGGCCGGTTCGTCCGGTCAGTCGACGAGGCCGAGCGTCTCGAGCAGCCAGGCGAGTTCGAAGGCGCGTTCGCGCCACGAGTTGTAGCGTCCGCTGACGCCGCCGTGTCCCGCCACCATCTCGCACTTCAGGAGCACGTCGGCGGCGCCCGCCTCGCGCAGGCGCGCGACCCACTTGGCCGGCTCGACGTAGTGCACGCGCGAGTCGTTGAGCGAGGTGACGGCGAGGATGCGGGGATAGCGCACCCCGTTGCGCACGTTCTCGTACGGGGAATACGACTTCATGTAGGCGTAGACCTCGGGGTCGTGCAGCGGGTCGCCCCACTCGTCCCACTCGATCACGGTCAGCGGCAGTGACGGATCGAGGATCGTGGTGAGCGCGTCGACGAACGGCACCGCCGCGAGGATGCCCGTGAACAGCTCGGGTGCGAGATTCGCGACGGCACCCATGAGGAGTCCGCCCGCGCTCCCGCCTTCGGCGACGAGGCGGTCGGGAGCTGCGATGCCCGCGCCGACGAGGTGCTCGGCACAGGCGACGAAGTCGGTGAAGGTGTTGCGCTTCTGCAGCAGCTTCCCGTCTTCGTACCACTGCCGGCCCATCTCGCCGCCGCCGCGCACGTGGGCGACGGCGAACACGACTCCCCGGTCGAGCTCCGACAGGCGCGCGACAGAGAAGCCGGGGTCGATCGAGTGCTCGTACGATCCGTACCCGTACAGGTGCACGGGCCGCGGGGTGGCACCGGGCTCGCCGAACGCCTTCTTCCACACGAGGGAGATCGGGATTCGCGTGCCGTCGGGAGCGGTGGCCCACTCGCGGCGCTGGCCGTAATCCGCGGTGTCGTATCCGCCGAGGACCACGGCGCGCTTGCGCAGGACGAGCTCGCGGGTACGTAGATCCAGGTCGTAGACAGTACCCGGAGTCACGAATGAGGCGTATCCGAGACGGAGGAAGGGGGAGTGCCATTCCGGGTTGCCGCTCACGCCGGCCGAATAGAGCGGCTCGTCGAACGCGATGTCCTCGACCGCTCCGGTGGCGTAGTCGAGCAGTCCGACGCGCTCCAGGCCCTCCGCGCGGTATTCGATCGTCGCGAAGTCGCGGAAAGCGTCGACACCGAGCAGTCGGCGGCCGGGGGTATGGGGGAGCACCGTTCGACGGTCGCCCTGCGGGTCGTCGGCCGACACCGAGACGAGCTCGAAGTCGAGAGCTCCGTCGTTGTGCAGGATGAGGAGACGGTCCTCACCGTCGACCACGGCGTGCTCGAGGGAGTACTCGACGCCCTCGACGCGCGGCCAGACGATCCGCGGCTCGGCGGTCAGGTCGCCTTCGAGGTCGACGAGGTACTCCTCGCTCGTGATGCTCGATCCGACGCCGATCACGAGGTACCGGCGGCTGCGCGTGATGCCCGCGCCGAGCCAGTACTTCTCGTCGGGCTCGTGGAAGAGCTGCACGTCGTCGGACACCGGGGTTCCGAGCCGGTGCAGCCACAGCGTGTCCGGACGCCAGGCGTCGTCCCGGGTGGTGTAGATCACAGCCGATCCGTCGGGCGTGAAGAACGCGCCGCCGGTGTTCGGGATCTCGTCGGGCAGCGTCTCACCCGTCGAGAGGTCTCGTACGCGCACCGTGTAGAGCTCGTCACCCTCGAAGTCGGTCGACCACAGCAGCATGCGGGCATCGTCGCTCGTGTCGAATGCTCCGAGGGAGAAGAACTCGTGCCCGTCGGCCTCGACGTTGCCGTCGAGGAGCACGACCTCGCCCGGAACGGGGACGCCGGGCTCGAGCACGGGGGGAGTCCAGTCATCGGCGATCGCAGCGGCGCGGCAGTGGATGCCGTACTGCGCCCCCTCCTCGGTGCGGCTGTAGTACCACCAATCGCCTCGGCGAGTGGGGACCGAGAGATCGGTCTCCTGTACGCGACCCTTGATCTCCTGGAAGAGCGTCTCGCGCAGGGCATCGAGGTGCGAAAGCTCGGCCTCGGTGTGCGCGTTCTCCGCCTCGAGGTGCGCGACGACCTCGGGGGATTCCTTCTCGCGGAGCCACTCGTACGGATCGTCGAACGTGTCACCGTGATGCGTGCGAGGGGTGGGGCGGCGGTCTGCGATGGGGGCGTTGCTCACCGTTCCACGCTATCCCAGTCGAGTTGACCGCTGCCGGGGACGGTGGGATCATTTACCGGGGCCGGTAAACGGAAGTAAAACCCACGGTGAACTCTTCGTTCGTCACGTCGATCCCGTCGACATCTCCCTCTTCCTCAACGACCGAAAGCGAACGGTGGAAACCGCAGCCCTCATCGTCGTGCTGGTGATCCTGCTGGCACTCTTCTTCGACTTCACGAACGGATTCCACGACACGGCGAACGCGATGGCGACGCCGATCGCGACGGGAGCCCTGAAGCCCAAGACCGCCGTCCTCCTCGCCGCCGCCCTGAATCTGGTCGGGGCATTCCTGTCGACCGAGGTGTCGAAGACGGTCTCCCACGGCATCATCCACGAGGAGGGCATCCAAGCCGCCGTCTTCCTGCCGATGATCTTCGCAGGGCTCATCGGCGCGATCACGTGGAACATGCTCACCTGGCTCCTCGGCCTGCCCTCCAGCTCCTCGCACGCGCTCTTCGGCGGGCTCATCGGCGCCACGCTGGTGGGCGTCGGCGTGCAGGGCATCGACTTCGGCATGGTGCTGTCGAAGATCATCCTGCCCGCCCTGATCGCGCCGCTCACGGCAGGGATCATCGCCTTCGTGGCGACCAAGGCCGCCTACTCGATCACTCGTCGCTACGACGGCAAGCCCGATGGCCGCGACGGCTTCCGATGGGGGCAGATCTTCACGTCCTCCCTCGTCGCCCTCGCGCACGGCACCAACGACGCGCAGAAGACGATGGGCGTCATCACCCTCGCCCTCATCACGGTCGGCTGGCAGAACGCCGACCAGGCCGACCCTTACCTCTGGGTCATCATCGCCTGCGCGGTGACGATCGCGCTGGGCACGTACCTCGGCGGCTGGCGGATCATCCGCACGCTCGGTAAGGGGCTCACCGAGGTGAAGCCGGCGCAGGGCTTCTCGGCCGAGAGCGCCACATCGGCCACGATCCTCGCGTCGAGCGCCTTCGGCTTCGCCCTCTCGACCACCCAGGTCGCCTCCGGTTCCGTCATCGGCTCGGGCCTCGGCCGCCGCGGGTCGACGGTTCGCTGGCGCACCGCGGGTCGCATCGCGATCGGCTGGGTGCTCACGCTTCCGGCAGCCGGCGCGGTGGGCGCCCTGGCGGCGCTCATCGCCCTCTGGCTCGGGGGCTGGGGCATCGCGATCGACGCCGTGCTCGCGCTCGCGATCATTCTCGGTCTGTTCCTGCGTTCGCGCCGCGACGCCGTGACTCCGGCGAACGCCATGAGCGATGTCGCCGAGTCCGGACTCGCCGTCGAGGTGGCCGAGGTGCCGCCGCCCACGCGTCGTCAGCAGCGCATCCAGCAGGCGAAGGCCGAGGCGAAGGCGCGCAAGCAGGCCAAGGCGGATGCCCGCGCCGATGCGAAGGCCGACGCGAAGGTCAAGGCCGACGCCAAGGCCAGGGCGAAAGCGGGCGCCGCGGTCGACTCCGAGCCCCGCGCGCGGAAGGAGGAGGGCGAATGATCGTCTCCATCGACTGGAACGCTTTCCTCCTGGTCTTCGCCGCGGCGATGGTCGGTGCGGTCGCGATCGTGACGTTCTACGCTCTCGGTCTGCGCTTGCTCGTGCGCAGCGGGCATGCGCCCGTCGTCAGCCCGGCGGAGTTCACCGACGCCATCACGGTGATCACCGAGAAGGAGCTCAAGCGCGCCGAGAAGCAGGCGGCGAAGGCGGCGCGCAAGAGCCCGCTCACCGAGGGGCAGCGGCGCCTGGCGCTGGTCGGCGCATACGGATGCTTCGCCCTGTGCGCCGCCGCGGTGGTCGGCGGTATCTTCGTCATCGTCGTCGGGCACTGACCCGCGTCGGACGGGCACCCTAGGCTGATGCCATGACCGGGCCCTACGTCTTCGGTCGGCACCAGCCGGCGTCCCACACGATCATCCACGTCAGCGACCCGCACTTCCTCGCCGGGGGCGCGCTGCTCGGCGGGCGCTACGAGGTCGAGCGCACGTTCGCGCGCACGCTCGACGCGATCCGGTCGGTCGACCCCGCCCCGGCGGCGATCGTGATGACCGGCGATCTGGCCGACCTCGGCGAGCCGGATGCGTATCGACGCCTCCGCGACGCGGTCGAGCCCGTCGCCGCCGATCTGGGCGCGCCGATCGTCTGGGTGGCCGGTAACCACGACGAGCGCCCGGCCCTCCGGTCGACGCTGCTCGACGCCCCGGCGACCGAGGAACCGGTGACCGGTGTGTGGGATCTCGACGGTCTCCGGCTGATCGCCATTGACTCGTCGGTGCCCGGCTGGCATCACGGCGAGATCGACGACGAGCAGCTCGCCTGGCTCGCCGATCTGCTGCGTACTCCGGCCCCGCACGGCACGCTGCTCGCGATGCACCACCCTCCGCTTCCCAGCCATCTGCCGCTGTTCGACATCCTCGAGCTGCGGCGGCAGGACGCCCTCGCCGAGGTGGTGCGCGGCACCGACGTGCGAGGCATCCTCGCGGGGCACCTGCACTATTCGTCGACGGGTCTCTTCGCGGGCATCCCGGTGAGTGTCGCCTCGGCGACCTGCTACACGATGAACGTCGCACGGCCCGCCCCCGACGTGAACGGGATGGACGCGGCGCAGGCGTTCAACCTGGTGCACGTGCATCCCGACACGATCACGCACACCGTCGTGCCTGTCACCGACGCTCCGACCGGGGACTATTTCTCCGAGTCCTGGCTCGAGGAGATGGCGGCTCTGTCGCCCGAGGAGCGCCTCGAAGCGTTCTCGCGCAAGCCGACGCGCTGATTCCACACCCCTCGGGGTTGTTGCAGCACGCGGGCGTAGACTGGTCGCATCCCCCACTCCATCATTCGCCACGACCCACAAGGATGTGACATGGCTTCTGCCGAGCCCACCCTCACCCGCACCGAGACCGACTCCCTCGGGAGCATGGAGATCCCCGCCGACGCCTACTGGGGGATCCACACGGCTCGCGCGGACGAGAACTTCCCGATCACCAAGCGGCCCATCTCGGTCTACCCCGACCTCGTCCGCGCGCTCGCCATGGTCAAGCAGGCCAGCGCCCGCGCGAACCGCGAGATCGGTGTGCTCGATCCCGAGCGCGCCGACCTCATCGACCGCGCCGCCCAGCGGGTGATCGACGGGGAGTTCCACGACCAGTTCACCGTGGGCGTCATCCAGGGCGGCGCCGGCACCTCGACCAACATGAACGCGAACGAGGTCATCACGAACATCGCGCTCGAGATGGCGGGCCGGGAGAAGGGCGACTACGCCTTCCTGTCGCCGATCGACCACACGAACCGCAGCCAGTCGACCAACGACGTGTACCCGACCGCCGTGAAGATCGGTCTGTCGCTCACGCTGCAGGCGCTGCTGGAGGAGCTCGACCTGCTGCGGCGATCGTTCCTGTCGAAGTCGAGCGAATTCCACGACGTGCTCAAGGTCGGCCGCACGCAGCTGCAGGACGCGGTTCCGATGACGCTCGGCCAGGAGTTCCACGGCTTCGCCACCACGCTCGGCGAGGACCACAGCCGCCTGACCGAGAACGCCTCGCTCATGTTCGAGATCAACATGGGGGCGACGGCGATCGGTACCGGCATCACCACGCATTCTGACTACGCGCCCGCGGTGCTGCGCCACCTGCGCGAGATCACCGGTCTCGACCTCGAGACGGCGACCGACCTCGTCGAGTCCACGAGCGACACCGGCGCGTTCATGTCGTTCTCGTCGTCACTGAAGCGCAACGCCATCAAGCTGTCGAAGATCTGCAACGACCTGCGCCTGCTGGCCTCCGGTCCCCAGGCCGGCCTCGGCGAGATCAACCTGCCTGCCCGTCAGGCGGGCTCGAGCATCATGCCCGGCAAGGTCAACCCGGTGATCCCGGAGGTCGTCAACCAGGTCGCATTCGCCGTCGTCGGCGCCGACATGACCGTCACGATGGCCGTCGAGGGCGGGCAGCTGCAGCTCAACGCCTTCGAGCCGGTCATCGCGCATTCGATCTTCCAGTCGATCACCTGGATGCGTCAGGCCATGTGGACGCTGCGCGTCAACTGCATCGAGGGCATCACCGCCAACCGCGACCGGCTCGTGACGATGGTGGGCGCCTCCGTCGGCGTGGTCACCGCCCTCACTCCGTTCATCGGGTATGCGGCCGCCGCGGCGCTTGCGAAGACCGCGCTCCTCACCAATCGCAACGTCGCCGACCTCGTCGTCGAAGCAGGGCTGATGTCGCGCGAAGAGGTGACCAAGCAGCTGTCGCCCGCGCGCCTCTCCGGACTGGAGGCCGTGACGGCGGCGATCCCGATCATCCCGAGTGACGACCTCATCGAGATCTGAGGCATGACGAAGGGGCGGATGCATCGGCATCCGCCCCTTCGTCATGCGGGGGTATCAGTCGAGAATCCGGCAGTGCGTCGTGAGCTCGCCGATGCCGTCGATGCCGACGGTCACGGTCGAACGATCGCGGAGGAAGATCTGCGGGTCGCGCGAGTAGCCGGCGCCGCCGGGGCTTCCCGTGGAGATGAGCGTCCCGGGCAGGAGGGTGAGCGACTGGGAGAGGTGGGCGATGAGAGTCGCGACCGACCGCACCATCTGCCCTGTCGATGCATCCTGCACGGTGTGTCCGTCGACGACGGTCCAGATGTGCAGGTCCTGCGGATCGGCGACCTCGTCGGCGGTAACGACGAACGGCCCGGTGGGCGTGAAACCGTCGAACGACTTGCAGCGCGACCACTGCGCCTCGGCGAACTGGATGTTGCGGGCGGTGATGTCGTTCACGACGGTGTAGCCCCACACGTGGGAGAGCGCGTCTGCGGCGTCGACGTTCTTCGCCGGGCTGCCGATGAGCACGCCGAGTTCGGCCTCGTAGTCGACGGCCTCGCTGAGTGCGCGCGGCCAGGAGGTGGTCTGCTGATGCCCGGTGAGCGAGTTCGGCCAGAGCGTGAAGACGGTGGGGGCGGTGTCGGTCTTGAGGCCGAGCTCGCTCGAGTGCGCCGCGTAGTTGAGCCCGACGGCGAGCACGGCCGGGGGAGCGAGCACCGCGGAGGCGAAGTCGCAGCCGCCCAGAGGGTGCCGCGGAGCCGTGGTGCCCTCGAGTGCCGACCGGATCTCGGCGAGCCCGGAGTCCCCGCGTTCGATGAGCTGCTGAAGGGATGTCGGGCCGTCGTCGACGAGATCGGAGACGAGGATGGCGTCGTCGCGCTCCACCACGGCCAGAAGCGCAGAAGGGGAGTCGGGACGGCGCAGATGAGCGAACCGCATGACCTCTACGGTACCCGGTCGGCGGGGCGGAGCCGCGGACCGGCTCGGGATGCGGCGCGCGGCGCGCGGTGCGCTCTAAGCTCGGGGCTATGAGTTCCGGAGGACCATTCCCGCCGCAGCAGCCCTCGCCGTACACGCCGCCGCCCGCTGCGACCCCTCCGAACGCCGCGCCCCCGCAGCCGCAGGCTCCGCAGTATGCGCCGCCCCCGCAGCCGGCACCCGCCTATTCGCCGCCACCCCCGCCGAACCCGTCATACGCGCCTCAGCCGCCCGGGTCGCAGCCCGCGTCGACTCCGCTGTCGCCGGCTCCGGCGTTCTCGCAGCAGCAGTACGCGCACTCGGCCTACACCCCGCGGCAGTTCTCGCAGCAGCCCGCCTACGCATCCGCGCTCGCGCAGCCCACGCCCTATGCCCCTCCTGCGCCCGCCGCTCCGTCTCCGGCGGCGGGCCTTCCGGCGCTGCCGATGCCGACGCGCAAGGGGCGCAGCATCTCGATCTGGTTGTTCGGCGTGCTCGGCTTCCTGCTGCTCGGACTCATCGGCTACTTCGCCATGGCGCTCGGCCCCGCGGCATCCGTCGTCGGTCTCGTGCTCGCGCTCTTTCCGCTGGCGATCGTCTTCTTCGGCGTGCGCATGATCGACCGCTGGGAGCCCGAGCCGAAGCGTCTCGTGTTCTTCGCGATCGCGTGGGGCGCGATCGCGGCGGTCGGGCTCACGCTGCTCGTCGACGTCGCCCTCACCGTCGTCGTCGGACTGCGACCCGACACGTTCTCGGCCGTGGTGCAGGCGCCCATCGTCGAGGAACTGTGGAAGGGCCTGGGCGTCTTCCTCATCTTCCTGTTCGCCCGCCGGGCGTTCGACGGCCCCGTCGACGGCGTCGTCTACGGTGCCCTCGTGGGGGCGGGCTTCGCGTTCACCGAGAACATCCAGTACTTCGCGGTCAGCCTCATCGAGGGCGGCGGCGCGCAGCTGTCGGTCACGTTCGTCATGCGTGGACTGCTCTCGCCGTTCGCGCACGCCATGTTCACGTCGTTGACCGGTCTCGCGATCGGCCTGGCGGCACGTCGCCACGCGTCCGTCGGCGCGGGCTTCGGGGCGGGGCTGCTCGGCCTCGTCGGTGCCATCGTGCTCCACGCGCTGTGGAACGGCTCGGCGGTGTTCTCCGACTTCTTCCTGCTGTACTTCACGCTGCAGGTGCCTCTGTTCATCGGGTTCATCATCGGCATCGCGGCTCTGCGGAGAGAGGAGGCGCGGCTCACACGCGTGCGCCTCGGGGAGTACGCCGCGGCCGGGTGGTTCACGCCCGAGGAGATCACGATGCTCGCCACCCCTGCGGGCCGCAAGGTCGGTATGGCCTGGGCGGCGGGTCTGCGCGGCGACCGACGTCCGCTGATGCGGGAGTTCATCAAGGATGCGACCGCCCTCGCCTCGGTGCGGCAGCGGGCCATCACGGGCCGCGATCCGCTGGCCGTCGACGACGAGCGGGCCCTGCTCATCCGCACGCGCGCAACACGCGCAGCCTTGCTCGCGTACTGAGCCGCGGGGGGAGGGTGTCACCCCGGACAGACTCAGCGCCCGGTGCTGCGGCGATGCCTGCGAGTCTCCCGGGCGCTGAGTTGGCTTGAAACCAGGGTGCACCCGCGTCGGAGGGGTGTCAAGGGCGATCTCCCGCAGTGTTCGCTGTGAGCAGGTGCCGCCGCGTTGACCCGCTCCCGGCGGCTCGGGTTGGATGGAGTCATGACTGATCGTACGAAGCCCGAGTTCGATGCCCCGACCGGCCCCGCCCCCGCGGAACTGGTCATCCGAGACCTCATCGAAGGCGACGGTGCCGAGGCCAAGCCCGGCGACACCGTCACCGTGCACTACGCCGGTGTCGAGTTCGAGTCCGGCGAGGAGTTCGACTCGTCGTGGGGTCGCGGCGAGACCATCCAGTTCCCGCTGCGCGGCCTGATCCAGGGATGGCAGGACGGTATCCCCGGCATGAAGGTCGGCGGCCGTCGCGAGCTCGTCATCCCGCCGCACCTGGCCTACGGCCCGGCCGGCGGCGGCCACTTCCTCTCCGGAAAGACCCTGATCTTCATCATCGACCTCGTCGCCGTCGGCTGACCGCCGCGTCGGCAGAAGACGCCTCGCCCTCACCAGGGGCGGGGCGTCTTCGCGCAGGTGCCCGACATCGATCGTTGAAATTTCTCATTCATGGGAATAGATCTTCCGCGGTGCCCGTTGCCTCCCGTATACCGCGATCGCGGACCGCTTCCCCAAAGGAGAACCACATGACCATCGACATCCCCGGCTACCGTCCCGGCACCTACGTCCTCGACCCGTCGCACAGCGAGGTGACCTTCAGCGTCCGGCACATGATGATCTCCAAGGTGCGCGGCACCTTCGGCGTGAAGAGCGCGACGCTGACCGCGCCCGAGAACCCGCTGGAGACGAAGGTCGAGGCGAGCGTCGACGTCACCTCCGTCGACACGAACGACGAGGGGCGCGACCAGCACCTCCGTTCGGGCGACTTCTTCGACACCGAGAACTTCCCGACCATGGACTTCGTCTCCACCGGCGCTCGCGCCGAGAACGGCGAGCTGTACGTCGACGGCGATCTCACGATCCGCGGTATCACCAAGCCCGTCACCTTCGAGGTCGACTTCGGTGGCTTCGGCTCCGACCCGTGGGGCAACTACAAGGCCGGTGCCTCGGCGAAGGCCGTCATCAACCGCGAGGACTTCGGACTCACGTGGAACGCGGCGCTCGAGACCGGCGGCGTGCTCGTCGGCAAGGACGTCACGATCAACCTCGACCTGCAGGCGGCACTGCAGGCCTGAGCGCGGTGTCCTCCGAGAACCCCGGGCCGGTCACGGCTCGGGGTTCTCCGCGTCGTAGGCGGCGAACCGGGGGTTCCGGCGCACGAGAAGTGCGACGAGGCCGATCACCAGGAGCCCGCCCAGGAGGGGTGGGAACCAGAGGGCGGTGGCCGTCGCCAGAGTCCCGGCGTAGAGCGCACCCACCCGCGGGCCACCCGCGACCACGACGATGAAGACGCCCTGCAGGCGGCCGCGCATCGCGTCGGGAACCGCAGCCTGCATCATCGTGTTGCGGTAGATGGCGCTGACGTTGTCGGCGGCGCCCGACAGCGCGAGAGCGATGCACGCCGCGACGATGAGGGCCACGTGCGGCGTCGTCTCGGAAGCAGGCGGGAGGAGGAGGCCGGCCACGAGGACCAGGCCGAACATGAGAATCGACGCGCCGTACGCCTCGACCGCTCGTGCGATGCCACGACCGTGCCACCGGTAGTGCACCACCCGCCCGGAGAAGAGGCTCGACGCGAACGTGCCCACGGCCACGGCTGCGGTGAGGATGCCGGTGGTCACCGCCCCGCCGCCGAGGAGCACCGTGCCCAGGGCGGGGAAGAGCACGAGCGGCTGCCCGAACGTCATGGCGATGATGTCGACGACGTACTGCATGCGGATGTTGCCCGCGCGTCGGAGGAAGCGCCACCCGTCGACGAGCGAGGCGATGCCCGGTCGCACCGTCTCACCCTCGGGGCGCAGAGCCGGGAGCGACCACAGCCCGAGGAACATCGACAGCATCAGCACGACGTCGATCGTGTAGGTCCAGCCGTAGCCGGTGAGCGCGACGAGGACGCCCGCCAGGGCGGGGCCGGCCATCACGGTGATGCCCATCGAGACGCCGTTCAGCGCCGAGGCGGCCGCGAGTTTCTCGCGGGGGATCAGCCGCGGCACGATCGCGGTGCGCGTCGCCATGCCCACCGAATTCGCGGCCGCGTTGATCATGCTCAGCGCGTACAACCACCAGATGGTCTCTGCACCCGTCCAGGTGAGGGCCGCCAGCAGCGCCGTCGACGCGAACGTGATCGTCGCGGCGAGGAGGGCGACACGGCGGCGATCGAAGGCGTCGGCGAGCATGCCGCCGTACAGGCCGGCGAGGATCATGGGGACGAGACCCGCGACCGCGATCATCGAGACCGCGAACGTGCTCGCGGTGAGTTCGAACACGTGGAGCATGACGGTCACGAGGGTGAGCTGGCCGCCGATGCCGGTCAGGGCCGACCCGATCCACATGCGAGCGAACGCGGGGCTGGCTCGCAGGGGGGAGAGGTCGATCAGATGGCCCCGTGCATCGCTCACTTCCGAGCCCCGTCGAACCGCATCCGTCGAGCGTATCGCTCGGTACGGTGAGGAGGGTCGCCGCTGGTCGCCCGTGGTCGTCGCGACTGGTAGACTCGTCAGGTTGCCGTTTGATCGGCCGCGGATAAAGAGAGCCCTCGCATCAGGCGTCGGGCGCCGCGCAACAAGCTGAAAGGGGATCGAATCTATGGCACTCGAAGCAGACGTCAAGAAGGCGATCATCGAAGAGTACGCGACGCACCCCGGTGACACCGGATCCCCCGAGGTGCAGGCCGCCATGCTGACGCAGCGCATCAAGGACCTCACCGAGCACCTGAAGGAGCACAAGCACGACCACCACTCGCGTCGTGGTCTGTTCCTGCTCGTCGGTCAGCGCCGTCGTCTCCTCGGCTACCTCCAGAGCGTCGACATCGAGCGTTACCGCTCGCTGATCGCTCGCCTGGGTCTCCGTCGATAAGGCAGAGCACGCCAGCGTACAATCGCGCAAAACATTCTTGAGAAGGCCGCCCCAGGTGTGGGGCGGCCGTCGTCATATGCGAGGG
>JASCNZ010000060.1 GCA_029959905.1 Microbacteriaceae bacterium PS02344
GACGGATGCCGAAGCATCCGTCCCCCTCCTCGTCACCGCGCGATGCGCGTCACTTTTTGTAGTTCGGCGCCTCGACGACGATCTGCACGTCGTGGGGGTGCGATTCCTTGAGCCCCGCCGAGGTGATGCGCACGAACTTGCCGCGCTGCTTGAGCTCTTCGATGGTGCGCGCACCGACGTAGAACATCGACTGACGCAGTCCGCCGACGAGCTGGTAGGCCACGGCCGAGAGCGGTCCGCGGTACGGCACCTGCCCCTCGATGCCCTCGGGGATGAGCTTGTCGTCGCTCGGGACGTCGGCCTGGAAGTAGCGGTCCTTCGAGTAGGAGGTCTGCTTGCCGCGGGTCTGCATCGCGCCCAGCGAACCCATGCCGCGGTACTGCTTGAACTGCTTGCCCGACTGGAAGACGATCTCACCCGGAGACTCGTCGGTACCGGCGAGCAGCGAGCCCAGCATGACGGCGTCGGCACCGGCGACGAGCGCCTTGGCGATGTCGCCCGAGTACTGGAGCCCGCCGTCGGCGATCACCGGGACGCCGGCCGGGCGCGCTGCGAGCGAGGCCTCGTAGACCGCGGTCACCTGGGGCACGCCGACGCCCGCGACCACGCGCGTGGTGCAGATGGATCCGGGACCGACCCCGACCTTGACGGCATCCACACCCGCATCGACGAGCGCCTGCGCGCCCTCACGGGTCGCGACGTTGCCGCCGATCACGTCGATGTGCGCGAACGACTCATCGGCCTTGATGCGGGTGACGAGGTCGATGACGCCCTGCGACTGGCCGTTGGCCGTGTCGACCACGAGCACGTCGACGCCCGCGTCGCGCAGGGCCTCCGCACGCTCCCACGCGTCGCCGAAGAATCCGATCGCCGCACCGACGCGCAGGCGCCCCTGGTCGTCCTTCGTCGCGAGGGGGTACTTCTCGCTCTTGTCGAAGTCCTTGATCGTGATGAGCCCCGCGAGCGTGCCGTCGTCGTCGATGAGGGGCAGCTTCTCGACGCGGTGCTTCGCGAACAGCGCGATGACCTCGCCGGCGGCGACGCCGACCGGAGCGGTCACGAGACCCTCCGAGGTCATGACGTCCTTCACGAGCGTCGACTGGCGCTCGAAGCCCGACACGAAGCGCATGTCGCGGTTGGTGATGATGCCGACCAGACGCCCCTCCGCATCGACGACGGGAAGACCCGAGATGCGGTACTGGGCGCAGAGCGCGTCGACCTCCTCGACCGTGGCGTCGGGGCTGGTGGTGATCGGGTCGGTGATCATGCCCGACTCGCTGCGCTTGACGCGGTCGACCTGCGCCGCCTGGTCGGCGATCGACAGGTTGCGGTGAAGGATGCCGAGGCCGCCCTCGCGCGCCATGGCGATGGCCATGCGCGCTTCGGTGACGGTGTCCATGGCGCTCGAGAGCAGCGGCGTCGCGACCGAGATGCGGCGCGTGACACGAGACGAGGTGTCGGCCTCGCTGGGGATGACGTCGGTGTGCCCCGGCAGGAGCAGCACATCGTCGTAGGTCAGTCCGACGAAACCGAACGGATCGTGCTGTTCCATGGATGCTCCTCCTGCGCCTGTCGCGCGACGTGCGAGTTCGAATGTCCGGCCGGATCCGACCGGGAAACCGTATGAAGATTCTAAGCGAGCCGCGCCCGGGAACATTCCCGCGCCCCCGGAACGCCGCCGCACACGACGGCCCATCGGAGTATTGGTACCGCTCACATTTCGATCGTGTGAAACGTGTAGGCGTTTGGCCGAACGCCCACTACAGTCAAGTTCGTCGTCCAACCCGAGACGGTCGAAGTCTGTGCGAAGGTGCACTCACACTGGAGGTTGCGTGGGATCCACAACAATCGCCGTCCCCCGGAAGAGCCCGTGGCTGGTCGCGTTCATCGGAGTGCTCCTCGCACTCGCCGCGATCCTCGTCCAGCCTCCGCTCTCCGCATCGGCGGAGACGACGGACGACGGCCAGGAGGTCACCGACTTCTACTTCGGTGGAGTCATCACCAACGAGGACCAGCCGGTCGAGGGCGTCGAGCTCTCCGTCACGGGCAACGGCTTCGAGGGTGAGACCGAGACGGATGCCGAGGGCAAGTGGCGCCTGTACGTGCCCGAGAAGGACACCTACACGATCACGGTCGACGAGGACACCCTCCCCGACGGCGTGATCGTCGACGCCAGCCTGCTGCCCGAGGGCACGCAGCCCGTATCGGGCACCACGGCGTCGTTCGAGGTGGAGTTCGGTCTGACCGGCACCAAGATCCTCAATCTGTTCCTCGGCGAGGGCGAGCGCGTCACGGTGACCTTCATCGACCAGCTCGCCTCGCGCCTGGTCAACGGTCTCAACTTCGGCCTGCTCCTCGCACTCGCCTCGATGGGCGCGGCGCTCATCTACGGCACCACGCGCCTGTCGAACTTCGCGCACGCCGAGATGGTGACCTGGGGCGGCCTGGTCGCCCTCGTCACGACCACCTTCTGGCAGCTGCCCCTGTGGGTCGGCATCGCCGCCGCCGTGATCGGCGGCGGTCTGTTCGGCTGGGCCCTCGATGCCGGCATCTGGCGGCCGCTGCGCCGCCGCGGCCTCGGCGTCGTGCAGCTCATGATCGTCAGCATCGGCCTCTCGCTCGCGCTGCGCTACGTCTTCCAGTACTTCATCGGCGGCGGCACGCGGCAGCTCCCGGGGGCGAGCCCCGAGCCGATCCAGTTCGGTCCGGTCTCGCTGTCGTACATCGATCTCATCGCCATGGGCGTGAGCATCGTCGTCATCCTCGGTGTGGCGTGGTTCCTCACCCGCACTCGCATCGGCAAGGCGACGCGCGCCATCTCCGACAACCCGCAGCTCGCCGCGGCCTCCGGCATCGACGTCGACAGGGTCATCCGCTACGTGTGGATCCTCGCCGGCACCCTCGCCGCCATCTCCGGGGTGCTGTGGGGCTACTTCCGCCCCGGCGTGAAGTGGGACATGGGCATGCAGATGCTGCTGCTGATCTTCGCCGCCATCACCCTCGGCGGACTCGGGACGGCCTTCGGAGCCCTCGTCGGATCGCTCATCGTCGGCATCGCGGTCGAGATCTCGACGCTCTGGATCCCGTCCGACCTCAAGTACGCGAGCGCGCTCGTCGTGCTCATCGTGATCCTCCTCGTGAGACCGCAGGGCCTGCTCGGCCGCAAGGAAAGGTTGGGCTGACGACATGAACTTCGAGAGCATCTTCTCCAACACGGCCGTCTACCTGTTCAGCCCGGTCACGATCGCCTATGCGCTCGCGGCCACCGGCCTCGCGGTGCACTTCGGCTATGCCGGCCTGCTGAACTTCGGCATGGCCGCCTTCATGGCGATCGGCGGCTACGGCTACGCCATCTCCGTGCTCAGCTTCGGCCTCCCCTGGTTCGTCGGCATGCTCATCGGCCTGCTCGGCGGTGCCGTGTTCGCCGTGCTGCTCGGCATCCCGACCCTGCGGCTGCGCGCCGACTACCTCGCCATCGCGACCATCGCCGCGGGTGAGATCGTGCGTCTGCTCTTCACGACGCAGGTGTTCGACGAGTACACGAATTCCGCCGACGGCCTCGCGCAGTACAACGGCGGCTTCCGGGACGCCAATCCCTTCCCCGACGGAACCTACGGCTTCGGCCCGTGGACGTACACGGCGAACGACCTGTGGAACCGCGTGTTCGGCATCCTCCTGCTGGCGCTCGCCATCCTGCTCGTGTGGGCCCTGATGCGCAGTCCGTGGGGCCGGGTGCTCAAGGGCATCCGCGAAGACGAGGACGCGGTGCGCTCGCTCGGCAAGAACGTCTTCGCGTACAAGATGCAGGCCCTCGTGGTCGGCGGCGTGATCGGCGCGGCAGGCGGCATCGTCTTCGTCCTTCCGTCCGCCGTCGTCCCGGGCAACTACACGACGTCGCTGACGTTCTTCCTGTGGACGATCCTGCTGCTCGGCGGCGCGGCCACGGTGTTCGGTCCGACGCTGGGCGCCGTGCTCTTCTGGGTCGTGTTCGCCTTCATGGCCAACCTGTTCCCGCAGATGGCGAAGGCCGGATTCCTGCCCATGTCCGACACGCAGGCGGCGACGCTGGTCTACATCTTCGTCGGACTCGCGCTCATGCTGCTCGTGATCTTCCGCCCGCAGGGCATCCTCGGAGACAAGAGGGAGATGACCTTTGTCAAGTGAACTGACCCCGGAGCCCGTCGCACCCGCCACGGGCAGCGTGCGACGCCCGAAGACGACCGGCCTCACCACCGGGCCTGCGAAGCCCGGCGTCGCCAAGGTCGATCCGATCCTCACGGTCGACGCCGTGCAGCGCCGCTTCGGCGGCATGACGGCGGTCGACGTCGACCACCTCGAGATCCCGCGCGGCGCCATCACGGCACTCATCGGCCCGAACGGCGCGGGCAAGACCACGCTGTTCAACCTGCTGTGCGGCTTCGACAAGCCCAACAGCGGCACCTGGTCGTTCGACGGCAAGAACCTGTCGGGCATCCCGTCGTTCAAGGTCGCCCGCATGGGGCAGGTGCGCACCTTCCAGCTCACCAAATCGCTGTCGCTGCTGACGGTGCTCGAGAACATGAAGCTCGGCGCCACCGGTCAGCGCGGCGAGGGGTTCTGGTCGAGCCTGTTCCCCTTCCTCTGGCGTAAGCAGGATGCCGAGATCGAGGAGAGGGCTCGCGAGCTGCTCACCCGCTTCAAGCTCGACGCCAAGGAGAAGGACTTCGCCGCGGCGCTCTCCGGCGGCCAGCGCAAGCTGCTCGAGATGGCCCGCGCGCTCATGAGCAAGCCGACCCTGGTGATGCTCGACGAGCCGATGGCCGGCGTGAACCCCGCCCTCACCCAGTCGCTGCTCGATCACATCCTCGACCTGAAGGACGAGGGAATGACCGTGCTGTTCGTCGAGCACGACATGCACATGGTGCGTCACATCGCCGACTGGGTGGTCGTCATGGCCGAGGGTCGCGTCGTGGCCGAGGGGCCGCCCGACCAGGTCATGGACGACCCCGCGGTGATCGACGCCTACCTCGGCGCCCACCAGGATGTCGACCTCGGCGCGGTCACGGGCCGCATCACCGTCGTCGACGCCGACGCGGAGCTGCTCCGCCAGCAGATCGAGGCCGAGGCCGAAGCCGAGATCGAGGCCACCGACCCGATCGACACCGACGAGGAGCGCAAGTCATGAGCGAAGACAAGGTCGTCGTCGAGCTGACGAACGTGCACGCCGGGTACCTTCCCGGAGTCAACATCCTGAACGGCGCGAACCTCGTCGCCCGTCAGGGCGAGCTGATCGGCATCATCGGGCCGAACGGCGCGGGCAAGTCGACCCTGCTCAAGGCCATCTTCGGCCTGGTGAACGTGCGCGATGGAGACGTCACCGTCAACGGCGAGAGCATCGTCGGCCTCAAGGCCGACAAGCTCGTCAAGCGCGGGGTGGCGTTCGTGCCGCAGACCAACAACGTCTTCCCCTCGCTCTCGATCGAGGAGAACCTGCAGATGGGGCTGTACCAGAACCCCAAGATCTACGCCGAGCGGCTCGAGTTCGTGACGGGCATCTTCGCGGAGCTCGGGAAGCGCCTCAAGCAGCGAGCCGGCTCTCTGTCGGGCGGCGAACGGCAGATGGTCGCGATGTCGCGGGCGCTCATGATGGACCCGTCGGTGCTGCTGCTCGACGAACCGTCTGCCGGGCTCTCCCCCGTGCGTCAGGACGACGCCTTCATCCGCGTCTCCGACATCAACAAGGCGGGCGTGACGACGATCATGGTCGAGCAGAACGCCCGTCGCTGCCTGCAGATCTGCGACCGCGGCTATGTGCTCGACCAGGGCAAGGACGCGTACGAAGGCACGGGGCGCGACCTGCTGAACGACCCGAAGGTCATCGGCCTCTACCTCGGGACGCTGGGTACCGACGCGGCCTGAGCGCGCGCTTCACGGAAGGGGTGGGATGCAGGCGCATCCCACCCCTTCTTTCACGCCCCGCCCACCACGCCCCGCTTCACGACGAAGGCCCCGGATGCACGCATCCGGGGCCTTCGTGCGATCGAGTGATCAGCCGATCATGACGATCAGTTGGTGCGCTCGATGGTGTTCTCGGCGTTGTACTTGTAGATGCCGATCGTGGCGCCCTGCGGGTCGCCGGCCTCGTCGAACGTGACCTCGCCGGAGTAGCCGTCGTAGTCGGCGGTGCCTCCGTCGTTGATGATCTTCGCGCAGTCGGCGAAGCTGGTGCACTTCTCTCCGTCGCCCGAGCCGCCCGAGATCTCCTGCATCTTCGCCGCGATGTCGGCGCCGTCGGTCGAGCCGGCGGCCAGCGAGGCGAGAGCCACGAGCACGACGGCGTCGTACGCCTCGGCCGCGTAGGTGAAGTCCTTCACCTCGGTGTTGCCCTCACCGGTCCAGTACGTCTGCAGACGCTCGGTGAAGTCGTCTTCCAGCGCCGGGCCGGCCTTGGTGCCCTGGGCGCCCTCGAGCGACACAGAGACCTCGTCACCGTAGTCGGAGAGGTTGCCGTCGACCATGTAGAACTTGTCCGCCGAGATGCCGGCGTTGACGAGCAGCGGGGCGATGGTCTTGAACTGGTCGAACGACACGATCGCGACCGCGTCGGGGTTCTGCGCCTTGATCGACTCGACCTGCGCGTCGAACTGCGCGTCGCCGACGTTGAACGAGACGCTCTCGACGACCTCGCCGCCGGTGCCCTCGAAGGTCTCGGTGATCGCGTCGTTCAGACCCGTGCCGTAGGCGTCGTTCTGGTAGATGATGCCCAGGGTCTTGGCGCCGTCCTCGGCGATGAGGTTTCCGAGCACCTCGCCCTGCAGCAGGTCGCTGGGGGCCGTGCGGAAGTAGAGCCCATCGTCTTCCCAGCTCGTGAAGTCGGGCGACGTGTTCGAGGCCGAGATCTGGAGGATGCCGGCGCTGACGTTGCCGTCGAGCACGAGCTTCGAGACGCCCGAGGCGGCCGCGCCGATGATGGCGGAGACCTTGGCACCGCGCAGCTTCTCGATCGAGGTCTCGTAGGCCTTGGTGTCGGTGTCGCCCTCGTCCTCGGCGGTGAGGTCGATGGTGATTCCGGCATCCGCCTCGTTGATCTCCTGGACCGCGAGGCCCACGCCCGACTCCATGGGCGGGCCGAGGAAGGCCAGCGAACCCGTCTGGGGAAGCAGCGAGCCGAGCTGCAGGGTGAGGTCCTCACCGGACGAGGACCCTCCGCCGGAGGAGTCCTCTGCTGGAGTGTTGCTGCAACCGGCGATGACCAGGGCGGACGCGCTGACCAGCGCGATACCGGCGAAGACCTTCGCGGTGCGCGAACGCTTCAGTGCTTTCATAATGCTCCCTTGCGTAACTGAAAGTGGACGTGACCACGATCGAGTGCTCTAACACTAGGGCGAGAAGGGTCTCCGCAGGGGTCGCGGATGTTTCGGTGCGTTAACGATCCGCACGCCGTCGATTCCGGGCCTCAGAGGGCGGGTGTGGGAGCGGTCCTTCGCCCGCGCCGCGCGGCGAGGACCAGGTCGACGACGAAGACCGCGATCGCGATCCAGACGAGCACGAAACCCACCCACCTCTCGACCGGCATGGGCTCGTGCAGAAGGAGCACGCCGATCAGGAATTGCATGACAGGGGTGATGAACTGGATCATGCCGATGACGGTGAGGTCGACACGCCGAGTGCCGGCGGCGAACAGCAGCAGCGGCACGGCCGTGACGATGCCCGCGCAGGCGAGCAGCACGGCGTGCCAACCGCCCTGCGTGCCCAGGGTGAGCCCTGCGGGCGTCGACGCCACGAGTACCAGCTGGACGACGGCGATGGGCAGGAGCCAGAACGACTCCAGCGTGAGACCGCTCACGGCATCGACCGCGGGTCCGATGCGCTTCTTGATGAGGCCGTAGACACCGAACGACGCGGTCAGGGAGAGCGCGATCCAGGGGAATTTGCCGTATACCGCCACGATGACGATCACGGCGATTGCCGCGATGCCGATGGCCGCCCACTGCAGGCGGCGGAGCCGCTCGCGCAGGACGAACACCCCGAGCAGCACCGTGGTGATGGGGTTGATGAAGTAGCCGAGGCTCGTCTCGACGACATGACCGGTCAACGTTCCGATGAGGAACACCTGCCAGTTGACGTAGATGAGCACGCCGGCCAGCGCCGTCCACGCCAGCAGCTTCGGCTGCCGCACGATCGCGACGAATGCGGGCCACCCGCGCATCGCCGTGAGCAGCACCAGGCAGAAGACGAACGACAGGATCACCCGCCAGGCGACGACCTCCCACGGCCCGGTCGGGACGAGCAGGAGGAAGTACAGCGGCAGCACGCCCCAGAGCAGATACGCGCCACCCGCATACGCGACCCCTACGGTCGAGACGGACGACGAGGCGGGGGTGGAGCTCACCGCACCACACTACGCCCGTGGCCGCAGGCCACTCTCCCGCGGCTGGCCCGCGGCTCGCGGAAGGACGGCGCACGCTGCTGCACGCAGAGAAGGGCCCGGATGCCGAAGCATCCAGGCCCTTCTGCAGAGACGCGGGGTCAGCGGACGACGACCGCCAGGACGTCGCGGGCCGACAGCACGAGGAACTCGTCTGCGCCGAACTTCACCTCGGTGCCGCCGTACTTGCTGTAGAGCACGCGGTCGCCGACGGCGACGTCGAGCGGAACACGGTTGCCGTTGTCATCGATGCGACCGGGGCCGACCGCCACGACCTCGCCCTCCTGGGGCTTCTCCTTGGCGGTGTCGGGGATGACCAGGCCACTCGCGGTGGTCTGCTCGGCCTCGACCTGCTTGATGACGATGCGGTCCTCGAGCGGCTTGATGGAAACCGACACGGTCTACCTCTTCTTTCTTGACGCTGACACGAAAGACTTGTTCGCACTCTCAACCCGAGAGTGCTAACGCCAGTCTAGGCGCTCCGCTGGCACTCATGCAATGCGAGTGCCAATGGCACGCCCGCGTAGGCTGAGCGGGTGGAGATGTCCGAGCTGCGCGCCCTGCTGACCCCCGCCGGCCTGGAGCTGCTCGACGGTCTCGGCCCGATCGACACGACCGCCGAGGTCGCCCGCGCCGTATCGCGGCTGCGCGCGGCCGGCCACTCCCCCGATCTCGTCTCGGCCGTCGTGGGGCAGGCGCATCTGCGAGCCAAGGCGACGGCGAAGTTCGGGCCGTTCGCCGCGCGCATGCTGTTCACCCGCGCGGGACTCGAGCAGGCTACCCGTCTCGGCGTGGCCGCACGCCATGCCGGCCGGATGCGCCAGGCCGGGCTGACCCGCGTAGCCGACCTGGGCTGCGGCATCGGCGGCGATGCGCTCGCCTTCGCCGGGGCGGGGCTGGACGTGCGCGCCGTGGATGCCGACGAGGTGACCGCCGCGATCGCCGCCTACAACCTCGCTCCCTTCGGCGATGCGGCGACCGTGGCGCACGCAACCGCGGAGGACGCGGAGCTGGACGGGTGCGACGCGGTCTGGATGGACCCTGCCCGCCGCACGGCCGGGCACAGCGAGACGCGACGCGTGTCGGCCGACGACTACTCCCCCTCGCTGGACTGGGCGTTCGACGTGGCATCACGCATCCCCACCGGCGTCAAGCTCGGACCGGCACACGACCGCGACGCCCTGCCCGTCGATGCGGAGGCGCAGTGGGTCAGCGCCGACGGGAGTGTCGTGGAGCTCGTCGTATGGACGGGGGCCTTGGCCCGGCCCGGTGTGCGGCGCGCGGCGCTGGTCATGCGCGGAGACGCCTCGCACGAGCTCACCGGCGCGGGCGACGCTCCCGACGCCGCGACGCGCGAGCTCGGTGCTTACCTGCACGAGCCGGACGGCGCCGTGATCCGTGCGCGGCTCATCGGGGACGTGGCGCGCAGCCTCGACGCCGGCATGCTCGATCCGCGGATCGCCTACCTCACGTCGGATGCGGCGCTCACCAGCCCCTTCGTCCAGTCCTTCCGCGTGCGGGAGACGATGGCGGCGAATCCGAAGGCCATCAACGCGGTGCTCGCGGCCAACGACATCGGCACACTCGAGATCAAGAAGCGCGGTGTCGACGTCGACCCCGCCGCCTTCCGCAAGAAGCTCACTCTGCGCGGTTCGCAGACGGCGACGCTGTTCCTCGTGCGCATCGGCGACCGGCGCCACGCGGTGCTCGCCGACCGCGTGCACGCCGCCGCCTGACGCCCCGGCGCAGCCGGCGACCGCAGGCTCCGGGGTCAGGAGTCGGGATCGTCCGAGGAGATACCGATCTCGATCGGGTCTCCGCGCTCGCCCCCGACCTCGGCCCGCGTGCCGTCGACGACCGTGGTGCTGGTGACCTCGACATCGCGCTCGATGGTGAGATACGGGACGCCGGACGACGTGCGGGCCAGGGTGACGACGTCGGCGCGGCTCGCGCCCTCGTCGGCGATCACGACCGAGAGGCCGTCGCTCCCGAGAGCGTCGGTGGGACCGCAGGAGGTCTGCGCCTGCGCCCCGTCGACGATGAGGCAGGTCTCCGGCTCGACTCGGTCGGTATAGGTGTCGGCCACCCAGACCGGTTCGTCGCGGAAGGTCCCGACAATCGACAGGTTCAGGTTGTACCCCTCGTCGTAGAGCTCCTGCGCACGCGTCCGCTCGTCGCCCGAGAACTGGTCGAGGAAGGCGCTGCTCGACGACCAGCGTTCGATCGCCACCATCGGGTCGCCGCTCGTCGAGAACTGCAGTGAGGCAATCACGTTCTCCTGCTCCGTCGATCCGCGCTCCTCGAAGGCCAGGGGCTGCGTCCAGACGAAGGCCTGCAGGCGCACGCTGCCGCCGTCGTCGGCCGGTTGGCACTGCGTGTCGGTCAGGTCACCGGCATCGAGCGTGAGGCAGTGCAGCTCGCCGTCGTCCTTCGTGCCGTACCAGGCGAGCGCATCGTCCTTCTTGCCGACGGCGCGCACGCTCCCCGGGTCGTAGTCGCCGTCGTCGACGAGCTCGCGCTGACGATCCTGCTCCGCCGCGGTGAGGACGATGTCGTCGGATGGCGGGGAGAAGACGGCCCACCCCACCCCGAGGCCCACGGCGAGCGCGGCACCGGCGAGGATCGCCGCCGCGCGACCGTGTGCGCGCAGCGCCGACAGCGCACGTCGAGCGGGCGATGCGGCGGCATCCGCCGCCTCGTCTGCGATGTTCGGACGCCCGGCGACGTCGGTCCGCACCGGAGGGGCGTCCGACTCAGGGCCCGCTTCCGCACCCGCGGGTGTCGATGCGGAGACTTCCGGCAAGGCGGTGCCGGAGGCCGCATCAGGCTCGGGCGTCGTCTCCCCGGGCGCGGAGTCGTGCGCGCCCGCAGATCGAGCCGCATCCTGCAGCTGTTGCAGCCGCGCGGCCTCACCCGCGGTCAGCGCCCCGCCGCGCCCGTAGGCGCGAGCCTGCAGCGCGCGGAGTTCGACGGCGTCGTCGGCATCGGGCATCCGCTATCCCAATCTGTCGAACTGCATGCCGGCCCACGCGAGCCACCCGAGACTGTACACCGTGGCGCAGATACCGAGGGCCAGCGCCCAGCGGGCCATCGCACGACTCTCGATCGGTCGTCGCAGCGACATGACGGCCGCGATCACGGCCACCACCGCGACGGGCAGCCCCCAGCCCACGAAGAACGAGGCGACCAGCGCGACGATGGCCGCGAGGAGCGCCCAGGGCGCGAGGCGGGTGTCGTCGACCGGCACGGGTCCGGTCGACGACGGAGACCAGGATGCGGGAGCGCCGAGAGTGTCGGCATCGGGCCCGCTCGCCACCACCGGTTCCACATCGACGGGTCCCGTCGGCATCCGCGTGTAGCCGTCGCGGAGCGCGCCGGGCAGACGAGCCGCTCCCGCCGGGTTCTCCACCTCTCCGCTCGGCCTGTCGATGCGTGTGGGTGGCAGTGACGGCACGGCGTCCCGTGCGTCGCTCATGCCCGCACCGCCTCCGCGACCTGGATCTCGGTCACGGGCAGGGTCGAATCGGCCCCGAAGGCCAGGGTCGATGGCGGTCGTCCGGACGAGATCAGCTCGGCGGCGAGTGCGGCGATCATCGCGCCGTTGTCGGTGCAGAGCGAGAGCGGGGGGATACGCACCGTCACCCCCGCCGCCGCCGCACGCTCCAGCGCCACCTCGCGCAGACGGCGGTTGGCGATCACCCCACCGCCCAGCAGCAGACGCGGCACGCCCAGATCTGCGCAGGCGGCGAGCGCCTTCGTCACCAGCACATCGACGACGGCCTCGCGGAAGCTGGCGGCGACGTCGGCGACGGGCACATCGGTGCCCTCGGCCTCGCAGCGCTCCACCCAGCGCGCTACGGCGGTCTTGAGCCCGGAGAACGAGAAGTCGTACCGGTGCTTCGCGAGATCCGAGGCCTTGGAGAGGCCTCGGGGGAAGCGGATCGCTCCCGGGTCGCCGTCGGCTGCGGCGCGATCGATCTCGGGGCCGCCGGGGTACGGCAGCGACAGCAGCCGGGCCACCTTGTCGAAGGCCTCGCCCGCGGCGTCGTCCATGGTCTCGCCGAGCAGCTCGACGTCGGTGGTGAGGTCGCGCACGTGCAGCAACGACGTGTGCCCGCCCGAGACCAGCAGGGCGATCGTCGGGTACTCGAGCGGCTCGGAATCGGGGGTGAGGATGTCGGCGGCGATGTGGCCGACGAGGTGGTTCACCGCGTAGAGCGGCCTGTCGAGCGAGACCGCGAGACCCTTGGCGGCGCCGACGCCCACCATGAGCGCGCCCGCCAACCCCGGGCCGCTCGTCACGGCGACCGCGTCGATGTCGGCGAGACCGATCCCCGCCTCCTGCAGCGCCGCGTCGATCGAGGGCTGGAGCGCCTCGAGGTGGGCCCGCGCCGCGACCTCGGGCACGACCCCGCCGTAGCGGGCGTGCTCGTCCATGCTCGATGCGATCGTGTTCGACAGCAGGGTGCGACCGCGCACGATGCCGATGCCGGTCTCGTCGCAGCTCGTCTCGATGCCGAGCACCACGGGCTCCGTCATGCGCTCGCCTCCTCCGCGGCTCCGGTGTCGGCGCGCGCGGCCTCGCTCAGAGCGAGCCGCATCACGATCGCGTCGACGTCGTCTGGCTGATAGTAGCGGGGGCGTCGGCCGATCTCGACGAAGCCCTCCGACACGTAGAGCCCCTCGGCCGAGGGGTTGTCGGCGCGCACCTCGAGGAACACCTCGCGCGCGCCGCGCTGCCGTGCGGCGTCGAGCAGGGCGCGCAGGAGCGCTCGACCACGCCCGGCCCCACGGTGCGGCGCGTCGAAGGCGATGGTCTGGATGTCGGCGTCGGCGCTGCCGCGCAGTGCACGCACGCCCCCGTAGCCGATCACCGTTCCATCGACCTCGTCGACGAGGTAGCGGCCGTAGGGCCCGGCGAGCTCCGCGGCCATCGCCTCGCGGCTCCAGGCGTCGGTGGGGAACGACCGTGTCTCGATCGCCATGATCGCGTCGAGATCGGCCGGCGTCGCGTCCCGGAGGGTCACAGCCCGACCCGCTTGGGTGCACCCGGGAGCTTCACATCGGGGCTGCGCAGATACAGGGGCTCCCGGGTGGCGAGAGTGCGGCCTGCGGCGAGAGCGCGGGCGCCCACGCGCGCGAGATCGAGCGCGGACAGCGTCGCCACGTCGATGCGCCGGATTCCGTCGAGGTGGAGGTCGGCCGCGACCGCGGGCACCAGCGTCGTCTGCTGCACCACCTGCGGGATGCCGTCGGCATCCGCCCCGTCGAAGACCGTGATCGCGACCTCGCGCCGACGGGCGTCGGTGACGACGGCGAAGGGCCCCTGGACGCCCTCGGTCTCGATCGCCGTGAGCGCGGGCGCCAGGTGGCTCGGCACCGGGATCACCGGGAGGTCGCGCCCCTGCGCGAAGGCCGTGGCTGCGGCGATACCGATTCGCAGGCCCGTGAACGGCCCTGGTCCCATCCCGGCGACGACGTGGGTGATCTCCCCGGGGCCTGCCGCCGACAGGGCCTCGACGAGGAGATCGCCGATGACCTCCGCATGCCCGAGTGCGTCGGCGCGCGCCGCATCCGAACGTCCTGCGCCGTCGGCGTCGACGAGCGCGACGGCGGTTCCCAGGGAGGTGTCAACGGCGAGGATCACCCTTCCAGGGTAGCGTTCGGGCCGTTCAGCGCTCGACGCGGGACATCGTGAAGAACCGCGGGGCGTCGGCGTCGAGTTCCGACGCGTCGAGGTCGTCACCGTCGCGGCCCACCGGACGCTCCAGCTCGATGTCCCACCACGCGTCCGCGAGGTCCTCGGCCATGCCGCGACCCCACTCGATCACGACCACCGATCGGGTGAGGTCGAGGTCGAGGTCGTCGAGCTCCGCGCTCGACCCCAGGCGGTAGGCATCCACGTGCACCAGCGGGGCGCGACCGACGAGGGAGGGATGCGTGCGCGCGATCACGAAGGTCGGACTCTGCACCGGACCCCGCACGCCCAGCCCTTCGGCGAGGCCGCGCGTGAACGTGGTCTTGCCCGCCCCGAGCGGTCCCGTGAGGATCAGCAGATCGCCCGCCTCGAGCTGCTCGCCGATGCGGACGCCGAGACGCTCCATCTGCTCCGACGTGGCGACCTCGCGGCGGCCGAGGAAGGCGGGATCGATGCTCATGTCGTCCTCCGGGGAACGCGGTGACCGATGCGCGTGACGATCTCGTAGTCGATCGTGCCCGCGGCATCCGCCCAATCGCGCGCCGACGGCACGCCCAGCGTCGGGTCGCCGAACAGCACGACCTCGTCGCCGACCGACACGGGAGCGTCGCCGACATCGACCACGAACTGGTCCATGGCGATGCGCCCGACATTCGTGAATCGCCGACCGCCGATCGAGACGGGAAGTCGACCCGAGGCATGCCGCGGAACGCCGTCGGCGTACCCCAACGGCACCAGGGCGAGGGTGGTGTCGCGATCGGTGCGGTGGACGTACCCGTACGAGACGCCCGTGCCGGCCGGAACCCGGCGGACCGCCGCGACGGCGCCGCGGAGCGTCATCGCGGGACGCAGCCCGAGCGCGGCGGCGCTGCGGTCGTCGAACGGCGACAGCCCGTAGATGCCGATGCCGATGCGCACGGCGTCGAGCCGCGCTTCCGGCAGGTCGATCGCGGCGGCGGTGGCGGCGATGTGGCGGATCTCGGGGCGGATGCCCAACCCCGCCGCCATGGCCACGCCGGTGTCGAACCGGGCCAGCGCCTCGCGATCGTCGTCCGGCGAGGTGTTCGACAGGTGACTGAAGAGCCCCACGACGCGGAGACGGCCGATGCGCTCGAGACGCGCGGCCTCGGCGAGCACCCGGCTCCAGTCGGCCGGGGCGATGCCGTTGCGCGACAGCCCCGTCTCGAGCTTGAGGTGCACGGCGACCGGGCGGTCGGCACGGGCCGCCACGGCCGCGGCGGTGAGCTGGTCGAAAGAGGAGACGCCGAGTTCGATGCCTTCGGCCGCCGCCTGCTCGAATCGCTCGTCGGGCGCATGCAACCAGGCCATGATCGGGGCCCGCACTCCCTGACGGCGCAGGTCGAGGGCCTCGGGGATCTCGGCGACGCCGAGGCGCGTCGCACCGCCGGCGAGCGCCGCGACCGCGGCGGCGGCGGCGCCGTGCCCGTAGGCGTTGGCCTTCACGACGGCGATGACGTCGACGCCGGTGAGGCGACGGAAGTGACGGACGTTGTCGGCGATCGCATCGATCTCGACGCTGGCCTCGCGGAACGGCGCGTTCACCGCGACTCCCCCTCCGCCACGACGAACGCCGTCGCCAATCCCGCGTCGTGGCTCATGGTCAGGTGAAGGGTCGCGATACCGCGCTCCACGATCACACCGGCGGTCGAGCCGGCGAGCACGAAGTATGGCCGCCCGGACTCCTCGGAGGCGATCTCGATCTCGGTCCAGTGCACGCCGTCCGAGCCGCCGAGGGCTTTGATGAGCGCTTCCTTCGCCGCGTATCGGGCGGCGAGCGACGGCAGCCGCAGCGACCGCTCGGCTGGCGCGAACAGGCGCTCGAGCAGCCGCGGCGTTCGCTCCAGGGTCCGTTCGAACCGCGGGATGTCCACGAGGTCGATGCCGGTCCCGATGATCACCGTTCCAGCCTAGTCGCGGCGCGCCGGTGCGCCCGCGCGCGCCCCGGCCGGCTCACTCGACCGTGCCCGCCTTCGGCAGGTTGCGCGGCTGGTG
>JASCNZ010000061.1 GCA_029959905.1 Microbacteriaceae bacterium PS02344
CGCGGCCCCAGCCTCACGCCCGCCTAAAACAACCCCCCCCCGCCCCCCCGCCCCCCCCCCCCCCGGGGGGGGGGCCCTTCTGCGTATCCGGCGTCGCACGGGCGCGAGGAGATCTCACGATTCGAAGGAGCGGATGCGCTGGGCGATCCTTCGAATCGCGAGATGTCCTTCGCATCGTGAGGGGGGCAGGAGAGGACGGGGGGCCGGCCGGAGGGGGGCAGGAGAGGACGGGGGGCGGGCCGGAGGGGGCCGGCCGGAGGGGGGGCAGGAGAGGAGGGGGGGCGGGCCGGAGGGGGCGGGCCGGAGGGGGCGGGGCGCGGCTTAGGCTGGAGGGGTGACCTCCCGCGCCGCGACCGACCGACCGGGCGCGGCGACCCGACCGCGCGCCGCCACTCGACCGCGCCCCGGCACGCCGTCTCCCGGGTACCGGCTGGCGGGCCTCACGATCCTCGGGGTCGCGGCCATCATCGGCGTCGTCGCGGCGCTCGTTGTGGGCGGTGGCGCCCAGCCCCTGCTCTTGCAGGACCCGGGTCCGTTCGTGATGTGGGCCACCCCGATCGCGAAGCTCGTCATGAACATCGCGGCGGCCGCCATGCTGGGCTCGCTCGTGATGGCGTTGTTCGCGCTCAAGAGCGGCGAGAAGCCGTTCGACACCGCCCTGAATGTCGCGTCGATCGGCGCGGCCGTATTCACGGTGTCGGCCGGGTTCACCGCGTTCCTGACGTTCATGGCCGCGTTCAACCCGCAGCTGAGCATCGAGCGGGAGTTCGGCACGCAGCTCGGCCGTTATCTGCTCGAGACGGCGCTGGGCCAGTCTTGGCTCATCACGACGATCTTCGGCTCGATCATCACGGTGCTCGCCTTCGCCTGGCGCAGCTGGACCCCGACCCTCATCACCGCTCTCCTCGCCGCGGCGTCGTTCCTGCCGCTCGCGACCCAGGGCCACTCCGGCGACCTCGCCGGTCACACGACGGCCGTCAACTCGATCCTCCTGCACACGATCGGCGCCGCGGTCTGGCTCGGGGGTCTGCTCATGCTCGTGATCCTGCGCCGCCGCGCGGGCATCGACGATGCCGAACTGGTGCGCCGCTACTCGTCGCTCGCCCTCGCCGCCTTCGTGGTGGTCGCCGTCTCGGGCATCGCGCGTTCGGTCGTGGCCCTGGGCGACCCGAGTCAGCTGTGGACTCCGTACGGCGCGATCCTGCTCGCCAAAGCCGTGCTGCTCACGGCGATGGGACTCCTGGGCGCGTGGTACCGCGCCCGGCTCATCCCGCGGCTCGAGGGCGAACGGGCATCCGGCTGGTTCTGGATGCTCGTGCTCGGCGAGCTCGCGCTGATGGGTCTCGCGTCGGGCGCCGCGGCAGCGCTCGCCCGCACGCCTCCGCCGACCGGTGAGGAGGCCGCTTTCGCGCAGACCCCCGCCGAGGTCCTGACCCGCTCGGCGGTGCCTCCCGAGTTCACCCTCGATCGCTGGTTCACCGCCTGGGACATCGACATCCTGTGGCTGGTGGCCGGAATGTTCGGGCTGTTCCTCTACCTGGCGGGGGCGATGCGCCTGCGCCGTCGCGGCGATCGCTGGCCGATCCACCGCACCGTCTTCTGGTCGCTCGGCATGCTGATGCTGATCTGGGTGACCTGCGGCCCGATCAACGCGTACCAGGAGTACCTGTTCAGCGTGCACATGCTCGGCCACATGATGCTGTCGATGGCGATCCCGCTGCTGCTCGTGTCCGGGGCCCCGGTCACCCTCGCGCTGCGCGCCATCCACAAGCGCGACGACGGCACGCGGGGCGGGCGGGAATGGATCCTCTGGGCGGTGCACTCGCCGTTCTCGCGCGTGGTGACGCATCCGTTCGTCGCCGCCGCGATCTTCATCGTGTCGCTGTGGGCGTTCTACTTCACCGACCTCGTGCGGTGGTCGATGTTCGAGCACCTCGGGCACGAGTGGATGGTCATCCACTTCCTCATCTCGGGCTACCTCTTCGTGCTGAGCCTGATCGGGGCCGACCCGGTGCCGTATCGCCTGCCGTACGCCGGACGCCTCATCACCCTCATCGCGGTCATGGCGATGCACGCGTTCTTCGGCGTCGCGATCATGATGCAGGAGGGGCTGATGGTCGCCGACTGGTTCGGCTCGATGGGGCGCACCTGGGGCGTCGACCCCATGGAGGATCAGTACATCGGCGGCGGTGTGGCGTGGTCGATCGGTGAGATCCCCACGCTGATCCTCGCGATCACGGTGGCGATCCAGTGGAGCCGCAGCGACACGAAGCTGCAGAAGCGGCGCGACCGGCACGCCGACCGCACGGGAGACGCCGAGCTCGAGGACTACAACGCCAAGCTCGCGGCTCTCGCCGATCGCGATCGACGCCACGAGGCCGCCGGGCGCTCCTGAAACCCGACGGCTCAGTCGGCCGCGAGGTCGGGGGAGCTCACGCGGATCGACGCCGTGCCGTCGGCGAGGATCACGACGCTGCCGTCGATGCGGAACGGAACGTCTTCGGAGACCTTCTGGATCGAGCCGTCGAACAACGAGCGGATCTCGACCTCGACGTGGGCCACGCCGTCGGCCGGGGGGATCGCCCAGTCCCCGCCGTCCGGTACCACGGTCACCGTGGGCTGGGTCGTGATCGACCAGGTCGGCAGGGTGGCGATGCGATTCTGCACCTTCATGCCGAAGGGGCAGGCGGTGGGCTGCAGCACCTCCTGGGTCGTGCAGGCGGTGAGGAAGTCCTCGACCTGTCGCTGCACGACGTCGACGAACTCATCGGTGGGTTCGGTCTGCACCTCGAGCGGAGTGGTGGCGAGCGGGCTGTCGGCGAGCACGCCCGTGCCCTCGGCCGTCGAGATCGGGGTGTCGACCGTGACGGAGTAGACGCCCGGGGTGAACACGAGCAGGGGCAGCGGGTCGAGGTCGGCCGCCGCGGTGCCGGCGACCGACACCTGGGCGCGCTGCATCTCGAAGCCGTTGACGGCGAACCGATCGGCCCCGCGCAGCGTGAGATCGACCACGGCGAGCGGGCTGCGCTGGAAACGCCAGCGCGGGGCGACGCCCTCCCAGCCGTCCTGTTCGACGGTGAAGGTGGTGCGTCCGGGGTGGCCGGCCGCCTCGTACGAGACGGTGACCTCGGTGACGCCGTCGTGCTCCTTCTCGGACTCGACCTCCACGCGGGTCAGCGGAGCGAGCGCCGCCTGACGCAGCAGGGCCTCGGATGCCGTCGGGGTGATGCCGGCGTCGTCGAGGGTCTCGCGGTCGACGGCCACTCCCGGAACGCGCAGCGCGTCGGCGGCCCGGCCGGAGGACAGCAGGTCGAGGTAGCGCGTGACGAACGCGGACGGACCGTAGAAGTCCTTGTAAGCGATCGCGCCCCCGGCGCCCAGCGCCGCGAGGAGCAGCACGCCGACGAGTGCGAGCATCGACAGATCGGCGGCGAGACTCGAGCGCCGCGGCACCCTCGTGTCCACCCCGTTCATGAGGCAAGTCTAGAAGCGACGCCTGGAGGAGCGCCGAGCGGCCGCGCGCCCGTCGCGGGACTCCGCGGACACGTAGCATGGTGGGGCGCCCCGCATCCCTCGTTCCCTCTGTGAGACCCGTGTCCCTTCCCGCTCTGTCCGAAGAACAGCAGGAGCTGTTCGACCTGATCGAGCACACCGACGAGCACGTCTTCATCACCGGCCGCGCGGGCACCGGCAAGTCGACCCTGCTGCAGCACTTCGCGTGGAACACCGAGAAGCAGATCGCGATCTGCGCTCCCACGGGCGTCGCGGCGCTCAACGTCGAGGGTCAGACGATCCACTCGCTCTTCCGGCTGCCGATCGGTCTGATCGGCGACGCCGATATCGACCAGAACGACGCCACCCGCCGCATTCTGAACGCGATCGAGACGCTCGTCATCGACGAGGTCTCGATGGTCAACGCCGACCTGATGGATGCGATGGACCGTGCCCTGCGTCAGGCCCGCGGGCGCCGGGGCGAACCGTTCGGCGGGGTGCAGGTCGTGATGTTCGGCGACCCGTACCAGCTCGCGCCGGTGCCGCCCCGCGGCGATGAGGCGCGCTACGTGAAGGACCACTACCGGTCGTTCTGGTTCTTCGACGCGAAGGTGTGGTCGGGGCCGTGGACGGGCGGACCCGATGGTGTTGACGGCGCGGCGCCCGGTGACGGCGCGCTGTTCGAGGTGGATGCCCGTGCCGAGCTGCACGTGCGTGAACTCGTGCACATCCATCGGCAGTCGGACGACGGGTTCAAGGCGATGCTCAACGCCGTGCGGTACGGCCGGGTGACGGCGGAGATCGCCGGAGTGCTGAACGCGCAGGGCGCCCGCACGCCCCCCGATCCGGAGCCGGGCGAGGTGCCGATGATCACCCTGGCCACCCGCAACGACATCGTCAACGGAATCAACAGCCGACATCTGGCCGCCCTCGCCGGCAAGGAGCAGATCGCGCACGCCGAGATCAACGGCGAGTTCGGCCGCGGGGAGGCGTCGCTGCCGGCCGAGACCGAGCTGCGGCTGAAGGTCGGGGCGCAGGTGATGTTCCTGCGCAACGACACCTCGATGTCGGGGGAGCCGCCGCGGTGGGTGAACGGGACGATCGGCACGGTCACGCGCATCCTGGGCGGGTCGGTCCGCGTCGACATCGACGGCGAGGAGGTCGACGTCGAACCCGCCGTCTGGGAGCGGTTCCGCTACGCCTACGATCCGCACACCAAGAAGCTGAGTCGCGACGTGGTCGCCGAGTTCACGCAGTTCCCGCTGCGGCTCGCATGGGCCGTCACGATCCACAAGTCGCAGGGCAAGACCTACGACCAGGCGATCATCGATCTCGGCTCCGGTGCGTTCGCGCCCGGGCAGACGTATGTCGCGCTGAGCCGCCTGACGACGCTCGACGGTCTCTACCTGTCGCGCCCGTTGCGGCCGAGCGACATCCGCGTCGACGAAGACGTCCGCCGCTTCATGCGCGAGGCGTGGCTCGCCCGCACGACCCCCGAGCTGCCGACGGCCTGAGCCGCGCAATCTCTCAGGCCGCGACGCGCGCCCGGTCGAGGTCTTCGAACAGCTCGGTGTTGAAGCGGTAGGCGAGCAGCACCTCGTCGATCACGCGCTCGCGCTCGGCCTCGTCCCACGGGGCGGCGTCGAGCTGCTCGCGGTACACGTCCTTGAAGGCCGACGGGTCGGCGATGTCGTCGAAGAGGTAGAACCCGATGCCGTTGGTCTCGAAGCCGAAGCGGCGGGCCATGACGCGGCCGATGAAGATGCCGCCGGAGAGGTCGCCGAGGTAGCGCGTGTAGTGGTGGGCGACGAACCCGCCCACCCAGGTCGCACCGACCTCGCGGATGCGCTCGACGTAGCG
Source organism: Microbacteriaceae bacterium PS02344 (assembly GCA_029959905.1). GTDB lineage: Bacteria > Actinomycetota > Actinomycetes > Actinomycetales > Microbacteriaceae > Microbacterium. The sequence goes on from JASCNZ010000061.1 coordinate 5,353, forward strand.
GCGCGTGGTCGGCAGCGGCGCGATGCGCTCGCGCCAGTCAGCGCCGAGGAGGAACTCGAGATCGGCCTCGAGTGCGGGGAGGCGGGTGAGCTTCTCGCTGAGGAAGACGGCCGCGACCGGGTCGTGGCGCATGCGGTCGCCTGCACCCTCGAGAGCCTCGTAGATGAAGTAGTGCTGCGCGACGAGGGCGATGTAGTCCTCGCGCGAACCCTCTCCCTTGAGGAGGTCGGACATGAAGCCGGCGTGCTCGCTGCGGGAGTGCGATCCGGACGAGCGCTCGCGCAGGGCGGCGGAGAAGGAGAGGATCTCGGGCATGCCCCCAGTGTAAGGGCAGCCTTACCTATGATGGAACCCGCAATCTCGTCATCCGACACGACGGGTCATGCGTGCGGGCGCGGCTCCACGCCGAGTCGCGCGCATGCGGCGTCGTAGAGCGCGACGATCTCGCGACGCACCTCGGGGCGCTCGGCGATCGGGCCGCCCGGCCACGGCACCACGAGCTCGGCGTCCGTTCCTCCGCGCGTGACGCGCCAGGTCCCGCCGTCGCCGTCGAACCCGGTCATGACGGCATCCGTCACCTCCGCGTCGGCGGGAGCCGAGAACGCGCGGGCGATGAGGAGGTTGTCATCGGTGTGATCGTCGTTCATGTGGTGGAGAACGGCGGCGGTCACGGTGGAGTCGAAGATATGGGGCACCCCCTCACCCTAGAACGGCACGTGGGCGACGGCGTCGGTGCGGACTTTCAGCCGGGGCGTTCTAGACTCGGGAGACACAGTCCCCGGGGGTCCCCTTCATGCAGCTTCTCTCGTCGCGCCGCTGGCGCGCCGTCACGGCCGGAGCCGTCGTGCTCGGTCTCGCGCTCACCGGATGCGCCGCCGAAGAGTCCTTCTCCTACGAGGCGCCCGCCCAGGTCGACGGGGCGCTCCCCGACGACATGGTCACTCAGATGACGGATGCGGTGAACAACGCGATCGCCGTGTCGGGCTCGACCGGCGCCGTCGTGGGCGTCTGGGCCCCCTGGAGCGGTCAGTGGGTCACCGGCGTCGGCACCCAGGAGCCGAACGGCGAGGGCGGCGCCGTCGACACCGACATGGCCTTCCGCATCGGCGACGTCACGCGGCTCATGACGTGCGACGTGCTCTACGCCCTCGCCGACGAGGGCACGGTCGAGCTCGACGCGCCCGTTCCCGACTACGTCTCGGGTGTCGCGGACCTCGAGGGCGTCACACTGCTCGACCTGTGCAACGGCACGGCCGGCATCGGGTCGTCCGAGCCGCGGGTCTCGGCCGAATGGCTCAACACCCCCGAACGCAAATGGGTGCCGCTCGAACTGGCGGGCTACGGCCTCGCCGCCGCCCGTACGCCCGTCGGCACGTACCGCGAGTCCGACGCCGGATACCTGCTGCTCGGCCTCGCGCTCGAGCGCGCCTCGGGCCTGTCGGCCTCCGAGCTGATCTCGACGTACGTGACGCAACCGCTCGGACTGAGCTCGACCTCGCTGCCCGGTCAGGAGCCGGCGGCGCCGTCGAGCGGCGCGGTGCTGAACGGGCACTACCTCACGCCCGTCGAGGGGGGCTACAACTGCGCGGCTCCCGTCGACATCACCACGATGTCGTCGAGCTCGGGTTTCACCGACTCGGGAGCGGTCTCGACGATCGAGGATCTCGGCCGGTACGTGCAGGCCGAGGCCTCGCAGGCGCTGCGTACCGAAGAGGAGCCGGCGCGCTTCGGCACTCCGCTCCCCATCTCTGCCGAGGCGCCGTCCTGGTACCAGGCCACCGGAGGCGGCTACCTCGTCGGATCGATGATCGGCCAGCACGGCTGGACCCCCGGCTACGCGACGGCGGCGTACTCCGACCCGCAGTCCGGATTCACGGTCGCCGTGGTGCTCAACAACTCCACGGCGGGCGCGGGCGTCGTGCAGTCGCTCGCCTGGGAGCTCGCGGCGATCGCCTCGAAGGCCCCCGCGGCCGAGGGGCAGACCGCCCCCGAATTCGGCCTACCCTTCACCGCCGAGCAGTACCACCAGGCCGTCATCGACTCCGGTCTCGCCTGCGTCGCGCCGCCCGCGGAATGACCGACGCCTGAACGAGGGAGGGCCCCTGCCGCTCGGCAGGGGCCCGCTTGGTCTCTCGGGGCGGCGCGGTCACACGCCCTCGGCGTCGGGCGACCCCGGTCCGGGACCCGGACGTACCTCGGCGTCGTCGCGGATGTCGACGCGCGTGTTGCCGTCGTGCTCGCTCACGTCGATACGAGGCGCGGCATCCTCCTCGGTCGCCTCCGGCGCCGAGGTGAGCTGGTCGTGACGGTTCTCCTCGAACGACTCGGCGTCTCGGGTCTCATCGGGTCTCATCGGGGTCCTCCTGGGTGTCGGGGCGGTTGTCGGAATGGGGGGTGGTCGTAGACGCGGACGTCGGCGTGGCCGACGAGACGGATGAGTCGGCCGAACGTCGACGCGCGAGACGCGTCAGCAGGAACAGGACGGCACCGACCGCGAGCAGGATCGCGCCGAACAGCCACACCTCGGCGGGCTGCTGCGTGAAGAGCAGGATGCACGAGAGGATGCCGAGCACGGGCACGAAGGTCCACACGCGGAAGTGGTCGTGCTCGACCTTGTCGCGCCGCAGAACGAGCACCGACACGTTGGCGCTCAGGAAGACGACGAGCAGCAGCAGCACGACGGTGCTGGCGAGGAGCGCGAGGTCGCCGACGAGGGTGAGGCCCATCGCGACGAGCGTCGTCACGAGGATCGCGACCCACGGCGTCTTCCGCTTCGGCAGCACGCGGGACAGCACGCCGGGAAGCAGCTTCTGCTCGGCCATGCCGTAGGTGAGGCGGCTGACCATGATCATCGTCAGCAGCGCGCCGTTGGCGACGGCGATCAATGCGATGAGGCTGAAGAGCCATGACGGGATGCTCGCGCCGGTCGCCTCGACGACGGCCAGCAGCGGGCCCGACGACTCCTGCAGCTCCGATGCCGGAAGCGCCACCGAGCTCGCCACGCCGACCAGCACGTACACGACGCCGGCGGTCACGAGCGAGGCGAACAGGGCGCGGGGGTAGGTGCGGCGCGGGTCCTTGACCTCTTCGATCATGTTCGCCGAGGTCTCGAAGCCGACGAAGGAGTAGTAGGCGATGACGGCGCCTGCGAGCACGGCGAGGGCGACCGGCGTGCCCTCCGGGGTCTCGACGACGCGTGAGAAATCGCCGCCTCCGCCACCTACGAAGAAGGCGACGACGACGATCACGATCACGAGACCGCTCAGTTCGATCGCGGTCATGACCAGGTTGGCGCCGAGCGACTCGCGGATGCCGCGGGCGTTCAGCAGCGCCACGATCGCGAGGAACGCGATGGCGACCGGGGTCGTGGGCAGATCGACGAACGTCGAGAGGTAGTCGCCGGCGAACGCGATCGAGAGGCCGGCGGCGCTGACGACCCCGGCGGCGAGCATGCAGAACCCGACGAGGAACGAGATGAGCGGACTGCGGAACGCACGCTCGGCGAAGACGGCCGCCCCGCCCGCCCGGGGGTATTTCGTCACCAGCTCGGCGTACGAGCCGGCGGTGAGGAGCGCGAGCAGCAGGGCGACGACGAGCGGGGCCCACAGCATCCCCCCGACCTCTTCCGACAGCACGCCCATGAGCGCGTAGATGCCGGCGCCGAGCACGTCGCCGAGGATGAACGCGAAGAGGAGCGGGCCGGTCACGGCCTTCCGCAGGCGGGTGGGGTTCTCGGCGGCCGGAGCTTCGGTGGTCATTTTCCGCACCATAGGGCGCGGAGTCGCTCGCCTCGATGGGGTTGACAGCGCGGCCCGCCGCTCGCACTCGGTAGCCCCCGTCCCGACCGGAGACGTCTCCGACCGATTCGCGGTCGTCACCCGTCTTGTAGGTGGCGACCGTTTTCCGGTTACTGCGTGCGAGATGGAGCAATTCGTCCTCACTTATCCACAGTTCCGCTCTGTATTGCGGCGTACCCGCCCCGCATGTCGCCTCGCAGGTGTATCGTGTCGGCTCAAGAGTCAGCACGACCCGTCGTGCTGCCCGCCACCCCGGCGACCCGACGAGGATCGTGATGACCGACGCACTCTTTCCGGACGCGGCTGACGCCCGCAGCGTCCGCGGTGCGCCCGGCGAGAGCGATGCCGCCCCAGCCGACACGGTGACCGACGGCGACCGTGCGCTCGGCGACACCGACGACGGCGGTGCCGACAGCGCTCTCGACGGCCTCGCCGCTGACGGCCCCTCGGGCGACCTTGCCCCCGAGGTGCTCGCGGCACTCGTCGCCCGGGCCGCGACCGGCGACCGCGACGCCGCGGGGGAGTACTTCGCGCGTATGCTCCCCTCGCTCACCCTGACGGCGCGGCGCATCGCCGGCATCTCGCACGACGCCGACGATCTGCTCGGAGACGCCGTGCTCGTCGTCCTCGCGAAGTGGCTCGACGGTTCAGGGCCCACCGACAACGTGCCGGCGTACATCGCGCAGATCATGCGCAACCGCATCCGCGACGACTTCCGGTCCCCGCGTTCGCGCGTCGCCGCGCTCGAGAACGTCGACGAGCCCGCCTCGACCGCCGATCCGCGCATCCGCGAGCTCGAGATCGAATCGGAACTGGCGATCGTGCGCCGCGCGCTCGCCGAACTGCCGACCGACCAGCAGCGCGTGCTGGTCGCGACGGTGCTCGAGGGGCGCAAGCCCCGCGACCTCGAAGAGCACATGGCACGACCGGCATCGGCCATCTACTCGCTCACCCGCCGGGCGAAGGGCAACCTCCGCCGCACGACGCTGCGCCTCCTGCTCGAAGACGGCGCGCGACCGGCCTGCGTCGAGGCCGCCCAGCTGCTGCCCGAGACGGTCGGCGACACTCTCGAACAGACCCGCAGCAGTCGCGCGACCGATCACCATCGCGGATGCCCCTACTGCCGCCGCTCGTGGAAGCGCTTCGCCGGGCTCGCCACGCTCGGCATGCTGCCGGTCGCCGCAGGGATCGCTCTCGCGGGCCCTGCCGACCAGGCCTCCGCCTCTGCCGGCGGGGGAGTAGACGCCGGAGGGGCGGGGGCCGACCCGACCGGGGCCGCGGGCGGCGGCGCCCCCCAGGATGGCGGGGTCGGGCGTTCGTGGCATGACTGGGCGCGCACCGCGGCGATGCTGACCGCGGCGGGCACCGCGCTCGTGCTGGTGACGATCCTGACGGTGACGTTCACCACGAAGACCTGGTTCTTCGCCGCGGCGCCCCCGGGCGCCCTCGACGTGTCGGCCGTCGCGGTCGACGAGCGCACCGCCGAGTTCGACATGGCGCTCTCCGTCGAGCAAGGCTCGTGGACCGTCGGCACGCTGCACATCGACCTGACCGCCGACGTGCAGGACGTCGATCCGCCCGACGGGTGGACGTGCCTGGTACAGGCGGGTGACGCCGTCTGCACCACCTCTCTGGACTCGCCACGAGGGGGATCGTTCGACGTCACCCATGTCGAGGCGCAAGGGGGCGTCACGTACGAGTTCACCTTCGACGGGAGAGCCGAGAGCGGCGCATCGTTGAACGGGCGTTCCGCGGGAGTGCTCGGCGGCTGAACGCCGCCATCTGCCGGGCTCCGCTCCCGCGTCCGGGACGATGCCGAGAGCAATCTTCGCGTCGACCGACCGATTCCTGCCCCCCTCCCGTCTTCTAAGCGTGGGAAATCTCCCACTCGACCCCTCCCCAGTGAGTCGATCAGCCCGTTCGGGCGACCGGAGCTGGGTGGAGATCGCCTCCCCATGACGGCTCTCCACCCAGCTCTCTCAGGGAGGGGGCGATTCCAGCGGGGGAGCAGGACGGATGGCAGTGATGACAGCGCCGCAGCACGCGGCGGACGAACGTGGGCTCGAGCGGGGTGAGGTGGTGCGCGAAGAGCGGACCGACCGGCACCGGATGCTGGTGAGCGCTATGCACGGCAGGAACATCGACCAGAACGAGGTGAGGGCGCGATGACCCGCATGGGCGGCGAAAGCCTTGCGGTGCGGCCCCTCGCCGCCGATCAGGTGCGCGTCTCCCTGGGTATCGAAGACGCCCAGGGCTTCGTGCACCACTACGACGACATCGTCACCTCGACCGATGCGGTCACCGGTGCGCTGCGTCTTCTGGCGCACATGGAGGTGAGGAACGTCCTCGCATAGCAACACAACAGTGATCTTTCGATTTCGACTTCTGCGTAATACTGAGCGACACCCGAGATCTCTCTCTGCAGGAGGCGCAGGCGCCTCCCGCTCACGGACGATTCATCGAGCATCGCATTGGCTAGGGGAAGGGCCATCATGACTCGCACGACTGCGCGCTCGCGCGCTTGGACCAGGGCGACGGGGGTGGCGGCGGTGCTGAGCGCGCTGTGCGCCGGATTCGTCGTCGCCGCACCGGCCGCCGCAGCGGCCACGATCCAGTTGACGGTCAGTCAGCAGACCGGCACCGCGCCGTTCCAAGCCGACGACGCCGCCGGCAACGACTCCAGCGCGGACAACGAGATCGTCCGCACGAACGACACGACCACTTTCACCCTCGGCATCCGCTTCGAGGGGGAGGACCAGACCGCGCCGACCGTGCGCTTCACGGTGCCGCAGGGGCAGGAGCTCGTCAGCCTGCCGCCGTTCTGTCTCGCCGGGTCGAGCGTGACGCCGCCCACCATCGCGGCGCCCGCGCCGCCGCTCACCGCGACGTCGTGGCAGTCGCTGCCCGAGCAGCAGGTGACCTGCGTGCTCGCGAACCAGACCGCCGGCACGGCGCTCAACTACCCCTTCGTGACCCGGGTGCGCCCGGAGGTCCCGAACGGCACCGACATGAACGACGTGGTGTTCGCCGTCACGTCCGACCAGGTCACCCAGGCGGTCGAGACCGAGCCGTTGTCGCAGACGGTGTCGGCCGCTCCGCGCTTCGACCTCTCCAAGCGCTTCACGGCGACGAGTCCCGACCAGGGGCCGCTGTTCCAAGCGACCACGCGCTGCGTGAACGACTCCACCCGCGTGTGCCGCCAGCTCTCCTACCCGGTGAGCATCGCGGTTCCGGCCGGCGGCAAGGGGGTCGCACCGCTGACCTCGCCGATCCGCTTCGAAGACGACCTCAGCCCGGCATCCTTCTACGGGGCGGCGCTGTGGGCGCAGATGGTCGCCACCGCGGGGTCCGAGGCCGCCGCGACCGCCGCGTACGCTCCGATCTTCCGCGGGTGCGTGCAGGTCACGTCGGGTTCGGGCTTCCGCGTGAGCATGCCCTACAGCGGGCTCTCGGTCGCGGGTGCCACGACCACGAACTCCGTGCGCGCCACCGGCAGCATCTCCTGCCCCTCCGGCCAGCCCGGCCAGAACGGCGTCATCACCCTGACGAACACCGACACGAGCGGCACGACCGTTCCCACCACCACCGGCAGCGGAGCCGCGCTGTCGGGCGGGCAGGGGTACATCGCGACGCTCGAGGTGCAGGTGCACGTTCCCCAGGCCGCGCTCGTCGACTTCGGCAGCAACGGGGCCGGGGCGTACGTGCTCAACACCCACAACGCGTACACGAACGTTCAGATGACCGGCCTCGACGGCACGCCCGGCATCGACGACCCCGTCAACAACACGCGCGATGCCACCATTCGCATCGACACGATCGGCACCTTCGACAAGTCGTTCACCGGCATCTACGGGCAGGCCAACAACACCCCCGCCCCGGCGTTCTCGGGGAGCAGCCTCTTCGAGGGTTCGCCGGGATCCGGCGTGCGCAAAGACGGCAACACCGTCGTGATGCCGGGTCAGGCCGTGCAGAGCGTGCTCTCGATCAGCGAGCAGGCACCGGCCGGCACCGGCACCGACTTCTCGCGCACGCTCGTGTCGTGCGACGTCTGGGATGCGGACCGCCTCGCGCTCGCCGCGCACCCGTCGTGGACCGGCTGGCGTGCGGACTACCCCAGCAACGGCTCGCCGGTCTACCCCGCCGCCTACACCCAGGCGCGCGCCCAGCTGCCCGCCAGCACCCTCGGGACGGCCGACTCGGCGTTCCGCGACATCGTGATCGAGTACAGCTCGGGCCCGGCCGGTGCCGGCAGTGACGCGGACTGCTCGACGGGGACCTGGTCGACCGACCCCAGCGACATCGCGACGCCGGTTGTCGACGCATTCGGGCGAACCGTCTGGGAGGGGGTCAACCGCGTGCGGGTGACCCTCCATACCGAGTGGCCCGTGGGTACGACGTTCGGAGACGCGAGCGTGCAGTTCGCCATCGGACAGGTCGTGCTCGACTCCGACAAGACCGAGCCCATCGGCAACTGGTCGTCGCAGATGCTCTCCAACGGCATCGGCACGACGGCCGACGTGATCGCCGACCCGCTTCGCCGTACCACCCTCCCGACCTACGACCCCGACACCCACCAGGGACGCAACGGCGACCGTCTGATCCAGGGCGAGGCCATCGTGCGGGTGTCGAAGTACGTCGAGAACCCGGCGACCGGTCAGTTCACCGACCAGGCCGTTCCGCAGTACACCTCGGGCGTCGACATCCGCTACCGCCTCGATCCGTCGCTGACCTCCGCCGTCCCCGTCGAGGGGAGCACGGCGAGCGTCGTGCTGGAGGACTGCCTGCCGCAGTATCAGGTGTACTCCTCGGCGACGCAGGCCGGCGTCGCGATCACCCCGGTCGCGGTGCAGATGGGGGCGCCGGACGGCGCGGGCATCGCCTGCGCGGCGGACCGGCAGTACATCCGGTACGACCTCGGGACGCTCCCGGTCGGAGCGGCGATCGAACCGATCGTCGTCACGGCCGAGATCCTCGAGACCGCGCGCAACGGCATCTACACGAACGAGGTGCTGGCGTCGTCGGACGCCGACAACAGCCCCGCCGACCTGCGCAGCGACGAGGTGCAGGTGCAGCTGGTCGTGCCGACGGGGATCAAGATCGCGAAGACGGTCGACAAGCCCGTCATCGAGGTCAACCCCGACGGGGTCGAGAACCCCCGCACGATCCAATGGAGCGTGTTCTTCGCGAACATCGACTCGCCGCAGAACGTCAGCAACGTCGACGTGATCGAAGTGCTGCCGGCGACCGGTCTGAACGGCAGTGATTTCGAGGGCGAGCTCGTGCTCGACTCGGTGACGCCGATCGCGGGATCGGGCATCACGGTGCTGTACACCAAGGCGGCGCCGGCGTCGGTGGACGCAGCCCCCGGGGCGGCGTCGAACGGAGCATCGGGCGCGACGGTCTGGTGCGACGCGATCTCGGGCGACGTGGTCTCCGGCGCGGGCACCGCGGCCGACTGCCCGGCGTCGAACGACGAGGTCACCGGTCTGCGCTTCCAGCGCCCTGGTGCCTTCACGCCGGCGACGCCGTTCCAGGTCGACATCGCGATGACCCCCGTGGGCAACGCCGGGGGCGACGTGTACACGAACGTCACCGCCGGCCGGGCCGACGGTGTCACCCAGGGCGTCGGTCCGGCGATCCGCACCGTGAACGTCATCGCATCCTCCGTCGGCGACCGGGTCTGGGAAGACGTGAACGGCGACGGCCTGCAGAGCGACGGAGAGCCCGGCGTCGCCGGATTCCCCGTCCGTCTCATCGGCACTGACGTCGACGGCAACCCGGTCTCGCTCGAGACCGTGACCGACGCCGACGGGCTGTACCTGTTCGACAACCTGGCGTCGGGCGAGTATCGGGTCGTGTTCGACCCGAACGGTCTCGACTCGAACACCACCTTCACCACGCAGGACGCGGGTGACGACGCCGCCGACTCGGACGCGGATCCGACGACGGGGTCGACGGCGGTGTTCTCTCTGGGCCAGTCGTCCGCGAATCCCACCCTCGACGCGGGGATCGTCATCGATCGGAACGTCGACATCGTGCTCGACAAGCGCTTCATCGGCGCCACCGAGCTCGACGACGAGAACCGATCGACGGTCACCTACGAGCTCGACGTGATCAACAACGGCACGGCCGAGGGCACATACGAACTCGTCGACGCGCTCGACTTCGGCGGAGACGTCGAGATCGGCGATGTGTCGGTCGAGAACCTCACGCCGGGTGATGTGACCGTCAACCCCGACTACGACGGCCAGAGCGATGCCACGATCGTCGCCGAGGCCACGGTGCCGGGGGAGACGACGCACACGTACCGTGTGGTGGTCGAGACCGCCGTCGCCACGACCATCACGGTCGTCGAGGCGGAGTGCTCCACGACGACCACCGAGACCGGCGGCGGCTACCTCAATGAGGCGGAGTTGACGGTCGACGACACGACCGTGACCGACAAGGCCTGCGGGGACATCCCCGTGCCGCCCGCTCCGTCCGCCCCGTCGGGTGGGAGCGGAACACCGGCACCGTCCGGTGGGCTGGCGATCACCGGCGGTACGGCGATCGGCATCGGGGTGGGGGCGGCGGCTCTCGCGGCGATCACGCTGGGTCTCGTCCTCGCCGTTCGCCGACGGAAGGAGCACGGCTCCGTCTGACGCGGAGTTCGGATCACCCCCACCCCGATACGGGTGGGGGTGATCGGGCTCCCTCGGGCGCGCCGTCATGTCCACGCGCGCGGTGGCATTCGCCGGATGCACCGACTGATTTCGAGAGCGAGTACGTCTCTCTGATGGCGCCTCGGGTTCCCACACCCGACGCCGCCCCGACTCCTCCCATCCACGTGTCGGGGCTCGAGCGGGTCCCCATCCCCATGACCCCGCTCGACGCCGCCCCCCCCCCCCCGCGGGGGGGGGGGGGGGGGGGGGGGGGGGGCCCCCCGGGCGGCCGGGGCCCCCCCGGGGGCCCGGGGGGCGCCCCCCG
>JASCNZ010000062.1 GCA_029959905.1 Microbacteriaceae bacterium PS02344
GGACGGGGAGTTGGGCGGGGGGACGGGGAGTTGGGCGTCGGGACGGGGAGTTGTGCGTCGGGACGGGGAGTTGGGCGGGGGGCGGGGGCGGCGCGGAGCGCGCGGACGGACCGTCCGTCCCGAGTCACGGCTGAGGCGGGCGGTGCAGCTCGGCGCGCAGGGCGGGGCCGTCTGCGTCGAGTGCGGGGGCGCGGGCGAGGCGCGCGGTGCCGTTCGTACCGAGCGCGGAGCGCGCCACCGACACCCCGTCATCGTGCTCGATCAGACCCAGTGCCTCGGCCTGCGGGCCACGCGCCGCCTGTTCGGGCGTGCGCACGCGTGCCACGAGCACCCGCGCCGCCTGCAGGCGTTCGACGACCTCATCGAGCGGCAGCGAGGCGACCCGCGCCGCCAGGATGCCCTCGAGCTCGTCGCGCCCCTCGACCCGGGCGCGGTTGCCCGCCCACTCCGAGCCGCCCAGCGCGTCGCCGAGATCGAGAGCCGTCACCAATCGCGCGAACATCGCATCGTTCGTCGCCCCCAGCACGGCGTGCCCGTCGGCGGCGGCGAACGCGCGGTACGGCACGATCGACGGATGCGCGCTCCCCCACGGCCGCGATGGAGGCCCGCCCGCCGAGGTCGCCGCGATGACCGTGCCGAGCGAGCTGAGCGCCGTGGCGAACAGCGAGAACTCGAGCCGTCGACCACTCCCCGTGCGCTCCCGTTCGAGCAGCGCGGCCAGCACCCCGTTGATCATCGACATGCCGGTCGCGATATCGACCATGGCCACGCCCGACCGCACCGGGTCGGCGCCCTCGTAGCCGGTGACGTGCATGAGCCCCGACTCCGCCTCGACGGTGACCGCGGTGCCCGGTTCGGCCGCGAGCGGACCCTGCGACGAGAAGCCGCTGATCGAGGCGTAGACCAGTCGAGGGAACAGCGCCCGCAGGGCATCCGCCCCGATGCCCAGCCGGTCGGCGACGCCCGGCCGGAAGCTCTCGACGACGACATCCGCGGTGCCGATGAGCGCCCGCGCCGTCTCGCGGTCGGCGTCGTCGGTCAGATCGAGCGCAATGCTGCGCTTGCCGCGGTTGATCGCGTGGAAGTACGCGCTCGCCCCATGCACGAACGGCGGACCCCAGTGGCGCGTCTCGTCGCCGATGCCCGGTTGCTCGACCTTGATCACGTCGGCGCCGAGCTCGGCGAGCGTCATGGTCGCGTACGGTCCCGCGAGCAGCCGCGTGAAGTCGACGACCCGCACCCCCGCGAGCGGCCGGAACTCCCCCTCACCCATGCTCGCCCTCCCCTCCCGGGGCGCGAGAGGCCAGAGAATGTCGGGTCCGAGCACCATCTAGCGGCATTTATCGACCCTCGCGGTCGGGAAGTGAATGAGTGAGCGAGTACGTGCACGGGAGGAGCGGCAGGCGGGCGAACGCTCAGCGCACGAACACGCGCTCGCCGCGGATCCAGGTCTCGGCGACCCGCACCGCGGAGATCTCGTCGGCCGGCACGGTGAACACGTCCCGGTCGAGCACCGCGAAGCTGCCGTCGTACCCGGGCGCGAGACGCCCCGCCCCCGAGAGCGGCGACAGCGCGGCGGCGCGCGCGGTGTACAGCAGCAGCGCCTGGGGCACGGTGATCGCGGCCTCGGGGCCGAACTCGATGCCGTTGTAGGTGCGGCGGCGCACGGCGGCCTCGACCGACAGCATCACGTCGTCGGCGCCGCTCCAGGCGGTCGCCGGACGGTCGGACGAGAGGGCGAGGGGTTCGAGCCCCGCGTACAGGCGGGCGATCGGATACGCGTCCGGCACCTGCTCCACCCGCAGCGCCTTCTCGTAGCCGTCGTACTCGGCGAAGAAGAACACCGTGTGCGTCGCGATGCCGAACGTCATGCGCGCGGCGCGCAGGCGCGCCAGGTACGCATCGCTCACGATCGTCGCGTGCTCGATGCGCACCGAGGGGATGCCGTCGAGCCAGGGCTCGTCGTTCTCGAACAGTTCCACCACCCGGTCGAGAGCGCGGTCGCCCATGGCGTGCACGGCGAGCTGCACGCCATTGCGTCGCGCCCAGTCGCCCGCGGCGCGCACGTCAGCGTCGTCGACCAGGCGCAGACCGTGGTCGCACGACCCGGGGTACGCCTCGTGCACCCACGCGGTGCGGTTGGAGTAGGCGCCGTCGAGCACGACCTTCACGCCCCCGACACGGATGGGACCCGTGCGGTCGTCGTCGCTCAGCTCGGCCAGCGGTGCCGCGGGATCCCATCCCGGATACAGCGCGACCCGCGTGCGCAGACCGCGCTCGGCCGCCGCCCGGAACGTCTGGACCGGAGCATCGATGCGCGACGACAGCAGGTCGCACACCGCCACGATCCCGCGCGAGGCGAGCTCCTCTGCGATCGTGACGAGCGCGTCGATCTGCTCGTCGCGGCTCGGCGCCGGGATGAACGCGGCCACCGCGTCGACCGCGGCGATCTCGGTGAGAACCCCGGTCGGATGCCCGTCGGCATCGCGTTCGAACCGAGCGCCGTCGGGGTCGGGCGTCGCCGCGGTGATGCCGGCGAGTTCGAGCGCCCGGGTGTTGCACACCGCCGAGTGCGCGTCGCACCGCCAGACCAGCACGGGCCGGTCGGTCTCGATGCGGTCGAGGTCGGCGGCCGTCGGCATCCGCCCCTCCGCGAATTTCGTGTCGTCGAAGCCGCGTCCGAGTACCCAGGCATCGGGTCCCGTGACGGTCGCGGCGTGGGCGCCGAGCACGCGCACGAGGTCGTCGACGCCGAGCACCGCCGGAGGGAAGCACTCGACCGCCGCGGCCGTGCCCGCCAGCAGCGCGGGGTGCGTGTGGCTGTCGATCAGACCGGGCAGGACGGTGCGCCCGTCGAGGTCGACGGCATCCGCCTCGGTCACGTCCGCGGCATCGCCGACCCAGTCGACCACCCCGTCGACGATGCGGAACGCCGACGCGAACGCGGTCTCGCCCTCGCCGGTGAACACACGTGCGTTGGTGAACGTGAGCGCGGCCATCACAGCGCCCGGTGGGTGAAGCGGCCGCCGAGCAGGGTCGCCGCGACGGGCATCGCCCGCAGTTCGTCGCGGTCGCTCGCGTACGGGTCTCGGTCGGTGAGCACGAGGTCGGCCGGCTGCCCGACGGCGAGGGCGGTGCGCACGGATGCCGCGAGCGCCACGTCGAGCGGCAGGCGCTGTTCGGGGTGCCAGGCGCCGCGGTCTCCGCGGCTGCGCGTGGTCGCGGCACTGAGCGAGATCCACGGGTCGAGCGGGGCGACCGGCGCGTCGGATCCCAGGCGCAGGGCGGCGCCCGACCGGTGCAGCGAGCCGAAGGCGAAGGCGCGCCCGGTGCGGCCCGCCCAGTGGTGATCGGCGACGTCGCGGTCGTCCATGGCGTGCTCCGGCTGCACGCTGGCGATGAGGCCGAGCTGCGCGAAGCGGGCGAAATCGTCGTCGCGCACGAGCTGCGCGTGCTCGATGACGCCCTTCATGCCGAGTTCGGCGAACGTGTCGAGCACCGCGGTGTTCGCGCGGTCGCCGATCGCGTGCACCGCGGCCTCGATCCCGGCGCCGCGTGCGCGTTCGAGCAGCCGGCGCAGTTCGGGGATGGGCACGCTCTCCATGCCGCAGGCGTGCGGATGCCCGGGGTCGAGGTCGGGGTACGGGTCCCAGCACCAGGCGGTGCGGGTGTTGAGCGAGCCGTCGACGACCACCTTGAGGCGACCGAACGTGACGAGTCCGGCGTCGTCGACCACGTCGCCGGTGCGGATGCCCTGGGCGATGACCGACTCGAGCAGGTCTGGCCACACGGCGATGTCGGTCCGCAGAGAGGTGAGTCCCGCGGCGGTGCGCTCAGACCACTCCGCCACGTTGTCGGTCTTCTCGTACTCGACGATGCCGACCACGCCCCGCGCGGCCGCGGCCGAGGCGGCGTCGGCATAGGCGTCGGCGGGCAGCTGCGACGACTCGTCGAGCGAGTGCAGCAGACCGATCCAGGGCCCCTCGCGCAGCAGACCGGTCTCGTCGACCTCGACGCCGAGCGTCGCGGCGGCCGCGCGGTTCATCCATCCGCAGTGCAGATCGCCGCTGACGAGCACCACCGGGATGTCCGACACGGTGGCCTCGAGCGCATCCAGCGAGGCGGGCACCGGCCAGAGCCCGTCGCGGAACCCGTAGCCCATCAGCATCCCCCCGGTGAGCGGGGCGCCTTCGGCGCGCGCTCGACGCACGATGTCGAGCACGTCGGCGGCACTGTGCGTCTCGGTGAGGTCGAGACGGCGGCGGCGGATCACGTGCTGGGTGAAGTGCACATGCGCATCCCACAGCCCGGGCCCGATCCACCGCCCGCCGGCGTCGATGACCTCTCCGACCGCCTCGACGGCACCGGTCGGCGCGATCGCGGCGATGCGGCCGTCTTGCACGACCACGTCGACCGGGTCGCCCGCATCGTAGGGGCGCACGCCTCGCAGGGTGAGGGTGTCGGTCATGATGCTCCTCTCGGGCGCCGGTCGCGGATGGGCGGGGGCGCCAGTCGGGTCGGGCGGCGGTCGTCGGATGGAATGCGGTGCGGGTGCGGGCGCGGGTGCGGGTCAGCCGACCGGCACGGGCGAGGTGGCGAAGCCGAAGAGATCCTTCGGGTCTTCGGGGGCGGCGACGAGGTCGATCTCGGCACCGAGCCCGGATGCGGCGAGGTCGGCGCGCAGGTGGCGGAGAGCCGAGTAGTCCTCGATGGCGAACCCGACCGAGTCGAAGATCGTCACCTGCTCGGGCGAGGTGCGACCGAAGGCCGAACCGGTCAGCACCCGCCAGAACTCGGTGACGGGGAAGTCGGGGGCGACGTTCTGGATCTCGCCCTCGACGCGGGTCTGCGGCGTGTACTCGACGAACACCGGACCTCGGTCGAGGATGCGCGGGTCGAGCTCGGTCTTGCCGGGGCAGTCTCCGCCGATCGTGTTGATGTGCATGCCGGGGGCGACGTCGGCGTCGGTCAGCACCTGCGCGACGGCCTTGTCGGCCGTGCAGGTCGTGACGATGTCGGCACCGCGCGCGGCGTCCGCCGCCGAGTCGCACACCGTGATGTCGAAGCCGCGCGGGGCGAGGTTGCGCACGAACTTGGCGGACGCCGCGGCATCGACGTCGTAGATGCGCAGGCGGGTGATGCCGAGCACGCCGCGGAAGGCGAGCGCCTGGAACTCGGCCTGGCTGCCGGCGCCGATCATCGCCATCGTGGTCGAATCGGGCCGGGCGAGGCGCCGGGCGACCATCGCCGAGGTGGCGGCGGTGCGGAGCGCCGTGAGCATCGTCATCTCGGCGAGGAACACGGGGTAGCCGTTGTGCACGTCGGCGAGCACGCCGAACGCGGTCACGGTCTGGTAGCCGCGGCCCGGGTTGAACGGATGGCCGTTGACGTACTTGAAGGCGTAGGTGTCTGGATCGCTGATGGGCATGAGCTCGATCACGCCGAAGGGCGTGTGGTTGGCCACGCGCTCGCTCTTGTCGAACGACTCCCACCGGCGGAAATCGGCCTCGATGGTGTCGGCCATCTCGGTCATGATCGTCTCGGCCCCGCGGCGCGCGATCCAGCGCACCATGTCGGCCACACCAACGAAGGCGGTCATGCGCGGGTGCTCCCCTCGGCGAGTGCGGCGGCGTTCACGGCGGCGATGCGGTCGGCGAGCGCTGAATTCTCGTACGGACCGGGGCGCCGGAGCGCCTCGACGACCTTCGCGATCACCTCGGCCGGTTTGTCCTGGCTCATCTTCTCCTTCGCCTCGATGCGCTCCACCCGCAGCCGGAAGCCGACGGTGCCGTGCACGATGCGCTCCGCGTACGCGGTGTTCTCGAGGGTGCGGCGCATGAGGAACGGGTCGGGCAGCGGACTCTCGAACCACGCCACGAGGCGGTCGAGCACGGCGAGGTTCTCGTCGTCGGTGAGGATCTCGGGGGTGCCGTGCAGGTGCGCGACCGCGAAGTCCCACGTGGGCACGGCGGGCGACACGTCGTACCAGCCGGGCGACACGTAGCCATGGGGCCCGTAGACGATCACCATGGCCTCGTGCCGCCCCAGCTCGTGCAGGCGTTCGTCCGGACGGCCGACGTGGCTGACGAGCGTGATGCCGTCGGCGTCGTCCTCGAGGAGCACGGGGTAGTGCGACGCGACGAGGCCGCGCCCCGGCACGTGGCTGACGAGGGTGGCCCAGGGATGCTCGCGCACGAGGTCGCGCACGGCGTCGACGTCGTCGAGGGCGTAGTCGGGGGTGTGCCGCATGGCGTCTTCTCTCGGGTCTGGCGGGTCGGGTCTGGCGGGTCGGGTCTGGCGGGTGGGTCTGGCGGGTCGGGTCCGCGGGTCTCAGGCCCAGACGATGTCGGCGGTGGCGAGCACGGCGTCGTCGGGGTCGACGGCGGTCACCCGCACGCCGCCGTCGGTCGCCGACCCCGCGAGCCGGAGCGGACGGTCGACCAGCACGGGGGCGATGGCGCGCACGTCGAGTTGAGCGGCCACGCGCTCGGGCGCGTGACGACGGGCGGCGTCCATGAGCAGGATGCGCGTGAGCGGACCGTGCACGAGCAGGTCGGGCAGCCCTTCGACGTCGCGCGCCCAGGAACGGTCGTAGTGGATGAGGTGGGTGTTGAAGGTCAGCGCCGAGAAGCGGAACAGCTGCCGGGCGTCGGGCGTGAGTTCGTCGACCCAGTCCGCGTCGGCCACGATCGACGGCTCGGGTCGCGGCGGGCGCGGCGGAGCATCCGGATCGGCCGCCTCGAGGAACACGTCGTGCCACACGCTGCGCACCGCCACCTCGCCGCCCACCGCGTACTCGCGTTCGATGTCGACGAACATCAGGCGCCCCCGCGATCCGTTCTTCTCGACGACCGCGCCGAGCGACGTGGTCTGCTCGACCTCGTCGCCGAGGCGGATCGGCCGCAGGAACTCGGTGGTCTCGCCCGCGTACATGCGCCGCGGGAGGTCGACCTCCGGCACGACGCCGTCGCGCGCGGGGGTGCCGTCGGGGCGCAGGTCGGCGAGCGGCACCGCGAAGGGGAAGAAGACCCCCTCCCACGCCGCCGGCAACGCATCGCCCGCGGCGAGCGCCGGGTCGGCGGCCGCGAACGTGCCGCGGTACGCCTCGACCGTGCCGGGCGCGATGGGTTCGGTGCGCACGACGCGGGCCGGGGCCGTCGCGTCCGCGGCCGCCGTGGCGCCGTCGATGCTCACGGCAGTGCCCCGGCGGCGCGCAGCTCGGCGATGCGGGCGGCGTCGTAGCCGGCGAACCGGGCGAGCACCTCGTCGGCGTGCTCCGCGAAGCGGTTGGCCGTGCGCGCCGGGGTCGCCGGGGTCTCGGAGAGCTTGATCGGCTGGCCGAACATGCGCAGCACGCCCAGGTCGCCGTAGTCGGCCTCGACGATCATGTCGCGCTCGGCCGTGCCGGGGTCTTCGACCACCTCGCCGATCGTCTTGACAGCGGTGAGCGGCACGACGTCGCCGGCGAGGTCCTCGAGCTCCTGCTTGGTGCGGCCGGCGAGCCATCCGGCGACGATCGGCTTCACGCGGCGTTCGTAGACGTCGGTCTCGAACCGCTTGCGCATGGTGTCGATCTCGGGGTCGTCCTTGTGCTCGGGTGTGCCGAACAGGTCGCAGCTCGCATTCCAGAGCTTGTCGGTGTACGCGCCGAAGAACACCTGCCCGTCGGCGCAGTCGAACAGTTCGTACGGGCGCACCCAGGCGTGGGCGTTGCCCTGCGGCGAGGCGACCTTGCCGGTCACCGTGTAGTCGACGACGGCGGTCTCGGTGAGGGCGACGATGCTGTCGACCTGGGCCACGTCGACGACCTGGCCGATTCCCGTCGCCTCGGCGTGCCGCAGCGCGGCGAGGGTGCCGATCACCGCGAACAGCGTCGCCGAGAGATCGCCGATCGTGACGCCGACGCGTACGGGCGGATGCTCGGCGTAGCCGTTCATCGACCAGATGCCGCCGGCGGCCTGAGCGGTGTTGTCGAACGCGGGGCGCTTGCTGCGCGAGCCCGTTCGGCCGTACCCCGAGATGGCGGTGTAGACGAGGCGCGGGTTGATCTCGCGCAGCACCTCGTACCCGACGCCGAGCTTCTCCATGGTGCCGGGGCGGAAGTTCTCGACGAGCACGTCGGCGCCGCGCACGAGGTCTTTCAGCACCTCCTTGCCCTCGGGGGTGGCGAGGTCGATGCCCACACCGAGCTTTCCGCGGTTGTACTGGGCGTAGTAGGCGCTGAACTCCTCGTCGCCGTCGGTGAGGTACGGCGGGAAGCCGCGCGACACGTCGGGGTCGCGCGGGTTCTCGACCTTGATGACCGTCGCACCGAGGTCGGCGAGGGTCTGCGAGGCGTAGGGGCCGGCGAGCACCCGCGAGAGGTCGACGACGGTAACGCCGGCGAGCGCACCGGGGGCGGGGAGCGTGCTGTCGATCATGCGGGGGTGACCTCCTGGACGGCGTCGGGGGTGTCGATTCCTGCGGCGGCGAACGCCCGCGCCACGTTCGAGGCGGGGCGCACGTTGCGGATGCGCGAGAGCCAGAGAGTGGTGGCGGCCAGGGCTTCGAGATCGAGGCCGGTCTCGATACCGAGGCCGTGGAGCATCCACACCAGGTCCTCTGTCGCGAGGTTACCGGTCGCGCCCTTCGCGTACGGGCACCGCCCCAGCCCGCCGACCGACGCGTCGAACTCGGCGATGCCCAGTCGCAGGGCGGCGTGCACGTTGGCGAGCGACTGTCCGTAGGTGTCGTGCAGGTGCAGGGCGATCGCATCGGTCGGGACGCCGACGGCGCGGGTCTCGTCGATGATCGCGGTCGTGTGGCCCGGGGTGGCGACGCCGATCGTGTCGCTGATCGCGATGGTGCGCGCTCCCGCCTCGTGGAGGGCACGGGCGGCACTCGTGACGGCGTCGGTCTCGACTTCGCCCTCCCACGGGTCGCCGAACGCCATCGAGACGTAGCCGCGCACGGGGATGCCCTGGGCGGTGGCCGCCTGGATGACCTCGACGGCACGGTCGATGGCCCCGGAGCGGGTGGTGTTGAGGTTCGCCTGCGCGAACGACTCGGTCGCGCTGACCACGACCGACACCTCGCGGATGCCGGCGTCGAGCGCGCGCTGCAGACCGCGCAGGTTCGGTACGAGTCCCACGGCACGCGCCCCCGACGGCACGTCGAGCGAGGCGACGACCTGTTCGGCGTCGGCGAGCTGCGGGATCCACGTCGGCGGCACGAAGCTCGTCACCTCGACGTCGCGACTGCCCGCGTCGTAGAGGCGCCGCACGAGCTGGGTTTTGACCGCCGCCGGGATGATGTCGGTCTCGGCCTGCAGCCCGTCGCGCGGACCGACCTCGAACACGGTGACGCGCGATGGCAGCCCCTCCTCGCGGAAGACGCGGGGTGCCGGGGCGGTCATGCGCCCGCTCCCCCGGCGCGGATCTCGGCCAGCACCTCGCGGGCGTACTCCACCCGGATGCGACGGTCGGCGACGATGCGCTGGGCGACCGCCCCGATCTCGTCGACCTCGGCGCCGGCCGAGGCCGCGATGGTGCGGGCGTGCAGCGTCATGTGCCCGCGCTGGATGCCCTCCGCCGCGAGCGCACGGCAGGCGGCGAGGTTCTGCGCGAGACCGACCGCGGCGATCACGCTCGCGAGCTCGCGGGCCGTCTCGACGCCGAGCAGCTTCACCGAGGCCTGCGCCGTCGGGTGCGCGCGCGTGGCCCCGCCGACGAGCCCCACGGCGAGGGGAACCTCGAGCGTGCCGACGAGGTTGCCGTCGGCATCCTTCTCGAACTGCGACAGGGCCGTGTAGCCGCCCGCGCGGGCCGCGTGCGAGTGGCAGCCCGACTCGACGGCCCGGGTGTCGTTGCCCGTGGCGAGCACCACGGCGGTGATGCCGTTCATGATGCCCTTGTTGTGCGTGGCCGCCCGGTAGGGGTCGGCCTCGGCGAAGGCACTGGCGGCGACGATGTCGTCGACCACCTGCGGACCGCCCAGCAGCTCGGCGTCGAACACCGCGCGCGCCCGGGTCAGGCGCAGTTCGGCCTTGTTGGTGAGGATGCGCAGCAGCGTGCGGGCGCCGGCGACCTCGGCGATGCGGGGGGCGATCGCCTCGGCCATCGTGTTGACGGCGTTGGCGCCCATCGCATCGCGCACGTCGACGTGGAGATGGGCGATCACCTGCGTACCGGCACGGGTGGGCAGCACGCGCACCGAGAGATCGAAGGCGCCGCCGCCGAGCGACACGAGCATCGGGTCCTGCTCGTTCGCGAGAGCCAACAGCTCGTCTTTCGCCTCGAGGATCGCGAACCGCGTGCCGTGCGGGTCGCCCGCGTCGAGCACCTGGATCTGCGCGATCATCACATCGCCCGTGTACGAGGTGGTGAACCCGCCGTGGCCGCGTGCCATGCGGGCGGCGTTCGACGCCGCGGCGACGACGCTCGGCTCCTCGGTCGCCATCGGCACGAGGCGGTCGGTGCCGTCGATCGTGAAGTTCGTGGCGACGCCGACCGGCACGCCGATCACGCCCACGACGTTCTCGACCATGTGGTCGGCCTGGGCGAGTGAGAGTCCGCCGTCCGGGCGCAGTGCCGCGAGGGCATCCGCGTCGAGTCCCGCGCCCTCGACGACGAGCGCCAGGCGCTCCTCGGGGGTGTGATCGCGCAGTCCGGAGATTCGGCTGTTGGTCGGCATCGGCCACCTTCCTTCGGTACAGCGGCCGGGTCCTCGGCGCTGTGGTCACCGACGACACTAGGAGCGCTGCGCGGGGCCGACGATGGGTGAAACACTCATCACCCGCGCCTCGCTGTATGCGGTCGACACATCACTTCGGCACGACGGCGCTCCTAGACTCGCAACACCGCCCGGAGCGCGACCCCGAACCGATGCGCGAGGAGACCCGATGCCCTTCACCGATTCCGCCGACGTGCGCCTGTACTACGAGGTCTTCGGCGACGAGCAGGCGCCCGTGCTCGTGCTCGTCTCGGGCGGCGGAGCGCAACTGCTCAGCTGGGACGAGGAGTTCATCCGCCTGCTCACCGACGGCGGGCTGCGCGTCGTGCGCTTCGACAACCGCGACACCGGGCTCTCGCAGCTGTTCGGCGGCGACGACGACGTCGACGGCGGCTACGACCTCGCCCACATGGCCGACGACGTGCTGCGGGTGCTCGATGACCTCGGCGTCGAGCGGGCGCACATCGCGGGGCACTCGATGGGCGGCATGATGGCGCAGATGCTCGCGATCCTGCATCCGGAGCGCGTGCTCAGCCTCGGGCTGCTGTCGACGATCCCCGGCCAGTCGCCGCGCTACGTGCTGCACGGCGAGCGCGCCGAGCTCTCGCAGCCGCCCGTGCGCATCACCCGCGACGAGGCGGTGGCCTTCGCGGCCGCGGCCGTCGCCGCCGCCCCTCCGGGCCGGTTCGACCCGCAGGTGGAGTGGCACCGTCGTGCCGCCGGCGAGGCCTACGACCGCGGCTATCACCCCGCCGGCTTCTTGCGGCAGTGGGCGGCGCTGAAGCGGGCGCCCGAACGGCTCGACGCCCTGCGCCGCGTGACCGCGCCGACCCTCGTCTTCCACGGCCGCGACGACGATGTGCTGCACTGGGCCGCCGCCGTCGACATCGCCGAGGCCATTCCGGGTGCCGAGCTGCAGGTGCATCCCGACATGGGCCACCTCATTCCGCACGAGCTGTGGCCCGACCTCGCCGCCGCCCTGCTGCGCACCGCCGCTCGGGCGGACGCCTGAGCATCCGTCCCGGCGGGATTTGAGAGCCGGGTCGCGCATGTCCGACACTGAAGTCGTGCGCCGGTCGGCGCCGTCCTCCCCCGAAGGGACGAAGATGCCCGAGTACGACGACGCCATCGCCGCGCTGCTCGACGCCGCCTACGACGCCGAGACGGTCGGTCCCACCGGCGTGAGCGAAGCGCTGCGCCGTCTGCAGGCCGGAGAGGCGGATGCCGCGGCCCTCGCCGACCGGATCGCCCGCATCCAGCGCGAACTGTCGCGCCTGCGGCGTCGGGAGCACGAACTGACCGCCCTGTTCTCGAGCGCCCGCGAGCTCGCCGAGCTGCGCGACAGCGATGCCGTGCTCGCCCGGCTCGTGCAGCGCGCCCGCGAGATGATGGGCGTCGACCTCGCCTATCTGTCGGAGTTCGACCCCGACACGTCCGAGCTGCGCGTGCGGGAGACCAGCGGATCGGTCAGCGCCTCGTTCCAGCAGCTGCGCGTGCCGCCGGGCCGCGGCCTCGCGAGCGTCGTGGTCGAATCGCGCACCGCGCAGTGGGTCGCCGACTACGCCGCCTACGCCGAGGACCGCCACGACACCGGCATCGACGACGCCGTGTCGGCGGAGGGCCTGGTGTCGATGCTCGGCGTGCCGATGCTCAGCAGCGACGACGTGCTCGGCGTGCTCTTCGTCGGCAACCGCGAGCCGAAGAGCTTCACCCCCGACGAGGTGGCTCTGCTCTCGGCCCTCGCCGACCACGCCTCGGTGATCCTGCAGACCACGCAGACCCTCCGCGACCTGCGCGAGTCGGAGGATGCCAGCCGCCGCACCCTCGAGAGCCTGACGGCGCACCTCGCCGAGCGCGACCGCGCGAACACCGTGCACCAGGAACTCGTGCACGCGGTGCTCGCCGGTGGCGGCTTCGGGCCCGTCGCCGAGACGCTCGCCTCGGCGCTCGGCCGCGCGGTCGCGATCATCGACGCGCAGGAGAACGTGATCGCCGCGGCGGGCCTGCCGCTGGCCCCCGGCATGCTGGCGCTCGACGAGACCGTGCGGGCCGCCCTCGGCGAGAGCCGCCGCAGCGGGCACTGCGTCGCGGTGCCCGGCTCGGGGGTGCACGCGGTCGCCGCGCTGACCGCGGGCAGCCGCCACTTCGGCGCGATCCTGCTCGGCGACGGCGGGTTCGACCTCGGCTCCGTCGACCTGCGCACCGTCGAACGAGCCGCCCAGGTGGGCGCGCTCCTCGAGCTGCAGCAGGAGGCGGCATCCGGAGCCGACCACCGCGTGCGCAGCGAGCTCGTCGCCGACCTGCTCGACGACGTGCCCGAGCGCCGGTCCGACGTCGAGCGACGCGCACGCCGCCTCGGTGTCGACCTCGACGCGCTCGACGCGCTGCTGCTGTTCTCGGTGCCCGGCGAGCTGCAGACGCCGGCGGCCCGCGCCCTGGTGCGACTGCTCGACGAGCGCTCGCTCGTGGGCGAGTACCGCGGCGTGGTCGTCGCGGCGATCGCCGGATCGCGCGGCGACCTCGACGTCGAGCGGCTGCGCACCCAGGTCGCGGCGGCGGTGCAGGACGCGGTGACCGTGGTCGTGCCCCCTCCCGGGCGTCTTCCCGAGGCGTTCCTCGCCGCTCGCCGCACCGCGCGCCTGCTCGCCGCCCTCGAGGTCGACGACCTCACCGCCCGCGTCGAGGACTTCCTCCCCTACTCGGCGGTGCTCGACACCGACGCGCAGGGGCTGTCGGCGTTCCTGCGCGACACGATCGGGGCCGTTCGGCAGTACGACGCCGATCGCAACGCCGATCTGCTCGGTACGCTGCGGGCCTTCGTGCGCCACAACGCGAGCCCCACCCGCACGGCCCGCGCCCTGAACTTCCACACGAACACGATCCTGCAGCGCCTCGACCGGCTCGACCACGTGCTCGGCGCCGGCTGGCGCGACGACGAGCGCATGTTCCGCATCGGCATCGCCGTGCGCCTCGACGAGCTGCGCGAGCGCCTGCAACGCCCCGCCGCCTAACCCCGCCCTCGCCGCACCGCTCCTGGGGCGGGCACAACTTCGGAGATACGCGTCGACACCCCGGCGAACGGCGCTTCGTCCCGGCGCGCCGCGTCGAATCTCCGAAGTTGTGCGGGGCCGCGGGGCGGGGCCGGGCCGGGGGGATGCACCGACCTACCGCTCGTCCTCGGCGTCGAACTGCTCGACCCCGGTCTGGGGGAAGGGATGGGGACCGCGCGGCCCGAAGACGAGAACGAGTTCGGCGACCGCCTCCGACTCGTTGCGCACCCCGTGCCGCAGGCCTTCCGGGGCGTAGAACGCATCGCCCACCCCGAGCGTGCGCCGATCGTCGCCCGCCGTGATCACGACCTCGCCGCGCGTCACCACGTACAGCTCGTCCGAGCTGTTCGGCGAGCAGCTCGTGGGATCGCCGTCGAGGTGGTGGTGCTGCCCCTCCTCCGCCCCGGGGTCGAGCCGGTAGAGCATGACCGACGTCGGCAGCGCGGTCGTCTGCCGGAAGTACCACTCGACACCTATGCGGCCCTCGCCGTGGTACAGCTCCCAGTCGTGGCTGTCGTCGCCCCGCCTCTGCACGCGCATGGTGATCCCTCCCTGCTCGCCGTCGACGGAGCTCAGCTCCGGTACAGCACCGGCATCGATTCGAGCAGCTTCTGCGTGTACGCATGCTGCGGCGCATTCATGACCTGCTCGCCCGTCCCCTCCTCCACCACGCGCCCCTGATGCATCACGGCCACGCGGTGGGCGATGTGGTGCACGACCGAGAGGTTGTGGGTGATGAAGAGGTACGTCACGCCGGTGTCCTTCTGCAGCTGCACGAGCAGGTTGAGCACCTGCGCCTGCACCGACACGTCGAGCGCCGACGTGGGTTCGTCGAGCACCACGAACTCGGGTTCCGCGGCCATGGCCCGGGCGATCGCGATGCGCTGGCGCTGGCCACCCGAGAACTCGTGGGGGTAGCGGCCGGCGGCGTCCATCGGCAGCCCGACGCGGTCGAGCGAGTCGGCGATGCGGCGCCGTCGCTCCTTCGGTGCGATGCCCGCCGCCACGAGCGGTTCCGCGATCGATCGGGCGACCGTGAAGCGGGGGTCGAGCGAGTCGTTCGGGTCCTGGAACACCATCTGCACCCGTCGGCGGTGCCGGCGCAGGGCGCTGCCGCGCAGACCGGTCACATCGACGCCGTCGAACTCGATCGAGCCCGCGGTCGGCGCCCGCATGAGCAGGATGGCGCGGGCGAGCGTGCTCTTGCCCGACCCCGATTCGCCGACGAGGCCCAGCGTCTCACCACGGGGCACCGTCAGGCTCACGTCGTCGAGGGCGGTCATGGCGTTGTCGCCGTGCCCGAACCGCTGGGTGACGTTCTTCACGCGCAGCACATCGGCCGGCAGGACGCCGGGCGCGGGGGCGGTGGTCATGAGGCCTCCTCGAGTTCGGCGGGCACCTCGGCGAAATCGTTGATCGCGGGGATGACGGCCAGCGGCGAGCGCACCGGCACCGACGGGCGCGGAATGCTCTCGAGCAGCGCCCGGGTGTACGGATGCCGCGGGTCGTCGAGCACGCGGCGGGCCGACCCCGACTCGACCACGCGTCCGCGGTACATCACGGCGACGCGTTCGCAGAGCTGGCCGATCACGCCGAGGTCGTGGCTGATGAACAGCACTCCCATGCCGGTCTCGTCGCGGAGACTGCGGATGAGGTCGAGGATCTGCGCCTGCACGGTGACGTCGAGGGCCGTGGTGGGTTCGTCGGCGACGAGCAGGTCGGGGCCGGCGGCGACGGCGATCGCGATCACGACGCGCTGCCGCTGACCGCCCGAGAGCTGGTGGGGGTAGTAGTCGAGGCGCTTCTCGGCGTCGGGCATCTGCACGAGCTGCAGGATCTCGAGCGCCCGGGCCCGTGCCCGCTTCTTGTCGGCCGCGCCGTGGATCCGCAGCACCTCGGCGATCTGGGCGCCGATGCGCATGCAGGGGTTGAGGGCCGACATCGGCTCCTGGAAGACCATCGAGGCCTTCACCCCGCGCACCCGCGCCCAGTCGCGCTCGGTGGCGTCGTTCATGTCGGCTCCGGCGACCTCGAGGCGGCTCGCGCTCACGCGGGCCGAGTCGGGCAGCAGCCCCATCATGGCGAGCGCGATGCTCGACTTGCCGCTGCCGGATTCGCCGATCACACCGACGATCTCGCCCTTGCGCACGCGAAGCGAGACGCCCGAGACCGAGGGCGGGGCGGTGCCGTAGGCGATGCTGAGGTCGTCGACGCGCAGGGCGTCGGTGGCGTCGGTCATGCGCTTCTCGCTTCTGTTCGGTGGGGAAGGAGGGAGGGGGCCCCCGCGCCCCCCGGGGCGGCGGCGCCGGGGGGGGGGGGGCCAGGGGGCGCCCCGCGGGGGGGG
>JASCNZ010000063.1 GCA_029959905.1 Microbacteriaceae bacterium PS02344
CCCCGCGGGCCGGCGCCCCCCCCCCCCCCCCCCCCCCCCCCCCGCCCCCCCCCCCCCCCCCCCCCCCCCCCCCCTCTTCTCATTCCCGCACTCGCCAGGCGGGCGTGGTCTCACTCCGAGAGCGGCTGCCGCGGCAGGCGCCGCACCTTCGCGCGACGGCGACGGCGCTCCGGGACCATCGAACGCATCTCCTCGAGCTTGCCGAAGCAGAACAGCCGGTCGTCGGCCTCCAGCACGATGTGCTTACGAGGGTTGGGGATCACGCTGACGCCGCGGTGCAGCGTCAGCACGGTGATGTCACGCTCCCACAGACCCGCTTCGCCCAGGGTCTTCCCCACCAGATCGGCGGCGCCGTGCACCATCAACTCGGCGACGCCGTACCCGGTAGACACCGTCAGGCGCTGGCGCACGTCGATCTCGGGGAAGGCCACCTGGCCGGCGATGTAGTCGATGATGGCGCCGGCGACGTCGAGCTTGGTGGCCGTCTCGATGCCCTGCAGACCGGGCGAGGAGTTGACCTCCATGACGAGCGGGCCTTCCTCGCCCTCGAGCATGTCGACGCCTGCGACGCGGAGGCCCATGATCTGGGCGGAGCGCACGGCAGCACGCTCGTACACCGGGTCGAGCTCGATCGCCTCGACGGAGCCACCGCGGTGCACGTTCGATCGGAATTCATCGCCGGCCGCCGAGCGTCGCATCGCCGCCACCACGCGATCACCGACGACCAGCGCGCGGATGTCGCGGCCGCGGCTCTCCGAGATGAACTTCTGGATGAGCACGTTCTGCTTGGTCGAATGCAGCGTCTCGATGATGGCTTCCGCCACCTTCACCTGCGGTGCGAGGATGACTCCGATGCCCTGGGTACCCTCGAGCAGCTTGATCACGACGGGCGCACCACCCACCCGCTCGATCGCCGGACGAACGTCGGCACGGTTGCGCACGAACGCCGTCGGCGGCATCGCGATGTTGTGCCGGGAGAGGATCTGGTTCGCGCGCAGCTTGTCGCGCGCGCTGGAGATGCCGTTCGCGGTGTTCGGGGTGTAGACGTCCATCTGCTCGAACTGACGCACGACGGCCGTTCCGAAGTACGTGATCGAGTTGCCGATGCGCGGGAGGATGGCGTCGTAGTCGCTGAGCTGCCGACCGCGGTAATGCAGGTCGGGCTCGTCGGAAGTCAGGTCGATCGCGAACCGCAAGGTGTTCAGCACCTTCACGTTGTGTCCGCGCTGGAGGGCCGCCGCACGGAGGCGCTGGGTGGAGTACGCCTGGGGCGCACGGGAGAGCACTGCGATCTTCACGGGGGTTTTCCTGCCAGGATGGTGGGGTGACGCCGACATCCCATTCAAACACCCTTACGGGGTGGCGAGAGTGGGTGAGCCTGCCCGATCTGGGAGTCGACTGGATCAAGGCGAAGATCGACACCGGTGCGCGCACCTCTTCATTGCATGCGTTCGACGTGCTCGAGTTCGCGCAGGACAACGAGCCGTGGGTGCGGTTCAAGGTGAAGCCCTGGCAGGACAGCCAGGAGGATGCCGTCGTGGTCGAGCTGCCTATCCACGATCGCCGCGAGGTGCGCAGCTCATCGGGTCATGCGCAGGAGCGATTGGTCGTCGAACTGCTCATTCGGCTCGTCGACCGTGAGGTGCTGGCCGAGGTGACGCTGAGCAACCGCGACGAGATGGGCTTCCGCATGCTGATCGGACGCGAGGCGCTGAGGCAGGGCTTCTCGGTGGATCCCGCCCGGTCGTTCCTCGGAGGGCGTGCGCCGCGCGAGGCGCGTCGCCGCAACCGCGGCCGACTCTGAGCGCCGCCGGTTCGAGCGCGACGCGAATCCCGACGCTCAGGCGCGGATGAGCACCGTGCCGACGGCCTTGTCGTGCAGGCCGCGCTGATCGGCGTCCCAGACGACCGCGGGCACCACCACGACCAGCAGCAGCGTGCGCACGATCGGGCGCCAGAGGCCTACCCACCCGCCGTCGAGCCGCACGACCCGCATGCCGAGGATGCGGTGGCCGGGGCTGCCGCCCGCGGTGGGGATGAAGAGGATCTGCAGCACGGCGAACACCGCCATCGGAGCGAACTGGGTGAGGCCCGCCTCGGTCGGCAGCGCGAACTGGTCGTACCCGAAGAACGCGGTGGCGATGATCGTGGCGGCGACGTAGTCGATGACGAGGGCGCCGATACGGCGCCCAGGGCGGCCGATGCTGCCCGGACCCGACTCCGGCAGACCGAGTCGTTCACCGGGGTAGGAGTTCACAGCATCCGTCACTCCTCCAGCCTATCGAGCGCCCGGGATGCGCCCGACCGGCGCGGCTCCGTAACACGCCGGAAACAATGCGGATACCGTGGGGTAATCCCCCGTCCGTACTGTGCACAGTGGCCCCGAAGCCATCGATCCGCATCTCAGGAGTCGTACATGTTCAAAGATTCGTCCGAGGTTCTCGCGTACATCAAAGAGAACGACGTCAAGTTCCTCGACATCCGCTTCACCGACCTCCCGGGTGTGCAGCAGCACTTCAACATCCCCGCGTCGACGGTCGACGAGGCCTTCTTCACCGAGGGGCAGCTGTTCGACGGCTCTTCGATCCGCGGGTTCGCCAGCATCCACGAGTCCGACATGCAGCTCATTCCGGATGTGACGACGGCGTACGTCGACCCGTTCCGCGAGGCGAGCACCCTCGTGATGATCTTCGACATCTACAACCCGCGCACGGGTGAGATCTACTCGAAGGACCCGCGCCAGGTCGCCAAGAAGGCCGAGAAGTACCTCACCTCCACCGGCATCGCCGACACGGCCTTCTTCGCCCCCGAGGCGGAGTTCTACATCTTCGACGACGTGCGCTACTCCGTCACCGCCGGCGAGAGCTTCTACAAGGTCGACTCCGAAGAGGCGGCGTGGAACACCGGTCGCGAGGAGGAGGGCGGGAACCTCGCCAACAAGACCCCCTACAAGGGCGGCTACTTCCCCGTGAGCCCGGTCGACAAGACGGCCGACCTGCGCGACGACATCACGCTCAAGCTGATCGACGCCGGCTTCATCCTGGAGCGCTCGCACCACGAGGTCGGCACTGCGGGCCAGCAGGAGATCAACTACCGCTTCGACACCATGGTGCATGCGGCCGACGACATTCTGAAGTTCAAGTACATCGTCAAGAACACCGCCGAGGAGTGGGGCAAGGTCGCGACCTTCATGCCGAAGCCGCTCTACGGCGACAACGGTTCGGGCATGCACACGCACCAGTCGCTGTGGAACGACGGCAAGCCGCTCTTCTTCGACGAAGCGGGCTACGGCCAGCTCAGCGACCTCGCTCGCTGGTACATCGGCGGCATCCTGGCCCACGCACCGGCGATCCTCGCGTTCACCAACCCGACGCTGAACAGCTACCACCGCCTGGTCAAGGGCTTCGAGGCGCCGGTCAACCTGGTCTACTCGGCCGGCAACCGGTCCGCCGCCATCCGCATCCCGATCACCGGTTCGAACCCGAAGGCCAAGCGCATCGAGTTCCGCGCTCCGGATGCCTCGGGCAACCCGTATCTGGCCTTCGCGGCGCAGCTCATGGCGGGCCTCGACGGCATCAAGAACCGCATCGAGCCGCACGAGCCCGTGGACAAGGACCTCTACGAGCTGCCGCCCGAGGAGGCCAAGGGCATCCCGCAGGTGCCGAACTCGCTGCTCGACTCGC
Organism: Microbacteriaceae bacterium PS02344; assembly: GCA_029959905.1. Lineage (GTDB taxonomy): Bacteria > Actinomycetota > Actinomycetes > Actinomycetales > Microbacteriaceae > Microbacterium. Next base: position 3,684 of record JASCNZ010000063.1, read on the forward strand.
TCGAGGCCCTGCGCGCCGACCACCAGTTCCTCCTCGAGGGCGGCGTGTTCACCGAGGAACTCATCGAGACGTGGATCTCGTACAAGTACGAGAACGAGATCCTGCCGATCGCGCAGCGCCCGCACCCGTTCGAGTACGAGCTGTACTTCGGAGTGTAGCCAGACCTCGCGGTATTCCGCGGGTGAGTCCGCAGAATCGTGTAAGGAGCCCGTCCCTGCCAGTCCCAGGGGCGGGCTCCTTACGTGCCGGCGGCGAACGGGAGCGTGGGAACGCGGCCTCCTTCGAGCGCCTCACTCCCGCGACGCTCCGCATGCCGAGCAAGGTTCGGGCCACGCGCCGGGGGCCTGAGCCCATTCCGTGCACGGACCCGCTCCGGCCTCGTCCGCCGTTACTGTGAGGTCGCCCAGGTTGGGGGCGTACCGTCACGAGATGAGCACACAACTGAAGAACGAAAGCCCTCTCGGCCTCGGATCGGTCCTGGTCGGTTCCCTCCCTGCGACGCTGATGACCGAGGACGCCCCTGACCGCTATACCGTCGAGGCGGTGTTCACGCGTAAGGCTGATCGCGACGAGGTCGCCGCGATCGAGTCCAGCGCCACGCGGGACCACCTGTTCGCCCTCGGCTACCCGACGGTCGAACTCCGCGTCTCCGATCGCCGGCTGGAGATTGCGAACACAAATCTGGAGGAATTGCGCGACGGGCTCGCCGTCGCGCTCGCCGCTCATCTGGCCGCCATCAGCAACGGACTGAGTGCAGAGCGCATTGCCGCCGCCGATCGGTTCCAGGACGCGACTGCCCGCGACCAGGAGCGCGCCGCCGCGGTCGCGTTGCTCGCGCAGTCCGTGACCTTCGTTCCGTCATCGGGCGCGGTCGATGATCACGCCGATCGCGTCGAGGAGTGGATGGCAGAGGGTGGGGCCGTGCGCACTTGACTCGGCAGAAGATGGGGTGACGCTCCGGCCTCGCGGGGTGTAGCTTCCGGAACAGAGCACAACTCCGGTCCCCTCTGGGATGGACGCCGAGAGTCGCTCCGGTTGAGGGGTTCCTTGCCCCGTGGTAGCGAATCGCCCACCGCGCAGGAGCCCCTCTCCTGTGGGCACCTGACGGGGCGCAGAATCCGTCTCGCACCGCGGGCAGCTCGCGCGCGAGAGGTGAGAGGTCTCCATCGGCACGCTGCTTCGTCTCTGGCGCCGTCGGTCATCGGTTGGAGTAGCCATATGCGGGCGACCCCTGCTCGGGTTCGTGCGCGAGGAACAGGCCCGTCGACGAATTCGCCGAGTCCGCCAGCACCTCGGTCCAGGCACGATTGACGGACGGCTCCCGCCCGCCGTGGAAGACGAACGTCATTCGGCTCCGGGGACTCAACCACACGCTGGTGCGGCCGTGCCCAATGCCCGGGTCGTCGTCCCACGTGAAGACGAAGGGTTCCCCTCGCCGCAACTTCGCGAAGATCACCAGCTGCAGATGAGCCAGCGCACGATCCTCTATCTGCACCTTCACTTTGGCGTCGTAAATGAAAGAGCCCATCTCGAGTGCCTCCGGTCGCCACGGATACCCGTTCCAAGAGCACGCCCACGCTGGTCGCTGATGTGGTCAGCCAAGATTCGCACCTCCGACTCGGAGGTGCTTCCCCCTGTCCCCGGTGCCGGGTCCGGCGTACCATGTGCGCGCAGCGCGCGGCGGAACCGCACGCGCTCTCATCGCCAGCGCAGCCAACCGCTATCCGCCGGAAAGCGTCAGCCATCGCTGTATGATCAGTGAGTGCTGACCATTTCTTCTCGTGTCGACGTGATGAACAGGCTCGGACGCGCTATGGCCGATCCGACTCGTTCGCGGATTCTCCTCGCGCTCCTGAATGGCCCCAGTTACCCGGCCGTGTTGTCGCGGGGCCTCGAACTGACGCGGTCGAATGTCTCGAATCACCTCGCGTGCCTTCGCGACTGCGGCATCATCGTCGCTCAGCCGGAGGGGCGGCAGACGCGCTACGAGATCGCGGATCCGCATCTCGCGGCGGCGCTCTCCGCTCTCGTATCGGTGACCCTGGCGGTCGATGAGAACGAGCCATGCGTCGATTCGACATGCTCGGTTGCCGGCTGCTGCGACGTCGGGGGTTCCCGATGACCGCGGTCACCTTCGCGCCTGAGCGCCGTGGCGTCCTGCAGCGCCGCATCCGGATCGTGATCGCGATCACGATCACCTGGAACGTCATCGAGGCGATGGTCGCGTTGATCGCGGGCGGCGTGGCCTCCTCAGCGGCGCTCATGGGATTCGGGTTGGACTCGATCGTCGAGGTGCTCTCCGCCGCAGCGGTCGCGTGGCAGTTCGCTGCGCCTGATCCCGAGAAGCGCGAGAAGGTCGCATTGAGGGTGATCGCGGTGTCGTTCTTCGGTCTCGCCGCATATGTGAGCGTCGACGCCGGTCTGTCGCTGTTCGGTCTGCGAGAGCCCGAGCACTCCCCGATCGGCATCGCTGTCGCTGCTTCGAGTCTCCTCGTGATGCCGTTCCTCAGCTGGTTCGAGCGCCGCACCGGCCGTGAACTCGGCTCAGCCAGCGCGGTCGCTGATTCGAAGCAGACGCTCATCTGCACGTATCTCTCGGCGGCTCTGCTCGCCGGGCTGCTCCTCAACAGCGTGTTCGGCTGGGCATGGGCCGACTCCGTGGCCGCGCTGGTGATCGCCGTGTTCGCGATCCGCGAGGGCGTCGAGGCGTGGAGGGGCGATGCCTGCTGCGCCACTCCCGTCGCCGTACTCACGGGAGAGCGCAGCGCCGACACCTGCGGAGACGACTGCTGCGCGCGCGAGGCGGAGGCCGGGCTCGACGGTGGCGTGCCGAGCGCGATCCACTCGTCGAGGTCCGAAAGCGTACGCCGCGCCGTGCACAGCGTCGCGCTGCCGCCGTTTTCGAAGTAGCCCACCCAGGTTCCGACGGATCACGAACGCTCGAGAGCGACCCGCTGGCTTCGGCTGGAGGACGCTCTCGCGTTCATCGGGCGCGGCGCGGGACCATCCGGAATGCGTGCAGGCCGAGTTCCTCGCTGAGGATGTCGCTCGCGATATGGCCCCGCACGCTGGTTCCGCGCGAATCGAGCGGCGGGCTGATGATCGCCGCTCCGAGCGCGCCGGGTGCGGAGAGGACGATCGCGCCCGACACGCTCGACTTCGCGGGCACGCCGACCTGCCGCATCCATCGTCCGGAGCCGTCGTACACTCCGCACGTCGCCATGACCGCCACGACATCGCGGGCCACCGCGGAGTCGACCACCCGTGCACCGGTGACAGGGTTGCAGCCGCCGGCCGCGAGAGTGGCGCCCATCTGCGCCAGGTCACGCGCGTCGACGCGCACGGCGCAGGCTCGGGAGTAGACGGCGACCGCGTCATCGGCGCTCTCGACCAGCGTCCCTTCGGAGCGCATGAGATGCGCGAGGGCATGGTTGCGGTCTCCGAGCAGATGCTCGTTCTGGGCGACGCTCTCGTCGACGTCGAGCTCGCGTCCGGCGAACGCCGAGAGGCCGGCGAGGATCCGTGCGGACCTGCCCGCGGCGTCGGCTCCGTCGACCAGCGATGCGGTGAGGAGCGCGCCGGCGTTCACCATCGGGTTCGGCGGACGCCCGGTGCCGCTCTCGAGCTTGATCGCGTCGAACGCCTCACCCGTGGGCTCGATGCCCACGCGATCGAGGGCGTCGCCTCCGGTGTCCTGCAACGCGAGCGCGAAGAGGAACGGCTTCACCGCCGATTGGATGCTCACACGCACGTCTGCCCGATCACTGGCGTTCACGTCGCCGTCGACGGTCACGAGAGCGAGGGCGACGAGGTCGGGATCGGTGGCCGCCAACTCAGGGATGCTCTCGTCGACCTCGCCGCCCCGTTCGTGCAGGACGCGCCGCCGCACGTCATCGAGGTCGTACGAGCGTGGATCGGCAAGGGAGCTCATCCTCCCAGCCTTCCATGGCGACGCATCCCCGGGATCAGCTCGCCGGGTCGTATCCGAACTCCCGCACCTCCTGCGGGCAGCGGCACGCCCTGGCGATGCGGGCGGCCCAGGTGATCGCCTCGGCACGGCTCGACACCTCGAGCACCAGGAACCCGCCGTCGATCCGGACATCCGGGTACGTCTCGTCGCTCACCGCTCCCCGGCCCGTGACGAGCACGGGAGCGACCTCCGCGTCGATCCCCCCGCCGAACACGTAGACCCCGGCCGCCTTGGCCTCCTCGATGACCGCGTGGCTATCAGCCACCACCTCGGGGAACTGCTCCTCGGTGAGCTGCATCGCCGTCGCCGGGAACGAGAGGAGGAACTTCGTCATGCGTCGATCGTCCTCCTCCGGCATCGGCGTCGCAACGGGTCCGACCACGTTCCCCTCCGACCGGTCTGCGCAAGCCCCGTCTCCCGGCTTGACCGGGTGCCGTCGACGTCGACACACTGAGGGGTCGGCAATACGGAGGGAACCACATGCGTCGCAAGAGGCTGCTCGCGCAGACGACCACCATCGAGACCGGTCCCCCCGAGGCGCGAACCTCGCGTCGGGTCGAATCGGTGACGGCCGCCGCCCGCACGAACCCGTTCATGTTCGGTCTGCTCGGCGCGCTCGGCGTGCTGGTAGCCCTTCTGATCGGGAACATCGTCGGTCAGCTCGCCACCGTGCTCGTGTATGTGGGCGTCGCGGTGTTCCTGGCGCTCGGTCTCGACCCGATCGTGCGGCTCATCGAACGCAAGCTCCCCCGTCCTGCTGCGATCGCGATCGTGGTGGCCGTCGTGCTGCTCGCCTTCGCGGGCATCATCCTCTCGATCGTGCCGTTGCTCGTCGAGCAGATCACCAACCTGATCGACGACGGACCGAAGATGGTGCAGGACTTCATGGCCAGCGACTGGTTCCAGGATGTGAACGCGCAGTTCGGCTCGACCCTCGAAGACGCCGCTCAGGGCGTGCTCACGTTCGTGCAGGATCCGGGGAACATCCTCAACATCAGCGGCGGGGTGTTCGCCGTCGGTGCCGGCATCGCCGGAGGCGTGACGGGCGTGACCATCGTGCTGATCCTCACGCTGTACTTCATGGCGTCGCTGCGGAGCATGAAGAACGTCGCGACGCGCTTCGTGCCCGCCTACCAGCGCGACACGTTCCGCGAGATCCTCGAGGACGTCTCGGGCGCCGTCGGCCGCTACGTCATGGGTCAGGCGAGCCTCGCACTCGTCAACGGCATCCTCAGCCTCATCTTCCTGACCCTGATCGGCGCCCCGGTGCCTGCGCTGCTGGCGCTGATCGCCTTCATCGGCTCGATGATCCCGCTGGTCGGGACGCTGGCGGCCTCGATCATCAACTCGCTGCTATGCCTGTTCATCAGCCCGGTGACGGCGCTCATCGCCATCGTCTACTACCTCGTCTACATGCAGATCGAGGCGTACGTGCTCTCGCCGCGCATCATGAGCAAGGCCGTCGCCGTACCCGGGGCCCTCGTCGTGATCGCCGCGGTGGCCGGCGGTGCGTTGGGTGGCATCCTCGGTGCGCTCGTCGCCATCCCCGTCGCGGCGAGCATCATCATCATCGTGCAGAAGGTCGTCTTCCCCGCTCAGGACCGCAAGAAGGCGCCGCCCGCGCTCACCGGACCGTGAGCGCGCCCGCCTGCACCCGCACCGTGAACTCGGTGACCTCGCCCATCTCCTCGCCGTCGATCTCGAAGACGAGGGGCTGAGCGAGTCGCACCGAAATGCGCTCGACCGCGAGGTGCTGAGCCGAGTCGGTGCTGACAGCCTCGTCGCTGCCGGTGAGCGCCCGGCGGATGCCGTTGTCCCACACGACCGTGCGGAGCGTGCTCATCCACTGCAGGGCGCCCTCGGAGCTCACCAGCAGGATGTCGAGCAGACCGTCGTCGAGCTGCGCGTCGGGCAGCAGACGGATGCCGCCCTGCAGCATGCCGCAGTTTCCGATCAGCATGGTGTGCCCGCGGACCTCTTCGGGTTCTCCCCCGTCGATCTCGATGACCATGTCGGTCATCTCGGTGCCCTGCAGCGCTCGACCCATGGCCTCGACGTACGCCAACCAGCCCGCACGGTCCTTGAGATCGTCGTTGGTCTCGACGAGCATCTGCGCATCGATGCCGAACCCGACCATGACCGTGAAGGCGCGCTCCTCGCCATCGAGCTCGACCCAGCCGAGGTCGATGTGCTGCGGAGTCGCGTCGCGCACACGCTCGAGCGCGGCGGTCATCGTCGTCAACGGCACCCCGAGGTTGCGGGCGAGCAGATTGCCGGTGCCCTGGGGCACGATGCCGAGGGCGACCTCGGTGCCGGCCAGCCCCTCGGCGACCGCGCGCACCGTACCGTCGCCGCCCACGGCGACGACGACCTCGCATCCGTCGGCGATGGCCTCCCGTGCCATGCCCTGCCCCGGGTCCTCGATCGTGGTCTCCCACCACAGGATCGGGGCATTCTCGCCGAAGACCTCGTCGACGGCCGACCGCAGCGCGTCCCCGTCGATCTTCGAGGGGTTCCAGACGATGCCGATGCTCGAAACGCTCATGAGGCCAAGCCTGGGGCGCGGGGGCGGTCACCGCAAGTCGACACGGCCTCAGCCGTAGAACTCGTGCTCGAATGCCTTGCGCGCCCGCCGCGTGACACCGAGGAAGTCCTCCTCGAGCTGCGTCGCGGATCGATCGGGGTAACCGAGGATGCGTGCGATCGCGTCGAGCTGGCGCCGATCGGCGGGAAGAACGTCGCTGGTCGAACCGGTGAGGATCGTGATGGCGGACCGGAGCCGACTGGAGAGGAGCCACGCCTCACGCAGACGCTCCGCCGCGTCCGGTGGAAGCAGACCGGCGTCCACGGCGGCGCTCAGTGCGGCGAGCGTCGACGTGGTGCGCAGAGCAGGAACGGCGTGCGCGTGCTGCAGCTGGATGATCTGGACGAGCCACTCGACGTCGCTGAGCGTGCCGGGGCCGAGCTTCAGGTGGCGCCGAGGATCGGCGCCCTGCGGCAGCCTCTCGCCCTCGACGCGCGCCTTGATGCGTTTGATCTCGCGGAGTCCCTGCGGGTCGACGTCGGCCGGATAGCGGACGCTGTCGGCGAGCTCGATGAAGCGGGTGATGAGCTTCGTGCTCCCGGCCACCCCGCGTGCGCGGAGGAGGGCCTGGGCCTCCCATGACAGGGACCAGCGGCGGTAGTAGGTCGCGTACGCGGCCAGCGACCGCACCAGTGGACCGCTCCGCCCCTCCGGACGGAGACCGGCGTCGAGCTCGAGCGGGAGGCGGTGATCGGTGAGGTGCTCGCGCAGGCCGGCGACGATCTTCGCGGCGAGGGCCTGGGCGCGTTCCGGCTCGACACCGTTCGGGTCGTACACGTACAGGATGTCGGCGTCCGATCCGAAACCCAGCTCGGCACCCCCGAAGCGGCCCATCGCGATGACCGAGAAGTCGAGGGCGTCGTCTTCCGGCGGAACGACCTCGCGGCGCACGGCTCGCAGGGCGGCCTGAATCGTCACGGAGGTGATGTCGGTCAGGGCGGTGGCGACCTGTTCGATCGTGAGCACGTCGAGCACGCCGCCCATCGCGGTGCGCAGCATCTCACGGCGGCGCAGGGCGCGGACGGCGCGCAGGGCGTCGGCGACCGTGGTGTGACGGGTCTGGATCGCACGCGCCTCGTCGTCGAGGGCGCTCGCACTCCGGGGACGCAGCAGCTCGGCACTGTCGAGCCACGCCACCGACTCCGGGATCCACTCCATGAGTTCGCCCACGTAGCGCGATGACGACAGCAGGCGGGTGAGGCTCTCGGCCGCGCCCGACGAGTCGCGGAGCATCCGCAGGAACCAGTGCGTGCTGCCGAGTCGCTCGCTGATGCGCCGGAAGGCGATGAGGCCGTAGTCGGGGTCGCTGCCGTCGGCGAACCAGCGCACCATCACCGGCATGAGATGGCGCTGGATCGTGGCTTTGCGGCTCAGCCCCGTGGTCAGTGCCCCGATGTGGCGCAGCGCTCCGGCGGGGTCGCGGAAGCCGATCGCCGCGAGACGGTCATGAGCCTGCGCGGTCGACAGCGAGCGCTCCCCCTCGGGCAGCGCCGCCACGGCGCTCAGCAGCGGCCGGTAGAAGAGACGCACGTGGATGTCGCGCACCTGACGGCGAACCGCCTCCCAGCGCGCCCAGATCCCCGGACCGTCGTCGGCGAGCACCGTCGCGCGCGCGAGCACGCGCAGACCGTCGGGCGTACGGGGCATCAGGTGCGTGCGGCTGAGTTCGCGCAACTGCAGTCGGTGCTCCATCAGACGCAGCACGCGGTAGTCGTCGGCGAAGGCCGTCGCTTCGGCCCGACCGATGTACCCGCCCTCGACGAGGGCCTCGAGGCTGTCGAGCGTGCCCCGCGTGCGCAACGTCGGGTCGGTGAGTCCGTGGACGAGCTGCAGCAGCTGTACGGTGAACTCGATGTCGCGCAGTCCGCCACGTCCGAGCTTCAGCTGGTGGTCGGCATCCTGCGGATCGATGTGCTCGGTGACGCGCTCGCGCATGCGCTGCACGCTGTCGACGAAGTTCTCGCGTGCGGCACTCGACCAGACCTTCGGCTGCACGGCCGCGATGTAGTCGCCTCCGAGCACCGGATCGCCGGCGAGCGGTCTCGCCTTCAGCAGGGCTTGGAACTCCCAGCTCTTCGCCCATCGGTCGTAGTACGCCAGGTGCGACGCGAGAGAGCGGACGAGCGCGCCCTGCTTGCCCTCGGGGCGGAGGTTCGCGTCGACCTCCCACAGGGGTGGCTCGGTCTCGATGCCGCTCAGCCCGCGCATCGTCTCCCGGGCGAGCCGGGTGGCCACGTCGACCGCCCGAGCCTCGCTCACGACCTCGTCGTCGGCCGTGCCGGCGACGAAGATGACATCGACGTCGCTGACGTAGTTGAGTTCGCGTGCCCCCGCCTTGCCCATCCCGATGATCGACAGGCGCGTCGCCGCCACCTCCGTACGATCGGTCGTCTCGGCGACGCGCGCACGAGCCACGGCGAGCGAGGCTTCCAGCGCCGCACCCGCGGCATCTGCGAGCGCGGCCGCGACGTCTCCGACGACCTCGACCGGGGCGGTGCGCGTGAGATCGAAGGCCGCGATCGCTGCGAGGGCACGGCGGTACGCGACCCGAAGGGCGACCACCTCGTCGTCACCGCCGGCACGAGCGAACCCGTCGACGGCTCCCACCGAGGCGAGCAGCGATTCGCGCAGGGCCTCGGGTCCGGGCAGGGCGTCGGACGCTTCGGCCAGCACGGAGAGCTCGGCCGGATGCCGGAGGAAGAAATCGGCGAGCCCCTCGGAGGCGCCGAACACCCGCCAGACCCGTTGCTGCGCGGCACCGCCGTCGAGGAGCTCGGCAAGAGGCCCCGCATCGCGACGTGCGACGCGCAGCATGCCGCGCACCGCCGCATCGGGATCGGCAGCGTCCGCCCCGGCGAGCAGCGCCGCACGATCGCGCCCGACCAGCTCGGCGAGTTCGGCGAGGGCAGCGCGGGCCTCACCGAGTTCATCGAAGCCGAGCCGGGCCAGCGCGGACAGCGAAACGGAATCGTCCGGACGGGCCATGCGCGGGCTCAGAGCAGCTCGAGGTTGTTCTTCAGCTCGAGCGGCGTGACCTGGCCGCGGTACGCCTCCCACTCCTTGCGCTTGTTGAGCAGCACGTAGTTGAACACCTGCTCACCGAGCGTCTCGGCGACGAGTTCGGACTCCTCCATGTACTCCAGCGCGTGGTCGAGGCTCGCCGGCAGCGAGGCGTACCCGAGCGCGCGACGCTCGGAGTCGCTGAGCGACCACACGTTGTCTTCGGCCTCGGGAGGCAGCTCGTACTCCTCTTCGATGCCCTTCAGGCCCGCGGCGAGCATGAGAGCGTACGCGAGGTACGGGTTCGCGGCGGAGTCGAGAGCGCGGTACTCGACACGCGACGACTGCCCCTTGTTCGGCTTGTACATGGGCACGCGCACGAGGGCCGAGCGGTTGTTGTGGCCCCAGGTGACGAAGCTCGGGGCCTCGTCTCCGCCCCACAGCCGCTTGTAGGAGTTGACGAACTGGTTGGTCACCGCCGAGATCTCGTTGGCGTGGCGCAGCAGACCCGCGATGAAGTGGCGCCCCGTCTTGGAGAGCTGGTACTTCGCACCCTCTTCGTAGAACGCGTTCTGGTCGCCCTCGAAGAGCGACATGTGGGTGTGCATGCCGCTGCCGGGATGACCGCTGAGCGGCTTCGGCATGAACGTGGCATACACGCCCTGCTCGATCGCGACCTCTTTGATGACCGTGCGGAACGTCATCACGTTGTCCGCAGTGGTCAGCGCGTCGGCGTACCGGAGGTCGATCTCGTTCTGGCCGGGGCCGCCCTCGTGGTGGCTGAACTCGACCGAGATGCCGAGGTCTTCGAGCATCCGCACCGAACGCCGACGGAAGTCGTGCGCGGTGCCTCCCGGCACATTGTCGAAGTACCCGGCCGAGTCGACCGGAACGGGACCCTCCGGTCCGTAGGTCGACGACTTCAGCAGGTAGAACTCGATCTCGGGATGCGTGTAGAACGTGAACCCCGCGTCGGCGGCCTTCGCCAGCGTGCGCTTGAGCACGTGGCGGGGGTCGGCGACGGCCGGTTGACCGTCGGGGGTGGTGAGGTCGCAGAACATGCGGGCGGTCGGATCGATCTCGCCGCGCCACGGCAGCGTCTGGAACGTCGTCGGATCGGGCTGCGCGAGCAGATCGGACTCGTAGCTGCGGGTCAGCCCCTCGATGGCGGAGCCGTCGAAGCCGATTCCCTCGGCGAACGCGCCCTCGACCTCGGCCGGCGCGATCGCGACCGACTTGAGGGTGCCGATGACGTCGGTGAACCAGAGCCGCACGAACTTGACGCCGCGCTCCTCGATCGTCCGCAGGACGAAGTCCCTCTGCTTGTCCATGCTCACTCGGCGCCCTGGCCCTTCCTCTGGTCCCAGCCCGACTCGGCGGCCTCCTCGTCGGCCCAGGCGCGCGCACGCTCCTGCAGCTTCTCGGGGGCACGGGCCGCCTCGGCCTCGGTGTCGAAGGGACCCACGCGGTCCGCCGACGGCGAGATCATGCCGAACTCGACCGCCCCCGTCTCGAGGTTGTACCAGTACTTCTCATCACCGTCGGACATGGCCGGTCCCTTCCTCGTCTGATGTCATCGATCCTAGTGGCGCGAGAGCCTGTCGCTATGCTGAGGATCATGGCAAAAGCGATCGGCGTCGACATCGGCGGCACGGGGATCAAGGCGGGAATCGTCGACCTCGAGCACGGCATCATGGCATCCGACAGGGTGCGCGTCCCCACCCCCGAAGGGGCGTCGCCCCAGGACGTTCTGCAGGCCGTGCAGACCGTGCTCAAGACGCTGGATGTGCACGAGTCGACCCTGCCCCTGGGCGTCGCCTTCCCCGCGATCGTGAAGCGCGGCAAGACGCTCTCGGCCGCGAACGTCTCGAAGGAATGGGTCGACTTCGACGCCGAGCGCTTCTTCCGCGACGGCCTGGGCCGCAACATCGTCTTCGTCAACGACGCGGACGCCGCGGGTGTCGCCGAGGCTCGCCACGGTGCCGCGCGCGACGTGCGGGGTTTCACCCTGCTCACCACCCTCGGAACCGGCATCGGATCGGCGTTCCTCTACGACGGCGTACTGCTGCCGAACACCGAGCTCGGCCACCTGCACTTCGGCACGTACGAGTCGGTCGAGCAGTGGGCGGCCACCTCCGCGCGCGAGCGCGAGGGACTGACCTGGTCGGAGTGGGCGGAGCGCCTGCAGGCGTTCTACTCGCACATCGAGTTCCTCTTCAGCCCCGACCTGTTCGTGGTCGGCGGCGGCGTGTCGAAGAACGCCGGCGACTTCCTGCCGCTCCTCGACCTCAAGACGCCGATCGTCCCGGCGATCCACCGCAACAACTCCGGCATCATCGGCGCAGCGTCGCTCGCCGGCGACTGATCCTCCGACAGACGACGAGGGCCCCCCGCCCCTGTGGGGGGCGGGGGCCGCGGGGTGAGGGGGGGATGGGGCCGCCGGGTCCCCCGGGTGGGTTTCCGGGGTT
>JASCNZ010000064.1 GCA_029959905.1 Microbacteriaceae bacterium PS02344
GGGGGGGGGGGGGGGGGGGGGGGGGGGGGGGGGGGGGGGGGGGGGGGGGGGACGGGGGGGGTGGGAGGTGGGGCGGGGCGGGGCGGGGCGGGGGATAGCGTGGAGGGATGCAGGATCCCCGCGTCGACGTCTCCGCCCTCTCGTTCCCCGCGACGCTCAACACGCCGCGCCTGCGCCTGGTCGCGCTCGGACCCGAGTTCCTCGACGACGTCATGCGCGGGCTCGCCGACGCCGAGACCCTGCGCCTGACCGGCACCACGGCGACGTTCACCCGCGATGCCGTCGCGGCTCATCTCGCCGCGGTGGGTGCGCGCGACGACCGCGCCGATTGGGCCATCCTCGACGCCGGCACGGGCGACTACCTCGGCGAGATCGTGCTGAACGAGCTCGACGACGAGAACGCGGCGATGAACTTCCGCATCGCGCTGCTCCCGGGGCGTCCCGGCCGCGGGTACGGCACCGAAGCGACCACCGCCGTGCTCGATCACGCGTTCGCCACGATCGGACTGCACCGCGTGTCGCTCGACGTGTTCTCGTTCAATCCGCGCGCGGTGCGCTCGTACGAGAAGGCGGGCTTCCGGCACGAGGGACGCCAGCGCCACACGCTCTTCTGGGACGGCGAGTGGGCCGACTCGTTGCTCATGGCCGTGCTGAGCACCGACGAGCGCCCCACCTCCGAGTCCCGCACGCCCTGAGCCCGCCCCGCCCCCGGCTCCCCCGCCCCCTCCCCCACCCCCCTTTCCGCATGCGGGATCGATATGTCAGCTTCTCGAGCCGTTGAACGCGACATATTGATCCCGCTCCGGAGAGGAGGGCAGGACGGGGGCGGAGGGTTAGGCACGGGACGGGAAGGTGGGGGCGCGGGACGGGAACACACCGGCGGAGGGTCAGGCACGGGACGGGGAGGTGGGGGCGCGGGACGGGAACACGGGGGCGCGGCGTTCGGCGAAGGCGGCGAGCCCTTCGCGTGCGTCGTCGCTCGCGAAGGCCTGCTGACCGAGCACCGCTTCGAGGCGGAAGGCCTCGGACTCGGGCAGGTCGGCGAGCGCCCGCACCGCGCGCTTCACGGTGGCGAGGGCCGTGGCGCTCTTCGCGAGCAGCTGCTCGGCGACGGCGAGCGCCTCGTCGCGCAGGGCGGATGCCTCGACCACGCGGTTCACGAGCCCGTACCGCAGCGCGGTCTCGGCGTCGATGCGGTCGCCGCGCAGCATGAGGTCCATCGCGAAGGCGTAGGGGATCTGCCGGATCAGCCGCACGAGCGTGCCGCCCGCCGGCACCACGCCCACCCCGGTCTCGGGCAGGGCGAACTGCGCCTCGGCCGCGGCGAGGCGGATGTCGGTCGAGAGCATGATCTCGAAGCCTCCGCCCAGGCACAGGCCGTTGATCGCGGCGACCACGGGCTTCTCGAGCGTCGAGTGCTTCTGGTGCGCAGCATCCCATTCGCTGATGTCGAAGCGTTCCTCGGTGAGAGCGGGGATCGACTCGCCCAGGTCGGCGCCGACGCAGAACGCCCGCTCCCCCGCGCCGGTCAGCACGGCCACGCCGATGCGCGGGTCGTCGCGCACCTCGGCGAAGGCGGCGCCGAGCTCGTCGTACATCGCGAGGGTCAGCGCGTTGAGCTTCTCGGGGCGGTCGATCGTGATGACGCCGATGCCGCTCGAGCGGTCGAGACGGATGCCCATCAGATCGTGCCGCCCGCCCGCAGGGCTGCGACATCGTCGGCCGAGTAGCCGAGCAGCTCGCCGAGCACCCGGTCGGTGTGCTCGCCGGTGTCGGGGGCGAGACCGGCGGTCCGCGGCGGCGTGCGGTCGAGCTTCACCGGCGACCCGAAGGTGCGCAGCGATCCGTAGCCGGGGTACTCCGCCTCGACGATCATGTCGCGCGCCGCGATCTGCGGGTCCTCGACGACCTCGCCGATGTCCTTCACCGCGCTGAGCGGCACGAGGTCGCCGGCGAGCGTCTCGAGCTCGGCCTTGGTGCGGTCGGCGAACCAGCGCACGACCATCGGCTTGACCCGCTCCTGGTAGACCTCGGCGTCGAAACGCGTCGCCATGGTGTGCAGGTCGGGGTTCTCGTCCCAGTCGGCGGGGCTGCCGAACGTCTCGCACGAGATGCGCCAGAACTTGTCGGTGTAGCCGCCGAAGAACACGAAGCCGTCGGCGCACGGGAACAGCTCGTAGGGGCGCACGAACGGATGCTGGTTGCCGAGCGGCTTCGGCACGATGCCGTCGACCGTGTACGACACGACGGCGTTCTCGGTGAGGGTGAGCACCGAGTCCTGCTGCGAGATATCGACGAGCTGCCCCTCGCCGGTCTGCTCGGCGTGCCGCAGTGCCGCGAGTACCCCGATCACGCCGTAGAGGCTCGCGGCGAGGTCGCCGATGATCGTGCCGACGCGGGTGGGCGCGCCGTCGGCGTCGCCGTTCATCGACCACAGTCCGCCGGTCGCCTGTGCGCTGTTGTCGTACGCGGGCCGCAGCCGGTACGGGCCCGACTGCCCGTAGCCGCTGAGCGCCGCGTACACCAGCTTCGGATTGACGGTGCGCAGACGCTCGTAGCCGTGGCCCAGGCGATCCATCGTGCCGGGGCGGAAGTTCTCGACCAGCACGTCGGCGCGTTCCACGAGCCGGTCGAGCACGTCGGCGGCACCCGGGCTCTTGAGGTTGAGTGTGACCCCGAGCTTGTTGCGGTTGTACTGCGCGAAGAATCCGCTGAGCGGCTCGGCGCCGTCGCGCGGCAGCATCGGCGGGAAGGTGCGCGTGTAGTCGGGGTCGTCGGGGTTCTCGACCTTGATGACGGTCGCACCGAGGTCGGCGAGGATCATCGAGCAGTACGGCCCCGCGACGACGCGCGTCACGTCGAGCACCACCACCCCGGCGAGGGAGCCGGGCGCGGCATCCACCCCTCCGAGACTGCCGAGCAGGGCGCGGGTGGCGTCGTCGATCATCGGGGGGATCCTTCCGGGACGGATGCCGTCGGCGATGCCGAGGCACGGGCGGAGCGCCGGGTGAGGCGGTGCAGCAGCGAGACGGACACGAGGGTGACGAGGCCGGCGACCACCATGTAGAGCGCGATGGCCCACGAGCCGCCGAACACGTCGAGCAGCTCGAGGTAGATGATCGGCACGAAGGCCGACCCCGCGATCGTGCCGATGCCGAGCGCGAGCGACATGCCCGTGTAACGGATGCGCACGTCGAAGGCCTGGGCGTACAGCACGCCGAGCGTGCCGTACGTCGCGCAGAACCCGATGGTCGTCGCGATATACGCGACGTAGGCCGCGACAAGGCTGCCGGTGTCGATCAGCCAGAACGCGGGGAACGCGAGCAGCACCGAGAGGATCGTGCCGGTCGCGAACACCTGCGCGACGCCGAACCGGTCGGCCAGCCGTCCGGCGAGCGGCAGACCGCCGAGCGCCAGCACCGAGCAGATCGTTGCGATCGTCAGCATCTCGGGCTGCGTATGACCGACGAACTGGGTGCCGTAGGTGAGGCTGAACGTGAACAGCATGTAGAACACGGCGCCGATGACGGCGAAGCTCAGCGCCGCGAGGATGACCTGACCGGGGTGGGTCTTGAGGGTCTCCCACAGCGGCACGCGTGCGGCCTTGCCCGCGTCGCGCATCTTCTCGAACTCGGGCGTCTCGGTGATCTTCAGCCGGATGAACAGGCCCACGAGCACGAGCACGGCGCTGATGAGGAACGGCACGCGCCAGCCCCACGTCTGGAACGCGTCACCCGGCAGGGCGACGAGGGGCAGGAACACCAGCGTCGAGAGGGTGAGGCCGAGCGCGAGGCCCACCTGCGGGAAGCTGCCGAGGAACGCGCGCTTGCGCGGCTCGGCGTGCTCGACGACGAGCAGGACCGCACCGCCCCACTCGCCGCCAAGGGCGAATCCCTGCACGAACCGCAGCACCATGAGCAGGATCGGCGCGGCCACCCCGATCGCGGCGTACGTCGGCAGGAGGCCGATGAGGAAGGTCGCGACACCCATGAGTACGAGCGAGATGACGAGCATCCGCTTGCGTCCGATCCGGTCGCCGAAGTGCCCGAACACGATGGACCCGAGCGGGCGGCCGAAGTAGCCGACCGCGATACCGCCGAACGCCAGGATGGTGCCGACGAGCGGGTCGTAGTCGGGGAAGAACAGGCTGTTGAGGATGAGCGCGGCCGCTGTCGAGTAGGCGAAGAAGTCGAACCACTCGACGGTCGTGCCGACGACGCTGGAGGCGACGATCGTGCGGATCTGCGACCTCCCGGTCGTGACGTCGTCGCGCGAGGCGGTGGATGCCGAGGTCATGAGTGCGTTCCCTTCCACCGGCGTCTCCGCTGACGCCGGGTGCGATCCAGCCTGTCAGCGCGGCGACCGCGGGCCTATGTATCGGTAAGCCACACCTGAAGTCTCGGCATGGCTCTGCACGCCAGGGTCACACGGTCGGCTCTCCCTCCCGCCGCTGCGCAGCCGGCGAGAGGGAGGGTGCCACGCAACGAAGGAGTTCTCGCGTTCCGCAGGAGCATCCGCTGGATTCGGTCCTGCGCTGCGCGAGATCTCCTCCGCAACGCGAGCGGGCCGACGCGGCGAGCCGCGGATCAGCCGCGGATCAGCCGCGGACGAGGCGGCGCCAGGCGAGCTCGGCGAGCACGGATGCCTGCAGCGGCAGCACCTCGTCGTCGAAGATCGCGTGCTCGGAGTGCAGCGGCATCGGCCCGGAGTCGGGCGCGGCGCCGACGAACACGAGCGCGCCCGGCACCTCCTGCAGCACGTACGAGAAGTCCTCCGAGGCCATCGACGGAGCGGGGAGCCGCGTCACGCGCTCCTCGCCCACGAGCTCGTCGAGCACGGCCAGGACCTCGCGCGTCTCGGCGGGGTCGTTGTAGGTGACCGGGTACGAGGCGATGAACTCCGACTCCACCCGGCATCCGTTCGCCTCGGCGATGCCGGCCAGCATGACCGGCAGCTGCTCGCGCACCGTGTCGAGCGTCTGCATCGACAGGGTGCGGATGTTCGCCTCGAGGAACACCGTCGCGGCCAGCACGTTGCTCGCCTCGGAGTCGCTGCTGAGGCGCGTGATCGAGATCACGGCCTGGTCGGTCGCCGGGAGGCGCCGGGCGGCGAAGGTCTGCACCGCGAGGATGAGCTGCGCGGCGACCGGCACGGGATCGACGCCCAGCTGCGGGAAGGCGGCGTGCCCGCCCGTGCCATGCAGCGTGAGGCGCAGCGCGCTGGCGCTGGCCATCATCGCGCCTTCGCGAGTGACGAGCTGCCCCCGCGGCGTGGCGCTGTCGACGTGCAGCGCATACGCGGCGACGGGTCGCGCCCCCGCCGCGTCGAGCACGCCCTCCTCGATCATGATGCGCCCGCCGGCCTGACCCTCCTCGCCGGGCTGGAACATGAACACGACCGTGCCGGGGAGTTCGTCGCGGCGCGACGACAGCAGGCGCACCGCTCCGAGCACACCGGCCATGTGCAGGTCGTGCCCGCACGCGTGCATCGCGCCCGATGTCGAGGCGAACGGCAGGCCGGATGCCTCGACGATGGGCAGCCCGTCCATGTCGCCGCGCAGCAGCACGACCGGACCGGGACGCCCGCCGCGCAGCACGGCCGTGATCGACGACAGCGAGGCGCCGGTCGTGATCTCGAGCCCGAGTCCCTCGAGTTCGCGCAGCAGGATCTCCTGCGTGCGCGGCAGGTCGAGTCCGATCTCCACCGCCCCGTGCAGCTCGCGCCGTACGGCGGTCAGGTGCGCGCGCAGCGCCTCCGCCTCGTCCCCGAAGCCGCCGTCGAACCCCGATCCAGAACCCGCACCCATCAGAATCGCATCCTCTCGCCGAGAACGGGCACCGCGTCGAGCAGGTCCCGCGTGTAGGGGTCGGCCGGGCTGTCGAGCAACGCCTCGGTGGGGCCGGCCTCCACCAGACTGCCATGGCGCATGACGCACACCTCGTCGCTGATGTACCGCACGACGGCGAGGTTGTGCGAGATGAAGAGCATCGAGAGGCCGAGCTCCTGCTGCACCTCGCGCAGCAGATTGAGGATCGCGCCCTGCACCGACACGTCGAGCGCGCTCGTGACCTCGTCGGCGATGAGCACCGATGGTTCACCGGCCAACGCACGAGCGATGGTGATGCGCTGGCGCTGCCCGCCCGAGAAGGCACCGGGGCGCTCGCCGGCTCGATCGGGGTCGAGGTGCACCTGCGCGAGCAGCTGCCGCACCCGCGCGATCCGTTCGGCGCGGGTCCAGCGGCGGCCGGTGGCGCGCAGGGCCTCGGCGATGGAGTCGCCGATGGGCATGAGCGGGTCGAGCGCCGAGAACGGGTCCTGGAACACGAGCTGCATGCGCCGCCGCGCCCGCCGGGCCGCCGCTCCCCCGCCGGTCGCCTCGACACCGTCGACGCGGATCGACCCCGATTCGGGCCGCACCAGCCCGACGGCTGCGGCCGCGATCGTGCTCTTGCCCGACCCCGACTCGCCGACGAGTCCGACGGTGCGCCCCTTCGGCACCGACAGGCTCACCCGGTCGACGACGCGGGTGCGGCCGTAGCGGACCGCGAGGTCCGTGATCTCGAGCGCGTTCACACCGGCACCTCTTTCTCGAGTGCGCCCTCACGGGCATCCTGCGGGTCGGTCTGCGGCGTCGCCTCGTCGAGCGCCTCGGGCACGAGCTCGGGCGGGATGACCGGCAGCGGACGCGTGCGGTCGCTGGTCATGTCGGGCAGGCAGGCGATCAGCGCCTTCGTGTACGGGTGCTGCGCGTCGTCGCGGATGCGGTCGGCGGCGAGGCTCTCGACCATGCGGCCGTCCTTCATGACGATCACCCGGTCGCAGAACGCCGAGACGAGGGCGATGTCGTGCGAGATGAACACGATCGCCGCTCCGGTCTCCTCCTGTGCGCGGTGCAGCACGCCCATCACCTGGCGCTGCACGGTCACGTCGAGCGCCGTGGTGGGCTCGTCGGCGACGATGAGCTTCGGCCGCCCGGTCAGCGCCATGCCGATCATCGCCCGCTGACGCATGCCGCCCGAGAACTCGTGCGGGTACTGCTTCAGCCGCGCCGCGGCATCCGCGATCCCGACGGCGCCGAGCGCGTCGGCGGCACGGGCGCGGGCCTCGGCCGGCTTCATGCCCATATGCACCTCGGGCACCTCGGTGAGCTGGCGCCCGATGGTGAGCGCGGGGTTGAGCGAGGTCAGGGGGTCTTGGAAGATCATGCCGAGCTCGACCCCCAGCCGGGAGCGATCCGCTGCGGTGAGCGGCCGCGTCATGTCGATGTCGTCGAAGCGGTGCGCCGAGGTGGTGATGCGGGCGTCGTCGCCGAGCAGGCCGGCGAGCGCCATCGCGGTGAGCGACTTGCCCGACCCCGACTCGCCCACGATGCCGACGATCTCGCCCGCGCGCACGCGCAGGTCGACGCCGCGCACCCGTTCGATCGTGCCGCCATCGGCGGTGGGGAAGGCGATGCGCAGGTCGGTGATCTCGGCGACGACGTCGCCGTCGCCCCCGGTCGCCGTCGGGACGGGCTCGCGTCGCCGCGACGAGATCGCGACGCCGCCGACCGCGCGGGCGGCGACGGCGCGGAACCCGGCACCGCGACCCCCGGCGACCGCTTCGCTCAGCAGCGTGAAGACGAGTCCGGCGAGCACGATGGCGATCCCCGGACCGACCGCGGCGAGCGGGTTGACGTAGATGCGCAGAATGCCCTCCTGCAGCATCCGCCCCCAGTCGTACGCGGGCGCCTGCACCCCGAGCCCGAGGAACGACAGCCCCGCGAACGAGAGCAGCGTGACGCTGGCGGTCGCAGCCGCGTTCACGAAGAAGGGGTTGGCGATGTTCGGCAGCACGTGCCGCAGCAGAATGCCGACCGGGCCGACGCCGACGACGCGGGCGGCGCGCACGTAGTCGCGACCCGAGATCGACGAGGCCAGGTTGTAGACCAGACGGGCGAACGAGGGGATGCCGGCGAACCCGATCGCGAGCATCGCGCCGGTCGCCGTCGCTCCCCAGATGACGGTGAAGAAGAGCACCATCAGCAGCCAGGGGAAGGCGAGCAGGATGTCGAGCAGGCCGGTGAACCACCGCCGCGGGTACTTCGGCAGGATGCTGGCGACGAGCCCGAACACGATGCCCCCGACGAGGGCGATCGCCGTGGCGCCGAGAGTGAGCAGCAGCGTCAGCCGGGTCGCGACGAGCACCCGCGCGAAGATGTCGCGGCCCAGCTCGTCGGTGCCGAACGGATGCGCGGCGCTCGCGCCGAGCAGACGCGAGGAGACGTCGGTGGTGTCGGCCGCCTGACCCCACACGGTCGGCCCGGCGATGGCCAGGAAGATCAGCAGCGCACCGCCGACGAGGGCCGCGATCGCCGAGGGGGCGAGGAGTTTCTTGCGCACGGACATGGTCAGCCCTCCGTGATCGACGAGCGGGGATCGATGGTGGCGAGGATGACGTCGACCACGAGGTTCACACCCAGCACGATGAGCGCGTAGACGATGACGACGCCCTGCACCATCGGGTAGTCCTTGGCGCCGACCGACGACACCATGATGGTGCCGAGGCCGGGGATGGCGAACACCGTCTCGATGAGCACGGTCGCCGCCGTGAGACCGGCGAGGATGAGTCCGCCGACCGTGAGCGACGCCGTGACGATGTTCGGCAGCGCGTGGCGCAGGTAGAGCAGGCGTCGCGGCAGCCGCTTCGCCCGTGCCGTGGTCATGTAGGTCGTGTCGAGCACCGCGAGCATCTCGACCTGCACGATGCGCACCAGGTAGGCCATCGGACCGATCGCGAGCGCGATCACCGGCAGCACCGCGTCGGCGGGTTTGCCCCACCCGGCGGCGGGGAGCCAGCCGAGCTGCACCGCGAAGAGCGAGATGAGACCGACCGCCACGAGGAAGCTGGGCACCGCGATCAGGATGCCGAGCACCGCAGACAACGTCATCGACAGACCACGGCGACGACCCGAGCGGGCGAGCACCGCCGCGCCGATGCCGGCCGGCAGCGCGCCGACCACGGCGAT
Source organism: Microbacteriaceae bacterium PS02344 (assembly GCA_029959905.1). Lineage (GTDB taxonomy): Bacteria > Actinomycetota > Actinomycetes > Actinomycetales > Microbacteriaceae > Microbacterium. The sequence goes on from JASCNZ010000064.1 coordinate 9,008, forward strand.
GACGAAGGCCAGCACCGCGAGCAGCAACGTCGTCGGGAAGCGCTGCGCGAGAACATCCGCCACCGGCCGCTGCAACCGCACCGAGGTGCCGAGATCACCGGTGAAGAGGCCGCCGATGAAGCGCAGGAACTGCTCGCCCATCGGACGGTCGAGTCCGAGCTGAGCGCGGGTCGCCTCGACGAGCTGCGGCGTCGCGCTCTGACCGAGCGCCGCGCGCACCGGGTCGCCGGGCACGAGGTACATGAGCAGGAACGAGGCGACGATCACCACGGCCAGCGAGATCACCAACCGGCCGAGGCGGCGCAGCAGGAAGGCGGTGCGCGGCGAGAGTCCGCGCCGCAGACGGCGCTCCTCCACCCGCGCCGCCAGGGCGGCCGTGGTCGTGTCGACCACCTCGGCGGTCGCGGGAGGAGGAGTCGTCGTCATGTCAGCCGAGCATCCGGATCGAGGTGGGCTGGATGTAGTTCGGCTGCTCGAAGACCGCACCCGACTGGTAGGTCGGCAGGATGTTGTCGGTCACCGGGAACACGTCGAAGCGGTTGATCAGCTCGGCCTCGGCGTCCTGCCAGATGCCGCAGGTCTCCTCGGGGGTCGCGCTCGATGCCTCGGCGGCGAGAGCCGAGTACTCGGGGTTGTCGACCCACATGAAGTTCAGACCGCCCTGGTCGGGCGTCGCGCCGTCGAAGAACGTCGACAGCACCACCGGCCCGCCCGGGGCGACCTGCACCCAGCCGGTGTCCCAGTCGAACGTCGACCACAGCTGCTCCGACCACGCCGCGGCATCGTTCGCGAACAGCTCGGTGGTGACTCCCAGTCCGTCCCACGTCTCCTTGACGAGCTCCGCGGCGGCGGCGTGCGTCGAGGTGGGGGCGTTGTAGACGAACTTGATGGTGAGCGGCTGCCCGTCCTTCGCGCGCTTTCCGTCGGAGCCCTCGACCCAGCCGGCCTCGTCGAGCAGCTCGGCCGCACGGTCGAGGTCGGTGTCTGGCAGCTCCCACTTGGGGCCGTCGGCCACGCACAGCAGCGGGTTCTTGGTGACGAGCGACTCCGAAGGCAGCGCCTCGCCGTCGGCGATCACCGTTCCGACCTCGTCGCGGTCGATCGCGATCGACAGCGCCTCGCGCACGAGCGGGTCGGAGAACGGACGCCCCTCCTTCTCGTTGAACAGGATCATGCCCACCGGGTTGCGCACGCCCGTGTGGGTGAGGCCCGCACCGTCGAGACGGGCGCGGTCGGCACCCGAGATCGTGGCGGCGTTGATCTCGCCCGAGACCAGCAGGTTCGCCGCGGTGCTCTCGTCGGTGACGACGCGCGCCTGGATCGTGTCGGGAAGACCCGCCGTCTCGCTCGTCACGTCATCCGGGCCCCACGTGTAGTCGTCGCGCTTGGTGAACGTGTACGTGTCGCCCGGCTTGATGTCGCTCAGCCCGAACAGGCCCGTGCCGTCGGTCGAGTCCGACAGGATGCTCGGGTCGGCGAGGCCCGTGTCGCACACGAGCATGATGGTGCCGACGTTGACCGCGAGGAACGGGTTGTTGGCCGTGCTGGTCACGGTGACCGTGTTGCCGTCGGCCGTCGCAGAGACGGTCTCGTCGATGACGGAACCGTACGAGAACGTGGCGTTGTCGGGGTTCGCGTTGTAGTTGAGGTTGTCGGCGACGGTCTGCGCCGTGAACTCGGAGCCGTCGGTGCAGGTGATGCCGTCCTTCAGCGTGAAGACGACCTCGGTGCCGGTCTCCTCCCAGCTCTCGGCGAGCCACGGCACGAGATCGCCCTCGGCGGTCACCGCGATCAGCGACTCGTAGGCGAGGCTCACGACCGCGAACGTGTCGGGCGAGACCGCCTTGAGCGGGTTGAGGTCGCCCGGGTCATCGCCGACGGCGGTCACGAAGGTGCCCCCGGAGACGTAGTCGCCCTCGGACGGGGTGGACGAGTCGGACGAGCCCGCACACGACGTCAGCGTCAGTGCGAGGACGGAGAGAGCGGCGGCCACGGGTACTGCGGTACTGCGTTTCATAGCGATCTCCTGGATTCGGGTGAGGGTGGTGCTGTGTGTCGGGTTCAGCGGACGGGGACCTCGGCCGAGAGCCGGGCGAGGGGACCGGCGGCCTTGACGGTCACGTTGACGGTGGGCTGGGTGGTGTAGGGAACGTGCGTCTCGAGCACCTCGACGACCGACACCTGCAGCGGGTCGGCGCCGGCCTGGATGGCCTTGGCGATCGCCGCTTCGGATGCCTCGGCGATCGCACGGTCGCGGTCGCCCATCGGGGCCATCTGGTCGGCTCGACCGCCCGCGAGCGAGATCGCCGCACCGACCGCGTTGGCCACGCCGCCGTGGTCGGGCCGCAGGATGCGTCCGGCGCTCGCCAGCGTGTCCGGCACGAGGAACCCTCCCCCGCCGACGACGACGAGGGGGATGTCCATCCGGCCGAGCGACAGCCGCTCGACGGCCTCCTCGAGCCGGTCGGCGACGACGTCGAGTGCCCGTTCGAGCGCCTCGGTGGTGGCCGCGGGCAGCGCCGGAAGGGTGCGACCCGCCACCGGCCGACCGCTCAGCGCCGCGGCATCCGTCAGCGTCGGCGTGGAGCCGCCGAACAGGAGTCCCTCCGGATCGATGCGGTAGCCGACGGAGTCGGGGCCCACGCGACCGGACGCGACATCGACGATCGTGCCGCCGCCGATGCCGACGCTGAGGATGTCGGGCATGCGGAAGTTCGTACGCACCCCGCCGATCTCGCGCGGCAGTGTCGACTCCCGCGGGAAGCCGCCCACCACGACGCCGAGGTCGGAGGTCGTGCCGCCGACGTCGATCACGATCGCGTCGTCGTGGCCCGACAGGTAGGCGGCGCCGCGGATCGAGTTCGCCGGGCCCGAGCCGATGGTCAGCACCGGGTACTGCGCGGCGTAGTCGAGCGACATCAGCGTGCCGTCGTTCTGGGCGAAGAACGTGGTCGCGTCGAGGCCCTCCTCGGCGACGACGGTCACGAGCGCCTCGGTCACCGAGCGGGCCACGCTGTAGAGCGCCGCGTTCAGCACGGTGGCGTTCTCGCGTTCGAGCAGCCCGGTGGGGCCGATGTCCTGACTGAGGAACACGCGGGCGTCCTGACCCAGGTGACCGCGCAGCAGGTCGGCGACCTCGAGCTCCTGGTCGGGCGACGAGGGACTGAAGATGCCGGCGACGGCGATCGCGTCGAAGCTCTCGAGGCCGTCGATGAAGCGCAGGATGCCGTCGCGGTCGAGCGGCGAGATGGGAGTGCCGTCGACCATGTGGCCGCCGCCGAGCATGGCCGACCCGGCGAGCACCATGCCCACGAGGTCGTCCGGCCACCCGGTCAGCGGCGGGTATTCGGTCGCGGCGGGCGCGCCGAGGCGGATCATCGCGACCCGGTCGAGCTGGCGCCGCTGCACGATGGCGTTCGTCGCGTGGGTCGTGCCGAGCATCACGCGCGAGACGCGGGAGCGGTCGTCGCCGATAGTGGCGAGCACGTCGCGAATGCTGGCGCGGATGCCGCTCGTGATGTCGGCGGTGGTCGCGCGCTTGGTCCACGCGAGCACCTGTCCGTCGCCGTCGAGCACGACCGCGTCGGTGTTGGTGCCGCCGACGTCGACGCCGATGGAGAGGTCGCGCGCGGTCATCGGGTCGCTCCTTCGAAGGGGACGTAGGGGAGGTCGTAGCCGAAGGCGGCGGGGCCGGCGAGCTCGAGGCCCCGCGGGGTGCGCCAGATCGGGTCGCACGCCCAGGCGAGAACCGACACCCGCTGGCCGAAGCGCAGCATCTCGGTGGTGATCGCGTGCCCCGTCTCGGCGTCGATGATCGTGATGAGGTCGGGCACGCTCACCAGCACCTCGCCGTCTTCGAGCACGAGCAGGTTCTCGTTCTGCAGTTCGAGACGCTGCAGTCGGCCCCGGTCGGCGCCGGTGCCGGTGATGGTGACGGACCCGCGCACGAACCCGCCGACCGTGCGGCGGTCGAGGTCGGAGATCTTGCCCGTCAGGAGCACGCGGGCATCGAGCTCGGCGGCGACGGCGTTCACCGGGTCGGACGACGACAGCAGGGCGTGCCCGACGCGGATGGCGGCGCTCACCGTGCCCTCGATGACCGCGCCCTTCACGAGGTCGGCGGTCATCGGGTAGTGCGCGCCGATGCAGATCGAGCCGCTGGCGACGGTCAACGCACGGGCGTGCCGCTCGAGCCAGTGCAGGTCGACGGTCTTCATCACCGAGATGTTGCCGACGACATCGCTCTGCACCGCCCAGGCGCAGGGGACCCCCGCGACGTTCATCGCGACCATCGCCGCATCGGGGAACGCGCGGCCCATGCCGTCGGCGTCGAGCACCTGGAGCCCGAGGCGGGCCGCCCAGCCGATGGGCTGCACGCCGTTGCCGCCGCCGATCTCGGCCGCCATCAGCGTGGTGACCTTGCGCCCGAGCAGCCGCTCGGCTTCGGCGAGCAGGGCGTGGATCTGCCCCGTCGCCGACAGCATCTCGATGCCGACGGTCGGTGCGCCGATGCCCGACATGAGGATGACGACGTCGTCGGGACCGAGGTCGTCGACCCGCACGAGACGCGCCGGGCCGTGCTCGCGCAGGGCGTTCTCGACCATGAGCTGCGAGGTGTAGACGGCGCCGCCGCCGCCCGTGCCGAAGATCGCCGTGCCGACGCCGAGGGCGGCGATGTCGTCTGCCGTGATCTCGGTGATCGTCGACGCGGTGCGTGCGACGGAGGAAGTCTGGGCCATGCGTTCACGTTACGGACGGCGCGAGACGACGACAATGTTCCGTACGGCCAGTGTTTCCCGCAATACTGTGCTCATGGCACAGTACGCACTGCGCGACCTCGTCTCCGACGCCGACCGGCTCGGCCTCCGCCGGCACGCGGGCCCGGTCGACGACCGGATCGTCGACCGGGTCGACCTCGCCGCGGTCGACCGGCTCGACGGGCTCGCGGCCGGCACGCTGGCGATCATCACGGCCGATGAGCAGCCCCCGCCCTTCCGCATCGATGTCGCCATCCGCCAGGCGAGCGCCCGCGGCCTCGCCGGGCTCGTCTTCACCTCGACGCTCACCCTCGCGGAGACCGCGCGGGTGCTCGCGGAACGCGGCGCCGTCCCCGTGTTCTCGGCCGTCGACATCGGGGCAGCGGAACTCGCGAAGACCATCGACCGGGCGATCTCGGGCGGCGCTTCCGAGGCGATGATGCGCGGCGCGCAGGCCATCGCGCTCGCCACCGAGGCCGCGGCATCCGCCGAGAGCACCACCGCGAGCATCCTGACCGTCGCGAGCGGTGCGCTCGGCATCCCCCTCACGGTCGAACCCGACCCGGCCGTGACGTGGAGCGACACCGACGCCGTCTTCATCGGCGAGGTGCTCATCGGACGCCTCGTCGCCGCGCGCACCGACGGGGCGACCGAGGTCTCGCTGCCCGTGATCGCCTCACTGCTGTCGCGCGTCGCGCAGCGTCAGAGCCGCGACCGCTACGCCCCGACGCAATCGCGCGCCGACCTGCTCGTCGAACTGGTGCTCGCCGACGCCACCCGCGCCGAGGGGTTCGTCGCGCAGGCCGCGCGTCTCGGCCTTCCCCTGCCGCAGTCGCACGTCGTGGCCTGGCTGTCGCCGACGCGGCCGAGCGACCCCGACGCCCGCGCCCCGCGCAGCGTGCAGCCCGCGCTCGAGCTGTTCTCGCTGCAGCTCGTCGAGGCGCGCGACGAACTGTGGCACGCCGCCTTCCTGCAGGACGACCTCATGCTGGTGTGCACCGAAGAGCACGGCGCCGGCGACCACCAGCGGCGCGTGCGCGAAGTCGCCGAGCGCATCCAGCAGCGCGCCCGCGAGCTGGCCGGCGGCGACTGGGCCTACACGCTCGGACTCGGCACCCCGCAGGTCGGCGCCCTCGGACTGCGGCAGTCGGCGGCCGAAGCGCGCATCGCCGCCGAGTCGGCCATCGCGGCCGGACGTCTCGGCGGGGTCGAGCTCACCGATGTCACCGGGCTGCGGCGCGTGCTGCTCGACGTGTACGCGTCGCCGATCAGCCGCGAGCTGCTGCGCGACATCCTGCGACCGCTCGACGAGCTCGGCGCGGAGCGGGCGCTGCAGTCGGTGCGCACGCTGCTCGTGTACCTCGCCCACGAGGGGTCGCTCGTGCACGCGGGGCGTGAGCTGAACCTGCATCCGAACGGGGTGGGGTACCGCATGCGCCGCATCCGCGACCTGCTCGGCATCGACCTCGCCGACCCCGACGCGCGGTTCGCCGTCGAGCTCGCCTGCCGCGTGCGCCTCCTCGGCGCCGCCTAGACCGGACCCCCTCGCCGGCTCCCGCCCCAGCCCGCGCGCTCCCGCCCCACCCAGCCCGCGCGCTCCCGCCCCACCCAGCCCGCGCGCTCCCGCCCAACCGCCGGCTCCCTCCCACCTACAACTCAGGACCGGAGGCACAGAGTCGCCCGCCCCCACCCCCACACAACTTCGGAGTCCACCCCGCCCGCGACCCAACTTCGGAGTTTCGGCGAGACACGCCGGGCCGCGGCATCCACCTCCGGCGTGTCGGCCCACCACTCCGAAGTTGTGCGTCGGGACGGGGCGTTGGGCGTCGGGACGGGGAGTTGTGCGTCGGGACGGGGAGTTGGGCGGGGCGAGGGTT